>NZ_JAHWDF010000039.1 GCF_019311235.1 Mesonia aestuariivivens | reverse complement strand
AAGTAATATTAAAATTAATAAAGATATGAAGTACTAAGATTAAAGAAATGGAGGTTTTAGTACAGGATAAATATGCTCTAAAATTAAAGAAGAAAAGAGTTGCTTTTTACCTCAGTTCTTTGTTGTAAGCAGTTATTTTAGTTTTTCAATTAGTTCTGAAAAGGATTTACTTAGGTTCGATATGTGTCCGCTTTCCATCCTGTTTGATTCAATTCTTTCAGTTGTTTCTCCTTTTTTTAAAATGTTGTTTCTTTCCGCTAATGAAAAATTAATAATTATTTTACTTAGAGAATCTTTATCTTCCATCTTCAGAGCGGTTTTTAAAGATGTAATTTTAAAATTTAAATTAGTTATCTCATTTTGAAAATATTTAATTTCTTCAAGATTATTTTTATACAGCCTTAAAAAGAAAAAGGAAAATAACTCGACAAAAATTACTGTAGAAATACGTGGTAAAAAGAAAGAAAAGAAGTCTGTATTGGTCTTAAATGACCTATCTTGAAAAATAGAGAAACCTAATATTACAACAGCTATTAAGGTTGTTATAATGCCAATAATCAAGTTCAAATTAGAATTACTAACTAGTCTTTCAATTTGAGTCCGAAATTTTCCTTCCAATTTGTTTAAATCATCGAATAGGTTTGCATATTCTAAATCGTGCTGAGCCTGTTCTACATATTTTCTTTTAAAAGATTCTAATTCATCTACAAATAATATTGGTTCCTCTTCTGGCTTGTCGTATCTACGATATTGCGAACCATACTTATCGATAAAATTCTTTTTCAAATGATAATTGAAAATACTATTTAAATCAAAATTTTCATATTCATCAAATGGTCTATATATTCTTAGTGGTTGTAATCCTAAATAAACACTAAACAATAGTGCTAATCCTACAATAAACAGGAATGCTCCAAGGATAATAATGGTTCTATTTGAAATAAGAAATAACTCCATAAAATAAGAAGTTGTTATAAAAAATAGTAAACCTATTATTAAACAAATAGAGGCTAGGAATGCAAGTAGCAATCTTTTGTTTCTTTGTGCTCTATATTTTTGGTATTGGTCTATTTTTGCCATTTTGTGTTTAATTGCTTACAACGTGATTGTATATGGCTCGTAGCGTGCAAATTAGCGATAACTATTCGGTTAAGCACGAGCCGAATTTTTTAATTTTCTTATTACCTTTTCTTTTCAATAAGCCAAATTAAAAAATTTGGCGGACTTCGCAAATATGCCTTAACTTCGATTAAGCAACTAATTAGTTATGAGCTATATACGTTGTGCCTGTTGCACAATTTACTAAAAAAGATTAATTTCATGGCATGCAAGGAAAAAAAGTATATCAAGAGCAGTTATTCAACAGTTTTCAGTTGAGTGAACGGGTACCGCCCACAAATTTCTACCGCCGATTGAAAGAAGCCTTAAACTTAGATTTTCTCTATGATCTTACTCGAGGTTTTTACGGCAGCAGTGGGCAAAAGAGTATAGATCCTGTTGTGTTTTTTAAGCTGTGTCTAGTGGGCTATTTAGAGAACATCATCAGTGACCGCAAGCTTATTGATCATTGCAGTATGCGTTTGGATATCCTGTATTTTGTAGACTATGATATTGATGAGGAGCTACCTTGGCACTCCACCATCAGCCGCACGCGGCAGTTGTTCCCCGAAGATGTGTTTGAATCGGTTTTTACAAAAGTGTTCACGCTTTGTGTAGAAGCCGGAATGGTAAGTGGCCATACCCAGGCTATCGACAGTGCTCCTGTAAAAGCGAACGCCTCAATGGACACTCTGGAACTTAAAGTGCCAGAGGAAGAACTGGAATCTCACTTGCGCAGCCATTTCGTAAGAGTAAAGGCGATAAATCAGATAAAGGTCAGCGCAGCATAACGGCTAATGAACAGGAACTCAAGGCGATCTCTAGCCGCAACAAGCGTTGGAGCAAAGATCAGGATCAGCGTCCGGGATCAGGAAATAAAGGCAGTAAGTATACCAGCAATAAAACGCATTACAGTCCTACCGATCCTGATGCCCGTATCAGTGTCAAGCCCGGCAAGGCCAGAAAGCTCAATTACCTGAGTCAGCTAAGTGTAGATACCGGTCATCACGTGATTACTGACATTAGGGCTTACCACGCTGATGGTAAAGACAATCAGCAATTGCCTGATATTGTTAAGCGCGTAAAGCTCCGCCTGTGGCAGCAGGGATTAGTTTGGGAGAATTGTGTAGCCGACACCGGATATAGCTCTGGAGAGAACTACGCATTTTTAGAAGCACAGGGTCTTAAAAGTTTTATACCTGCTCACGGTACCTTTAAAGGCGGTCCTGATGGATTTAGATATGTTGAAGATCAAGATCATTATCTATGTCCACAAGGTAAGATCATCCCATTCACCAAGGAGTTTAACGATTACAGAACCGGAACTCGAAAGAAGGAATACCGCGCCCGCAAGCACGTGTGTATCGATTGTCCTATACGCAGCAGCTGTCTGGGAAAAAGCGCACAGGAAAAGAAGTTCAGCGTTACCTATTACCGCGCAGAATACCAGCGCAACATCGCCCGGGTAGAAAGCCCACAGGGCAGGTATATGAAAGGCAAACGACAAAGCACCGTAGAACCTGTTTTTGGAACCTTAACTCAGTTTATGGGGCTAAGGAAAGTAAACACCATAGGCTTAAGACAAGCTAACAAGTGTATGCAGCTCTCCGCCATTGCCTACAACCTCAAGAAATACCTCAAGTTCTCTCAAAAAAGAGTAAAAAGCGGAGCAGGAATGCTCGACTTGTTTTTAATACCCAAAATTGGATTAAAGCAAGCCTACAGATACATTTTAAAGGCACTTCATTTTGCTAATTTACAAACGATATAAAACTAGAAAACCGCTCTAAAGCGGTTTAAATGAATACGTTTTTTTTTAATTATGGGGTTGTGCAACGGTTACCATTGTTATATGCCGCTTTTCTTTGTCCACCTGTATTTACTTCCATATTCTTTGTCGTCTGTTACAATTTCATAATTAATTTTTTCTCTGTCCTTAACCAAATAATATTGAATTAAGTCTGAATATTGACTGTTTGAGTAAAATTTAAGTTCATTTTTATCTGTCCAAGTTCCGTAAAGTACATAGTCAGATTGCATATCGGCAATTAAATAGTTTCCATATTTTGGTATTTGTCCGCCAACTGGAATTACAGAAATGTGAATAAAATTCAAGTTGCTTCTGTCTTTCAAGTAGCGATATGCAACGAGTTCAAATTGTCCATTTGGTGATACTTCTCGATGTTCGATTTCTTGTCGGTCATCTTTGTCAATGTAGTCTAAAGCAGAAACCTTTACCTTAATTCCATTGACTTCAATATCTTTAAATTCAATTTTGTCTCCTGTCCTTAATGATGGTAAAATGTCAAATTGAGCAGAAACATTTTCACTATCTATCCACTTCACTCTTGTCAAAGTGTTCGGTATCGTAAATTCTCTAAGGTTTTTCGTTGTGTCCGATAATTTCAAAATTGCAGTTCCTGCTTGTCCATATCCAAATGCTCCCAAGTCTATACTATAACTTATTAAGAGCTTTGAACTATCAGGTGAAATTTGTCGGTCATTTTCCACATAGTCTTGGTCAGTCATAAAAACTTCTTCTTTCCTGTCGTAAAGATTACAAGAGGATAGAATTGCTAATGTCAATATGATTATTGTCTTTCTCACGGTTTCTTTTCAAGTGGCATATAACGGTCGTGTATATGAAAAGTAGCGGGTTTTTAGTACTGACTTTTCGGTTTGTAACTGGTAATAAATTTACGGAAATAACTTTTATTTAGGTACTTAACCGCTATTTTTTATATACGTCTTAAGTTTGTATTTTAAAACAAATAGTAATTAATCAGAAAGAACAAAGAGAGAATTAAGGTTCTGTTATACGGTGAAGCGTTAGACTTCGGCAACATTGATAATCCTCTCTCTTTAATTACGTCAA
>NZ_JAHWDF010000038.1 GCF_019311235.1 Mesonia aestuariivivens | reverse complement strand
CTACTAAGCAGAGCTTGAAAAACACAACAGGATCTATACTCTTTTGACCACTGCTGCCGTAAAAACCTCGAGTAAGATCATAGAGAAAATCTAAGTTTAAGGCTTCTTTCAATCGGCGGTAGAAATTAGTGGCCGGTACCCGTTCACTCAACTGAAAACTGTTGAATAACTGCTCTTGATATACTTTTTTGCCTTGCATATCATGAAATTAATCTTTTTTAGTAAATTGTGCAACAGGCACAACATATATAACAAATAGCTAAATCTTTTCTAAATCGTAAATTTTGGTATATTTGGTTAGTCGCCAAATCTTTTGATTTGGCTTTTTGAACTAAAATTAAAAATCAAAACACAAAAGTTTTGGCTTGAGACGAATCGAAAATTAACTCTTATTTGCTCGCTACTTGCCATATATAATCCCGTTACCTGCAAGCTGAAAATCCAGCCGCACAAACAGCACATTTGTTTTCTACCGAACTAATGCCAATCCCTAAAAAACAAAAGAGCTGTTTCTTACCCATAGCATCATTTTTAAAATCATAACTTTGTTAAATGGACAAATTGAACAAAGAACAGAGAAGAAAAAATATGCAAGCTGTAAAGAGCAAAGGCTCTAAAATTGAGACAAAACTTGCTAAAGCATTATGGAAAAAAGGATATCGATATAGAAAAAATAATAAAACTGTTTTTGGTAAACCTGACTTAACTTTTAAGAAGTACAAAATAGCAATTTTTTGTGATAGTGAATTTTGGCACGGCAAAGACTGGGAAAACCGAAAGCACGATCATAAAAGTAACATCAAATTTTGGCATCAAAAAATCGAAAGAAATATCGAAAGAGATAAAGAGGTAGATAAAAAATTACTAAAAGATGGTTGGACAATTTTGCGTTTTTGGGGAAAAGAAATTGAAAAAGACTTATTATCTTGCGTAGGCAAAATTGAGCAAGCAATTGAAAATGAAAAAGGAAAATAATTATATTCAAAGTGTAGATAACCAACTATCTAGGGTTAACACTAAGGAGCCTGAAAATCCTAAACAAGCTTCGTATACACACTACTTACACAATTATAAAAATGGGGTATCCCAATTTTATAAAAAGGATGCAATTTCTTATGTTAAAAAACATCTTAGTTCTAAATATCCAAGCGATGATATAACAAACGATGTTGCTGAAGAAGCGCTACAATATTTGATATTCAACAATATTGATTCAGTGCCATTTCCATCACCCAAAAAAGAAAAATTTAAATTTATAGACTTATTTGCAGGAATTGGCGGTTTCAGATTAGCCCTACAAAATTTAGGTGGTAAATGTGTATTCACTAGTGAATGGGATAAATATTCCAAAAAAACTTATCAAGCAAATTTTGGAGAAGTTCCTTTTGGTGACATAACTAAACAAGAAACTAAAAATTATATTCCAGATAATTTTGATGTTCTATGTGCAGGCTTTCCTTGTCAGGCATTTTCAATTGCTGGAAAGCGTGGCGGATTTGAAGACACAAGAGGTACATTATTTTTTGACGTGGCTAAGATTATTAGTAAAAATCAACCAAAAGCAATTTTCTTAGAAAATGTAAAAGGTTTAAGAAATCACGACAAAGGAAAAACTTTGGCAACCATTTTAAATGTGCTTCGTGAAGATTTGGGCGTTACCCTATCGGGTCGGGCTTTCCGTTCTAATCTTTTTGCTCGTTCCTCACAAAAAGGATTTCCTCTTCAATCCCTAACGCAAAAACTCGCAGCATAATGAACGATAAGTTAAAAAATATTACTAGAGAAGATTTTATGAATTTTTTTCGTGATGATGAAAAGTTAAGCACACTTTCAGCTGATGATAGAATTGAAATATTTCTACAAATACTTCCAGGTGGTTCAGATATTACAGAAGACCTTTTAAACAAGTTAATCAGTGATTATCAAGTAGCTGATTTAGAGGTAAGTCAAGTTAAATAAATGGCAAAGTCAAATAATTGGACAAGAGAACAAACTATTGTAGCATTTAATGTTTACTGTAAAATTCCATTTAAAAACAGTAGTAAAACACATCCAACGATAATAAAATATGCCAACATCATAGGTCGTTCACCATCCGCTTTAAATATGAAAGTTGGTAATTTTGGTAGATTAGACCCTGAATTACAAAAAAGAGGAATTACAGGTCTTGCAAACGGCAGTAAATTAGAAGAAGTTATTTGGAATGAATTTCACGGTAATTGGGATGATTTAGCTTATGAAAGTGAAAAATTAATTTCTGAATTTCAAAATAAAACCATACTTGAAACCAATGAAATTGACCCAACAGATTTTCCAGAGGGAAAAGATATCGAACGACTTGTAAAAACAAGAGTAAACCAAAACTTTTTTCGTTCTTCGGTTTTATCTTCTTATTACCAAAAATGTTGCATAACAGGTATTAATATTTCTGATTTTTTAGTTGCAAGTCATATTATTCCTTGGCGAACAAATAAAGAAGAAAGAATGAACCCAAGAAATGGTTTGTGTTTAAATTCTATTCACGACCAAGCATTTGATAAAGGGTTTTTAACAATAACTTCTGATTATGTGGTTAAAATTTCTGATGCAATCTTCGAATACAAAGAAAATGAATCAATTGCAGATTTTTTTCTGAAATATAATAAACGAAAAATCTCACTTCCCGATAAATTCTTGCCTTCGCAAGAGTTCCTTAAATATCATTCTGACAATATTTTTCGCGGATAAGTTGCGTGAGGGATAGCAGTGGAAAGCCCACAGCGAGGTACGAGCGAGGACTTGTAGCGGATAGCCCGACCCTTGGGCACGCCCAAAGCATTTTAGGAAAATGACACCGCGAGAATGGGCGAGATTACAAGGATTTCCTGACAATTTTAAAATAGTAGTTTCAGATGCACAAGCATACAAACAATTCGGAAATTCAGTTGCAGTTCCTGCAATTCAAGCAACAGCGCAAAAAATCATAGAAAAACTAAACTGCAAATGATTACAGGAAATAAAGGAGAATGGAGCGAAATTTATGCGCTTTTCAAATTATTAGGCGACAAACAATTATTTCTTGGAAACAAAGACATTGAAAAGTTAGAAGGTTTAGTTTACCCAATCATAAAAATACTTCGCACCGAAAACAATGGTAATTTTGAATACTCAATTCAAGATGAAATCATTTTAGTTTCGGGAGATGAAGAAGTTTTAAAAATCCCCATTTCAGACTTTAAAAACAAAGCTCTTTTTCTCTTAAATGCAATAAAGCAAAATAAAGAAAGGACTTTTTCTGTTCCAGAAATTGAGGAATTTATGCAATCCATAAATTGTATTTCCTTAAAAGCAAGTTCTATAGCGAAAACTGATATTACTATTGTTGTTCACGACCAAAGAACGAATCAACAACCAACATTAGGTTTTAGCATAAAATCACAACTTGGAAGCCCTTCTACCCTATTAAATGCAGGTAAAACAACAAACTTTATTTATAAAATTAAAGGAGTAAAACTTTCAAAAGATGAAATTGAGCGAATCAATTTAATTGCTTCGAGAAGTAAAATAATGGATAGAATTGTTTAAGTTCATAAAAATGGCGGACAATTTGAATTTATAAAAACAGAACGACAAATATTTTCAAACAACCTTGTTCTAATAGACAGTTTGCTTCCAGAGATTTTATCGCAAATAGTTTTTGACTTTTATTCAAGTGAGTTTTCGCACTTGACCGATTTAGTAAACAAAACGGCCGATAAAAATCCATTAAACTTCGACATTGAAAACGAACATAAGTTTTACGAATACAAAATAAAACGCTTCTTGACAGATGTTGCTCTTGGAATGATGCCCTCGCAAGTTTGGACAGGGAAATATGATGCGACAGGTGGATATTTAATCGTCAAAGAAAATGGAGACGTTTTATGTTATCATATTTATAATAAAAACGAATTTGAGGATTACTTGCTAAATAATACAAAGCTTGATACTGCAAGTTCTTCTCGACACGGATTTGGGGAAATTTATGAGGAAGACGGAGAATTATATTTTAAACTGAATTTGCAAATTAGATTTACGAAATAGCCAACGTTTAAAGCCATACACATTTACAGTGGCATCGTCCAAGCTTCACCAAAACTGTAAAAGAGTATGTCTTTGCCAACGCTAAAAAGATTACTAAAATAAAAGCCAGCAGGTAACAAAGAACTGAGGTAAAAAGCAACTCTTTTCTTCTTTAATTTTAGAGCATATTTATCCTGTACTAAAACCTCCATTTCTTTAATCTTAGTACTTCATATCTTTATTAATTTTAATATTACTTCG
>NZ_JAHWDF010000037.1 GCF_019311235.1 Mesonia aestuariivivens | reverse complement strand
GGATGGCTTTTGGGTTTTCTTTTCTAAACCGGGCAATGGTATTGTGATCGGGTTTTAAGTTTTTAATCAGCCAGATCACTTCAATGTTACGATAAGCCTCTTTCTCCAATCTTCGGGAAGATCGCATACGGTTCATATAACCATAGATAAAGAGCTTGAGCAGATCAGCCGGATCATAGGGCGGCCTTCCCTGAGTGGCTATGGTTTGAAAGCCCATTTTTGATAAATCGAGCAAGTTTACAAATTGATCGATGAGCCGTACGCTATTCTCCCCAGGAATCATATCATCCAAACAGGTTGCGTAAAGGCTGAGCTGTTCCCGGTCTTGTCCTTGTTGATATTCCATACCTTAAAAATAAACATACCAAAGATCATATCCTGAAAAATAATCGGTAAAGATGGCATGGTTTTGAGACAGTCTGACGGTCTCGTATATGGAAAGTAGCGGATTTTCAATACTAACTTTTCAGTTTAATCCATTTTTTAAATTTACAAAACCAACTTTGATTTAAGCACTTAAACCGCTATTTTTTATATACATTGTTACCTGCTGGCTTTTTCCCTTTCATTCAGTTAGCGTTGGCGTGAAAGCTCTTTGCAACCGCAGGAACGAGGATTGCAATGTGCTTGAACTTTGCGTTGGATTTAAATCAAACTGTATGTTTCACTTGGTGGAAATAATAATTCAATTCCTTTAGGTTTAATTTTAAATAAAGGTCCTTTTTCAACCACTTTTCCTTTTGAATTTCGTTTTATTAAATGGTCAAGTGTTATAATTCCTTGTTCAATTAATAAATCAAATTGAGATGTAATTGGTTTTTTCGTGTGTTCAACCAATTTGTACTGAAAATGTTCTCGATTATCTATTTTTATACTTTCTGCTTCAACCCAGAAAGTTTCTTTGTGTTTTGATTTAAGTCTATTGTGTAGCTTGTCCAAAGTCCAAACTACAAAATCTCCAATTTCAGGTTTATCAGAGTTTTCAATCAGTTGCTTGATGTCACTATCAATTCTCATATTTAACCCTTGTGAGTTTCTTGTAATTGCCGAAACTGTACAATACAGTTTAAAGTCATCTTCACGTTCGTAGCCAAAAGCATCTAAAATTTCTGCTGAACTTTTGAACTTACTTAATTTCCAGTCAGGAACTTGAGCGAACAAATTTTTTCTGTTTGTTCTACTGTTTCTGAAAGACTTTAGTTCAATACCTTTATAATCTGGCTGTTTAGAAGAATTAATATCTATTCCCAATGCAGTCTCAAGCGTTCGACCAACAGACGTATCAGCATCTACCATTGAAGGAATTGGTCCAGAACCTGCAATTTTTCTTAACATTGATAAAAGCTCCAGAGCAACCTCATTTTCAGTTGTATTAATTGCATTGATTAACTCTTGAAATGGATTTTGAATTGAAGAATCAATCAACGTTTTGACATCAAGTTTTGTTAAGTTGAAAATTTGAAAACTATCGTTAAAATAAGTGATTGCAATAATATCGTTCGGGTCAGCAATCTTCGTTAAACTATAAAACCAAATCCTTGGGTCTCCGTTTTTAGTTTGAGGTCTATACAAAGAGGCTTTTGACTTTATTGTTTTGAATTCTGTATGAATTACTGTCGGAATGATAACTTTATTATCAGGACCTTGCTTTTGTAATTCGTAATCGTGAATTTCTTCACTTTTCAGATAGCTACGAACAGAACCAGTTGCATCCATAATCGATTTTTTCAAACCTGTTTCTGTTGGTTCAATTAACGATAGGGCAACTTGGTTTTTAGTCAATAATTTTATCTTTTCTTGTTCTGTGTTGGTAAGTTTTCTCACTTAATGTTTTTTAAAATTTCACTTGCGACTGCTCTTGCTAATAACGGTGGAACTGCGTTTCCAACCAAAGTGTATTGTGGAACTTCTGTTTTTCTGTTATTACCACCTGTCGAACGCTTGCCTTGAAAAACAAAAGAGTCATCAAAGGACTGTAAACGAGCCATTTCTCTAACAGTTAACGCTCTTGGTGTGTTATAATGAATATAATCATCAGGAATTGTCATAACTGTTGGACTTTGCTCATCTGGTTTTAAAACATTGTAGTTTCGTTTGTTGGAAGTTAAACCGCATTTGTCCAATTCGAATTGGGCATCTTTATAACTGCCATTCTTCAGAATAACATCCAAACGCTTAATTACAGTTTTACTTTGATTGCTTGTTTTATGATTGTTCAGTAAGTCAAAGTATTTTTCTCCTGCTTCAAGTGCTTCTGAATTTTTCACGTAAAACGGTTTGGTTTTTGGTTGAAAACGTTCAATTAATCGACCATTTTTTGACCATTCAGAATACGATTTTCCTCCTTTTGAAATCGGTTTGCCATCAATACTTCTTTTCTTAAGAAGGCTCGCCATTTTTTTTGCTGTTCCGTTATATTGTTTTGAAATATCCACCAATTCATAGCGGTGTGCTTCTTGGTTATTTCCTATAAAATCTAAATCATAAAGTGCTTCAAAAATGGTTACTTTTTCATTTTCTGAAACTGTTGAAGGAATTTCTGAAATGAATTTTTGGTCTTTACGGCAACCGATAAAAAGAACTCGTTCTCTGTTTTGCGGAACACCGTAATTTGAAGCATTGGCAACAAATGGCTTTTCTATTTTGTATAGTCGAATTTTTTCTAAAATAGAATTCAATTCTTTTTTTTGAGATGTATTGCAACTCGATTTCAATATGTCGATGGATTCATCAAAAGAGGTTGCATAAATTTTTAATGCAGTAATTATATCGTTGCAATCTTTTTTGAAAGTTTCTGGGATTTTTAATGATTTAAATGATGTTTCAATTCTTGAAATAATTTTTTCAGGACTAATTTCGGTTAGGAAATCTGTAAACGCATCTGCAAAATCATCACTATAAATGTTGCAATAGTCTTTTTCTCTGATGATGTCACGTTTTAATTTATCCCATTGTTTAGTTCTTGACAATAGTTTAAAACCGTGTCGAATTGTATTGATGTTTACGTCAGTTTTACTCGTTTTGTAATCTGCAATTTTTGGCGTTATTTTTCTAAAACGGTTATCAATAAAGTTGATGTATTCCTCTCTTCCAGAATCTTTGTCTTTTTCGAGCAACTTTTCAAGTTCTACTTTTTTAATTAAGCAATCGTATATAAACGAATTCGATTCTGTTTTGTTTTTCTTGATAAATGTTATTAAAAGAGGGATTTCATTAATATCAATGATTGAATTGATTTCATTAATAATCAATTCTTTTATTTTACCGCCTTCTTTTGTTAGAATACCCTTTACGTTTTCCATTACAAAGTATTTTGGTTGTAATACTTTTATAACTTCTAAATAGTGTGAAAACAGGTCGTCTTTTTTGTCAAATTTTTTACGCTTTCCTGCTAAACTGAAACTTTGACAAGGTGGACCTCCACAAACAACATCAATAGTTTTTCCATCAATTTTTTCCAGTAAATTATCTAAAAAATCAGGTTCGGTGATATCTTGTGTTAAAAATTTAGCATCTAAACCTAATTGATGATTATACCTAACTACGTGAGTTAATTCACAATTTTCATTAATGTCATTTGCTACAATGAAATCGTAAAACTTGTTATTATGTTCAGCTTGTAAAAAGCCTTCGCTAAAACCGCCAGCACCTGCAAATAAATCTACAAATGTAATTGGCTTTCCATACAGAGATATTTGCTCTTTAACTAAATTGACATTGTTGTTTTCTTTGTAGTTTTCTATATGCTCGTTTAGAAGAGTCTTGACCTCATTTTTATCAAATACTTTTTTATTAGAATGATGCAAAATTTCGTCTGCTCTTTCGTTTAGAAAGTTTAAGTAATGATTTATTTCTCGGGTTTCGTAGCTAGTTCCCGTTGCTCGTTGTTTAGTTTTATTGAAATTCTTTGATTTTATTTTTTGACCAGTTGCTAACTTTACTTGATTTCCATTGCAGTTAATTCTCAAATGGATAGGTGAAAGTCCTTTTTTGTCGGGTTTATCTAAATAGAAATTTATTGTTGCCATAATTATTAACGGACGTTTTTACGTACACGGACAAATTTACGGACATTTTTGAAAATTCCTATTATTATCATCAAAATGTTGGTTGAAAAAGGCAAGCTCTTTTTATTTTGTGAGGCACGAGCAAAATGAAATGTGCTTGACTGTGCGGCTGGATTCAGCTTGCAGGTAACGGCAGTCTGTCTCAAAACTACCTAATTTTTTTTAAAAAATAATTGAAATTAGGGGTAAAGCCAAAATTTGCATTAATTTTTGTTTGCTTTTGTATTAATGCCTTAAAAGTTCGTTTTAGTCTTATATGTGCTTTTATAAGCTTTCTGATGTTAAAAAAGAG
>NZ_JAHWDF010000036.1 GCF_019311235.1 Mesonia aestuariivivens | reverse complement strand
TGTTACGGAACCAACGGCTTAAATGCTGAAATCCTAACTGCAATAAAAGATTTACAGCAACTGGAAGAAATCATTTTTACTTTTGATAATGACAGTGCAGGAAAAGAAGCCATAACCAAATATGCCAAGTTATTGTTGGAAATCAAACCGGAAATAAAAATAACTGTGCTGGAACCTATCAACAAGGACATCAATGAAACCCTGCAAGGACACGACGAAACTATTTTTATTGAACTGTTGGACAAAAGACTTGTGCTGAGCGAAGCCGAAGCAACAGGACTTATTTTTTCATCTGAAAGAAAAAGTCCCTCTCCCCCGGGGAGGGATTTAGGGAGGGGAATAGACTTTTTAAAGCGAAATGAATTACTGAAGAACTTAAACCAACTCATTGGAAAAGCAGGAATAGTAGGCGAGGAAAACAGCCGGATGCTGTTGTTTTTAATCATCGTGAGTTACGTTAATAAAAGCCCATTGCACGCACTTGTACAGGGAAGTTCGGGAAGCGGAAAGACCCATATCATCAGCAGGATAGCCGATATGATGCCGCAAGAAGATGTTTTACGGTTTACAAGGATAACGGAAAGCAGTCTGTACAACTGGGGCGAGTTCGACCTGTTTAAAAAGGTGGTCATCATTGAGGACCTGGACGGTCTGAAAGAAGATGCGCTGTACGCTTTACGTGAATTTATATCGAACCAAATTTTAAGAAGCTCGGTAACCATCAAGGACAAAAAGGGCAATAACAAATCAAGCCATAAAATCGTAAAAGGACAGTTCAGCAGTTTAAGTGCCACCACCAAGGGCGAGACCTACGAGGACAATATGAGCCGTAGTTTTTTGATTGCCGTTGATGAGAGCAAAAAGCAAACGCAAAAGATCATCCATTACCAGAATATGCGCAATGCCGGTGAGACCGACCCGGAAGCCCAACAAAAAGCCATCGGTTTTATCCAAAATATGGTGCGAAACCTAAAGCATTATGAGATTGTAAACCCTTATGCTACACAACTGCACTTACCGGAGAAAGTACATAAAATAAGGCGGCTCAATGAAATGTACCAGGCAGTAATCAAACAGGTAACTTTTTTAAACCAATATCAAAGGAAACTGACCAATAACAACCAACTGATAACCGAGATAGAAGATGTGGAACAGGCAACCGAAATCCTTTTTGAAAGCATTGTTTTAAAAGTGGATGAACTTGATGGCAGTTTACGGCAATTTTTTGAACGTGTAAAAAAATACCTAAAAGAACAGAACAGGGACTTTACCCAACGGGAAATCAGACAGGAACTGAACGTAAGCAAGGCCCAATGCAGCCGGTTTATCAATCAACTACTGGAACTGGAATACATTACTTCAAAATTTGGAGGAAACCTTAGAAAAATCAGTTACAGGATAGACTACTGGGACAATCACCAGAAGCTGAGAGCGGAAATAAAAGACTTTTTGATGAACCAAATACAAGAGCTGAAACAACAACAAATAGCACCATCAAAACCCAGGAATAAAATATCGGTATGATATTAAACGCAGAAAGTGCGGAACAATAGGAAACAATCTTGGAACAATACAAAGAGCTAATAATCAATCAATAAACCTTTTTTAAAGTCGATTGTTCCAAGTTCCAAGATATCGGGTAAGCAAAAGCATCATAGCAATAAGAATTATCGTAGATGGGAAAACCGAGCAGACACGTAATCCACAATCAAGGCTATCAAAAAGAAGCCATTGAATACCGGAACTACCTACTGTTACTGGGCTATGCAGAACAGACCTGCCAAACAAAATATTTATGGCTAAAAGAGTTTTTTGGCTGGCTGGAATCTATCGGCATAGGCAAACTACAGGATGTTACAGCGGTAGAAATCGCCAATTTTTACGAATACATCGAGAACCGGGAAAGCCACGTTACCGGTCAAAAGCTCAAACAAAAAAGCATTTACGACATCCTGAGGAACGTACAGACCTTTTTAGGCTATGCACTTGACCTGGGGAAGCTGAAAACAAACCCGGCATCGCACCTGAAATTTAATTATCCGGACGAAGAAGTGGAACGCCAAATATTTACCCAAGATGAAATCCAACAGCTTTACAAATCAACCGAAAATGAACAGGAAACCTGCATTTTACATATGGGTTATGGTTGTGGTCTGCGAGTCAATGAAATCAGCCAACTCAATAAAGAAGATCTACGGTTAACGGAAAACCTAATCATTGTACAGAAAGGCAAGAACAGTAAACGGAGGTTAGTACCGGTCAATGATAAAATCAGCGAAGAGTTACATTTTTTTCTTTCAACTGAAACCGAAAGGTTCGTGAATACAAGTAAAAAAAATAGACAAGGCAATGAACAAATAACAAATGAGAAAGCTGTTTTTATCAACACCAAAGGACGGAGAATGCAGGAATGGACGTTCAATGCCATCCTGAAAAAGCTAGTGAAAAGGGCTTTCCCCCTTTGGGGGAACGGGAAGGGGGCTATCGGGATGCATACGTTGCGCCATAGCATAGCAACCCATCTTTTAGAAAACGGAATGAAGCTGGAGCAAGTGCAACAGTTTTTAGGACACAGTTTTATCGAGAGTACGGAAATATATACGCATATCAGCCAAAATCAAATCAATAATTTATATGATAACTCTTCATAATTATTTAAAAAAGAAATACAGTAAAAGTACCTTGAACAGCAACTTATACAACATCAAAAGATTTACAGATTATTATCAAGCCAAAGCACCAAAAGCCACCTACAAAGACGTTTTAAATTACATCGAACATCTGCGCAAAAACTACGATCTGCATCCCAAAACCTTACGGCATTGTCTGTACGGCGTTAAGATCTACTTCAATTATTTACTGGAGATAGGAAAGCGGAAAGACCATCCCTGTAGCGAACTGTATTTAAAGGACAAAATCAGCAAGCAGATAGAAGTCGATAACCTTTACAGCCCGGAAACCCTGGAACATTTTTTTGAAAGCTATACGATCAAGCGGAAAACCTACTTGTTTAACCGGAACAAAATTATTATCAGCCTGCTTATTTACCAAGGGTTAACGGTCAATGAAATCACAGGTCTGGAAGTTGAAAATATAGATTTAGAAAAAGGCGGAATCTTTATCAAGGGAAGTAGTGAAGCTACATCAAAAAGCCCAAGGAGCAGGACATTACCATTACAGGCCAAACAAATACTTTTAATACTTAACTATTTAGAAAAAGATAGAAAGAAGCTGTTGAAATACAACAAAGAGAAACTAAATGAACCGGCCTTTATTCTTGGCCAATACGGTGAAAAGATGAACCCCCACGGGATCAGTAAAACCATCAACGAAAACCGGAAAGAAAGCGAAAGGATACAACCAATAAAAATTCGTCAGAGCGTTATCGCCAACCTTTTAAAAAAGGAAAACGATACCCGTATCGTCCAGGTCTTTGCAGGACACAAAAGGGCATCAACAACGGTGCAGTACAAGCAGTCCGAACTGGAAGTATTACAGAATGCCGTCGACCGGTATCATCCCATCAGTTAAACTATGGAACATAAATTGTATCTTTACAGTAAGAAAAAAGGAAATATTATGGCAACTTTGGATTTAAGACAAACCGTTTTGGAGTATATAAAAAACAAGGCTGACGGTAAATTTTTAAGATTAGTGGACGCTATGGCAAAAACCTACCAAGAAGAATTAGATCAGGAACGCATCAGTATCGAACAGTACAATAAAGAAATCGATGAATCCATAGCACAAATAAACCGTGGGGAATTTTATACCCAAGAAGAAATGGAGAAAATGGCAAAAGAATGGTAAAACCCAAAATAATCTGGAGTAAAAACGCTTCTCTTCAACTAAAGGAATCCTTGGAAGATTTAAATGAGAAATCACCCAAGGCAGCATCAAAAGTAAAAAACGAAATACTCAAAACATCAAGGGGGCTATCGGATAACCCGGAAATCTATAGCCCGGATAGGTTCAAGAAAAACAATGATGGGAGCTTTAGGGCTTTTGAAAAATACAGTTACCGGGTAACCTACCAAGTGGAAAAAACTCAAATAACAATATTACGTGTCCGTCACACAAGCAGGGAGCCTTTGGAACATTAGATAACCCCCACAAAACAAAACCCAGTTTTTTCGTTCCTCAAAATCCCCTGTCTTTTGTTTTGTTCCCCGCTCCATCACTTCTGCATTTTTTGGCTTGCCATTGCGCTCACACAGCACATTACTTTTTCATAGAAAACTGGTCGATTATTGGAAATGGGAAACCATAAAAAAGTAAAGAGCTGTTCCCATAGACGAAAGCCAAAAAATCCCCCAAGCTAAGTTACATAACGGTCTGTTATGGCAGCTAAAGGGCCATAACGCCGTTATGTAAAATAGCCGCTATCCCCACGCCGAACCATCCACGCTGCTGCCCGCGCACTACGTACCATAATTTTTATGCTCAATCGCCGCATAAGAGGCTAGCATTTTTAAAGCGGAAGCTTCCCCGGGCTTATGCCCACCGGCCGGCTGAAACTTCCACTTTAAAAACGGAAAAAGGAAGTGTTGCTTTTTTTTTCAACTGAAACCTTCAGATGAAAATAGAAAAAATGACTATCTTTAAAACACCGATGGGCTGCTTAAAACTCACATATTTACCTGCCGAAAGGCACGGCCGACCAGAAAATACGCTACACGTTGTAAAGAGCGGAAGCTCGCGCGAG
>NZ_JAHWDF010000035.1 GCF_019311235.1 Mesonia aestuariivivens | reverse complement strand
GCGTTGGGGTCATTTTACCTTGTATAGTTAGCGAACGAACGCGCTCCTTATCTTCTAGGGAATGGCCTTGGTGAATAATATTTTTTAGGGCTTCAATACTGCGTTTCACCTCATTCGCCGTTTCGGTGATTCCTTTACCCATCACCTCGGCAATGGCTTTGTATTGAAAGCCATAGGTCAAGCAGAGTTCTATTAACCGTTGCCGCTCCGCACCCAAAAAGGGCAGTACTTTTTTAACTTGGTCAAAAGCTTTTTGTGTGGCTTCTTGGGCTAATAAATGCTGGTCTTCTTCAGCGGCGGGATCGTGCCCCAGCATAAAGTCTTGATAATTCCCAAACAATTCTAACCTGTTCATGCTGCGGTAAAAGTGGTTGCGGGGCCTACAGTAGTAATAGGTGCATTCCCGTTTCATCACATAGCGTAAAAAGAAGAAGATGTGCTGTGGCGTTTCTAGGGTATCCCGATGTTTCCAAAGCTTCAAAAAACAATCTTGCACCAAGGTCTCAATTACAAATTCATCCCGTATCAATTGCTTGCCCAGCCAAAAAAGCATGCGGCTGTATTGTTGATAGAGGTGTTCTAAAGCGATGGGCTTGCCTTGTTTGAGGTTGTTGAAGACTTGGGTTTGCATAAGATTTAGGTTTTAATGTGCATTTTTAGCTTTTTTAAAGTAGAAATGAGGGTGTGAAATGGGATATTAGGTTAATATATTAAAAATTAATTTCATTAATTAAGGTGTTTTGTTCTGAAATTCGGTATAAATGTATTGATTAAAAGATAAATTCACAAGTAAAAGTTTAGATAATCGGAAAAAATTAACTTAAAGCCTAACTTTATGTACTGAAAAAGTAATAAAATCAATGACAGAATTAGGACTCTACTTTGCTAAAAAATCTATTAATAGATCAGATGTTTCTCGTAAAACAGGAATTAGCAAAACTCGCTTGAGTGAATTGGCTAATAATCCAAACACTCAATTAAGAGTTAGGGAGTTATATTTAATTGCGTTAGCTATAGATGAAGATCCTGGTTTTCTTTTTACATACGTTTGTAAGGGTATAGAGTTACCAAAAGAGTAGAGTAGGAGGCTATTGTTTTAAATACTTTATATATGGAAATCCATTAGAAAAAGAAGAAGGGGTTAATTTTCGGAAATAAAATTTTCTATGATAGGTGTTTTTTATGCTGATATTACAACCTAAAAAGTTGGTTTATCCGGAAGTATTTAGCCAAAAACGGTTATATTCGTTATGATATAACCAGTTGGGCAACATACTGAAAAAGCCCACCGCACAAACAGCACATTTGGTTTTTGCCGACACAAAAGCCAACACTGAAAAAACCAAAAGAGCTGTTTTTTTCCAAAGCTCGAAAAAATACTATCTGAATACTTGCCTTAAAAAATTTTATCTATATTTGACACTTACTGTCAAGTTATAAATTTCAAATGGAAACAATCGGACAAATATTAAGGAACAAAAGACAAGAGTTGGGACTGCTTTTAAGACAAGTTTCTGCTTATGTTGATATTGACCAAGCAATATTGAGTAAAATCGAAAGAAACGAGCGAAAACCAACGAAGGAAATGTTGGAACGACTTGCCGAAATCCTAAAACTCGATAAAGATGAATTAATGATTCAATTTATAAGTGACAAAATTGCTTATGAAATTGCAAACGAAGATTGTGCAAACAAAGCTTTAAAAGTGGCAGAAAGAAAAATAAAATATTTAAAATCTCATCCTGTAAAAAATTAACTATGCGAACATTGACAACTGATATTGAAAACACAAGCGTAGTTGAAGAACCACAATTGGCTGTAAAATTCAACGTAAAAACTGAATTGCAGAATGAAAAGGAAAAAGGCAAATCAACTTTAAATATGCTTTCTCTATTTTCAGGCTGTGGAGGAATGGATTTAGGTTTTGAGGGCGACTTTTCTGTTTTAAAATCTTCTGTAAACGAAATTTTAAATCCTGATTTTATAGCAAATGAACTTGACAATAATTTTGTACAACTCAAAAAAACTCGTTTCAAAACAGTTTTTGCAAACGACATTTTAAAAGATGCAAGAAATGCTTGGGTGCATTATTTTTCCAAAAGAGGACACGATATAGAAGATTATCAAACCGATAGTATCGTTGATTTAGTAAAACTTCATCAAAGCGGAACTAAAGTATTTCCTGAAAATATTGACATCGTTACAGGTGGTTTTCCTTGCCAAGATTTTAGTGTCGCTGGAAAAAGAAATGGCTTTAATTCCCATAAAAACCACAAAGGCGAACTAAACACTGAAACTTGTGCCACAGAAGAAACTCGTGGAAAGCTTTATATGTGGATGAAACAAGTGATTGAAATTACTCAACCTAAAATTTTCGTTGCAGAAAATGTAAAGGGATTGGTAAACCTTTCAAATGTAAAAGACATTATCCAAAGTGATTTTTCATCTACAGGAGATAATGGATATTTAGTTTTAAAGCCAAGAGTTTTACATGCGGCTGATTATGGAGTTCCACAATCAAGAGAAAGAGTTTTCTTTATTGGAATCAAGAAATCTGCTTTAAAAAAATCCGCATTAGATGAATTGGAAAAGGAGATTATATCAGATAAATACAACCCTTACCCAAAACCAACTCACGCATATACATCGGATGGCGATAATTTAAAACGTCACGTAGATTTAAAAGAGCTTTTTGCAAATTTAGAAGAACCAGAAAAATCAATTGATTTATCCCAAAAATTTTACTCAAAAGCAAAGTTTATGGGTAAACATTGTCAAGGACAAATAGAAATTAAACCTGATGGTATTAGCCCAACAATCCGAGCAGAACACCACGGAAATATAGAGTTTAGACGATTATCTAAAAAAAATGGGGGAATACTAACAGAAGAACTTTCAAAAGGATTAAAAGAAAGACGTTTAACACCAAGAGAATGTGCTTTAATCCAGACTTTTCCACCCGATTATGAATTTGTAATTGAGAACAAACAAGGTCGTAAAGGCTCATATTTGGTAAGTCCATCAAAAGCATATAAAATAATTGGAAATGCCGTTCCGCCTCTACTCGCTTACAATTTAGCAAAGAGAATAGAAGATGTTTGGAATTTATATTTTAAAATGTAATGGTAGTATCTGTAAATTCAGAACCGCATAAAAACGAGTTCACCGCTTTGCTTAATTCAACAATTATTGAATTAAATGCACACGCCAAAAAATCGCCAAAAAAGATAGAACAACTAAAAGGCAATAAACTTGAACCTTACGTTGGAGACGTAATGACTGAATTAGCTGTGGGAACTGCTTTTGAAAATTCAATTGAAGTTATTGGTGGGCAAAAATTTCCTGACATTATCGCAAATAAATTTTACGGAATAGAAGTAAAAACTACTACTCAAAATCATTGGAAGACGACAGGAAATAGTGTTTTAGAATCGACAAGAGTTGAAGATGTTGAGAGAATATTTATGCTATTTGGCAAACTTGGAAAACCGATTGAATTCAAATGCAGAGCATATGAAGAATGTTTGTCAGAGGTTGTTGTAACTCACTCGCCAAGATATTTAATCGATATGAACTTGGAGAAAGGCAAAACAATATTTGACAAAATAAATACGCCTTACGACACTTTACGACAAAAACAAAATCCGATTAAACCAATTACTGACTACTACAAAAGTAAATTGAAACCTGGACAAGATTTGTGGTGGATACAAGATACAGAACAAGCAAGTAATCTTGTAATTAATATTTGGAATAATCTAAACCAACGAGAAAAGCAAGAAATAAAAAATAGAGCAATGGTTTACTTTCCAGAAGTTTTTAGTAATCGAGGAGACAAGTTTGCTCGACTAGCGATTTGGTTAGTAACAAAGGAATCCGTTGTTTGCCCAAATATTAGAGATTTATTTACAGCAGGCGGAAAAGACGATTATCTAATCAAGAATAAGACTTACAAAAATATTCCAAGAATCTATATTAAGCTGTTTGAGAATATAGACTCGGTTTTAGAGGTTTTGATTAACACATCATCAATTGAGTTAACCGAATATTGGAATGAGAAAACGAGCGAAAAGAAAAAAATAATGGATTGGATTGAGTTAGTTTCAATGAATTCAAAAACTGTAAGTGGAGCAAAACATTTGAACTTAAAACAGATGCTGAACGAATTAATATTGTGATGGAAAAGCCAACGCTAAAAGCCGTACACATTTGCAATTCGCACCAGCCGACACACGAGCCAAAAATTGCAAAAGAGTATGTCTTTGCCAACGCTGACAGACGGACGAAAAAAAAGTACGATTGCCCAACAATGGCTATACGTAATGCGGGTTAAAGTGCTTATATGAAAGTAATTACATTAAATAAACTAACTGCTAAACGGACAATGAAGTGCCTTGAAATCCCGCACTACGCATAGCCGAGACCGTCAGACTGTCTCAAAACCATGCCATCTTTACCGATTATTTTTCAGGATATGATCTTTGGTATGTTTATTTTTAAGGTATGGAATACCAACAAGGACAAGACCGGGAACAGCTCAGCCTTTACGCAACCTGTTTGGATGATATGATCCCTGGGGAGAATAGCGTACGACTCATTGATCAATTTGTCAATTTGCTCGATTTATCACAGATGGGCTTTCAAACCATAGCTACTCAAGGGAGGCCGCCCTATGATCCGGCTGATCTGCTCAAACTCTTTATCTATGGCTATATGAACCAGATGCGATCTTCCCGAAGATTGGAGAAAGAGGCTTATC
>NZ_JAHWDF010000034.1 GCF_019311235.1 Mesonia aestuariivivens | reverse complement strand
TAAGACTAAAACGAACTTTTAAGGCATTAATACAAAAGCAAACAAAAATTAATGCAAATTTTGGCTTTACCCCTAATTTCAATTATTTTTAAAAACAAATTAGGTAGTTTTGAGACAGACTGCCGTTGGCACCAATTAAAAAACTCAACAAAATCAATAGATTGACAAGAATGTCGTAAAAATGTCGCAAAGAAACCGTTATCAAAAAGATACTTTCATAAGTAGTTTTGTGAAAACAATAAACCAAAATTAACTATGAACGAAATCGGAAAAAAAATTAAAGAATTAAGAAAGAAAAAAGGTCTTTCTCAAGAAGAATTAGCTGAATCAGCAAAAGTAAATTTAAGAACAATTCAACGAATCGAAAATAACGAAAGTGAACCTCGTGGAAAAACTCTGAATTTGATATGTGAAGTTCTTGACATAAATGTAGAAGACATTTTGGATTATGGAAAACAAACGGACAAAACTTATCTGACAATTTTCCATCTTACCGTGCTGACCTTTTTAGCAATTCCTGTTGGAAACATTATCATTCCACTAATTATGTGGATGAATAAAAGAGATAAAATAATTGGACTTAAAAAAATCGGAGCAAATTTGTTGAACTATCAGATACTGTGGTCAATTTTGGCTTTTATTTCAATAACTGCATTCGCATTTTTTAAAATTATGCATTATGGATATTACCCAATTTTATTTTACATTTTTATCGGACTTTATGCCGTAAATATAATACTACCGATAATCTTTGCGATTAAAACAAGTAAAGGAAAAACGGAAAGTTTGTATCCGAATATAATAAAACTGATAAAATAACTGGTGCCAACACCGGTAACCGTTGCACAAGTCTAAATTTCTAAGAAAAGAGGGTTATTCTGATTTTTATGAATAGTTAAATTTTTGATTTATAAGGGTATGGTATTATTGAAGTCTACTATTAATTTTAAATTTGATTAAGAAAGAGGTTGTGCAACAGGCACACCGTATAAAATTAATTGCTAGTTCAGGCTTGCTTACGAAAATCCTTTCGGATTTTCTATTCGGTTTGTATTTGCTATATTAAGTGCTTAAACCACGCAACTAATCTTATACAATCACGTTAGGCAACATTATGAAAAAAAAATTCGCCCATAAATTTATAATACTTTTAATTACTTTTAATTACTTTTAATTTTAGTGGAAATAATAACTCAAATATTATTCAGGTTGAAAATAAATCTAGTGATAATATTTATATTGTTACATCCGAAAGCGGAATTATTATTAGAGAAAAACCTAGTTTAGGAAGTAAACGAATAGGAGCGATTCCATTTGGTTCAAAAATCAATGTCTTAGAAAAAACAAACAAAGAATTAATAATTAAAGATAATGGTAAAGAAATAAATGGCAATTGGGTAAAAATAAAAACATATAATCACCCATATTACTATTCAGAAGGAATAGAATTTGGTTATGTTTTTAATGGATTCATAAAAGAAGAATCTGAATTTATCTTGGAATTAAAAGATAAAATGCAGGAATATCCTGAATTTAAAAACTACGAAATCGTTAAAAATAATAATCCTTTTGTATTAAATGGAGATTTCTTTGGCGATGGTGCAAAAGACTTAGCTATAAAAATAAAAGATTCTACCTCAATGACCTTTGGTTTTGTAGATAATAAAATAAACGGTAAAGAAAGAATTGTTGTTATAAATAACGAAAATTTATCTGGTGGTAATTTAGATTTTGGCTGGACAGAACAACTTGAAAAAGTTTCAAAGAATAAAAACTTATGGCCAAAAAATGAAGATATGAGTAATATTAATGTAAATTTTAAATATCCAATTAACAAAAAACTGGTCTTAGGGTATAATTCTCTGTTCGGTCACAACCTTGAATCTTGCGGAGGTGGATATATTTTTTGGTACAATAATAAATTCCACACAATAACTGGAGATTAATCAAAGATCAAGTTTATGAAATACATTTTAATTATTTTTATTTTTATTCCATTGCTTGTTTTTGGTCAACTTAATCTTGATAACGATGAGAATATTGTTTATTATGATAGCGCTGGAGGTCTTTTTCATATTTATAAAAACACAAAAAAGAACTCGTTTTTAGTAACTGATTATGAGGAAGAAAAAATTTTACTAAAAGGATTAAAATACTTCGGTAATCTTAATGGCTCGATTTTTCAAGCTTTAGATAAAAAATATAACGTAATCTATTTCAATGAGAAACTTGAAAAAATCAAAAGACCACTAATTACATACGTAGTTTGTGGAAGTGGTACTGTATATTATATCGAGATTACTGAAGAAGATGAATCTTATATAGTTAATAAATTTTCTAAGAAATACATTCTAAATGCCATAGATAAGAAAGACACGCTATCTACTTTTAAATTTCCCAAGAATAACTATGATAAAATCTATCTTATAAACGGAAAAAAACAATTGGAATATCCTGATCACGATATTTACCCTATGCTTGTCATTTTTGAAGAAGGATTGAGCTATGGAGTAATAAGTAATGATAAAACAGAATATTATGATGACATAAGAATTAGCGGAAAATATTTAAAGGTTAAAAGAAATGGTTTATGGAATATTTTTAATTTCTCACCAAAAGTCAAATATAAAGTCTTAAATGAATTTATAGATAATTTAGCATACTTTGAATTACCAAATGGCAAGATTGGGTATTTAGATAAGCAAGGTACAGAATATTATAAATGAGAAAATAACGTTGCCTAACAAAGAACTGAGGTAAAAACCAACTTTTTTCTACATTAAATTTGAGACATAATTAGCCTGTACTAACATCCATACAAATAGATCTTAGCGGTAATATTTACTTCTTTTTTCTAGCTATCCTTTTGCTAGAACAGATACATAGTTTTCATCGTAGGGCAAACCGGATTTTGCAATAGCAAAAGCTTGTTTTAAAAGCTTATTGGCCACTGCAATCAACGCCAGTTTCTTGCTTTTACCCTTGGCTACAATTCGCTCATAAATTGCCCTGCAACCCTTATTGTGTTTACAGGCGTTGAATGCACAAAGAAATAATAGATTCCGAAGCTTCTTGTTGCCCACTTTACTAATCCTACTTCTCCCCCTAACACTACTGCCTGATTCCCGTATGGTTGGCGTGATCCCTACGTAACTACACAGCTGCGAAGCCTTCTCAAACTTGGTAAATCCATCTGTTATTACCACTAAAAATAAGGCGGTTTTCATTCCGATTCCAGGTATGCTCGTTAGCAAGGTTAGTTGCTGTTGCTGTTCTTGTTTGACAAGCTCCAGTAAGCGAGCTTCAATTCCCCTGACCTCTTTGTCTAGATGTTTGAGATCACGCTTTAAAGACCTATAAACATACCTAGAGGGAATACCTAGAACTTCCTCACCGTGAAGTTTATTCTTGGTAGCCGTACGCTTCTTTAGATAACTATCCATAAGTCGAAAAAGCTGAAGGCATTCTGCCTGTACATCGTTGAGTGCATTGTACAGCGGTACTTCATTAGACAAACCATAATGGCAAATAGCCTTGGCATCGCTCTTATCTGTCTTTATTTTTGATAATTTCATCTGAATAAAACGCTTGACTGACAAGGGATTTACTACCGATACCGGTATACCGTTTTTGTAAAGAAACTGTGCAAGTCGATAATGGTAATATCCTGTAGCTTCCATCACTACCAAAGAGTCTACTGCTAATGTCTTGACAAATAATTTAAATCCGGAAGAATCATTCTTAAATTGAGAATGACCTCCTTTACTGCTATAAACATCAAAAACATCTTTACTGATATCAACTCCAAAAGTTTCTTTATATTTATCCATAAGAACTGATTTTATGAAAGAGCATACTACCGTGATCACAACAACTTGAAAACGAGGTCTAAAGCCTCAAAGAACTGAACGTGATTAAAGTAGTTAAAGAGAGGGGATTATCAATGTTGTCGAAGTCTAACGCTTCACCGTATATCATAACCTTAATCCTCTCTTTGTTCTTTCTGATTCATTGTTTAAATTTAATAAGAATCAAACTTAAGATGTATATCGCAAATTGCTGAGCAGGTTTTAGGCTGACATATCTCTGCCATAATCATTATTAAATTTTTTAGCTATATTCGTTTTTAAACCGACCGCAACTTGGAGCGATATACGTGACCGTCAGACTGTCTCAAAACCATGCCATCTTTACCGATTATTTTTCAGGATATGATCTTTGGTATGTTTATTTTTAAGGTATGGAATATCAACAAGGACAAGACTGGGAACAGCTCAGCCTTTACGCAACCTGTTTGGATGATATGATCCCTGGGGAGAATAGCGTACGGCTCATCGATCAATTTGTAAACTTGCTCGATTTATCAAAAATGGGCTTTCAGACCATAGCCACTCAGGGAAGGCCGCCCTATGATCCGGCTGATCTGCTCAAACTCTTTATCTATGGCTATATGAACCGTATGCGCTCTTCACGAAGGCTGGAGAAAGAGGCTTATCGTAACATTGAAGTGATCTGGCTGATTAAAAACTTAAAACCCGACCATAATACCATTGCCAGGTTTAGAAAAGAAAACCCAAAAGCCATCCGAAAGGTGTTCCGGCAAAGTGTGGCTATTACTCGTAACTTCAACCTGATCGGGGGAAACCTCATTGCAGGGGATTCTACCAAGCTAAGGGCGCAGAACAGTAAGAAAAATAACTATAATAAAAAGAAAATAAAGCGTCACTTAGAGTATATCGATAAAAAACTCGAAGAGCATAACCAACAACTGGCCACAGCGGATGGAGATCAGAAAAAAACTGAAGAAATCGAAGATCAAATAAAAGCACGCAAACAGCAAAAAAACAAATACAAGGCGATACAAAAACAACTTGATGAAGATACTTCTTCTGA
>NZ_JAHWDF010000033.1 GCF_019311235.1 Mesonia aestuariivivens | reverse complement strand
GATACATTTTAAAGGCACTTCATTTTGCTAATTTACAAACGATATAAAACTAGAAAACCGCTCTAAAGCGGTTTAAATGAATACGTTTTTTTTTAATTATGGGGTTGTGCAACGGTTACCATTGTTGGGCATAGTTTTTTATTCGTAATACATTTTAAATTTCTCAAAAGTCTCTTGTCCTGGAATATTTACTGTCATTTGATAATATCCATCTTCTTTTGATAAAACCTGATAAATATATTTATCACCTTTTACACTAAAATTAGACCGTGTTTCATTATTACTTTCCAAAAAGACTAATTCGAATTCTGTTTCATTAATCCAATTGTAAGTCAGATTTGAAGTTGTATTATCAGAAAATGAGTCCGTCCATTTTCCTTTTTCCATTTTCACTCGTGTTGTATCTCCAGCAACTTCGAAATAATAAAATTCCTTTTGGTTTTTAAATTCCTTAAGTTGCTTTTTCGATATTTTGGGTTTTGGTTTTACCGTTATTCTTGTGACTGCTTCTTTTGGCGGTTCCAATCTGTCTAATAAATTCCGAAATTCCACACAGTTCCTTTGAAGTCTATAATAAACTTGTTGTCCGATTTTTTGAGTTTGTGATTGCTCAAATTTTCCAATATATGGATAAAGTTGCTTTTCGTATAATGTGTTTATTTTCAGTGTATCGTTTTTAATTTCTAAATTTTTCAGGTAATCACACATTTCATAAGAAACAGAATCAATTTCTGTCATCGTTTGAGAAAAAGTAATATTGGAAATTCCAATCAATAATATTATCAGTGTTTTTTTCATTTTGTTCAAATTATGCCCAACGTTGATGTGTATGATTAGTGGCGTGTTTAAGCACCTAATTTAGCAAATAAAAACGGAATAGAAAATCCGCGAGGATTTTCGTAAGCAAGCTAAAACTAGCAATTAATTATACACGGTGTGCGTGTTGCACAACCTCTTTCTTAATCAAATTTAAAATTAATAGTAGACTTCAATAACACCATACCCTTAGAAAGCAACAATTTAACTATTGCTAAAAATCAGAATAATCCTCTTTTCTTAGAAATTTAGACTTGTGCAACGGTTACCGGTGTTGGCAGTAGGCTTTTATTTTTTCGGATATATGATATGATTCCTGTCATACCAAACTAAATAGAAAATTCCTTTATATAAGAATCCAACCGCTCTAGCTTCGATAGTATATTGTAAATCGAATTGATAAAGAGTAGGAAGTTCATTTTCTGTCATTCCACGATAGCTAGGTGCTAGTATTTTCAAGAAATCTTTAGGTTGTAGATTGACCTCCTTGTCCCATAAATCTATTGAATGAAATCTCAACGCTTTGGTTAATCGCATCTTTTCATAAGTAAATGAGGAAACCTTTTTAAGACCTTCCAATAAACCTAATAAATCATCTCTGTCGTTTGTTTTACAATTAAAACATAAATCAGTTTTTTCAAGAGATAAATAGTCAAATGCAAAAAAAGGTTTTAAATTTTTTACGGAATGAAATGGAATACCTTGTTCTCCTACTTTGTATTTGGATAACGAATTAATAGCATTTTCAAGTTGCTTTTTTGGGTCTGGTATATCAAATCCGCTATTCTTATTACCCTTTTTAGCCATTTATGCAGTTAATTGGGCAGTATAGAATTCTTTCATTCTATCTTTAGGAATTACTTTTGTGCATCTTTCGTGAGGTGGAAAACCTTCTCTAGCTTCAATCCAAGGATTTTCACTATGTGTCAGCATTTCTAGCTCAAAAGAACTTAAAGTCCCATATTTATTTAGAACAGAATAAATAAGTTCAAGTTGATTTTCAGTTAAATCATTTTCTTTTGCGACTTTTTCAATTCTTTCTTCAGCAGAATCAAGTTCGTCATTAAGAATTTTAATGTCGTTATATCCGAATTGTTTCAAATCTTGATATAATTCAGGAACAACTGGTCCGTGAACCCAAGCTTCGAAATTCTCGTCAATTAGTTCAGAATCAAGGTGAACTAAATGCCAAGCTTCCACATAATAAACTAGTTTCTGTAATTTTTTTGGTGATACAGTAACTCCTTTACTATTAACATAATCTGTTATTATATGTCCTAATGCTGTCGCTTTCATTTTGCAAAAGTACTAAATATTAAAATCTTAACCTAGAATTATTCAATATGTAATGTTTTTCAGCTTACTGCCAACGGTTTTGTATAAGCATAGTAAGGGTAATATAAGCTATTAGTTTCAGTTTATAAACTGCTTATTTAAATACAAAACTGCCATTACATAAAGCCTTTAACCCTTATTATGTTTATACGGTGTTGTAAAACGTTATATCTAATTAATAATTTTAATGAGTTCATTTTCAAATTCTTTTCTTTTATCCATAACTATCATTATTTTTTTGTTTACATCCATTAGTTTAAAGGTTACAGCAGTTCCAAAATTAGCACTGAATAAAATGTTGCCTTTAAAATCATATCTCCAACCAATACCATAATACCAAGGAATTTTTTTTTGGTTAATACTACTTTTATCTATTTGTTCTATATTAATTTTCTTTGATATAATACCAATACCAAATGAAAGTATTATTTTGTTTTCAAATAATTCTATCTTAAATCTATAAAAAAGAGCCAGTATAGTAGAGAAAACCAATATGTTTACGATGAAAAAAATTATTAAGTGATTTTTATCATTACCAATAGCAATTAACATAAATAGTAGTAAAGTAGTTAAAATTATTGCGAATGGTATTATAAGTAACCAGATTAATTTTGTCTCTTTAAATAAAGTGTTTTTTTTCATAGCTCTTTTTCTTTAAAATTAAAATATTTTCTAATGAATCAAATGGTAACATATACAATACTAATACCCCAAACATTGCTATACTAAAACTATACAGACCCATTAATAAGGCTATTAACAGATGCAGTAGTATACCTAACCAAATAAATGTTTTTTTTCTTTCTCTACTCAGTAAAAATATAAATGCAAGTGATAGATGTGATATAATCACAAACCAAGTAAGAAAAAAAACTGCTTTAGAATTTAAAATAGGGTCAATAATTACCTTAAAAAAATCATTTACCCCATAATAATTACTATTTAAAAAGTAATATAAGGCTGTACCTTCCTTCCATTCATCTATAGTGGTTAATTTAACAATAGCAGTATTTAGGTATATAAAACAAACTTGTAAGGAAATTATCAGAAATGACAAATTTCCTATGAAGTTAAATAGTCCTAAATGTTTTTTCTTACTATACCAGTGGTTTAATCTATTATCAAATAATGTTAATGGTAGAATAAGAAATGTAATTGTTACTGCTATCTGATCACCACCATCTAGAGCTATAGCAGAATGATAAAAACTAAAAGTTAACCAAAAATGAAGTAAACCAGTTAACTGAGGAACAACTCCTATTATTACAGTTATCAAAATTGTTAAGGACAATATTTTTGAAAGTAATAAATTTTTATAACCTAAAAGTGCAAAAAAATTAAACTGACTAAAAAAATATTCAGATTCTTTTAATACGGATAAAGCTTCTCTATCAAATAGTAAGGCAAAGTCGTTAAATAAAAAAACTAAAATAGTACTAAAAGCTATTAAGCTTCTTCCCAAACCATAAACTTTTGTGTAAGGGTTAGTAAACACTAACTTTTTTAAAAACTCTTTACTGTAGGCAAAAATACACATATTCTATTTTTTTATTTTTTTGACTATAATTTCTCCATTCCCATAATGTTGGTTTTTCTTTAATGATTAAATATTTTCCTTTTGAAATGTGAGTTATGTTTAGTTTTTCAGTATCAAAACATTCAAAATGATAATCAATACTACTAGTATTTAAATCTTTTTTGGTGGATTCATTCCATTTTTTTAATACTTTTTTTTCAATTTTTGCAATATCAATTAGCTTTTTCCTGTTAATCCTTGAAAACCCATAATTATTAAAACCATCCGAATTACGTAAGGTTATTTCGTTCGGATTATTGTTATCGTCTATCTTGTAAATGTGATATTGTTTTGATTTGGGGTCTTTTGTAAAAAAGCCAAATGATTCCATAAAAATAAGACGAATAAAGTGCTTCGACTTTGGGTTTAAATTACTTGAAAAAACAGGACTAGGGATAATATTAACAAATACATACAAAAAAAATGATGAGTATATAATTAACACTATTGAATAAGGTATATATTTTTTCATCAATTTAAGTTTAGAAAAAATCAATGACATCACTAATTACATTTGTCATACCATCCCAAATATCACCAATAGACCAGTTTTCAACCCAATTCACATTGTATATCCATAAGAAGTTGCCTATAAATACAACTGCATCTCCACCTATTGCAGCTAGCAAATAAGCAATAAAAGCAACAAGAACAAAAAATGTTACTAAAAATACAATTGCCAAAGCAGCAGTTTCATTTTGCATTTCCGAGCTATATTCAGGATCATTTTCTAGAAATGATGTCATATCTGAATTATATCTTTCAACGTCTTCTTTTACAGTAAAGTCATAATTTTTAGGGTCAATACCACCTCTATTTTTACCGTCTTTAATAACTTTAATGTTTTTTTCTACCTTTTCGTTAGTCAGAAGAGCTGATTTTAGTAATAAAGCACAATCTTCCAATTTATCTTTTACTTTATATGGGTCTTTAGATAAAATTGAACTTTTAAGTTCGGCAAAAATGTTTGGATTTAACTCTCTTATTTTTAATACTAGGCTATCATTTTCTAAACCTGCCTCTTGGTTTAGATATTGCTCTGATAATTCTGGATAAGAAGATACAAACATTGGGTTTTCTATTATGATGTCTCGCTCTACTTTTGCATTGTATAAGGATGGTATTTGATTAACGAATTTACCCTCAAGAAAAAATATTCCTCTAAAAATATCCTCTCCTGTATAATTAGCACCTCTTTTCATTAAATCATTAGCTTCTTCTGAAATAGCTTTCTGAGTTACATCTTCGTCATATTGTGTACAAGACACAAATAATATAAGAATTGCCATAGTCATTGATAAATAAGGGTTTACAAATTTTTTCATTTCTCAAATTTTTAAATTAATATTCGTTTTTAATGTTTTACAACGGTTTTGAGTATGGCCAGTTGCGGTTTGGTTTGCCAGGTTTTGTCCGCTGACATTAAATTTAGCTAAAAACATCGAATATCGAATAAGTATTTTGCCGCAATTGGCTATACGCATTGTGCGTGTTGCACAACCTCTTTCTTAATCAAATTTAAAATTAATAGTAGACTTCAATAACACCATACCCTTAGAAAGCAACAATTTAACTATTGCTAAAAATCAGAATAATCCTCTTTTCTTAGAAATTTAGACTTGTGCAACGGTTACCGGTGTGCCTGTTGCACAATTTACTAAAAAAGATTAATTTCATGATATGCAAGGCAAAAAAGTATAGCAAGAGCAGTTATTCAAAAGTTTTCGGTTGAGTGACCGCGTACCGCCCACAAATTTCTACCGCCGATTGAAAGAAGCCTTAAACTTAGATTTTCTGTATGATCTTACTCGAGGTTTTTACGGCAGCAGTGGTCAAAAGAGTATAGATCCTGTTGTGTTTTTTAAACTCTGTCTGGTGGGCTATTTAGAGAATATCATCAGCGACCGCAAGCTTATTGAACATT
>NZ_JAHWDF010000032.1 GCF_019311235.1 Mesonia aestuariivivens | reverse complement strand
TCCATTTTAAAGAGACTATATTCTGCTAATTTACAAACGATATAAAACTAGAAAACCACTCTAAAGCGGTTTAAATAAGTGAGATTTTCTAAGAATTAGAGGCTTGTGCAACGGTTACCATTGTTGTGCATTCGTACTTCTTCACCAAGTTTATTCAATTGATTAAAGTAAGCTTGTTTCAGCCATATTTCTTTATCTCCAATAGCAATGAATCTGTATTTAGCTCTTGTTATAGCAACATTTAATAAATTTGGTTTTTGCGAAGCCCAATTTGCTGCTCCTTTAGTTGTTTCGTCTAATCCTAAACATAAAATCACACCTTCAGCTTGTTTTCCTTGAAAAGTATGAACAGTTCCAATATGACTTTTTAACCATTCTCCCATTTCTTTACTATCAATCTCTTTGTGTCTCTTAACTTCATTTATTAAATGCTTAAAAAGAAAATAATTTAGCGAATAACTTATTTGACTAAACGGAGTGATGACAAAAACATCAGGTAAATTTTTAGAAAAATTAATTTCATCAATTAAAATGTCTTTAATCTTTTCAGCTTGTTCTTGTACAAAGTGTCTTCCTTCAACAATTCCTTTACAATGTATAAATGATGTTTTGAAATTCACGTTAATACTTTTTGGGTTTGCAGTAGAGCAATACATTGTATTGTCGTAAGCAATGTTATTTGATATTTCAAACATAGGACTTATACATCTTCTGTGAACTCTTAATGGAATCCCAATCCATTCTTCTTTGCTATTTATTGTTAAGTAAGAGCCTAACGGATTAATTCTATCTGCCATTGATTGTACCGAAAGTTCTGAACTTATATTGTCTTTATCTAAATCAAAATAATTGCTAATGTTATCTGTGATAGAATTAGGAATAGTTACTACTGGTTCTATTTGAAATGGGTCGCCAACAACTCCCACTCTTTTAGAACGCCATATTGAACCTGCGGCAGCTTGCGGAATTGCTTGTCCTGCTTCATCAATAAATAACCAAGGAATATCTTCCTTATCCAAATCTTTAAACATTGTTTGTATAGAAGCAAAAGTTGAAGAAATAACAGGAATTACTAGAAAAAATGTATCCCACATCCCTTTTATTTCTTTTTTTGAAGCCGAAGTATCTCCTTTCAAATACTCAAAAAATCCTGCAAGTGTTGTTGAAATCCTACTTGAAGTAGCATTTGCAGTAAGTATAAAAACCTCATTTAATTTCAATGAAATAATAAATAATTCGGATTGTAATTTCTTTAATTTCACAGAATACCAAGGACAAGATTCTTGTGATTCTTTAGATTCTATATTTTCCCAATAACTTGTATCTGCGTAGTTGCTTTTTAATTCTATTTTTGCATTATTAGTTAGAGTAGTTAATTTTTCTAACTGAATTGTTAAATTAGACTTTTCATTTTCTTGCTTTTTAAATAATATTTCTAAACGATTAAAATCAGATTCGTTTTTTGATAAAATTGGAGTTTCAACATTCAAATTTTCTGAAATCTGGATGTAAGTATTTTGAGCTATTTCTAAAGCCTTTTTATATGTATTCCTCTTGCTTTTATTGAACCAATAAGAGAAGAAGTTTGGTTTACCACTTTTAATAATAGATAATTCGTTAAGAATCTCTTTTCTATCTTTATTCAAACCTAATACTTTAGCTTTTTGATGTTGATACTTGGTTTTTGCTATTTCATACTTAGCTTTAGTATTCTCTAAATCTTGCGTTATTTCAAATAACGATTTTTTAGTTTCTAAATAGATTTCATAATCTTCTTTAAAAGTTTCTAGTCTTTTCTTTTCTGTTGAAATTTCATTTAACTTATTAATAAATTCGGCTTTAATTTTACTCCATTCCGAATTGTCAAATAATTTATTTTCTTTTAATGTGTCTTGTAAGTCTTTAAAGTCATTGTTAAACCATAAACTGCTTACCAAGGTATTTCTATTTTGTTTGTTTCCTAAAACAGCAGATATAATCCCCCAATTTTCTTTATTAATACAATCTTCTGCAACATTTTTAAAATAGGATATTTTAGAACTATATTGTTTTGAAACTTCTTCTTTTAATGGTAATTCTTTAGATATATTTTCGACTGCTCCGTTATTTGAAGAAGCAATCACGATTCCTCCATTTGTTATTGATTTTAATGGTTCATAAAGCCAAGGAGAATATTTTTCATTAATTTCTATTGAACCTACTTTTTTGAAAGCATCAGAAGGATTTTCAATCTTAATAAGTTCCTTAGCTCGTTTTACAATTATAGGAGCTATAATATCTCTGAGTAAAGTCGTTTTTCCTGTTCCGGGAGGTCCATTTACTGAAAACATTCCTTCTTGATTACTTTCTGATAAATTATTGAAAATGTTATTTACTGCAAATTGTTGCATTAAACTTAAAGTATAATCAGAAGGCCAACATCCATCAGGATAATTATTTGGAGATAAATTATTTTTTAAGGTGTCTATTTTTTTAGAAACATCTAGTCTATTTGATTGCTTATTTAAACTACCATCTAAATACTGTTGAAAGGCTTTCGGAATTGATTTTTTGTCGTAAGCAGAAATTATTTTTTCTAAATCTTTTATATAAAAGCTATTAAGAATATCGGCTGTAGCTTTAGTTTCTTTTTTAGTTATAAATTTCTCTATTCTTTTTACATATATTTCTTTGGTTGGTTTTATACTCCAATTACTAAGTGTTTCAACTTTATTTTGAAACTTCAATAATTGAATATTATTAGCAATAGTTGAAACTTTTATAACTTCTTCATTTGAATTGGTAATTGTTTCTTTAAAATTTAGTTCTAAATATTCTAGTAAATTATCCTTTATGGTTTCAAATGAAAGCTCCCAATTATCGTTTTTTATTTTATTTTTTTCCAATTGGTTTAAAGCCCAAGGTAAAGTTGATACTCCAAAAGAGTCATTGATGTATTTCCCTTCAATATCTAATTTTATTGTAGCAAAACAAATTTTTGAATTTCTAAAATTTTCATCTTTTTTTGTGTCTTTGAAATAATTTTTTACAAACTCATTAGCGACAGAAGAGTCGAATACACCAAAGTAAATTGTGTATTCAATAGTTTTATTTGGGTCTTTGGATTTTAATGGAATTTTCCAAGGTTCTTTCTCATTGAGTAGTTCTACATTTTTTTCAGATGATTTTGGGGTAGAAGCAGGACTGAAATGTTCTAGTTTATGCCAGCAAGACAATAGTTTTTTATGTTCACTCATTTGTTATTATTTCGATTGTCTTTTGTATGATGCACAACGTTTATGTGTCGAGTAGGCAAGGGGATTTTCACCCCGAGCCTCTCACAGAACCGTACGTGATAGTCTCCCATCATACGGCTCTTCTAACTTGACATACAAAAATAGCTCATCCTTTTTTCAAGTTGGCAGTATGTACATCAAATTAGCTAACCCCTTTGCTCCACTCCCATTACAGGAGCTTCTTCACTACTACGAGTTAGTCCGCCCCTATACCAAGCATCGTTATTTTGCCTCTAGTTTGCGCTATTGTACATTTCACTTTGCATCTTGGCACAGGTTCCCGAGTTCCGTAAATAAGCCCAAATACTGGTCATGCCTCCTAAATGACGCCTGCCGCCCAGCCAATAAACAGGTGACCGCTGGACTTATAATGTTTGTCATACTTCAAACACTTTTGACAGAAGGTTGCACTTTCCCGACACTTCATCAGAGGTTCATTTGCATTCATCTCCAGTATTCATACCTGACTAGCTCGTGGCATAGCCTTTTCCATAACGCTCAATACCTTGACTCTTTATCAAAGCACCTTATGGTGGTTTAATGCTCTCCCCTGTAGGACAACATTGGTGGGTCGGCTCCACCATCTTATAAACAGTTGCGTAACGACTTTCAGCCGATCGTTACTCTCGGCACACATATGGAAAGTTGCGTGTTTGCGTGCGAGGAATTTCCGAAGGAAATTCAGACGTAGCAAACGTGCAACGACCTTTGTTTTAGCACAACACCAGCAATTTTTTATATACGGTGTTGTAACCAGTTTTTATTTTTCATTACTCAATTCGTCAAAAAATTTGCTCGGATTTCTTAAAAATCGGTCAGCATCTGAACCTTTTATTAATTGTGCTAAATCCGAAATATTCGGTTTGCATAAATTTCCGTTTCTGTCCATTAAAATCCAATCATTTTCTTTACAAATATCAAGCATTGAATTAAGGAAATTCAGAGTAGTATCTGTTAAGTCAGTCCGAAACATAAATTCATCGATAAATTCATTAGTTTTATTTAAGCCAAGACTAACGTCGTGGTCAAATTCCGCTTTTTCACTTTTCCAAATTGTATCGTCAGTCCAACTTGCACGAGTAATTATTTTGTCAATTTGTTTTTCTAATTCCGCTACATTAACTTCTATCTCTTTCCACCAATTTGTTGTTCTTGCATCTTCAAATTCAGGCTCTAAATCTTCGTTATCAGATTCTGTATATTTTTCCCAAAACTTTTCCCATTCAGAATGTTTAATTTCCAATTGATTTGGTATTTCTCCAAATTTCATTTCAATCGCCTTTTTCGGCAGTATGTATGTTATAAATTGGTTAATTGCCATTCGGTTTCTCAAATTGGTTACAACGGGTTTGTGTCGAGTAGGCAAGGGGATTTTCACCCCGAGCCTCTCACAGAACCGTACGTGATAGTCTCCCATCATACGGCTCTTCTAACTTGACATACAAAAATAGCTCATCCTTTTTTCAAGTTGGCAGTATGTACATCAAATTAGCTAACCCCTTTGCTCCACTCCCATTACGGGAGCTTCTTCACTACTACGAGTTAGTCCGCCCCTATACCAAGCATCGTTATTTTGCCTCTAGTTTGCGCTATTGTACATTTCACTTTGCATCTTGGCACAGGTTCCCGAGTTCCGTAAATAAGCCCAAATACTGGTCATGCCTCCTAAATGACGCCTGCCGCCCAGCCAATAAACAGGTGACCGCTGGACTTATAATGTTTGTCATACTTCAAACACTTTTGACAGAAGGTTGCACTTTCCCGACACTTCATCAGAGGTTCATTTGCATTCATCTCCAGTATTCATACCTGACTAGCTCGTGGCATAGCCTCTTCCATAACGCTCAATACCTTGACTCTTTATCAAAGCACCTTATGGTGGTTTAATGCTCTCCCCTGTAGGACAACATTGGTGGGTCGGCTCCACCATCTTATAAACAGTTGCGTAACGACTTTCAGCCGATCGTTACTCTCGGCACACATATGAAAAGTAGTGGATTTTAGGCACTAAATTTTCGGATTATAACAGACCATTAATTTATTCTTTTTGTTCCGTTTAAGCGATAAAACCGCTATTTTTTATATACATCTTAAGTTTGCATTTTAAAATAATTAGTAATTAATCAGAAAGAACAAAGAGAGAATTAAGGTTCTGTTATACGGTGAAGCGTTAGACTTCGGCAACATTGATAATCCTCTCTCTTTAATTACGTCAATCACGTTCAGTTCTGTGAGGTTAGACCTCGATTTCAAGTTGTTGTGATCAGCGTAATATATGTTCTTTCCAAAAATCAGTGTTATGGGTAAATATAAAGAAACTTTTGGAATCGATATCAGTAAAGATGTTTTTGATGTTTATAGCAGTAAAGGAGGTCATTCTCAATTTAAGAATGATTCTTCCAGATTTAAATTATTTGTCAAGACATTAGCAGTAGACTCTTTGGTAGTGATGGAGG
>NZ_JAHWDF010000031.1 GCF_019311235.1 Mesonia aestuariivivens | reverse complement strand
GACTAAAACGAACTTTTAAGGCATTAATACAAAAGCAAACAAAAATTAATGCAAATTTTGGCTTTACCCCTAATTTCAATTATTTTTAAAAAAAAATTAGGTAGTTTTGAGACAGACTGCCGTTGTAAAACATTTAAGAAAACTCAATGGCAATAAACCAATTTCTAACATTTGTACTTCCCAAAAAGCCGATTGAAGAAAAATATGGCGGAATACCGAAACAGCTCGAAATTAAACACGCTGAATGGGAAAAGTATTGGAAAAACTACGATATGGAATTGGACGATGCGCCAGAACCTGAATTTGAAGATGCGATTTCAACAAAATGGTGGAAAGGAATTGAAATTGATATTTCGGAATTAAGAAAAGACATTGACAAAATAATCACTCGTGCGGAATGGAATGGCGGAACGAGTTGGAAAACGGAAAAAGCGGAATTTGACCACGATTTAAGCATAGATTTTAACGACAAAGAAAATTACATTGAGGATTTTCGATTTCGTACTGACTTGACCGACTCAACTCTGACTTTTATAAAATCAATGTTGGATTTATGCGAGAGAAACGAATGGATTTTAATGGACGACAAAGGGAATTTGTGCGAACCGAAAATTCAAAATTTAGCGGAATTAATTAAAGATTCAGACGCGGACAGATTTTTAAGAAATCCGACTGAATTCTTTGAAAATATAAAATAAAAAAACGTGCTACAACAATGTATAACCGCAATTACGGCGGATTCGACTACGTCCGAATCCACTCGGAATTGCTAACGTCTGTGCCAACCCGAAAATTAACGCATATTAACCCGTAACTGACGGTTATACGAACCGTTGGCAAATATATGAATCGATTATCAACATTAATAATAGTATTTATAACTGCACTTTCTTTACAAAGTTGTAATTCCGACACTAAAAGTGATGAAGAAATAATATCAAATATTCTTCCTCAAATCGTTGATAGTTTAGAAATTCAACACATACAATTTCCGCCGCCGCCGCCTCCAAACGATTCAATAAAAATATATCCTGATTTAATAAAGTGGAGAAAAAAATTGGACAGCATCGAATCGCAAGATAAGATGATTATTCTTGTAGATGATACTTTAGAAATTATTGAAAAAGACAATTTCAAAATCAAAAAAATTCTTGAAAGCAACAATTTTTCGAGTCTTTCAGCGTCATTTGAACAAAATAAAATACCGAGAAAAATCGATTTAAAAAAGCTAAATAATTTTAATGATTATGAGTTCCTTTATATGAGTAATCATATAAAAACTGGTTTACAAATATTCGACATTGAAAACAAAAAATTTGGAGGTCTGCTTAGATTTTCACAAGTTTATTTAAATGAATCAAAAAGTAAAGGAATTTTAAAGTGCTCATATATAATCTCCAGAGATTTTGGACAAGGATATATTCTTACGATTGAAAAAATAGAAAATCAATGGAGAATAACTGAATTTCATTTTAACTGGATATCATAAAAAATACATTTGCCAACAACGTATATAACAAATAGCTACGTTTACTCTAAAGCGAAAATTTTGGTATATTTGGTAAATCGCCAAATCTTTTGATTTGGCTTTTGAAAAGCAAAGATAAAAACAAAATACAAAAGTTTTGGCTTGTAGTTTGGCGGAAAGGTTCTCTCCTATTTACACGTTACTTTTCATATGTGTGCCGAGAGTAACGATCGGCTGAAAGTCGTTACGCAACTGTTTATAAGATGGTGGAACCGACCCACCAATGTTGTCCTACAGGGGAGAGCGTTAAACCACCATAAGGTGCTTTGATAAAGAGTCAAGGTATTGAGCGTTATGGAAAAGGCTATGCCACGAGCTAGTCAGGTATGAATACTGGAGATGAATGCAAATGAACCTCTGATGAAGTGTCGAGAAAGTGCAACCTTCTGTCAAAAGTGTTTGAAGTATGACCAACATTATAAGTCCAGCGGTCACCTGTTTATTGGTTGGGCGGCAGGCGTCATTTAGGAGGCATGACCAGTATTTGGGCTTATTTACGGAACTCGGGAACCTGTGCCAAGATGCAAAGTGAAATGTACAATAGCGCAAACTAGAGGCAGAATAGCGATGCTTGGTATAGGGGTGGACTAACTCGTAGTAGTGAAGAAGCTCCTGTAATGGGAGTGGAGCAAAGGGGTTAGCTAATTTGATGTACATACTGCCAACTTGAAAAAAGGATGAGCTATTTTTGTATGTCAAGTTAGAAGAGCCGTATGATGGGAGACTATCACGTACGGTTCTGTGAGAGGCTCGGGGTGAAAATCCCCTTGCCTACTCGACACTCAACGTTGCCAACAATATGAAAAAAACTCTATTCATAACATTATTACTGACTTTTTCAACTTTTGTCTACTCACAAAATTCAAAAGAAGAAACAAATGCTTTTTTTGAACAAATTCAATCTCGGAAAATTATTGAGAATGTATTTAATACTGTAAAAGAATCTATCAAATCAAATGAAAATGAATTATTTGAAAGTCAAGGTTTAAAATATGGAAAAGCAGAAGACATTGAAGTTTTTCATAATTTTCTTGATGAAGAAATCAATTTATTTATTGATGACACATACAATGAAATGAGATACAAATATTCCTCTAAACCTAAAGATAGTATCATAAAATATATTTCTATTGCTAAAGAAAACCAAAATGAGGTTTTGGAAAAAACTGGATTTAAAAAAGAATTAGAGTCTATACTAAAGGAAAAACAAGTTTATCTGATTAATGATATAAACCTAACTTTACGAGAAATAAGAGCTAAAAACAATCCATTGATTTTAAAAGTAATCGAAAATGGAAAAGAATCTGATGTTTCTAAAATAGACTTGGACTTGTTTTTAAATATTAAAGATGAAAAGAATTCAAAACTGTCTATTTTAAACAAAGATAATTCGGAAATAACGCTGCCTGAAAACTTTGATTTTGAATTAATCGAATCACTAACAATCAAATATCTCGGAAATGAGTATTTAGTAAACAGATTCAATGGTTCAATGCCAAAAGAAATACAAGAACTGACGAGCCCTTTATCCAAATATTGTTTTGAGCAGCTCGAAAAATGGACATTACTAATAGATGATAATAATATAATATTGGAAACAAGAGGTTCAGTTGGACAAAAAAGGAAATAAATACTGTTGGCAACACCGGTAACCGTTGCACAAGTCTAAATTTCTAAGAAAAGAGGGTTATTCTGATTTTTATGAATAGTTAAATTTTTGATTTATAAGGGTATGGTGTTATTGAAGTCTACTATTAATTTTAAATTTGATTAAGAAAGAGGTTGTGCAACAGGCACACCGTGTAAAAAACATTGCTTATTTTAGTTAAACAGTTTGGTCGTTGCCCGTTTGCCAGCTCTGATTTTCCTGCGAAAAATCCTCGCACACAAACACGCAACGTTACTTACATAAACACGTTATGTTTCATACAGGAAAACCAAAAAATGAACTAAAATCACAAAATAAAAAATGGAATTTACTCAAAACCAAATGAAGTTTATAACTGATTTTATAACTGAAATCAATAATGGTGATGCTGCAATCTTTGCGGGTGCAGGACTTTCTGCTGCTTCGGGTTTTGTAAATTGGAAAGAACTACTAAGAGACTTAGCGGATGAATTGAAATTAGATATCGAAAAAGAGCACGACTTAATTTCAGTTGCACAATATCATTTCAATAAATTCAAAAGGGGTAAGATAAACAACAAAATTATTAATGAATTTACGACCCTTACAACAGGGAATGAGAATCACAAAATTTTATCCAGACTTGACATTGATACATATTGGACTACAAATTATGATAAACTGATTGAGAGAAGTTTAGAATCAGAAGGTAAAACCGTAGAAACCAAAATCAGGAATCTTGATTTTTCTAGAAATATCAAGAAAAAGGATGCTATTGTTTATAAAATGCACGGTGATAAAGATTCACCAGATGAAGCCATTTTAACAAAAGATGATTATGAAACATATAATGATAAAAAAGAATTTTTCTCGACTGCACTAAGAGGAGATTTACTGTCTCAAACTTTTTTATTTATTGGTTTCAGTTTTGACGACCCTAATTTGGAATATATTTTAAGTCGAATCAAAGTACTACTAAAAGATAACACACCCACTCACTATTGTTTTTTTAAAGAGCTAAGTCAAGCTGACTTCAATGACCTTGATAAGTCAGATGAGGAAAACAAAGAGGATTTCATTTACGCAAAAATCAAACAGGAGTTAAAAATTGACGATTTAATTAGATACGGTATTCACGCTGTAATGATTAAAGAATACAACGAGATAACAGAAATCTTAGGAGAAATAGAAAAGAGAATAAAAAGACGAAATATTTTTGTTTCAGGTGCTGCACACGATTACACGCCTTATAGTGAATTAGAAGCTAAAGACTTGATTCACTCTCTTAGTTATAAATTGGCTCAAGATGAATATAAAATAGTTTCAGGTTATGGTCTTGGAATTGGCAGTATTGTGATAAATGGAGCACTCGATTTTAAGCTAAATTCAAATTATAGAAATCTAGATGATTTATTGATTCTTAGACCTTTTCCTCAAATACAATCAGGCACTAAGAGTATTTCAGAAGTATGGACGGAATATAGAAATGAAATGATATCTAAGGCAGGTATTGCAATTTTTGTATTTGGCAATAAAATAGTTGACGGTGAATTAGTTAACTCAAACGGAATGGAAGAAGAGTTTCAAATCTGCCTCAAACATAATGTTATCCCAATACCAATTGGTACAACAGGCTCTGTTTCTAAGGACTTATGGAAGGAAGTAACAAGCAAATTACAAAGCTATTATCCAACGAACACAGACTTACACAATGCCATAAAGGAACTTGGCAGAGACAATGCGACAAAAAAGGAAATAATAAATAACACAATAAAAGCAATTAATATTCTACAAAAAACATAGTTATGGCGAGAAAAGTATTTACAAGTTTTCATTACGTTCCTGATAATTGGCGAGCAAACCAAGTCAGAAATATGGGTAAAATTGAGGGTAACAGTATCGTAACCTCAAACAAATGGGAAGAAGTCACCAATGGTGGTAATTCGGCAATTGAAAAATGGATTAACGATAATATGTATGGTAAATCTTGCATTGTCGTTTTTGTTGGAGAGAATACGGCAGGTCGGAAATGGATAAAACACGAAATAAAAAAAGCTTGGGAAGACGGGAAAGCTTTGGTTGGAATACACATTCATAATCTGAAGGACAAAGATGGAAACCAATCAAATAAAGGAAGAAATCCTTTTGAAGATTTTAACGTTAATGGTAAATCTCTTTCTTCTATAGTTAAGTGCTATAATCCACCCTACTCAACTAGTACGAACGTTTATTCACATATAGAAGATAACATTGAAGATTGGATAGAAGAAGCTATCGAAATACGAGCCAACAACTAATTGAAAAAGTGCTGTTTAAATGGCTAGGAGCGTTTATTTTTCATTTCATTACCAAGACGTAGTTGACTTCCGAGCAAATGTGGTACGTAATAGCGGGAAGTTTAGAAAAAAAGGAGATGTATTTCGTGATTCTTCAATTTGGGAGGAAGCTAAAGAAAAACAAGTCCTAAAGATTAAATCTCTTATAGATGATGAGTTAAAAGGTTCAAGTGTAACCTGTGTTCTAATTGGCTCTGAAACTTATTCTAGGCGTTGGGTTCGATATGAAATATTCAAAAGCTTTCAAATGAAAAAAGGACAAGTTGGAGTTGGAATAAATTGGATTAAAGATAAGCACGGTAAAACAAAATTTTGGAGAGGAGAAAATCCTTTCAGTTATCTTTCATTAAAGGTAAGTACAGATGGGAAAACTCTTGACTTATTTGAATACAAGGAAGATGATTGGATTAAATATAAAGACTTGCCAAGAATTAAAAACTCACACTTTAAAGAAAGTGATTTTGGTAAAGAATTCACTTTATCTGATTTCTATAAACGTTATAGTTATGATTGGAATAATGGTAAAGAAAATTTCCAAAATTGGATTGAAGAAGCAGCTATTAATGCAAATAGATAAGGAACTACATAACAACAGAAAAAAAAGTACGAAAACACAACAATGGTAACCGTTGCACAACCCCATAATTAAAAAAAAACGTATTCATTTAAACCGCTTTAGAGCGGTTTTCTAGTTTTATATCGTTTGTAAATTAGCAAAATGAAGTGCCTTTAAAATGTATCTGTAGGC
>NZ_JAHWDF010000030.1 GCF_019311235.1 Mesonia aestuariivivens | reverse complement strand
GGTAGAAATTTGTGGGCGGTACGCGGTCACTCAACCGAAAACTGTTGAATAACTGCTCTTGCTATACTTTTTTGCCTTGCATATCATGAAATTAATCTTTTTTAGTAAATTGTGCAACAGGCACAATATGTATAATTCATAAGGGTTTCAGAGGTTCTCGAGCAGTATCATCCGCATCAAATTTGGGTGGTAACCTGATAGGTTTGAATCCCGCAATCCCTTACGAAATCATACACTAATCGTTGGTTGTAATGAAACAACAAACCTATTTCTTCAAAACAAGAGAAAATTTTTGAACACAACAAACAAAGATTTGCACACATAAATCACATCCTATTTGAACAATTTTGCATCGTAAAAATAATAAATAAAAGATGGAGAATTTAAAAAGAAAAGATTTGAGCAATTTATCAAAACGTTTAATCAGAGCAGGTGAACTCTTAGTTTCTGGCGAAGACCAAAAAGAATTAGACTCTTATTTTAATACAGAAAATTTTCAATTTCACGGTCCAGGATTTGACGCAGATTACAATGGTCTAATTAGTTACTTTCAAGCTGTACAAGCTGCATTTGGTCCATTAGTAATTAAAAGAGGAATTATAATTGAACAGAACAATTATATCGCCTGTCAAACATTCATTGAAGGAAAATTTATAAATGATTTTACCCAATCACCAATTGGAATCATATCACCAAATGGAGAAAAAGTAGTTTTCGATTTAATGAATATCTTCAAATTTGATAATCAAGGTAGATTAATTGATGAATGGGTAAGAATGGATAATAGAGGTTTTCTTAATCAGCTTGGTGTAAAGGAAAGTAAATAGCATATAGCAGGTTTCACAAAGGATGGGAAATTCATTTAGAAAAGTACCATACCTTTGTTTAAAATTGAAATATAATTTTATAAGGATGGAACTAATTCGATTAAAATCAATTAAAGAATATCATAAAGCACTCGGAATTGGTAATCCTGAGAATCCGCTCTTAAGTGTTATCGATCTTTCTAAAGTTGAGCCCCATCCGGGAGAAGGCTTATTAAGCTATGTTTTTGATTTCTATTCAATTTCGCTAAAGAGAACAGAAAGTGGTAATATAAAATATCGTTATGGACAACAAAAATACGATTTTGACAATGGTATTTTGTATTTCATTGCTCCCAATCAAGTTTTTTCTTTTGATGCAGATGAGAATTTTTCTTCCAGTGGTTATATCATACTTATCCATCCAGATTTTCTATGGAAAACTTCTCTAGTAAAAACAATAAAAAGATATGATTTTTTCAATTATAGGATAAATGAAGCCCTTTTTGTATCGGAAAAAGAAGAAGCTATATTAACTACTTTTATTAAAAATATAGAACTTGAAAATAATTTGAATATCGATAAGTTTACTCAAAACATTATAGTTTCCCAAATTGAGTCATTTTTAAGTTATTCAGAACGCTTTTATCAGCGTCAATTTCTATTTAGAAAAATTAACAACCATCAAATTCTTGAGCGGTTAGAGGATTTGATAGATGCTTATTTTAAAAATGAAAATTTAGAACAGAAGTCATTATTGTCAGTGAAATTTTTAGCGACAAGTTTGAACATATCTTCAAATTACCTGAGTGGTATTTTAAAAACACACACAGGTCAAACCACACAGCAACATATTCACAATAAATTAATTGAAAAAGCGAAAGAAAAGTTATCTACTACCCAATTGACAATTACTGAAATAGCTTATGAATTAGGTTTTGAGCAAAGTCAAAGTTTCAGTAAACTATTTAAAAGTAAAACAAAGTTAACTCCAAAAGAATTTAGAGAGACGTTCAACTAAATCTAAAATATACTAACAAAATCACTACAGCTAACAATGGTAACCGTTGCACAAGTCTAAATTTCTAAGAAAAGAGGATTATTCTGATTTTTAGGAATAGTTAAATTGTTGCTTTCTAAGGGTATGGTGTTATTGAAATCTACTATTAATTTTAAATTTGATTAAGAAAGAGGTTGTGCAATAGGCACACCGTATAACAAAAATAGCGGTAAAGGTGAAACGCCGAAGATAAGTTTTAAGCTAAATGCTGCTTAGTTTTTATAAAATACACTAAATTGTATCAAACCAAAATAGCAACACCTGTTGCGTTAGAACATTGAATGCGCCAAATTTGCAACAATTCTTTTCTAAACTCATCGTTTCGTTATTCCTTCACATTATGTGGATAATTCTTGTTTCGATTCTGGAATCGTAGAATATGTTCTTTTAGAATCACACCTTTATCAACATTTATAGCGTTTTTTATGGTCTTATTTTCATTCCAACTTTCGCGACCAGATATAACAGATGGCACATGTACCATTAATGCTGCAGAAATAGATCTTGAAGCACTTTCCCAAAAATAACTTGGTGTATGATCTACCGCGTAGTAATCAATATTATCTATAGCAATTATTGGGTATTTAAAAGTGGTAGGTTTTGCGAAATAAAAACCCATGCCTTCGTCACAACTCACATCAATAATAAGTGAACCAGGTTTAAGCATCGATTTTTCTTCTTCTATTACATAATCAATTGGATCGTCTGTATCCTGATATGTACCATTAATTATTATTTCAGATTCATTAATTAAATCTAATAATGGTCTTTGTGAACCATCATGTTCAATAACAATTAGTCGTGGTTCGTTTTCGTTTCCTTTTCTAACTCTAACATAGTGTACATTTAAGACTTCTTCTCTTACTTCATGATCTGGCCTTTGGATGCATATAGTAATATCTCTAAAACCATGCGCTTTTAAGGCGTAAATAGCACCTCTACTTACAGCACCAAAACTAAATATAATTACCTTCCGTTGATTTCCATAATGACCATCTATTCCCTTTAATTGCAATGCGTGTATAACTGCACTATATCCAGCCATTTCATTGTTTTTATAAAATGTATGTCTTCCCATTTGTCCGCTAGGAGTCCACACATACATATCTTCAAAAGCAATTAAGGTTAATTTTTTATCTATAGCAGTTTGTGTAACTTTCTTATTTTGAGCACAATGGGGATAACCCCAAATAATACCACCATCTTTTAGTTCTTTAAAATCTGATAAAATAGGTTTGGCAATTATAGCGCGACCTATGCCTGCTAAAATTTCATCTCTTGAAGCAACTCCTCCAGTTAAGGCACTGATATCTTCGTCTTTTATATTGAATGGTTTTCCATAACCTTCTTCAAAAATGAGTTGTCTTCGAATATATTCTGGAAGTCTATTTAAATGTTCCGGGTGAATAGGTACTCGCCTTTCATCTACTTTCTTTGAAGTACCAATTACCCCCATTTTTAAAAAAGTCATATATTTTTAAATTAACACGAATTGCAGAGTAATGACATGAGCAAAGCGTAAAATTAAAATTAGATAGTTACTTACTAGCAATCAGGCATTAAGTTGCTCACTAGGTTTTTATTAATCAAAATAAAGACTTAAAGTAAAAAGCCTCTGGAATTCGCTGAAGTAGTACGAACAGATTTAATATCAACAGACAAATAATACTTTGTCAAAGGTACCTTGAAATAAACGATTATAAGGATAATACCAAACTAATATCTAGAAACTTACTAAACCGAAACATTATGCTTTAAAATTAAAATACCAAAATAAAACTATTACCAATCGAGTGGATGGCTCTGCCAATAAATGACGGAGTGGAGTTGCTAGCTTTACGCGGATATAAAATTTAAGACCATTTGTTATAAAACAAGTATCTTAGAACCATAAAAAAACGTTATTATAGTCCTGAATTCAAGGAGCAGGCAGTACGATTAAGTGACCAACGCGACAACATAAAGGAGCTAGCAGATGAACTAGGCATCGAGGTCCAAAGGATTTATAAATGGCGCAAGACAGCTACATTGCCTAAGCCTGAAAAACCAATACCCGATGATACTTTAGAGCTAAAAAGACTTCGAAAAGCGCTAAAAGAAAAGGAACTTGACTTGAGAAATTAAAAAAGGCCGTGCACATCTTCTCCTAGAGCGATGGGAAGTCTATGGATTTATATTCAATCGAGAGGATGTAAAAAATCTTTAAAGTAAGTAAGCGTGTTTTTATAGGTGTTACAGTGCCGGTCCGTCAAAACGGGCACTGGAACATAGCCTGTTTACGGATTTGATAAAAAAGGAATTTCATCTGAGTCAAAGGCGCTATGGCTCTACTAGAATAGCGGAGCAACTAAAACGTAAAGACCACTGTATATCCAGGTATAGAGTGGCTAAAATTATGAAAGTGAATCATTGGGTAAGCAAACACAAAAGGAAGTTTAAGGCTACCACTAATTCCAATCACAACTATCTGATTTGTAGAAATTTATTGAACATAAACTTTAATTCCAGCAGGTTAAATGCTGCTTGGTTTAGCGATATTACTCATATTCAAACCAATCAAGGCTAGCTGTACCTAACCACTATTATTGATTTGTTTGACAGACAGGTAATAGGGGGGGAGGCACTGAGTAGAAGTTTGCATACCAACCAAACTATTGTTCCTGCAGGGAAAATGGCTGTAAGCAAACGCAATATAAACATGGATTTACTATTCCACTCAGATCGAGGGATATAATACGCCTCAACAACATTTAGAACATTTATTAAATCCAACCCGTTGGTGATCCAATCTATGAGTAGAAAGGGAAATTGTTGGGATAATTTTGTTGCAGAATCCTTCTTTAAAACTTTAAAAGTAGAACTTATGTATGATTATGATTTTAAAACTATAGAACAGGCTAAAACCACTATTTTCGACTGTATAGAAATAGGGTATAACAGGAAACGATCACACTACTTTTTGGGATACAAAACTCCCTACGAAGTAGAACAAGAATTTTATCAATTTAAAAATGCGGCATAGGTCTTAAAAAAATTGTCCGACTTTTTCTTGCAAGTCCAGTTTAAGAATTACTTCTTTTCTAACAACCTCTCCAAATAAGCCACCTTTTCTTTTTCAGCTTCTAATAAGCGTTCATAAAGCTTCTTATTTTCATCAACCGATTCCATTAATTTATCCAAAGGGTTAAATGTACAAGTATTGTGATGACCAAAATTACTACTAGATACCTTTTCATTAAAAGTATTAAAATAATTCACCATTGCCTCCTCAGAAAAATTCTCAATTCCTTCTTTAGTTACTCCCAATATTTTAGCTACTTGTTCAAGTTTTTCATCCTCAACTCGTTCGCTTTGTTCTAAGCTAGAAACGCTTTGTTGACTGATTCCTAATTCTGCGGCAAGGGTTTCTTGCTTCATTCCGCGAAGTTCCCTGATCCGGCTTATCTTTCTGCCGATATGGCTTGGTTTTATTGCTGTACTCATACTCAAAGATAATAATTCTTATTTAAAAATAAACCACCCATTACCTATTTGTATACTACAAGTTGCACTTGGTATTTTACAACTGGCTTTGGTTCGGTACAGCGAATCTTTTTTAAAACTTGAAGTCTGTTAATTTAAAAGCCAAAATTATGAAACAAAAGATTATTCCCGAGCATCAATTAACCAAACTCATTGAAGTAATTCGCTCCATTCTGGAAGTACATTCCATTTATCTGATAGGCGGGCAGAGATTCCAAACAGCATCGGTATATACGTTTGATATGAACAATAGTACATCTGAAAAAACAAAATACTGTCTTAGCTTAATTATTGTAAGTCATCAACATATTGCTGTGTTAAAAGAAGTAATGAATGAATTATTCACCAAAATGGATGAAGAAGTAAAAGTTTATCTTATTCCTTATACGTTGAATGATTTAAACTATCGTTTAACATCTGGAGACAATTTTTTAAGTAGGATCTTGAATACAGAAAATAAACTTTATGGTGTACATGATTTGCAGGTCACGAGTTATTGTTCACATCCAAAAATGTATGCTGAAATCGAGAAGCAATGGAAAGCGAGAATAAATAGGGCTTTTTACTTTGAAGAAAAGGTTAATATATGCGATACCGTTTATGACGAAACAGCCAAAATATTAATTCTCGCTGAAGCATTACGCCAAGCTTGTTTAGCGCTCTTATATGTTTTTTGGGAATATAAGCCTGTCTATTATAAGCTCGATTATCTTTTAAATCTTTGCATTCATTTTTGTGATTGTCCGAAAATTATTTTTCCCAAAACCTCTTTTCGTTCTCATCGGGTATACCATTATTTCTGTCACGCTGAATACCTTATAAACTTTAAGTCTGAAGATTTAATCTCATTAGGAGATAGTAATTATGCGCATCAAATATGCTGTCTATTTTTGACAGAAGTTAATAAAGAAGGAATTAAAAAACTTAAAGAATTAAAAAATATGCATTTTAAAAAATGATATACGATGAAAACTAAAAAGCTGAATACATTAAAATTGAAAGGATTAAAAGATATTGGAAACGGTGAATATGGTTTGCAAAAAGAAATAACACCACAGCATACCTTTAGAACTGCGAATATACGTTTTGAAGATTATGAAGAACACCTTATGAAAACAACTGCTTTACTAAAGGTCTGTATATTAGCACTGGATGGGCAAGGAGATTTCGGATCAATCTCAAAAGTTGGGTCTAAATTGAAAAATAACTTTCTTTGCGTTTTAAATTCCATTGATGAATAAAAGCACTGAGTTTTCCTTGTTAAGTTTAATATTACCAGAAGGAATATTAGAGTA
>NZ_JAHWDF010000003.1 GCF_019311235.1 Mesonia aestuariivivens | reverse complement strand
TTCCCTTTGGTTATCAGGCTAGTGATGAAGAACTCTTGTATATTCAGGTTACCCACAATACTACAGGATGTCGTATCACAGATGAAATCAATTTAGGAAAGTTATACCTTAATATAGAAGCTCGTCCGCAGATTGAAGAGAATGCTAATCTATCCAGAATGCTTTGTTCAGATGTAGAGTTAGAAAATACAGCTACCATTGACTTATCAGAATTTGATGAAGCGATTGTAGTAGAAAGTCCAATCCCCGCTAATCTAGAGGTGTATTACTATGCCAGTGAAGCAGATTATGATTCTAATATTCGTATTCCAGCATCACAAGCGACTAATTATGAAGCGACCAATGGAGATGTTATTTATGCAGAAGTGGTCAATACCGATACTTTTTGCAACAGTACCCTCGCGGTGATCATTCCTATAAGTGTAGACCCTCGTCCAGCCGTAGATATTAGCAGCTATGACGGCCTTTACATTTGTGTAGATAGTAATAGCTCCACGCCAGTTACTGGAGGTGATTATACCGCTGTTGTAATAGACACCCAATTAGATGAAAACGATTATCGCTTTGAATGGAGTTATAACGGTAGTCTAATTAGTGAAAATGGAGCAAGCCTTAGTGTAGGCGGTGGTAGTGGTAATCCATTACAAGCAGGAGACTATAGTGTACAAGTATTTGATATCAATAGTTTAGATGAAAACAATAATAACTGTGGTAGTGATATTGATAGTATCACTATTTTAGAGAGCAACCCGCCAGAGTTTGAGGTAGCTCCAACCTCGATAGGCTTTGAGGGGCAACATAGCTTAATCATCACTAATGTGACAGGAGAAGGGGTTTATGAGTTTAGTGTAGACAATGGTCCTTGGATGGACTTGCCTGCTACGGGTCAATTAGCAGTAGATGGTTTATCAGCGGGAGCGCATATCGTTTACGGTAGAGATAAAAATGGCTGTGGAACAACTGAATCTCAAGTGATCTCGTTTATTGATTTTCCACCATTTTTCACTCCCAATGACGATGGTTATAATGATACTTGGAATATCATAGGTTTAGACACTCCGCTCAACCGAGCAGCACAAATCTTTATCTTTGATCGTTATGGAAAACTATTAAAACAAATCAGTCCAAGTAGTCCAGGATGGGACGGTACCTTTAACGGAAATCCAGTGCCCTCAGGAGACTACTGGTTTAGAGTAGAATATATGGAACCAGCAATACCAGATCAAGAAGGTAACCCTGGAGAACCTAGACCTAATACCATTAAAAATCACTTTACCCTAAAAAGATAAATAGGAGGTAAGGTTTGAATAAGAAAATCCCCGCTAATCATTAGTGGGGATTTTTTATGTATAGATAAAATCTTAATAATTAAAGATTCGCAGAAACAGTTAAAGTAACATTATTAGAAATGTATTCTATTTCAGCAGGACTTAATCCTGTTCTATAAAAACTTTGCTGATAAGTTTGATTGAATCTTGAATAAGATAAGTCTAATTTATAATTTCCGAAGTTATAACCAATTCCTCCTGAATAAAGTTTAGAATCACTAATTATTTTTTCATTTTTATAAGGACTTTCATTGTAATTAAATCCTCCTCTAAAGCTCCAATGTTTATACCTGTATTCACCTCCAATTTTTATGGAAGATACAGATTTAAAGTTTGTTTCTATTTGTTGGTTAAGTGTATTAAAATCGTAATAATTTCCTTTTGCACTATATTCTATTTTAGAGAAATCTTTGTAAGAATAATCGATACTTATTAAACCACTAGTTCCAAACAAATAAGCGAAACTTGCATTGTATTTACTAGGAGTTTGATAGTTGTAGTTGGGTAAAATATTTGTGATATTAGGCTCAATATAAATAAAACCATCTTCAGGACTATTGCTATCTATGTATTGGTTGGTTTCATCATGAATAGAGTACCAAGTGGGAGAATTATAGCTTCCGCCAAGGCGTATATTTTCATTTAATCTATAAATAGCACCAAGGTCAAAAGAAAATCCTCCACCGAGTGTTAAAATGTAATTTTCAAAATATACTTCATTAATCGTTGTGCTAGATGTATTTGTTTGTTCTAAAAAAGAAGTGCTTATTTCTTTATTTATAAAGTGACCGTTTAAATTTAGACCTAAATAAAGTTTATTGTTAAGATTAAAAGAACCATTAGCAGAAACTTTTCCGTTATTTCCTTCAGAAATGTAATTATAATGTTGGTCAAATTCATTTCCTAAAACATTAGAAGTGTAAGTATTGTTTTCTAAGCTTAACGGATCCATTAAAAAAGCTTGATACCCTATGTAAGCAGTTTGTAAATCGGTATTGCTAATGCCTCCGGCTGCAATATTTAACTCCCCAAGAGATCTATAGGTATTATCTACATCAAGCGGCTCGAGATAATTTACAGGTACTCCGTTAGCTAAATTAACAAAATAATTAGAGATAGAAGAAGGTGTGTATCCTTGCCAGTTGTATTCGTTATTAAAAGTCTTATTACTATCATAAGTCACTCCAAATGCAAACTTGGTTAAAGTTGCATTTTCATCATAATTATTAAATACAAACACAGCTCCAATCTGAGAAATATCTAATTGATCATCACTTGTTTTTGAAGTAAATCCATTTAACGAAACTTGGTTGTTATAAAAATTAGAAGCTAAACTCACAGAGCCAAAATTAGTTAAGAAGACAGAAGATCCTGCGGGATTATCTTTCATTGCAGAAATATCTCCACCTAAAGCCCCAAAAGCACCAGCCATAGAATTATATCTGGCTGTCCCTTTAATTGGAGCATTAGAAAATTGATAAGCATCTTGTATATTTTGAGCATAAGCTCCAGAAAATAATAAGGCTATAAAAAAGGGTATTGATAATAATAAAAACTTCATAAGTATAAATTATCTTCTTCTACTGCTTCCACTTGAACTTCTTCCTCTAGAACTACTAGATGAGCTTGTTCTTGTAGAGCCTGTACTTGTAGCTCGCATAGAACTTCTATTACTAGAAGATCTAGCTCTAGTGCTTGTAGAAGTTCTTGTTCGTGTTGATGGAGTATAAGTTCTAGTTGAAGGTGAATATGTTCTAGAATTTGAAGAACGTGTTGAGTTATTGTAATAACCGTTTCTTGTTCTAGTTGAATTATTTCTAACAGAAGTATTATTAGCCCTTGCTCTGCTTCTAGGACTAGCATTTACATTGCTAGAATTTCTAATTCTGGTATCGTTTCTTACTTCATTAGATCTTGAAGAGTTATTGCGTGTTGATCTAGCATTATAATGATTTCTAGAATTGTTTGTTGCAACTCGGTCATAATTACTTCTTCCGCTATTTCTTCTAGCTACTCTATACGACCGGTTGTGGTAATAGTTGTTATTCGTGTAATACCCAGGGTAGTAATTATTATAATAACCTCCCCATCCCCAAGGACGGTAGTAATTTCCCCATCCCCAGTTAAAACCTACAGACCAATTATTGTAAGGAGAATAACCGCCCCATCCGTAACTCCAAGAATTATAATAAGGGTTCATTCCGTAGCCACCATACCAATAAGGATTATTAAATCCAGTGTTAATGTAATTAACTTCTACTGTTGTAGGATTAGATCCCCAGCCTGCATTGGCTTGTGAATAGTTATAATTTTCATTATATATAACCTCTTCGTTGCTATTGCTTTGAGGGTTATTTTCAGATGAATAAGACTCTACATCGGTGAACACTTGATTTTCTTGATTGTAATCTTGTGCTTTTGAAATTTGGCTTCCTTGTTGAGAAAAATAATTTTGATAATATTCGCCATCTTTTTTTAGATTAGGATTTACATCATTATTAGAAATTTGTTCACTTTCTTGTGCTGAATAATTAGAATCATAAGGATTTGGCGTATAAATACCATCATTATTATAGCTCGAGTTATTATAAGAACCACAAGAAATTAATAATAATGAACAAGCCAAACCGCTGAGAAACTTCATCTTGTTATTTATAAAATAGGATAGAGGTTGCATATCTCGGGAATTTTATTGTTCTACATATCAAATTTAGTTAGTTTTGCTCTAACTAAAAAAGCTATTAACATTAGCACAATATTTGTGCCAAATACCAGATAATGAGCAAAAAGCTAACGCCTAGAGAAAAAGATTATTCAAAATGGTATAACGAGTTGGTTGTAGAAGCTAACTTAGCAGAGAACTCTGCTGTAAGAGGTTGTATGGTTATTAAACCTTATGGTTATTCTATTTGGGAAAAAATGCAAGCAGAATTAGATACGAAATTTAAGGAAACTGGTCATGAAAATGCCTATTTCCCATTATTCGTACCAAAAAGTCTTTTTGAAGCTGAAGAGAAAAATGCAGAAGGTTTTGCTAAAGAATGCGCTGTAGTTACTCATTATAGGTTAAAAACAGATCCAGAAGATAAAAGTAAATTAATCGTAGATCCAGAAGCTAAGTTAGAAGAAGAGTTAGTGGTAAGACCAACTTCAGAAGCTATTATTTGGAATACCTATAAAGGTTGGATTCAGTCTTATCGCGACTTGCCAATTAAAATTAATCAATGGGCAAATGTTGTTCGTTGGGAAATGAGAACGCGTTTGTTTTTAAGGACTTCCGAATTTTTATGGCAAGAGGGGCATACCGCTCACGCAACTAAAGCTGAAGCTTTAGCAGAAACAGAGCAAATGAATAATATCTATGCTAATTTTGCTGAAAACTTTATGGCTATACCTGTCATTAAGGGTAAGAAAACAGAAAGCGAACGTTTTGCGGGAGCTGAAGAAACCTATTGTATTGAAGCATTAATGCAAGATGGTAAAGCATTGCAAGCAGGTACATCGCACTTTTTAGGTCAAAACTTTGCTAAAGCTTTCGATGTGAAATTTGCATCAAAAGAAGGAGATCTAAAACACGTTTGGGCGAGTAGTTGGGGAGTTTCAACAAGATTAATGGGGGCGCTCATTATGACTCATAGTGATGATAAAGGTTTAGTTTTACCTCCAAAATTAGCGCCAATCCAAGTGGTTATTGTTCCTATTTATAAAGGTGAAGAACAATTAAATCAAATATCTGAAGTAGCCAACAAATTGGTAGCCGATTTAAAAGCGGTGGGCATTTCTGTTAAATTTGACAATAGAGATACCCATAAACCAGGTTGGAAGTTTGCACAGTATGAATTGCAAGGAGTTCCAGTTCGATTAGCTTTAGGCCCTAAAGATTTAGAAAAAGGTACTGTAGAGTTAGCGCGAAGAGATACCTTAACTAAAGAGTTTGTAGAGCGAGATGCTGTGGTCGATAAAATTCAAGATTTAATGGTCGAGATTCAAGAGCATTTATTTGATAAAGCAAAAGCTTACCGTGATAATCATATTACAGAAGTAGAATCTTTTGATGAGTTTAAAGAGGTTTTAAAGGCGAAGGGTGGTTTTATAGCTGCTCATTGGGACGGAACACCTGAAACTGAACATAAGATTAAAGAACTAACCAAAGCCACTATTAGATGTATTCCTTTTGAAGGAGAACAGGCTGAAGGAAAATGTGTACTTACAGGAGAGAAATCTGCTCAGAGAGTACTATTTGCTAAGGCATATTAAAAAAAATAAAAAAAGTTAATTAATTGTTTGTGACATTCAAAATAAGTTTTATTTTTGCATCCGCGTTTTAGCAATTAATGGTCCGTTCGTCTAGGGGTTAGGACGCCAGGTTTTCATCCTGGTAACAGGGGTTCGATTCCCCTACGGACTACAAGGGATTTCAGAGTGAAGTCTTTAAATTGAAATATTGATTAATGGTCCGTTCGTCTAGGGGTTAGGACGCCAGGTTTTCATCCTGGTAACAGGGGTTCGATTCCCCTACGGACTACTATTTTTAGAAATTAAGAAATAAAACAGGGGTTATGGCAAATCATAAGTCGGCATTAAAGAGAATTCGTAATAGTGAGGTAAAGCGTTTAAGAAACCGTTACCAACATAAAACTACTCGTAATGCCATCAAAAAATTGAAAGGTGCAGAGAAGAAAGAGGCTGAAACTATGTTGCCTAGTGTTGTATCTATGATCGATAAATTAGCAAAGAATAATGTTATTCATGCTAATAAAGCATCTAACTTGAAATCAAAATTGACTAAGCACGTAGCTGCTCTTTAAGTTAAGAGTATACGTAATTAATTAGTGTTCAAAATAAAAAAGGCTTCTTTGTGCAAAGAAGCCTTTTTTGTTGATCATTTTTGAGTTAATGATAACTGCTAACTCATCAAAAAAGCGATACATTTTAATGATGTATCGCTTTTTTGATTTATCTAGAACTTGATTGTCTTAGCCATTCATAGAGATTAAGAACTCTTCGTTGTTTTTAGTTTGATTAATACGTTGACTTATAAATTCCATAGCTTCTACAGGGTTCATGTCAGCAAGGTATTTACGCAGTACCCACATTCTTTGTACAGAAGCTTCGTCTAATAATAAATCGTCTCTTCTAGTGCTTGATGAAGTAAGATCAATAGCAGGGAAGATTCTTCTGTTAGCAATTTTTCTGTCTAACTGAAGCTCCATGTTTCCTGTTCCTTTAAATTCTTCAAAAATCACTTCGTCCATTTTAGAGCCTGTATCTGTTAAAGCAGTAGCGATAATAGAAAGTGAACCCCCGCCTTCAATATTTCTAGCGGCACCAAAGAAACGCTTTGGTTTGTGTAAGGCATTTGCATCTACACCACCACTTAATACTTTGCCACTAGGTGGTTGTACGGTATTGTAAGCTCTGGCTAACCTGGTGATAGAATCTAGTAAGATGACTACGTCGTGACCACATTCTACTAATCGTTTTGCTTTTTCTAAAACAATATTGGCAACTCTTACATGTTCATGAGCTTCTTTGTCAAAAGTAGAAGCAACAACTTCACCTTTTACATTACGTTGCATATCGGTCACCTCTTCAGGGCGTTCATCAATTAATAATACAATTTGATAAACTTCTGGGTGGTTAGCGGCAATCGCATTAGCTACAGCTTTTAGTAGCATGGTTTTACCTGTTTTTGGCTGAGAAACTATCATTCCACGTTGACCTTTTCCTATAGGGGAAAATAAATCTATAATTCGTGTTGAGATGTTACTGCCTTTTTCCGCTAAATTAAATTTTTCCTGAGGAAATAACGGTGTAAGATGTTCAAAAGAAACGCGATCTCTTACCACTTGTGGGTCTAGGCCGTTTATTTTGTTAATCTTAATTAATGGGAAATATTTCTCTCCTTCTTTCGGTGGTCTTACTTGTCCTAAAACAGTATCACCAGTTTTTAGACCAAATAATCTAATTTGAGATTGAGATAAATAAATATCATCAGGAGAAGATAAATAATTGTAGTCTGAAGATCTTAAAAAACCATAACCATCTTGCATGATGTCTAAAACACCTTCACTTTCTATAATCGCATCAAATTCATAATCTGGCTCTTTATAGCGATTTCTGTTATCGCGATTACCATTATTCTTTTGGCTATTATTAGTTGGTTGATTGGTTTTAGGTTTGTTAGGAGTCTTGGGGTTTTCTCTTTTAGAATCTGCAGGAGCAGGCTTTTTTTCTTTACTAACTCTTGGGCTAGGTTTAGTTTTAGTTGCCTTTGGTTGTTGTTCTGTTTTTTCTGGTGAGGGAGTGCTTTTTGTTTTTTTAGCTTCTGGCTTTTTAGGGGTAGAAGGCTTTTCTTTTACCTCAGATTTGCTAACCGCATTAGGGATTGTTCTTACTCTTCTTGGAAGAGGTTTGTTCTCTTGGGTGTCCTTCTTAGTATCCTTTTCTTTTTCTGTGGAAGCTTCAGTAGTGTTTTCTGTTAAAGCTTCTTGTGCTTTTTTTGGATTAGCAGCTTGGTAGTCTAAAATTTGATAGACTAAGTCTAATTTCTTTAAAGTTCTGTATTTGGGAACGTTTAAGGTTTTAGCAATCTCCTGAAGCTCTGGGAGTTTCTTTGCTTTTAATTCTGAAATTTCTAACATTTATTCAAAAATATATAAAAGTTTATTTTTTAAGATTCGATTTCTATTTTTATGAAGAATAAAAAAATTGAAGTTGTAAGTAACCTTTATTGAAGTGGTTACGAATTGTATATGCAATTATACAACTTTATTTTAATTTTTAAAGTGCTATTCTAAAAGAATCTTTTATTTTTGCTGTTAGTTGTAAAGAAAATTATGATTCAAAGAATACAAAGTGTTTATTTATTAATTGTAGTTTTGCTCACTGCTGTTTGTCCGTTGTTTTTACCAATTTGGTCAACAGAAGATGGAAGTAATGTTTTTGCTGAAGATAATTTAATGGTTATTTCTTTTTTAGGAATATCAGCGTTATTGGCATTTGTAACTATATTTTTGTTTAAAAATAGAAAGCTTCAATTTGTATTGGGGCGTTTAAATATAATATTAAACTTTATTTTACTAGGATTTTTTGTTTACTGGTCGCTAATGTTACCTGGAGAAATGAAAATTTCTGAGAAGGGTATTGGGATGCTAATTCCTGTGCTTTCTATCGTTTTTTTAGTATTAGCCAATAAGGCTATTAAAAAGGATGATGCACTCGTAAAATCTGCAGATCGTTTACGATAAACCTAACATCTTAGTAGTATTAGTGCGTAAGAACCCAAAAGCTTTGTCTTTTGGGTTTTTTAGTTTTACCGTTTTCCTAATTCAATGACTTCTAAATTGTCAATTTTTTTTCCGTCAATAGTAAAACGTAACATCGTACGTACTTGATGAAACCCGTGTTTGCCACAAGCACCAGGATTCATATGTAATAATCCTAATTTTTTATCATTCATCACTTTTAAAATATGTGAATGACCGCTAATAAATAATTGAGGAGGGGTTTCTTGAATCTCTTCTCTTATTGCAGGAGCGTATTTTCCAGGATATCCTCCAATGTGTGTAATTACTACTTCCACTTCTTCACAATAAAAACGATTTACCAGCGGAAATTCTTTTCGAGCCTTGTGGTTATCTATATTTCCAAATACACCTCTTATAGGAGCTTTTTCGGTTAAAGCATCGGTAACACTTAAGTCGCCAATATCACCGGCATGCCAAACTTCATCGGCTGCTTCTGCGTAAGATAAAATTCGATCATCAATATAACTATGGTTGTCGCTGAGTAAAAGTATTTTTTTCAAAATGAATTAAAAGGGTTTTTAGACTTAGAAAAATTTGTTTAAGTATCTTTGCCGAGCAAAAATAAGAAACCTTGAGGTATTTTTTAGATTTAGCTTACGATGGTAGTGCTTTTCACGGTTGGCAAATACAACCCAACGCTATTTCTGTACAAGAAACTTTAGAAAAAGCCCTAGCGGTTGCTTTTCAAAAAAAAATAGGAGTGGTAGGTGCTGGTAGAACAGATACAGGCGTTCATGCTAAACAGCTTATAGCACATTTAGACCTAGAAAAACAAATAGACGAAAGGCAACTTCAATTTAAACTGAATACATTATTACCAGATGAAGTTGGTGTAAATTCAATATATCGAGTAAAAGAAGATGCACATGCTAGATTTACAGCCATTGCACGAGAATATAAATACTATATCAGTACAACTAAAGACCCGTTTAGTAATTCTTATTCGTATTACATAAAAAAAGAATTGGATTTGCAGCGTATGAATGAAGCCGCTAAGATCTTATTGAATTATAAAGATTTTAAATGTTTTTCAAAGTCTAAAACCGATGTTTTTACGTACAATTGCGCTATTAGCTTTGCTAATTGGGAGCAAAAAGATAATTTGTTGGTTTTTACCATTAAAGCCGACAGATTTCTTAGAAATATGGTAAGGGCTATTGTAGGAACGCTCGTAGAAATTGGTTTACATAAATTAAAAGTTGAAGATTTATACACCATTATAGAAAGTAGAAACCGAAGCAAAGCTGGAAAATCTGTCGATGCAAAAGGTTTGTTTTTAACTAAAGTAGAATACCCTAATTCCATTTTAATATAAGTATATGGCTGGCAAGAGCGGTAATGCATTTGATTTTGATTTATTTAAAAGGTTAATAAAATACACCCAACCATATAAGTTAACTTTTTATTTTGTAGCTATAGCTGCAGTCCTGCTTTCTGGATTTGCAGTCGCAAGACCTTACCTTACTAAATTAACCATTGATGAAAGTATTGTGCCCAAAGATGGCGAAAACTTACTTTTTTATATTTCATTAATGGTTGGCGCTTTAGTTTTAGAAGTGGTTTGTCAATTCAGTTTTATATTTTTTGCTAACTGGTTAGGGCAGCAAGTAGTAAGAGATATTCGTGTGAATTTATTTGAGCATATGCTCAATTTTAAAAAACAGTATTACGATAAGTCAGCGGTAGGAAGATTGGTGACCCGTGCGGTAAGTGATATAGAAACCATTGCCAGCATATTTAGTCAAGGACTGTTTATGATTATTAGTGATTTGCTTAAAATGTTAGTGGTTTTAGGTGTTATGTTTTTTATGAGTTGGAAACTCACCTTACTTGTTCTGGCAGTTTTACCGTTTATTTTGTACGCAACAAGAGTTTTTCAAAAAAAGATGAAAGTTGCTTTTGAAGAAGTAAGAACACAGGTGTCGAACCTCAATTCTTTTGTACAAGAACGAATTACTGGTATGAAAATCGTTCAGATTTTTGGAAGAGAAGAAACCGAATACCAACGTTTTAAAGATATAAATAATAAGCATAGAAATGCTTGGGTAAAAACTGTTTGGTATAATTCTATCTTTTTCCCTATTGCAGAAATTTCTTCATCTATTACTATTGGTCTTATTGTTTGGTTTGGTGGTTTACGCGTCGTAGAAAGCAATACACTTTCGTTAGGGGTAATAATTATGTTTATCGAGTTAGCGCAAATGCTATTTAGACCACTCCGTCAAATTGCCGATAAGTTTAATACGTTACAAATGGGAATGGTAGCGGCAAATCGTGTATTCGGAATTTTAGACACTCAATCTACCATTGAGAATAATGGTAAAAAAGAAGCCAAAAACTTAGTCGGTGAAATTCAGTTTAAAGATGTTCGCTTTAGTTATATTGAAAATGAAGAAGTGCTTAAAGGAATTTCTTTTGAGGTTGAAGCAGGAGAAACAATCGCGATAGTTGGTGCAACAGGAGCAGGAAAAAGTACCATTATTAACTTATTAAGCAGATTTTATGAAATTGACAGTGGAAGCATTTCAGTAGATAATATCAATATTAAAGATTTCACCTTGAAATCATTACGTAATGAAATTGCGGTAGTATTGCAAGATGTTTTCTTGTTTGCAGACACCATTATGAGTAACATCACGTTGAATAATAAGAATATTACAGATGAAGAAGTGATCTTAGCTGCCAAACAAATTGGTGTTCATAAATTTATAGAAACCTTACCAAATGGGTATTATTATAATGTAAAAGAACGAGGAGTAATGCTTTCTTCAGGTCAACGTCAGCTTATAGCGTTTTTAAGAGCTTATGTGAGTAATCCAAGTATTTTGGTGTTAGATGAAGCTACTTCTTCGGTAGATAGTTATAGTGAGCAGCTTATTCAAGAAGCGACAGATAAAGTTACTAAAGGTAGAACTTCTATCGTGATTGCGCACCGTCTAGCAACTGTAAAAAAAGCAGATAAAATTATTGTGATGGATGCGGGTGAAATTGTAGAAGTTGGTAATCATCAACAATTACTTCAGCAAGAAAATGGTTATTACCGCAATCTTTATGAGGTTCAATTTATGAAGGAAGAAGAGGAAGGGTAATGATTTGATTATCTTTTTATTTAAGATCTTTATTGATTTTCTCTCCTAACTCTTTATACGAATCAAAGATTTCAAAAGAGCCATTTTTAATATAAGAAGTTTGTCCTGTTTCTTCACTCACCACTAAAGCCAAAGCATCGGTTTTTTCTGTAATTCCTACAGCAGCACGGTGTCTCAGTCCAAACCTTAGCGGGATGCTTCTGTCGTTAGACACTGGTAAAATAACTCGTGTAGCGGTAATTTTGTTTTCTTCTATCACCATAGCGCCATCGTGTAACGTACTATTTTTATAAAATACAGACTCAATAATAGGTTGGTTAAGCTCAATATTCATATGATCTCCCGAGCTTTTTATAAAATCTAATTGGGTATTTCTTCTAATTACAATTAATGCGCCTGTGTTGGTTTTTCCCATGCTTTCGCATGCCTTTACAATTGCGCTGATATTAGTAGAGACTTCTTGCTCATCGTCTCGCATAAATTTTAATTGCCTTAATAAGTTTCTTTTGTTTCCAAAATTGGTAGAACCTACCATGAGCAAAAATTTTCTAATCTCTTGCTGAAAGACGACAATTAGGGCAAACATTCCTGCTCCAATAAACTGCCCTAAAATACTGCTTAGCATTTCCATTTGCAGAAGTTGGGTAAGCTTCCAAGCTAAATAAACAATAACAATCCCGATAAATATATTGATAGCAGCACTGCCCCTAACAAGTTTATAAATGTAGTATAACAACACCGCGACTAGCACAATATCGATGACATCTAAAATTCTTACGTCTAAAAAACCGAGTGATTCCAAAAGTGTCTTTTTTGTAAATGTACTAAAATTAGTTTTTAAGTTGTTGGTATAATTCTACACATTCTGCGGCTTCTTTTACATCATGAACCCGTAAAATTTTAACTCCTGCTAATAAAGATACAGTGTTTAAAAAAGTAGTTCCATTTAAAGCTTCTTGAGGTTGTATATTTAGGCTTTTGTAAATCATAGACTTTCTTGAAATGCCAACCAACATAGGTAAGTCTAAAGAATTTAGAAAGCTTAAATGATTCATCAATTCAAAATTTTGTGGGGTGTTCTTAGCAAAACCAAAACCAGGATCAATAATAACATCATTCACCTTTAATTCTCTTAATTGCTTCACTTTTTCTGAAAAATAAAGTACAATTTCTTGTAGCATATGTTGGTAGTGATTTTCTGTTTTCATCGTTTGTGGAGTTCCCTTCATATGCATAAGAATATATGGAACTTGAAGTTTTGCCACTGTCGTAAACATTTTTTCATCTAAACTTCCGCCAGAAATATCGTTAATCATAGCGGCTCCAGCTTCAACGGTTTCTTTAGCAACTTTACTTCTAAAGGTGTCTATAGATAAGATAATTTCAGGGAATTTTTTTACCAATAAATTTATAATCGGCACAATGCGTTTTAGTTCTTCTTCTTCTGAAATATGTTGAGCATCTGGTCGAGAACTATAAGCGCCTACATCAACAAAAGTTGCGCCTTCATGTAGCATCTTTTCTGTTTGAAGTAAAATGTTTTTTTCTGTTAAATACTCGCCACCATCAAAAAAAGAATCGGGGGTAAGGTTTAAAATTCCCATAACTTTGGGAGTTTTGAGGTCTAAAAGTTGACCTTTACAGTTGATGTTCATCGAGAATTTTTAATTTAATTTGGTGTAACTTAAAATTTTCTCCGAAATTTACGCAAAATACAGCGTTTTTATGCAAAATACCTCTACGCAATACGATGCGATTATTGAGAAGTGTCGTGATTTATTTCTTAAGAAGATGAAAGATTATGGTTGTGCTTGGCGAATTTTACGTTTGCCTTCACTTACCGATCAAATTTTTATAAAAGCTCAGCGTATTCGAGGACTCCAAGAAAATGCTGAGCGTAAAGTAGATGAAGGGGAAGTGCCAGAATTTATTGGTATTATTAATTACTCGATCATGGCTTTAATTCAACTTCAAAAAGGAGTGGTAGAGCAGCCCGATTTAACCGAAGACGAAGCTACCCAACTTTACGATTCTATGGTAGCCGAAACCAAACAACTCATGGAAAATAAAAACCATGATTACGGAGAAGCTTGGAGAGATATGCGCGTAAGCTCACTTACAGATTTAATTCTGCAGAAATTACTTCGGGTAAAACAAATTGAAGATAATAAAGGAAAAACATTAGTAAGCGAAGGGATAGATGCTAATTATCAAGACATGATTAATTATTCAATTTTCGCATTAATACTTTTAAAACAAGATTTATAATTTATGAAAGTAATCGTAGGAATTGCCAGGATATTTGTCGGAATATTTTTTATTATTAGTGGTTTTATTAAGATGAATGACCCGGTTGGGTTTTCATACAAACTGCAAGAATATTTTGGAGAAGATGTTTTAAACTTACCATTTTTACAGCCTTTTGCTTTGGCGATTGCTGTTTTTGTGGTGATTTATGAGTTGCTATTGGGAGTGATGCTTATTTTAGGCTATCGCAAAAAATTTACGATGTGGAGTTTGTTACTCATGATTGTTTTTTTCACCTTTCTTACATTTTATTCAGCATACTTTAATAAAGTTACCGATTGTGGTTGCTTTGGTGATGCCTTGCCATTAACACCTTGGGAGTCGTTTTGGAAAGATGTAGTTCTACTTTTTCTTATCTTAGTTATATTTATAAAAGGAAAATATTTTCAACCTTTATTTCAACCAGCATCTGCTAATAAATGGATTGTCTTTTTAGTATTTATTGGTTGTTTAGGTTTTAGCTATCACGTGTTAATGCATTTGCCAAGTATCGACTTTAGAGCTTATAAAGAAGGAACGGTAATTAGAGAAGGAATGCAGCCAAAAGAGGGAGAAGTGATTCCGCCAATTCATGATTTTGGTTTCTATAATCGAGAAGGGGATGATACCGAAGAAATTTTAAATGAAGAAAAAGTATTATTGGTAGTAGCTTACAACCTTTCAAAATCTGAAAATCAAGGTTGGTCAAAAATAAAGTCCGCTGTAAAAGATGCAGAAGAAAAAGGTTATCATGTGGTCGGATTGTCGGCTTCAGGATCAACCGAAACCAATAAAGTAAAAGAAACTTACGGATTTAATTTTCCATTTTACTTTACCGACGAAACTGCTATAAAAACCATTGTACGTTCTAATCCTGGATTAGTGACCATAGAGAATGGTGTCATCATGCAAAAAGTGCATTATAACGATGCTAACGATTTAGAATTAAAATAGTTTGTTCAACTATATCATCCATAAAATTGGTTACGCGTTACTTACGTTATTTGGCGTAACCACCGTTATATTTTTTCTTTTTAATGTGTTACCTGGCGATCCCGCTCAAATGATGCTGGGGCAAAATGAAAGTGAAGAACAATTAAAAGCGGTGAGAGCAAAATATGGTTTCGATCAATCGTTGACTACACAATATTTTTATTATTTAAATGATTTATCAATACTTTCTTTTCATTCTAAAAATAAAGAAGATTATACTTATTTAGCTGAAGAAAAATATAATGCAATTTCGTTATTCACATTAGGTGAAACTCAAGTTGCTCTAAAAACACCATACTTAAGAGAATCATTTCAGCGAAACGGACAAAAAGTATCGAGTGTTATTGCAGAAACTTTGCCTAATACGTTTGTTTTAGCAGTTTCAGCAATTTTGATTGCTTTGCTAATAGGTGTTTTTTTAGGAATCATTTCAGCATTAAATAAAGATTCAGTATTAGATAAAAGCATTCAGGTATTGAGTACGCTTGGTATGAGTGTACCTTCGTTTTTTAGTGCCATTCTTTTTGCTTGGTTGTTTGGTTATGTGTTGCATAACTACACCAATTTAAATATGACCGGAAGCTTATATGAGTTAGATGATTTTGGCGAAGAAAATAAACTTCAGCTAAAAAACTTAATTTTACCAGCCTTGGTATTAGGCATAAGACCTTTAGCTGTTGTAATACAATTGATGCGAAATTCACTTTTAGAGGTTTTGCAACAAGATTACATTAGAACGGCAAGAGCCAAAGGACTTTCATCTGCACAAATTATAAAAAAACATGCACTTAAAAATGCATTAAATCCTGTAGTTACTGCCATTTCGGGTTGGTTTGCCTCAATGTTGGCAGGAGCGGTTTTTGTAGAGTATATTTTTGGGTGGAATGGTCTAGGAAAAGAAATTGTAGATGCCCTAAATACATTAGATTTACCTATAATTATGGGAGCAGTATTAATTATTGCGCTTATGTTTATATTAATCAATATTTTTGTAGATATAATTTACGGTTGGTTAGATCCGAAAATCACCAATACTTAAAAACAAATCATAACAAACACAATAATGAGACAGAAAATTGTAGCCGGAAATTGGAAAATGAACTGCGACTTAGCAGAAATGGAAGAACTTTTAGGAGGACTTAAAAATAAAGCAGAAAGTATTCCTAACGATGTGAAGCTTATGGTGGCACCCTCATACACCAATCTATATCCTGCATTTCAATCAACTAAAGAGACTCCTATTACGGTAGTGGCTCAAAATATGCACCAAAGTGAAAACGGAGCGTTTACAGGTGAAGTTTCACCAAGTATGTTAAAAAGTGTAGGCGTAGAAACTGTAATTTTAGGCCACAGCGAGCGTCGTGCAATCTTTCACGAGAGTGACGAGTTATTGGTAGAAAAAGTTAATACAGCATTAAAACATAAAATGAATGTGATTTTTTGTTTCGGTGAAGAACTTAAAGACCGTAAGTCAGAAAAGCATTTTGAGGTGGTAAAAAATCAATTAAAAAACGGACTTTTTCATATCGACAATAACGCCTGGGAAAATATAGTACTAGCATACGAGCCAGTATGGGCGATTGGTACAGGAGAAACCGCTTCACCAGAGCAAGCACAAGAAATGCATGCAGAAATCAGAAAAATGATTGCAGAAGAATTTAATCAAGATATCGCAGATAAAGTATCTATTCTTTACGGCGGTAGTGTAAAACCAGCTAATGCGAAAGAAATTTTCGCTAAAGAAGATGTAGATGGTGGTTTAATTGGTGGTGCATCTTTAAAAGCTGACGACTTCTTAGCTATAGCTAATTCATATTAATATAATTAGGGCGCATCCCTAGCGGGTCGGGCTTTCGTGAGTAGCTTTTTAGTTTTTTATTTTATTTCGACAAGCTCAAGAAAATAAAAACTAAAAGAGCTCCAACAATCACTTAATCCCTTGCGCAAATAACACCAAAGCCTTGTTTTAATTTAAGCAAGGCTTTTTTCTATTTTAAACTTTCATATTCCGTACTTTTGCCGCAAATAAAGAAAAAATGACACCATCTTATAAAGGGTTTTATTTTACGGTAGAACCTGTCCAACCAGCCACCGAAATTTTAATTGCAGAATTAGGTGAATTAGGTTTCGAAAGTTTTGTAGAAACCGAAACTGGTTTGCAAGCATTTATACAAATCGAAGATTATCAAGAAGGCTTACTAAAAGATATTCATGTTTTAAATTCTAACGAATTTCAGATTTCTTATACATCAGAAGATATCGAGCAAGTAAACTGGAACGAAGAATGGGAGAAAAATTTTTCACCTATCCTAGTAGATGATCTTTGTCAAGTACGTGCGCCGTTTCACCCTAAATTAGAAACCAAGTTTGATATCGTTATTGAACCTAAAATGTCTTTTGGTACTGGTCATCATGCTACTACACATATGATGATTCAGCATATTTTAAAAGAAGATTGGCAGAATCAAAAAGTATTAGACATGGGCTGCGGAACAGGTGTCTTGGCTATCTTGGCAGAAATGAAAGGAGCAAAACCCTTAGATGCAATAGATATAGATAATTGGTGTTACCTAAACACTATGGAGAACATTGAGCGTAATAACTCTAAAGAGATTACGGCTTATGAAGGAGATGCTAGTCTTTTAGAAAATAAAAAGTACGACGCGATTATCGCCAACATTAACCGAAATATTCTGTTAAATGATATGGCAACGTATGTGAATTGTCTAAATCCTAACGGAAAATTATTTTTAAGTGGTTTTTATCAAGAAGACCTAGCAATTATTAAAGAATCTTGTGATAAATTAGGATTAACTTATGAAAGTCACTTACTACGAGATAATTGGGTGGCTGCCAAATTTGTTAAATAATTTATTTTTTGAAATTTGTTTATTAATTTTAAGGATTTAAAATCTTAACTATGAGTGTGCAAGAAGAAGTTTTAGAAAAGTTACTTACTCAAACAGAAGAGTCTCAACAAAATGAAATTGTGGTTTTTAATGATGATGTGAATACGTTTGATTTTGTGATTGATATGTTAATAGATGCTTGCGATCATGATCCACTTCAAGCAGAACAGTGTACAATGCTAATTCATTATAAAGGAAAATGTGCTGTGAAAACTGGTGATTATGAAGATTTAGAACCTCGTTGCTCTGCATTATTACAAGCAGGTTTAAGTGCAGAAATACAATAAGCTATCACTTCTAACAGAGTAGATAAATTTTAATAAATAACTAAAAATCCTTTTCAATTTAATTGAAGAGGATTTTTTCTTCTCACTCTGAATAAAACAGAAAAAGATCTCTCTCTTAAATGAAAAAAAAGCTTAGCAATTTGCTAAGCTTGAACGCCTTTTGATTGATGAATGAGAACAATTTTTAACTAATTAAATATTGGCGTTTTTTTTTGATACTTAAATACAAGAATTGATGAAATTCTAAAATATTACTATTAATAAGACGCTCATGAATTAATTTTGTTACAGTTCTTAATGAATTATATAGAAAAATATTATAAATACTTTTCACTTAAATATTTCCAATACCGTTTAGGGACGTGTTGTTGGTGAAGCTTAGTGTTTTTTCGCGATTTAATATTGGTGCTATCAAAATAATTTTTCCAGAGGTGTTGAAATTGAATTTCTTCTGTGGTGAAAAAGTTAGTCGATGTATCTAAAATTGAAGCAGGGAGTTCTAACTGAATCACTTCTACTTTTTCTAAATCGTAAAAAATGCCGTAATTCCTTTTTAGATCGTAAATGCACCATTTTTGATCGGAATACCTGTTTTTAAAATGCTTTGCATTTAAGGGTAATACATTAAAATCTGGTTCAACCGTAGCGAAATAGATGGCATCTTTCGTTTTTCTAAATCTTACAAAAGCATCCATACGGTGTTTTTCACGACCAACTTGTTTAACGGTCTGAGCTACTTTTAAAACCGCAGGATGAGCATAGTCTTTCGTAATGTCTTTTGAAGAAGCTAAGGCATGCTGAATATATTGAAAAAGAGTATTTTCAATTTCATCGAGTTCACTTAAAAAAGCCCAATATATTTGCTGGCTTCCTCGAGAACCCGCTTTAGCTTTAATCTTTTTCCAAACCCGATTAGATTTTTCTTCAGAAGTAATCACTTCTTCTATTTCTTCAAAAAAATTACCTATAAATTTTTCCTTTTTAACAATTATAGGTTGCTCACATTTGTATTCGTAAGCGGTAAAAACTGCTGAAAGAAAACCTTCAAAAGAGGCATCATAAATAAAAATCATACATCTTATTAGTATTGAATTAATCCATCTTGTTTCTCAAACAAATTTAGTTGACTGTTATAGGTATTTCTAAACTTGCTATTTGAATTTTGAAGAATAAGACTTTTAATATTCATCGCCGATAAATCTTTTTTCTGCCATTCAGCCGAATTGCAAACCATAAAATATTTAGCTCTATTAAGGGCAACCCCAATTTTTTTGAGATGCTCCCAATTTAAGTTTCTATATTTTCGAGCGCCTAAAATTTTGTAGACAGATTTCATTCCGAGTCCGGGTATTCTTGCCAACATTTGTTTTTCGGCTTTATTTACATCTACTGGAAATAAGTGTAAATTTCGAAGCGCCCAACTTAATTTAGGGTCTACATCACTGTCTAGGTTAGGGTGATCTTTATTTAATAACTCTTCAATAGAAAAACCGTAAAAACGCATTAACCAATCTGCTTGATATAGCCTGTTTTCTCTTAATAGAGGAACATCTGTGCCTATAGAAGGTAGTCGAGCATCATAACTTACAGGAATATAACCCGAATAATAAACCCGTTTCATCTGGTATTTTTTATAGAAATAAGCTGCTGTGTACATCACTTGCGCATCGGTCTCGTTGGTGGCGCCAACAATCATTTGTGTACTTTGCCCAGCAGGAGCAAATTTTGGAGTACTTTTTATAATTTTTCTCTCAGACTTGTACTTGATGATCTCGTTCTTTATCTTATTCATTGGTTGTAGAAAATCTTTTCTGTCTTTATCTGGGGCCAATAATTTAAGGCCTTCTCGGGTAGGTATTTCTATGTTAACCGACAGCCGATCGGCATATAAACCGGCTTCATGCATCAATTCATCGCTCGCCCCTGGGATAGATTTTAAATGAATATAACCGTTAAAATTTTCTTCTAAGCGAAGTTTTTTAGCCACTTGTACCAAACGTTCCATCGTCGCATCTGGACTTTTAAAAATACCCGAACTTAAAAAAAGCCCTTCAATATAATTTCTTCGATAAAAATTGATGGTTAAATCGACAACTTCTTGCACTTTAAAAGCCGCTCGTTGAATGTCGTTACTTTTTCGAGTTACACAATATGCGCAATCAAAAATGCAGTGATTAGTGAGTAATATTTTTAGTAAAGAAACACAACGCCCATCTTCTGTATAACTATGGCAAATACCCATCCCACTAGAATCGCCAAGACCTTTTTTTTTATTCTGCCTTTTACTTCCGCTACTTGAGCAGGACACATCATATTTAGCAGCATCTGCCAATATATTCAATTTCTCTTTTATTCGGTCAAAGTCCATAAGTTTGTATTGGAATAATTACAAATTTATGGATTAAATCTTTTATTGCGGAAATAATCCTGAAATTATTTAGGATTTATTCCTTAAATTATTAACTTTACGCTATGGAATTAGGTATCGAAATAAAACGTTTTAAGGAAATACGAGACGAGAATCAATTTACGCAAGCTGAATTTGCAGAACGTCTTGGAGTTAAAAATACTACCGCAGATATTGAACGTGGAAGAACAAAGCTTTCTGGCACTGTTGTGATGGAACTTTTAAAGCAATTTAATATCAACCCGTTGTGGCTGTTTGGAAAAAGTCATCAAAAGCATTTAGCATTGCATCAAATAGATACGATGCCAAAAGTAATAACAGTAGATAATGAAGATAATGAAAATATTACGATGGTAAACCAACGCGCAGCAGCAGGATATCCTCATAATATACAAGATGTAGATTGGTACCGTCAATTACCAGCATTCGATTTTCCTCTTCCACAATATAGAAACGCAACTTATCGTGGTTTTCAAGTTGAAGGAGACAGTATGTTACCAAATTTACAACCTGAAGATTGGGTGTTAGCAAAAGCGATTCCTAGCTTATCAGAAGCTAGTGATCATAAAATTTACGTGGTGGTGATGTACGATACGGTAGTGGTGAAAAAATTACATAAACTTTCAGACCTTACAAAAATTAGGTTAGTTTCTTTAAATACAGAATATGCTCCTTTTGATGTAAATGTTTCTGATATTCAGGAGCTTTGGCAGGTAACAAGTAAATTAACCTTTAGTTTAGATGCCAATTCTGAGAACAGTATGCTACGCCAATTACAAGCATCGATGGAAGAGCTAAAAGCGCAATTAAATTCTTTTAAGCAATAAATTAGAAAAGGCCTTCAATTTAATTGAAAGCCTTTTTTATTATTCAAAGAAATTTAATTATTTGCCGTAAACTTCTTTTAAAAATTCTTTTAATGAGGTAGGTTCATTTCCGGTAAGATCTTTATAGGTTGAAGCAGTTTTATTAAATTCTCCCTGAGCTGTTCCTTGTGCGAACATCAATGTAATATCTATAGCAGGTTGAGGAACACCATAACCTTGTAGGGTTTTTACAAATTCTTCAGGAGAAGGTGAAACGTAGTTAATTTCTTTACCACTAACTTCAGAAATAAGTTGTGCTACTTCAGTGAAAGTATACGCTTTGGTACCGCTTACTTCATAAAATTTATTTTCATGACCTGAATTCGTTAAAATTTTCGCAGCAATTTTAGCCATATCTTTACGAGCCATAAATCCTGTTTTTCCTTCTTCAGCAGGTAAAAATATTGTTTTACTTTCAAGTAAATTTTCACCAGCAAAAAGCGGAATTACCTCCATATATAAATTATGCTTTAAAACGGTATAATCTAAATTGGCACTTTTCAAGGCATTTTCTGCAGCTAAATGTCCTTTAGCAACTAGATAAATAGGAGAGTTTTCAGACTCATCTTTTCTCCCAAAACTAGTATAAATTACGTGCTTTACGCCTGCTTTTTCTGCAGCTTCAACCACATTTAAGTGTTGTTGAGGTCGGTTTTCTAAATCTCCGCCAGACACAAAATATAATTTTTCAATTCCTTTAAAGGCTTCTGTTAAAGATGCGACATCATCATAGTTTCCTTCTCGAACATCTATTCCCTTTGCATTTAATTCTTTAGCTTTATTGGTGTCTCTAACTAATGCTGCAATTTGATTGGCTTCTATTTTTTCTAATAAATTATCAATAACTAAGCCTCCTAAATTACCAGTAGCGCCGGTAACTAAAATTTTTCCTTCCATAACTTTAATATATTTAAGTTTGTTACTTACTTTTGGTAACTCAAAGATATTTAGTAAATATCAATTAAACAACAACTTACCCTAAAGTATAATAATTACTTTGAAGTTAGTTTTGCTGAAAATTAAACAGTTATATGTTAGAAAAAAAAGATAAATTCTTGAAATCGGAAAGATGTCCAGTGAGAAATATTTTGGATCGATTTGGAGATAAATGGTCTACCTTAGTAATTTTGGTATTGAATGAAGAGCAGAAACTGAGGTTTAATGAGTTGCATAGAGTTATTGGAGATATTTCACAGAAAATGCTAACCGTAACTCTGAGAAATTTGGAGGCAGATGGTTTAGTAAGTAGAAAAGTATTTGCAGAAATACCACCTCGTGTTGAATATCAATTAACAGATATAGGAAAAAGTCTGGTTCCTCATATTTCAGGTTTAATAACTTGGGCAGATGATAATTTTTCAAGTATTCTAGAATCGCGTTCTAGCTATCAGCAAAAGAAAAAGAACTAATTAATTACTATTGATAATCTTGCTAATAGTTAAAAAAGATAATTTTATTACGTTAGTTTTTCAGTAATTAAATAAATTATAGCTAAAAATAATAGAAAAGGTTTTAAAATCTGAAATGAATGGGCTGTTTTTATGTAATATTTCTCTAGAAATATTATACCTCGCTTCGATACCATATTTGTTTAAATACTTGTAACCAATACCAAACATATAACTAGCAGATTTACTAGTTTTTAGACTCCTAGAATCATTGCTTAAATCTAAAGCAGCTACATAACCAACATTTGCCAATATTTTTGAATTATCATTTAGAAAAAAGTAATGTCTTAAGCCAATTGCAAAATCTATATAATTATAATCAATGGTGTAATCATTCAAATCATAAGCACTAAATAGTGTTTTTCCTACTTTAACTTTAGAACTATAAGTTGAATAAGAAGTCTCGAATAAAAAAGAACATTTGTCATTGTTAAATGGTAATATATATTCTATTTCAGCTCCTACTCTAAAAGATGTTGAGTTTTCAAAATCAATAGTGCTTCTATTTTCAAAAGTTAAAGAAGAAGAATTTATACCTGCAGTTAAGTATAGGTTGAATGCATCTTTCTTTTCTGAATTTAAACTATTTTTATATTCAGGGTTTTTACAGATGTTATATTTTTTGAAATATTTAATTAGATCATTCTCTAAATAAGGAAGGCTAGAAATTCGAGAATAAGAAATATCTTCACAATTCACTTGATTGAAAATTTGTTGACGATATTGATTATTTTCTTTTACATAAGAGTTAGATTCATAATAATACTTTTTATAAATCAACTGTGTGTATGGAATGTTTTCTTTTTTGAAAAAGAACTTACTATCATCGTTATTCCTATATTTATAAAGTGAAGCATCTCCTTCAACAAGTACTTTTAGTAATAAGGTGACTTGTTTAAAAATAGCATTTTTATTGTAATCTAATCTTTTTATATTTAAAGAAGAGTTATCTAAATCTACAGTAGCTTTTATATATTTTGAAATATTACCAATAGCAAATTCTTTTATATCTTCAATCTAAATACTTTCTTTTTTAGCATCTAATGTTGTTTTGTACTCAATTGATGTAGGATTAAATTCCCAGTCCTTATTTTTTATAAAAACCGATAGTCTTTGATCATTTTCGGTCAAAATATAACCCTTTTCAAAATTAATTTGTGCGAATAGAGTTGTATTGAATACTAGCGCTAGTAATAATAAAATAATGTTTTTCAAAATAGTTATGGTATGAAGAAAGTTGTAAAGACTACAATTATAACATTAAATTTCAATAACGATATAGTTTATGCTCTTATTTTTATGTAAAGTCGCGCATAAAAAATTGGCCCGACTTAATTCAAAATTAATTGAATAGGGCAGGCCAAAATTATTCAACTCGTAGGGTATTACGGTCAAAATAAAATGGCTAATTAAATAATTGTAGCTTGGCCTAAACTTAGGTTGTTGCTATTAATCTTGAAATCTTCATTATTTAAAATCAAACTTTCAATAATGGTGCCTACTTTTTCAGTAGAGTAAGAGCTTTCTTTACTAATATCACTGGTGCAAATATTCATTTCTAAACTTTTATCTACAGCTGTTTGTATAGCAGAAGCCTCTTCTAATAAATTGAAATGTTCTAGCAACATCGCCGCAGAAAGAATAGAAGCGATTGGGTTGGCAATACCTTTGCCTGCTGCTTGCGGGTATGAACCGTGAATAGGCTCAAACAAAGCATATTCTTTACCTACAGAAGCCGAAGCTAATAAACCAATACTACCACCAATTACACTTGCTTCGTCAGATATAATATCGCCAAACATATTTTCGGTTAAAATAACATCAAACTGTTTAGGGTTAATAATCATTTGCATCGCGGCGTTGTCTACATATAAAAAGTCTACTTCTACCTCGGGGTAATCTTCAGCAATTTTTTTAACCGTTCTGCGCCATAAGCGTGAAGTTTCTAATACATTAGCTTTATCTACTAAGGTGACTTTTTTTCTTCTTTTTTGAGCCGCTTTAAAAGCCAAATGTGCCATTCGTGTAATTTCTTCTGCAGAATAAACACAAAGATCAGAAGCTACTTGGGCATCTTCACTCAAGGTTTTTTTTCCAAAATAAATGCCACCAGTTAATTCGCGATAAATCACCATATCTGCACCTTCAATTCGTTCTGGGCGCAAAGGCGAATGTTTTATTAAACGTTCAAAAGCACGCACAGGTCTAATGTTAGCAAACAAGCCCAAGTCTTTTCTTAGCTTCAGTAAACCTTGTTCGGGTCGCACTTTAGCCGAAGGATTGCTGTCATACTTAGGGTCACCAATCGCACCAAACAAAACCGCATCAGATTTTTTGCATAACTCTATCGTGGTTTCTGGTAACGGATTTTTAGTTTTATAGATAGCTGCGGCGCCAACCACTGCTTCTTCAAATAAAAATTTATGATCAAAACGCTCCGCAATGGCTTTTAAAACTTTAACCGATTGCTTGGTAATTTCTGGACCAATCCCGTCTCCAGGTAATACTGCTATATTTAATTTCATAGTTCATTTTTTTATGTTGGGCGCAACCCTATCGGGTCGGGCTATCCGTTATATCTTTTTTGCTTGTCACTTCGAGCGGAGTCGAGAAGTCTTTCATGGAGCAAAAAAGGATGCCACTGCTATCCCTTGCGCACATTAATTATAAAGTTTGGTGTTTTTCAAAAGTTTTAATCTTGTCTAGTTTATTTACTAAGAAATCAATATCATCAAAACCATTGATCAAACACATTTTTTTATAAGTATCAATTTCAAATTTTTCTTCTAAATTTTTATCAATGAGTTTAATCACCTGATTTTCTAAATCGATCTTTATTTTTGTAGTTGGTTTTTCTTCGATAGCTTTAAAGGTTTCCATTAAAAAATTAGGACTTACTTGTACAGGAAGTAAACCATTATTTAATGAATTTCCTTTAAAAATATCGGCAAAATAGCTAGATACAACTACTTTGAATCCGTAAGCTTTAATTGCCCAAGCCGCGTGCTCACGACTAGAGCCGCAACCAAAATTATCGCCAGCTACTAAAATTTCACCTTGGTATTTTTCTTGATTTAACGGAAAGTTTTTTTTCAAATTTTCTTCTTGATCATAACGCCAATCTCTAAATAAGTTATCACCAAAACCAGCTTTATCAGTAGCTTTTAAAAACCGAGCAGGAATAATTTGGTCGGTATCAATATTCTCCATTTCTAACGGAACCGCGGTATGTGTAAGTGTAATAAATTTTTCCATTAGTTTAAGTGTTTAGTAAAATCTACAATTTTTCCGGCTATAGCTGTTGCCGCGGCAGTTAATGGACTTGCTAAAATGGTACGAGAGCCTTGACCCTGCCGACCTTCAAAATTTCTATTACTAGTAGAAACACAATATTCACCTGCAGGAATTTTATCGTCATTCATCGCTAAACAAGCCGAGCATCCCGGTTGCCGAAGTTGAAATCCAGCTTCTTCAAAAATAATATGCAGGCCTTCTGCTTTAATTTGAGCGGCTACTTGCTGTGACCCAGGAACGATTAATGCATTTACATTAGTTGCTTTTTGTTTGCCTTTAATATAATGGGCAGCAATTCTAAAATCTTCAATTCTAGAGTTGGTACAACTGCCTATAAAAATATAATTAATTGGTTTGTTGATGAGCGATTCTCCAGGGCTAAAGCCCATATAATCTAAAGCTTTCTCTGTACTTTTATTTTTGTTTACAGGAATAGTTGCTGTAATTTTTATTCCCATTCCTGGATTGGTGCCATAGGTTATCATAGGCTCAATTTCTTCCGCATCAAAATAATATTCTTGATCAAATTTGGCATCTTCGTCAGTTTTTAAACTTTCCCAGTACGTTTGTAACTGTTCAAATTTTTCTCCTTTGGGCGCAAATTCTCTTCCCTTTAAATAATTATAAGTCGTTTCGTCTGGCGCTATAAGTCCGCCACGTGCTCCCATTTCAATACTCATATTGCAGACGGTCATTCGTCCTTCCATAGACATTTTTTCAAACACATTGCCAGCATATTCACAGAAATATCCGGTACCTGAATTTGTGCCCAATTCGCTGATAATAAATAAAATGACATCTTTGGGAGTGACGCCATTTTTCAGCTTTCCATTTACATTTACCCGAAGTTTTTTAGGCTTTTCAACCAGTAGTGATTGGCTAGCAAAAACCTGTGCAACTTGACTCGTTCCAATTCCAAAGGAGATCGTGCCGAAAGCACCGTGTGTGGAGGTGTGGCTGTCGCCACAAACCACTGTCATTCCTGGTTGGGTTATACCTAATTCTGGAGCCATAACGTGAACAATTCCGTTGAACGGGTGACCTAAACCGTAGAGGCTAATATTGTTTTCTTTACAGTTTTGGGTGAGCTCTTGAAGTTGTTTTCTAGACAGCAAATCTTTTACTGGTAAATGCTGATTTTCTGTTGGTGTATTATGATCTGCTGTGGCTATTGTTTTATCGGGACGAAATACAGTTATTTTACGTTCTTTTAATTCTTGAAAAGCCTGCGGACTGGTTACCTCGTGTATTAAATGTTTATCGATGTATAAAATATCGGGTCCGTTAGGGATTGATTCGACCACGTGTGAGTCCCAAATTTTATCAAAAAGTGTTTTTTTCATGTGAATGATTTTTTATTTGCGCAAGGGATAGTAGCGGCATCCTTTTTTGCTTATGTATGAAATTTTTATTTCGCTCGAAGTGATTTGCAAAAAAGATATAGCGTATAGCCCGACCCGTTAGGGTTGCGCCCAAATAATTATGCGCTTGCCCGATTTTTGTTTTGAGTGATTTGCATAATTTCGTGAATGTCTTTATCTAAAACTTCTTTTCGAGCATCAGCAAAATGAAGAAATTCTTGATAGACCACATCTAGTTCTAGCTTGGTAAGATTATAGCCAACTTTTTTAGCTTTATGAGCCAAGGCTGCACGACCGCTTCTTGCTGTTAAAATAATGGCAGACTCTGTGACGCCAACATCTGCAGGGTTGATAATCTCATAGGTTTCACGGTTTTTAATCACGCCATCTTGATGAATACCAGAACTATGGGCAAAAGCGTTGGCACCTACGATAGCTTTATTTGGCTGCACAATCATTCCCATTTCTTGAGAAACCATTTTGCTGGTATCGTACAATAATTGTGTATTGATATTGGTGTCTAAATTTAAGGTAGGATGTTGGCGTAAAATCATGACAATCTCTTCTAAAGCGGTGTTTCCTGCACGCTCGCCAATACCATTAATGGTGCATTCAATTTGGCGTGCTCCGTTGGTCATTCCTGCAACAGAATTGGCTGTGGCCATTCCTAAATCATTATGGCAGTGACAAGAAATAATTACGTTTTCAATACCTTGTACATGTTCTTTTAAATATTTAATTTTTTTTCCATATTCATCGGGAAGACAGTAACCCGTTGTATCAGGAATATTTAAGACCATGGCTCCGGCTTTAATAGCTTCGGTACATACAATGGCTAAAAACTCATTATTGGTTCTTCCTGCATCTTCGGCATAAAATTCAACATCGTCTACAAAAGTTTTGGCATAAGCAACCGCTTCACCCGCACGTTCGATAATTTCTTGTGGGCTAGCTTTAAATTTATATTTAATATGAGAAGCTGAAGTGCCTATACCTGTATGTATTCTTGGTTTTTTTGCGTGTTTTAAAGCTTGAGCAGCAATTTCGATATCTTTTTTTACCGCTCGAGTTAAGCCACAAACTGTAGCGTTTTTTATGAGTTTAGCAATTTCTGAAACCGATTGAAAATCTTGTGGACTTGATACCGGAAAACCGGCTTCAATTACATTTACTCCCAAATGATCTAATCGTTGAGCAATTTTTAGTTTTTGCGATGTGTTTAATTTACAACCGGGTACTTGCTCACCGTCTCTTAAAGTGGTGTCAAAAATTTCTACCTTTTCTATACTCATAAACGCTAGTTTTTAGTTTATCTTTAATTTAAATGTAACTCGCTTAAATATTTTTAGAAACCCGATTTTAAGAATGCTTACGATTTCTAAATACTTATTTGTGTGTTTAACTAATTGATATTTATTTGTTTATAATTATTTAGATTACGATGTTAAAAGAATTTTCTGATCCTTTATTTTCTTTAATTAAATCGCTTTCGGCGTCAGAAAAGCGTCAGTTTTCTTTGTATGTAGGAAGAATAGGAGGGAAGTCTGAACGTAAATTTGAAAATCTTTTTAAACTGTTATCGAAACAAAAGTATTATGATGAAGCTGAGATTTTAGCAAAATCGTCTATAAGTAAACAACAGCTTTCTAATGTGAAAGCACATTTGTATAAGCAAGTTTTGGTGAGTTTACGATTGAATCCTTCTCAGCAAAATATACTTTTGCAGTTAAGAGAACAATTTGACTTTGCTTATATTTTATACCGCAAAGCTTTGTATAAACAAGCATTAAAATTATTAGAAAAGACAAAAATTACAGCAATAGAATATGAAGAGAAAACCATTGCTTTTGAAGTTTTAGAATTAGAAAAAATAATAGAATCTCAATATATTACTCGGAGTTCTGAGCACCGTGCTGAAAATTTAGTTAATCAAACTGAAGAACTTTCTTTATTAAATGCAATTGCTGGAAAGCTTTCTAATTTGTCGCTTCAGCTCTATAATACTTTTTTAAAAAATGGGTATGCTAGAACCAATAAAGAAGCTCGAGAAATTACTCTTTTTTTTGAAGTGAATTTACCAGAATATGAATATGCAAGCTTAGGTTTTCGGGAAAAATTGTGGTTATATCAAGCTTATTTATGGTATAATTTTATCACTCAAGATTTTTTGTCTTGCTACCGATATGCTTTAAAATGGGTAGATTTATTTCGGCAAAATCCTACTTTTATAAAAGTGCATCCTGTGTTTTATTTAAAAGGAAATCACTATTTATTAGAATCTCTTTTTTATTTAAACAATGTAGAGGTTTTTGAGGAAGCTTTGCATCATTTTGAAAAAACTTTGCAAGATCAAAGAATACCGAAAGATCAGAATATTTTGGCTTTATCTTTTATGTATTTGTATTTTAATAAGCTGAATTCACGCTTTATGAGGGGAGAATTTGCAGAAGCAGATGTATTGGTGAAAGAGATTATTGATGGAGTTGGGGTTTATAAAAATACCTTAGATGAGCATCACATTATGGTTTTGTATTACAAAATCGCTTCTTTATATTTTGGTGACGCTAATTATAAAAAATGCATTGAATACCTTCAAAAAATCATTCAGAATAAAGCGCTAGAAATGCGTGACGATTTAATGTGTTTTAGTCGAATTTTAAATTTATTAGCACATTATGAGGCAGGTTTAGATTATCATTTAGATCGCTTAATACGTTCTACTTATCGTTTTTTAATGAAGATGAACGAACTGCATGAAGTCCAAAAAGAGATGATAAAATTTCTTCGGCATTTACCAAATGTGTATCCTTCAGAAATTAAAACTGAATTTAAAAATCTGCGTGATCGTTTAAAGGTTTATGAAGATCATCCTTTTGAGCGGCGTGCATTTTTGTATTTAGATATTATTTCTTGGTTAGAAAGTAATTATAAAAATCGTCCTGTAGCTGAAATTATTAGAGAAAAGTTTCTAGCAGAAAAAAAGTTTGGTCAATTATAATTGAAGCTGAAGAAAAACCAAATCTAACCAACGGTCAAACTTATAACCCACTTGTTTAAGATAACCTACTTTTTCAAAACCTAGTTTTTGATGAAACTCAATGCTAAACTTATTCTCGGCATCTATACCCGCAACCATCGTGTGGTAATTCTCTTTTTTAGCTAAGTCAATCAGTTCTAAAATAAGTTTTTTGCCAATTCCTTTGCCTTGCATTTCTGGAGTAACATAAACCGAATGTTCAATACAATATAGATAAGCGTCGTGAGGCCTAAATCGAGCATAAGTGCCATAACCTGCGACATATCCTTTAAATTCAGCAACAATAATGGGAAAGTTATTTTTTAGTTGAAGTTTAAACCAAGTTTTTAATTCAGCTAAACTTCTTTGATAGTAATGATAGATAACTGTGGTGTGCTGAATATGATAATTATAAATTTCTAAAATACTAGGTAAATCTTCAATTGTAGCTTGTCTAATTAAAATATCAGGCTTCATTTTCGTATAGTTTGAACAATTTTCTAGAAAACGGAATAAGCATAATTCCGCAGAATAAAAATAATAAAAATGATAACTTCAGGCTGAAAATTTCTGCTAAATAACCAATAATGGGCGGACCTAATAATCTTCCTAAAATTCCGTAAGTAGAGATAATAGAAATCGCTATTCCTGCTGAATATTTTTTAGAATCTCCTGCGGAAATAAAAATCATAGGGATTACTGCCGCGACTCCCAAACCAATTAAACTAAAGCCAATTAAAGCTGGCCAAAATTGTGGTAATAAAATTACAGTAGCAATACCTAAAACAATAAGAATGGCACTTAAATAATAAGAATTTTGCATTCCTATTTTTTTGATTACACCATCTGAAGAGAATCTAGAAAGCGCCATAAAACCCATAAACGTAAAATAGCCAAGTGTGAAAATTTCTTCACCTACCACATCTTCAAAATAAACGCTACTCCAATCGAACATCCCGCCTTCACAAACCGAAGCAAAGAAAATTAAAATTCCTAAGTAAAAAATAAATGGATCAGGTTTACCGAGTTTGATCTTATTACCAGAAATACTTCTATCATTTTTCAATAAATAAAAATATGAGGCTGATGAAAAGGCAAACGTAAATAGAGTCACCATTAGCATATGCATTTGTATACTAATATCTAACTTTAATAATAAGGTGCATAAAGCCACACCTGTAAGTCCGCCAGCACTCCAAATTCCGTGAAAAGAACCAATAATTTTTTGATTGAATTTTTTCTGTAGCGTAATAGTCTGCGTATTCATAAAAATATTGATAATTCGCATACAAAATGAAAAGACAGAAACGGCAACAATGAGCGCAATGATGTTTTCTGTGTAACCTATAACCAGCAATGATGCGGCAAAAAATAACATCGATAAAATCAACGGATTTCTACTGCTAAATTTAGAAACCATCCAACCCGAAATTGGTAAGCCAATTAAGGATGCGATAGGCATTACCAAAAGCAAATTTCCTAATTCAGCTTCACTAAAATCAAAAATAGTTTTGATAGTAGGAATACGAGAAGCCCAAGATGAGAAACAAAATCCTGATAAGAAGAAGCACGTGCTTAAGGCGAGACGTTGTTTTACTTTTTGCTGCATATTTTTTGCTGAAATTTAAACTGCAAAGATGCTTCACTTTGAATAAACAGTAAAAATTTTTTTCAATTTTTATAATAAAAAAGCCACTCATCTAACGAGTGGCTTTTGAATGTTTAAAATGAAATCGATATCTAAAATGAAATTAGAAATTTCAAAATCTTTTTACTTCAAATAATTTGATAAAAAGATTTATTTATTTAAAGAATTTTCAATAATTTCTTCAACTACTTCAGGGTTTAATAGTGTACTTGTATCACCTAAACTATCAGTGTCATTACTGGCTATTTTGCGTAAAATTCGTCGCATAATTTTTCCTGAACGTGTTTTTGGTAAGCCAGAAACAAACTGAATTTTATTCAGCTTAGCAATGGGTCCAATATGTTCTGTAATGAGTTGATTAATTTCTTTTCTTACATTTTCATGTTTACGAGAGGCACCAGCTTCTTTTAAAATCACATAACCGTAAAGTGCGTTTCCTTTAACTTCGTGAGGATAACCTACAATTGCAGATTCTGCTACAGCTTGGTGTTCATTAATAGCATCTTCAATAGGAGCGGTTCCTAAATTATGACCAGAAACTATAACCACATCATCGGCGCGACCGGTAATTCTGTAATAACCAACATTATCTCTCAACGCACCATCACCAGAGAAATACTTGTTTTTATAAGCTGAAAAATAAGTGTCCTTATAACGTTCGTGATCTCCCCAAACGGTTCTAGCCATCCCCGGCCAAGGGAATTTAATACAGAGTTTTCCTTGCACTTGGTAACCTTCTAGCTCATTGCCCTCTTCATCCATTAATGCTGGTTGAATACCGGGTAATGGTAAAGTCGCGTAGGTAGGAATGGTTGGTGTAGAATGTGGTAGCGGTGAGATCATAATTCCGCCAGTTTCTGTTTGCCACCAAGTATCTACAATAGGGCAATTTTTCTTTCCAACATTATCGTTATACCAGTGCCAAGCTTCTTCATTAATAGGCTCTCCAACAGAACCTAAAACTTTTAAAGAAGAAAGATCGTGCGTTTCTATGTATTCAATATTTTCTTTAGCTAAAGCTCTAATCGCTGTTGGAGCAGTATAAAATTGATTTACTTTATGCTTTTCTACAATATCCCAAAAACGTCCGAAATCTGGATAACTTGGTACACCTTCGAACATCACGGTAGTAGCGCAATTGGCTAACGGACCGTAAATAATATAACTATGCCCCGTTATCCAGCCAATATCTGCTGTACACCAATATACATCTCCCGTTCTGTAATTAAATACATTTTTAAACGTATAGGCGGTGTAAACCATATAACCACCGCAGGTATGCATCATTCCTTTTGGTTTACCGGTAGAACCTGATGTGTAAAGAATAAATAAAGGATCTTCCGCATCCATCATTTCTGGTTTACAATCTTCTTCAGCTTCATCTAATAATGGTTGAAGCCATTCATCACGACCTTCTTTTAACTTGATATCAGAATCAATTCTTTTGGCAACTAAGACATTTTCTACACCTGGACATTTTTCTAATGCGGCATCTACTATACTTTTTAGATCGATAGTCTTAGCTCCTCGGTAAGAACCATCTGAAGTGATAACCATTTTACAGTCACTATCTAAAATTCTAGTAGCTAACGCTGAAGAAGAAAAACCTGCAAATACAATAGAATGAATGGCTCCTATTCTAGCGCACGCCAACATAGCCACAGATAATTCGGGTATCATAGGTAAATAAATACAAACGCGGTCTCCTTTTTTTATGCCTTTGCTTTTTAAAACATTAGCAAACTTGCAGACCCGTTTATGTAATTCGTAGTAAGAAATGTGTAAAGCTTCTTCATCGGGGTTATTAGGTTCAAAAATAATGGCGGTATCATCTCCGTGAGAAAATAAATGTTTGTCGATACAATTTTCTGTTATATTCAATTTAGCGCCTTGAAACCATTTGACTTCAGGTTTGGTAAAATCCCATTCTAAAACTTTATCCCAAGGTTTACGCCATAAAAAATGCTCTTCAGCAATTTCTTCCCAGAACTTCTCTGGATGCCTAACCGATTTTCTATAAACTTGAAAATATTCTTCTAGATGTTTAATGTGGTAATTACTCATATGGTTTTATCGTCTTAGTAAGTTTTATTCTGTTCTAAATTTCTGAATTTATTTTCAAAAAACCATAAATTTTAGAAGAGTAAATTGTTAATTCATAAGAATAGAGCGTATTTATTAAAAGGTGTTTCAAATATCTTCCTCTTTATCTAAATTAAAATACTCATTAAACTTTCTTTATCGTTAATATAATCTCCATAAAACTGAAAGTCTTTCATTCGATTTAATAGAGGATCAAAATCTTCTTTTTGTTTCAATTCGATCCCCACAACAGCATGTCCTTTTTCTCTAGAATTCTTTTTAATGTATTCAAAATGAGTAATGTCATCATCAGGACCCAATATGTCTACTACAAATTGTTTTAAAGCGCCAGCACGTTGAGGGAATTTCACCAAAAAATAATGTTTAAGACCGTTGTAAAGAAGCGCTCGTTCTTTAATTTCTTCCATTCGGGTAATGTCGTTATTACCGCCACTAATTAAACAAACTACATTTTTTCCTTTAATCTCTTCAGCAAATTGTTCAAGTACGGCTAGTGTTAAAGCGCCTGCAGGTTCAACCACAATAGCATCACGGTTGTAAAGATTAAGAATGGTTTCGCAAATTTTACCTTCATCTACCGTGACTACTTTTTCTAAATTTTGTTTACAAATTTGAAACGTAAGCTCTCCCACTTTTTTAACCGCTGCACCATCTACAAACTTATCAATAAGTTGAAGTTCTGTGTTTTCATTATTAAGAATAGAAGTTGACATCGATGCCGCGCCTTTGGGCTCTACTCCAATGATTTTTGTGTGCGGAGAAAGCAATTTAAACATACTACTCACTCCAGAAGCTACTCCGCCGCCGCCAATAGGAACAAATACATAATCTATAGGTTCTTCCGATGCCGTTAAGATTTCTAGCGCAATGGTACCTTGACCTTCCATAATTTTACGATCATCGAACGGATGAATAATCGTGCTATTATGCATTTCACTATAACGCATAGCTTCCAATTTAGCATCGTCAAAAGTGTCACCTATAAGAATCACCTCTACTTTATCTTCGCCAAACATTCGCACCTGTTGTACTTTTTGAAGTGGAGTAGGAGTTGGCATAAATATTTTAGCCGAGATGTCTAATTTTTTACACGAATAAGCTACCCCTTGTGCATGATTACCTGCACTAGCACAAACCACACCCTGCTGTCTTTCTTCAGCAGAAAGCGAAACAATTTTATGGTAAGCTCCTCTAATTTTGTAAGATCTTACCCGCTGCTGATCTTCTCGTTTTAAGAAAATCTGCGCATCAAAATCTTTAGAATAACTTCTGTTTAATTCTAAAGGAGTGTTTTTAGCAATACCTTCTAAGTTCTCTTGTGCTTTTTTAACATCGGCTAGTAAAAGTTGAGGTGAAATTTTCGTTTTCATCGTAAATTGAAATTATTGAGCAGCATTTTATGTTTTATTTTTGGGCGTTTCCCTACGGGTCGGGCTTTCGGCAGTCGCTTTTTTGTTTTGTTTCTCGACTCCGCTCGAAATAACAAAACAAAAAGAGCTCCAACAAAGCCTCAATCCCTAACGCGAGATAAATTCAGGTTTTGGGTGAGGTAAAGGAAATTTTTACCATTCCAGCCTAGATTGTCATGTCCTTTTGAAGAGGAAACATTTTAAATTCGGGTCTCGATACAATTTTGTTCCGTTTCACTTTACAAAATCACTCGACCTGACGATTTTCGGAATTTTAATTTTTAAACTGAATATTATTCAACATTTTAAAACCTAAAACCTATTTCCTGTGAACTAATATCAATTATTTTCAGGTCTTAATTTTCTTACTTGTGCGCCGGTTTTCCATAATTCAGATTCGCGTATTTCTTTTAGTTCTTCTTCTAGTTTTATACGGTAATCTTCTTTTTCATTGGCTTTAATGGTCACTCTTGCTTCTTCTCCAGTTTTTACATTTTCGTACAATTCATCAAATACAGGAAGGGTTGCTTTTTTAAATTTATGTCGCCAATCTAAAGCGCCACGTTGCGCGGTTGTTGAACAATTGGCATACATCCAGTCCATTCCGTTTTCTGCAACTAACGGCATTAAGCTTTGGGTAAGTTCTTCTACGGTTTCATTAAAAGCTTCTGATGGGGAATGACCGTTTTTACGTAATACTTCATACTGAGCTTCAAAAACACCAGCTAATGCGCCCATTAAAATTCCGCGTTCTCCTGTTAAATCTGAATATACTTCTTTTTGAAAATCGGTTTCAAATAAGTAACCCGATCCTACGCCAATTCCTAAGGCAACCACACGATCATAAGCTTTACCTGTAGCATCTTGAAAAATGGCGTAGCTAGAATTTAAGCCTTTTCCTTCTACAAAAAGTCGGCGTAAAGAAGTCCCAGATCCTTTTGGCGCAACCAAAATTACATCTACATCTTTAGGAGGAACGATGCCGGTTTGATCTTTATAGGTAATCCCAAATCCGTGGGAGAAATACAGCGCATCACCCGGATTTAGTTGTTTTTTAACCGTTTCCCATTGAGCAATTTGTCCGGCATCAGAAAGTAAATATTGCACGATAGTTCCGCGCTTTGCGGCTTCTTCAACCTCAAAAAGGGTTTCTCCGGGTTTCCATCCATCGGCTACTGCTTTATCCCAAGTTTTCGAGTTTTTGCGTTGTCCTACAATTACGTTAAACCCGTTGTCTTTTAAGTTAAGCGCTTGTCCTGGACCTTGAACTCCATAACCAATAACTGCAATGGTTTCATCTTTTAAGGTTTTTACCGCCTTATCTAATGGAAATTCATCTCTGGTGACTACATTTTCTTCTACTCCGCCAAAATTTAATTTTGCCATGATTTTTTTAATTTAAGTTTTATTAATTGTTAAGGTTATTCTTTAAATTCAATATTTAAAGGTTGAAGCTTTTTCAACTTCATCCATATATTCTTTAAATTCTTTCATCTGTTTTGGAATTGCTACACGGCCCGATCTTACAAAACCTAATAATCCATAAGGTTCTAATTTGTGGTAAAGTGCGGCGGTGTCTTTTTTATGCCCTGTTTTTTCTATGATGGTAAATTCAGCTTCAACTGTAAGAATACGTGCATTGCTGCTGCGTATAATTTCTTCTACATCTTCACCCGATGCTAATTCTGAAGTGGGTACTTTATAAAGTGCGACTTCTTGATGAACCATTTCGTCGTTTCTATGGTAAAAAGCCTTGACAACATCTACTTGTTTTTCTATTTGCTGAATTACTTTTACCACTAAACTTTCTTCTTCTTCCACTACAATGATGTAGCGGTGAATACCTTCAACTTCACTAGCAGAAGCCGTGATGCTTTCGATATTGATATGTCTTCTGGTGAAAATAATGCTAACTCTGTTGAGTAAGCCTATTTTATCTTCTGTAAAAACCGATATGGTGAATTCTTCTTTCATCTTTCATTTATTTTAATCGAACTTCAGAAACACTACATCCGGAAGGAATCATGGGGAAAACATTATTTTCTTTACCTACCATTACTTCTAATAAATAGCTGCCTTTATGATTTAGAAATTTATTTAAGGCGGCGTCTAAGTTTTCGCGCTGTTCAATTTTTTCAGTTTGAATGTGATAACCTTTGGCAATGGTTTGAAAATCGGGATTTACCATTTCTGTAAATGAATAACGACGATCAAAAAATAATTCTTGCCATTGTCTTACCATTCCTAAAAATTCATTGTTCAGCACTAAAATTTTTACATCTATTTGCGATTGAAAAATAGTTCCCAGTTCTTGAATAGTCATTTGAAAGCCGCCATCGCCCACCACGCAAATCACTTCACGATCTGGCGCTGCTAATTTGGCGCCAATAGCTGCAGGAAGGCCAAACCCCATTGTGCCTAAACCACCAGAAGTAACATGACTTCGCCATTGATCATGTTCATAATAACGCTGTGATGCCATTTGATGCTGACCTACATCGGTGACGATAATTGCCTTCCCTAATGTTTTATCTGAAATTTGTTTGATAACTTCTCCCATCGTCATTTCTTTTTCTAAAGACGGAGAAAGTTCTTCTTCAACAACTTCTAAAAATTCTTGTTGCTTGCAATCGTAAAAACGTTGCTTCCAGTTTTCGTGCTTATTTTCTTTTAAAAGCTCTGTAAGCATTTGTAAGGATTGCTTGCAATTACCCAGAACCGGAACATCTGCATAAACATTTTTATTAATTTCTGAAGGATCAATTTCTAGGTGAATCACTTTTGCTTGTTTGGCATAGCGACTTAAATCACCAGTAACCCTGTCGTCAAATCGCATACCAACCGCAATAAGTACGTCACATTCGTTGGTTAATAAATTAGGTCCGTAATTGCCGTGCATTCCCAACATTCCCATATTAAGAGGATGATGTGAAGAAAGCGCAGAAATACCCAAAATGGTCCAAGCTGCAGGAAGATCTGCTTTTTCAATGAATTTTTTAAACTCTTCTTGAGCTTCTGCTAAAACGACTCCTTGACCATAAACTACATAAGGTTTTTTGGCTTGATTAATCAGTTCAGCTGCTTTTTGCACTTGGTTTTCATCTACAGGATTGTCGGGTACATAACTGCGAACACTTGTACAGATCTCATATTCAAATTCGAAACTTTCAAACTGCGCATCTTTGGTAATATCTATTAATACAGGACCTGGTCTTCCGTTTTTAGCAACGTAGAAAGCTTTTGCAATTGCTTGCGGAATGTCTTTAGCTTTGGTAATTTGAACGTTCCATTTGGTCACTGGCGTAGAAATACCTACCACATCGGTTTCTTGAAAAGCATCGGTGCCTAATAAATTGCTACCTACTTGTCCCGTAATACAAACCAGCGCAGTAGAATCTATTTGTGCATCTGCCAATCCTGTGATTAGGTTGGTCGCACCAGGCCCAGAAGTGGCGATGCAAACGCCCACTTTTCCAGAAATTCTTGAATACCCTTGAGCCGCATGAATTGCTCCTTGTTCGTGTCGAGCAAGAATGTGTTCTAAGCGATCGCGATAATCATACATGGCATCGTAGACGGGCATAATGGCTCCGCCAGGATATCCAAATAAATAGTTCGTTTCTTCTAGCAAAAGGCATTTTATAACAGCTTCTGCTCCTGTAATAACTTTGGTTTTAGTTTGTGTTTCCATAAACTTTATCGGTTACGCATCCTAAGGATGCAGATGATACAAATTGAGCGTATTTAAATAATGCTCCGCGACTTACTTTTAGCGGTGGTGCCTTCCATTCTTTTTTACGTTGAAGTAATTCTTCTTCAGAAAGATGAACGTTGATGGTGTTTTTTTCGGCATCAATGGTGATTTTGTCACCGTCTTTTAATAAACCTATGGTTCCGCCTACTTGGGCTTCTGGGGTAATATGGCCTACAACAAAACCGTGTGTGCCACCAGAAAATCTTCCATCGGTAATTAATGCTACTTTTTTGCCTAAACCTCTTCCCATAATGGCTGAGGTTGGTTTGAGCATCTCTGGCATTCCGGGTCCGCCTTTAGGACCTTCATAACGAATAACAACCACATCTCCTTCTTTTACTTCGCCTTTAGCAATACCATCATTAGCTTCATATTCACCATTATAAATTTTAGCCTTTCCTGTAAAAAGCAAACCTTCTTTACCTGTAATTTTGGCAACAGCGCCTTCTTCAGCTAAATTTCCTTTAAGAATTCGTAAATGTCCACTAGCTTTTAGCGGATTTTCTACGGAATGAAGAATATCTTGTTCTGCAGGAAGCGAAGGAACTTCCGCTAAATTTTCAGCTAAAGTTTTTCCGGTTACCGTTAAGCAATCGCCGTGTAGATAACCTTTCTCTAGTAAATATTTCATCACAGCAGGAGTTCCTCCAATTTTATGCAAGTCTTCCATTAAGTATTTTCCACTAGGTTTAAGATCTGCTAAATAAGGAACCCGATCACTGATACGTTGAAAATCGTTCATGTTAAAATCGACTTCTGCGGCATCTGCGATGGCTAGAAAATGTAAAACCGCATTGGTAGAACCTCCTAGAGCAATCACTACCGTAATGGCATTTTCAAAAGATTTTTTAGAAACAATATCTGAAGGTTTTAGGTCTTTTTTTAAGAGTTGCATCACGGCTTCTCCTGCTTTAATACATTCAGTTTTTTTAGCATTTCCAATCGCTGGGTTTGAAGCATTATAAGGAAGAGAAAAGCCTAAAGCTTCGATAGCAGAAGCCATGGTGTTGGCTGTGTACATTCCGCCACAAGCACCAGGACCTGGACAAGCGTGGTGAATTACTTTTTTGAATTCACACTCCTTCATTTTACCTGCAGATTTTTCTCCCCAAGCTTCAAAGGCTGAAACTATATCTAATTTTTTATCACCTAATTTTCCGTGAGCAATAGTTCCGCCATAAACCATTACAGAAGGGCGGTTTAAACGAAACATTGCCATTAAAGCGCCTGGCATATTTTTATCGCAACCTACCACTGTTACTAACGCATCGTAACTCATTCCTTCGACCACAGTTTCCATCGAATCGGCAATAATATCTCGAGAAGGAAGTGAAAAGCGCATTCCCGGAGTCCCCATAGAAATACCATCACTAACGCCTATAGTATTGAAAACTAGACCTATACCATCGTTGTTATTGATTCCTGTTTTTACTTCTTGGGCCAAACCATTGAGGTGCATATTGCACGGGTTGCCTTCGAAGCCAGTACTGCCAATTCCTATTAATGGTTTTTGGAGGTCTTTATCGGTTAACCCTATAGCGTGCAACATAGCCTGTGAGGCAGGTTGTGAAGGATTTTGTGTAACACGTTGACTAAATTTATTAAGTTTCATGGGTTTGTTCTTTTAAACTAAAAAGCCCTTCTCGGAAAAAGAAGGGCTTCAATATATTAGATTGTAGCAATACCTTCTCAGTTCATTATTGGAATAATAATGACTAGAATAATAATGCTAATAATAGTTAGGTTTCGATTCATTTTATATGAAATGTATTTTATAATTTTTAATGAAACTATACAGATTAATTTAATTTACCAAAGTTTAATTCAGTTAAAATGTTAAAATACTTTACTTTTATCGAATTTGTATTTTTAGGTTTAATTTTTATGAAATTCGTAATTTTTATAATGAGGTTTAATTGCTATTTAAAATACCAATATTTTTATTATCAAAATGTAAAGCTTCATAGGTTATATACTTCGTAAAAACTATATTTTTGTGGTTTCAACGCTTCCAACTAGTTTATGCATTTAAAAGGAATATTTTTTTGGGGATTTCTATTTTGTTTTGTTCAACTTCATGCTCAAGAAAAGCATTCTAAATTTTCTGCCTACGGGGTTATTCCTTCAGAAGTACCGCCTTCTCTTTATTACCAATTAAAGCATGCAAAGAACACTCAAGAAAAACTTACGGGTTTAGATACGATTGCTAAAGTTTTCAATCAAATAGATTTACCAGATTCTTTACTGACTTATGCAAAGAAAATGCAACGTGAAGTTTTAAATATTCAGCCACAGGAAAAAACATATCAATTTTATAAGTTTCGTGCATTTTACTATGACGGGTTAGCAAAGCAGAAAATGGGCTTGCTAGATGAAGCCATTGCCTCTTACATTAAGGGTATAGAAATTACACCCTCAAAAAATCATGAAATGTTGGCTTATTTTAAATTGGGCTTAGCTGAAATTTATTTACAAAGAAATCAACTGCAAAAAGCTGAAGCTATCCTAAATAAGTTAAATGAAAACAGGCCATATACTTCTTCTGTAAAAATTTTAATAAAAGCTACTCAAGCAGATTTTTATTTATTTGATAATAATGTAAAAGAAGCTGAAGAATTGTATCATGAGATTTTGAATGATTCAGCAATTCATACTTTGCCTAAAATTAACTATCGTGTAAGATTAAATATAGGTAGGTTAGAAGCTATGAATAATAATATAGATAAGGCTATTCATATTTTTCAACAGACAAAAAAAGAAGCTTTGGCGTTAGGGTTTTACGATTTATATATTAAATCTGTTTTAAATGAAGGAGAAATTTATTTACAACAAGAGAATTATGATATTGCTGAAGTGGCATTTAGCACCGCTTATGTAAATACGGTATCGTGGAATAGATTAGAATTACAGAAGAAGATTAATAGAGCCATGGTAAAACTTTATGTTGCTAAAGAAAATTATAAAAACGCGTTTAATTTGATGACGCAATACCTACAAGTGAGTAACCAAATAGCTGCTCAACAAAATGAACGTGTCGTACGTGAGTTAGAAGAAAAATATGAAACGCTACAAAAAGAGCAAGAAATTGTAGACTTGCAGGCAGAACAATTTAAAAATCAGGTAGAAATAGATCATCAAAAAACAGTTAAAAATGCTATTTTAATAGGTTTTATAATACTTCTTATTCCTATTTTATTATTATTAGTAGTTTATTATCAAAAACTACAAGCGCAAAGCAAACTTAATGAACAGCAAAAATTGCTTAACATTCAAGAAATGCAAAGCTTACAGCAAGCGCAAGAATTAAAACTTACCAAAACAGCCATGCAAGCTCAAAGTGATGAAAGAAGCAGAATTGCCAGAGAACTTCACGATAGTATAGGGGGGAATTTAGCGGCTATAAAGCTACAGTTAAACACAGTAGATTTACATAATGATTTTGCAGATAAATTAATGCAACAACTAGACAAAACTTATAGTCAAGTACGTGAAATTTCGCATAGTTTAATTCCTGAAGAATTTAAAGAACAATCTTTCGTCACCTTAATTACTGAGTATTTGTTGCAATTTCATGAACAGACTCAAACACAGTTTTATTTTAATGCACATCCTGAAGAAGAGATTAACCAGCTAGAAGAATCTATTCAGGTCAATTTATTTAATATCATTAAAGAACTTGTTACAAATGCCCTTAAACACGCTCAAGCAGAACAAGTAGATATTCAATTTAATTATATAGAAGAAGAAAATAGTATTTCATTAATGTATGAAGATGATGGCGTTGGCTTTAACCCTAAAGAAAAAGCAAACGGAATCGGCTTAAAAAATTTAAACAAACGAATAAAAGACCTTAATGCTAGCCTAGATATTGATAGTGCTGTCAACAAAGGAACTGTAATTAGTATTAGTTTTCAAAAGATTAATTAGAAAAATGAAAGAATCAAATCATTATCAAGTCATTATCGCAGATGATCACGCTATGTTTGTAGACGGTCTAAGAAGTATATTAACGAATGAGCCAGACATTACTATTAAACTTACTGCGAGTAATGGTGAAGAAGTTTTAAAATACTTGCAGATTAATAAAGATGAAAAAATAGATTTATTAATTACCGATTTGAATATGCCAAAAATGGATGGAATGGCTTTAAATAAAGCGATTAAATCTCAATTTTATGGGGTGAAAACATTAGTGGTAAGTATGATGGAGAAGCCCAATACAATCAAAACACTTACAGAAGATAATGTAAATGGTTATTTGTCTAAAAATTCAGAAAAAAAAGAATTACTAAAAGCAATACGTACTATTTTAGAAGGAGAGAATTATTTTTCTCCTGCCATACAACAAGCACTCATAAAAGGAATGACCGATGCGAAAAAAATGCAAGAAATTAAACTCACTAAAAGAGAGAAAGAAGTCTTAAGCTTAATAGCTAAAGAGTATACTACTCAAGAGATTGCAGATGAACTTTTTTTAAGTAAACATACCATAGAAAGCTACCGCAAAAATTTAATTGCAAAATTACAAGTACGTAACTTAGCCGGTTTAACCCGTTACGCTATTGAAAATAATTTGGCCTAAATTTTTAGTCCCTGTTTTCAGGGATTCACTTTCTACGGATTCCGGGTTATTTATAGCGGTGTTCTCTTCGCATCTTTGCCATATATTCATCTAAAATTAATTATTATGATTTATGGTATTACTTTAATCTTATTAAGTATTATTGCTGTCCCTTCTTTAATATTATCTAAAAAGCCAAATGCAAAAGAGCTTTTAGATAAAGTACAGCCTTATCAAGCTTGGATAGGATTGTTTTTTTCCTTTTTTGGAATTTGGGGAATTATCTCTAGCATTCTTAATATTAATTTACTTACTGCTGCCCCTATATGGTGGGTTACATTACTCGTGGGAAGTATTGTAGAAGCAGGACTAGGTTTTTTATTAGGTTTTACGCTTCTCAATGATTTAATTCTAAAAAAATCACCCGAAGCTAAGGTGAAAGCAGCTTCTTTACGTAACAAAATCGTGCCTTTGCAAGGTAAACTAGGTGTTTTAGGGATTATATGTGGAGTTTGGTTAATTGTTGCTTCATTCGTATTTACAATTTAATTATAAAAAAACATGGATCTTATGAAATGGTACTTAAAAGCATTAAAACAATACGCAGATTTTAACGGTAGAGCACGTCGTAAAGAGTATTTTATGTTTAGTTTATTAAATTGTGTGTTCATGTTTATAAGCGTAATAATAGGTGTTGCGTTAAGTAAACTATTCAATACACAACTCTTTCTTTTTATATATTTAGTTTATGTATTAGCAGTATTAGTCCCTTCATTGGCTGTAAGTGTAAGAAGGTTACATGATATTGGAAAAAGTGGTTGGATGTTGTTGGTAAATTTTATACCCTTAGTAGGGCCAATCTGGGGCTTTGTCTTATCTATTACAGATACTGAAATGCGAGATAATCAATACGGACTCAACCCAAAATATGAACCTTTTGAACCACAGAAAGAATAAAATATATTGATGGATTCTTAAAAAATTCCATTTTCATCAAAAATAAGAGTTAGATAAACATTCATTACTTTATTTTAAAGTAATGAATGTTTATCTTTTTCAGTTGAACTATAATGCTAATAAAATTTCAAAAACTCATATAAAATCTGGGTTTAAAGGGATTTAGAAATTAAATTGATTTTTTTTCATTATTACATAATGGTTAAAAAATCGCAAAAAAATCAGATTAAATGCACATTGTATAGATTAAATGCATATGTTTGTAGTGTAATTAATTAGCTACATTTATTGTAGCAATAATCTTATTGAAAATGGGTGTTTTAGGCTTTATAAAAAGATTTGTATTATTCGTAACAATTTGGGCAACTGTGTTTGTAGGTATATGTTATGTTTTTCCTTTTCATTATTTCAATCAGAAAGTTTCTGAAGCTTACAATCTAGAGAAAACTTCAGAGATTGATCGTTCTCAAGACTTAGCGGTAGAAAATAAAATTTTTGAATAAGAATAAATTTTATTATTGTTTTATATAAACTTCACCAATAGGTGGAGTTTTTTTGTTTTGTGAAAAACAATATAAGTAGGTTAAAACTATAAACAGGTGAAATTATATATGCTATAAAGTAAAAAAGCAACTTACAAAGTAGTAAGTTGCTTTTTTTTAGTGACCTCGCCAGGATTCAAACCTGGAACCTCCTGAGCCGTAATCAGGTGCGCTATTCAGTTGCGCCACGAGGCCTTTTTGAGGTTGCAAATATATTTCTTTTCTTTAAAACTGCAAATTTTTTTTCAATGAAAATGAACTTTTAGTTTTCAAAGCTTATTTATATCTTCGAAAATTAGTAAACTCACTTATGAATTTAGAAGAATATATTAGAATCGTTCCAGACTTTCCTAAAGAAGGGATTTCTTATAAAGATATTACACCGCTGTTACAAAGCTCTGAAGCTTTAGGTTTTTGTGTGAAAAGTTTTGCTAGTCAAATCAAATCAGAAGTAGATGTAGTGGTCGGTATTGAGTCTCGTGGTTATTTTCTAGCCACCTTACTTGCTAAACATTTTAATACGGGCTTTGTGCCTATTCGTAAAAAAGGCAAGTTGCCTTATAAAACTTTAGCAGAGGCTTATGATTTAGAATATGGTCAAGATGAATTAGAAATTCATATAGATGCTATTAAACCGGGGCAAAAAGTTCTTATTCATGATGATGTTTTGGCTACCGGAGGTACAGCAAAAGCCGCCTGTAATTTGGTAGAACGTTTGGGAGGAGAAATAATTCAATGCAATTTCTTAATCGAATTAAATTTTCTTAAAGGAAGAGAGAAATTAAATGGAGTTGAGGTAAAATCACTTTTGAGTTATTAATTACCCAGTAATTTTTGATTGTGATTGGTAGCATGTTTGGTAACCCAAGCTTTCCAACCAATAATAGCCAATTGAAATTTAGTAGCATTTTCTAATTCTAGCCCTTTTTTAGTATAATTAGGGAGTATAATTTTATTCAGTTTAGAAAGTCCCTTGAAGAATGAAGATTTAAGTCCCATAGTTTTCTTTTAAAAATACAAAAATCCTTAAAGGAATGCTTCAAGGATTTGTTTTTTAAGAAAACTATAGGCTTTTTACTTTGTGTCAATCAAAATGACACCGTCGTTAGCTTTCTTACCATATTTTTTAATAGCTTTCTTTTCTTTTAAAACAGTTACGCTTTTAATTGAATTAGGGTCAAGCTCATCCATATCTACTCTAGAAATTTCTTCTCCGTCGAGAATAATCAGAATATTTTCTTTCTTCAGTATATCTTCTTTGGAGTCTTTTTTTGTGATTTCTACAATATTTTGGTTAGCGTGAGCAGAAGTCGCTTCATTTTTTAAGAAAATTTCTACCACACCATATTTTCCCTCTTCACCATATTTTTCTATAGCGTTTTTATCTTTTAAGATATTCATCTTTTCGATAGTATCTGGATTTATTTTAGAGATTACATTTTCATCATCTGCCTTTTTACCATCAATAATGTAAAGTGGTGCAGGTTGATCACCACTGTATCTAACACTATTATTTTCCTCAGGAAATTCTGAAGCGTTTATTTTATTCGGATTTTTTTCTACAATCGAATTAGAAACACTCTCTTCAGTTTTGATAGTATTATTTTTATTTTCAGAAGTCACTTTAACTCCAGAAAACTGAATAACACTGGCTCTAGTTTCTTCATTTATTTTTACAAATGTTTTTGGTTGCGATCCATTCATTTCATCAACATAGTCAGCAATTATTTCACCTTTAATATGGATAATTCCATTTTTCACCGAATAGTTAGAAACTTTTATAATAGTATTTTTTAATTCTTTTAAGTTTTTTTTATTTCCGTTAAATACAATCTTTTTATTCTCACTTAGTAATTTGCTAATGTTTGAAGAGTTGTTTTTTTTGTTGAAGCTTTTTGATTTACTTTCTTTGGCGCTTACTGTTCCAGCTGTGATTCTGCTTCTTCCGTCTTCATCTAGCGATTGCATAATAAACACTTTGTCTTTAATAGGTCTGCCGTTATTGTTTGTAGTGGCGATAGAAGAGCTGTTGAATTTTGTTTCCTTAATTTCTAGGGTTAGACTTGTGAGTTTATTGTTGCGGTTAAAATTTACATTGCTGTAAGTGATTTGTATAGGGAATTTATCTTCTAAAAATTTCTTGTCAGAATTTAACTGATCTATTGTTGTATTCTTATCATAAACAACTTCGAAATCTTTGAAAGTGTGTAAAATTTCAGTAGAATATACCTGAAAATTTATAGTTTCTTCAATTTCCTCTTGGTTAATATATTCTATTTCTTCCTTCACATTAAAACTCCATAAAAAGAAGCCTAGTAAAGGTAAAATGAAAGCGCTTTTTAGAAAAGCGTATTTTCTTGATGATTTTTTGTTTAACATAACGATTCGTTTTTTGATTAATGATTGATAAAATTGATTAGCTAAACTTGGCGCTTCGTAATTCGTCGAAACCTTTAATAAAGTTAATTCGTAATTTTTTTGTTGCTCTTCGGTTTGATTGGCAATCGCACGATCGGCGATAAATTCTAAATTTTCTAAAATTCGTTTTTGATAGTACCAAGCTAAAGGGTTAAACCAAAGCAGAACTAATAAAAGCTGATTAAGTAAAACGTCTATCGAATGATATTGTCGTGCATGAACCTTTTCGTGCTCAATAATAAATCCAAGGTCATTTTGGTCATACGAATTTAAGTGGTAGGCGATGTAGTTGAAAAATGAAAATGGAGAAAGATTTTCTGTAAGTTCTAAATGAAAAAAACCTTCATTGTCTTTTCGTTTAGGTAGTTTTAACACTTTTAATAAACCAAATAACTGAACTGCAAACCGAACTAGCATAATAATTACTCCCATTAAGTAGGTGTAGAAAATTATTGAAACCCAGTCAAAAGCTTCATCATCAATTAGAGCTGAATTTTCCATAGATAATTCATTTAAATCTATAGGATTAATAGTTGATTCAACATAACTCACTTCTATGAAAATTATAAAAGGACCAACGATCGCACAAAAAATTCCGAATAAAAGAAAATAGCGATTGTGATTAAAAGTAGTCTCTTTTTTAAGCAAGAAGTAATCTACTAAGAAAAACAACCCTAGAATAGCTGAACTTTTTAAAAGGTAAGTGTAGAAATCCATTATTTTTTGTTTTCAATAATTTCTAAAATTTCTCGCAATTCTTCTGCACTAATTTTTTCTTCTTTAGCAAAAAAGGAAACCATCTTTTTATATGAATTATCAAACAACTTCTGTGAAGCATTCTTCATAAAGTAAGAGCTGTAGTTTTCTTTACTAATTATTGGGTAGTAGCGGTGGGTATTCCCAAACGCTTCGTGAGCAACAAAGTTTTTATTTTCCAATTTTCTAACTAGTGTAGAAACTGTATTGTAATGCAGTTTGGTATTGGGCATTTCTGCTAAAATTTCTTTTACAAAAGCTTTTTCTAGCTTCCATAATGCTTGCATTACCTCTTCTTCTTTATTGGTGAGTTTTTCCATGTTATTCTTTAAGTAGTTTACTAATCGTTTTGGAGATCTTTTTTACATTGCCTTCTGTATTTCCTGTAGAAATAAATTGTATGACCCCATTTTTATCGATCACAAAATTTTTAGGAATATATTTAGTGGCGTACTTATTCCAAATTTTTTTATTTGGATCTAAACCAGATTCAAAATCAATTCCTTTTTGTTTTAACTGTATGAGTTTGTTAATAACTTTCTCTTTTTCTTCTCCTCTAGAAATAGCCAAAAAAACAAAATTTTCATTTTTGTAAGGTTTGAAAATTTGTTTAGGAAACTCATAAAGTTCCATTAGACAAGGTGCACACCAAGTAGCCCAAAAGTTTAGCAAAACTACTTTTCCTTTTAAATTTGATAATGTGATTTTTTCTCCAGACGTAAGTGTCACTGTAAAATCTTCTGTTTGATCACCTACTTGAAGTTTGTTACCTTGATTTTCAAAGCTAAATTGAGTATAATCATTGTTATCAATTTTGATTTCTTGACGTTTAGTATTTTTTTGACTAGTATGAGTAGAAATAATTATAATAAATTCTTTATCTCCTATTTTTCCTTGATGCTTCTTAGCAAGCTGATCTCTTTTTTCTTGAGAAACTCCTTTTTTTAAAGAGATAACTTTTCCATTTTGAACTAAACTGTCTAGGGCTTCTTCAGAAATTAATTCGTCGTTAGCAATATAGATATAGCTAGGTTTTTCAATAGTTTTATTTTGGCTATATGAAATGAGGTTAATAAGTAAAAAGGTAAATAGTATAATTTTTCTCATTAGAACAATATATTATGGTTAATTCAAATATAAACTAAAAAATAAGTTAATCAACTATTTTTGTAGTTAATATTTGTTTTCGTAGCTCTAATCGTGTTTTAATTCGTTATATCGAATAATTTGTGTTTTAGCCTGTAGAAGCTTTAGTTTTGTTTATTTAAACAAATAAACCATAGTTTTAATTAATAATGACTCTAGTTAAACTTTTAGCTTTTGCATCTTTTGGTCTAAATTCTTTTATATGATAAAAACAATTACTCTTAAATTTAGCTTGATTTTTATATTTTTTTTAAATCTCTCATTGCATAGTCAAGATTTAGCGATTAATGAGATTATGGCCTCTAACGATGATGTGGTTGCAGATGAAGAAGGTGATTATGAAGATTGGATAGAAATTTTTAACTATGGGAATACCGCAATAAATTTAGATGGATTTGGTCTTACTGATGATAGTGCAGATCTTTTTCAATGGGTTTTTCCTGCTTATATTATTCAGCAGTAGAATACTTAATAGTTTGGTATTCAGATAAATGCACATCTGTAGTAGATCAAAATTTGCACACTAATTTTAAAATAAGTTCGGGAGGAGAAGACATCATTTTTACGAATGCTGATGGAACTGAAATTGACCAAGTGCCCGCTGTAGATTTAGAATCTAATGTTTCTTATGCTCGGCAGCCAGACGGGATAGGATCTTGGTTGTATTTTTATACCAGTACACCCGGTGCAACAAATACAGGGAGTGGTTTTTCTGAATTAATGACTCCGCCAAATTTTTCTTTTTCTTCAGGATTATATACGACGGAGTTCGATTTGAGTTTAACACATTCTAATATTAATGCACAAATAGTTTATACGCTAGACGGTTCAGAGCCAAGTATAACCAATATAGGAGGAACAAGTTATTCTTATAAAAATGAATATCCTTTGCAACCTACAGATGTTCCGGGTCCGTTACTTTATGATCAATATACATCTAATATGTATGCTTCGCCTATACCTATTGAAGATAGATCATCAGATCCTGATGAATTAACAGGTAAAAATCCAAACCAAAACATATTAGAAACGCCATTAAACCCAGTAAGAAAAGCTACTGTTATTAAAGCTAAAGCTTACTTGAATGGTGTTGAGTCTGAAACAATATCTCATACTTATTTTGTTTGGTCGGGAGGTAGCCCTTACGATATACCTGTAATTTCATTACAAATTCAGGAAAATTATTTATTTGATTACAATGATGGGGTGTAAACTGCGGGGGTAGATTTTGATACTTGGCGAGCAGAAAACCCTAATAATACCTAATATTGGCGTCCAAACTGGAATAATTATTGGAGAAGAGGAAGAGAGTGGGAGTATCCTGTAAATATTGAGTTTTTTGAGCCTACAAGTTTAAATTCTGTAATGAATATAAATGGAGGGTTTAGAATTCACGGAAATAATTCTAGAGCTTTAGCGATTAAGAATTTAAGATTATATGCTAGAAGTGATTATAGTTCCGAAGATAAGTTTGAACACGACTTATTTAATGTAGCTATTACAGATGCTCCAGTTTATAATAATAATGAATATAAGCGAATTATGTTACGTGGTAACGGAAGTGGAGGTTCAATCGCTTACGATGTTGTATTTAATAGAGTTATGCAGCCTATCTATAATGGTGTCGCAAGAATACAACCTGCAATTCATTTTATTAATGGTGAATTTTGGGGACTAACCGCCATTAGAGACCGAATGGATAAACGTCACTACGCCTTAAATTTTGATTTAGATGATGATGAAATTTTAATTATTGATTGTAAAGGGGTTAATTGTGATCTAGATGAGGGGGAAGATGCTGATTATGATGAATATATAGCCATGAGAGATTTTATTTTAGACAACGACTTGAGTGTGCAAGCTAATTATGACCAAGCTGCAAACCTTTTAGATATGGAATCTTACATAGATCACATGATTTTAGAAGTTTTTGCCGCTAATGATAGTTATGAAAGAGCCTTTTGGAAAGTTAGAACTCCAGTGAATAATAAATATGGAGATGGAAAATGGAGGGTAAGTATGCAAGACTTTGAAGCTTCTTTAAAAGATAATATCAATTGGTTAGAGAATTGGACAGATCTTAATAACGCTAGTAATGATGCTTTGTTAAATTCTTTATTTGCGAGTACGCAATTTCAAAATCAATTTATCAATAGGTTTGCAGATGTTTTAAATACGGTATTGAATACCACCTATTTTAACGAAGTGGTGAACTTTACGTTTGATGAAGTAAGTCCGTATTTGGCTGAAGACGAATAGCGCTATCCTAAAATAGATTTTTATGAGTCTTCAGAGCAAACAGAATTATTAAATTGGGGTAATTTGCGTCCCGATGTTCAAAGAAATCAGATTAAAGATTTTTTCTCTATAAATACGATTGTAAATTTTAATTTAAATGTATCTGATGTAGAAGCTGGTTTTGTAAAAGTTAATACTATTGAAATTCAAGAAGAAACTCCCGGAGTTTACACAAATCCTTATCCGTGGTCAGGTCAGTATTTTGAAGGTGTGCCTGTTAATTTAGAAGCAATAGCCTTACCTGGTTATGAGTTTTCTCATTGGTCTGGTGATATGACGGGTTCTAACCCTGAGTTAAACATTACGCCTTCAGTAGATATGCAAATTCAAGCAAATTTTGTGAGTGTGCCAATGCCTTCAGATGAAGTGGTATATTTTTGGTTGATGGATGGTGATATCCCTAATGATACTTCATTACTGGGGTTAGATGCTACTTATGCTAGTAATAATCTTTCTGCAACTATAAATTATAGCAGTTGTTTAACCGGATATCCGTTTACAGATACACATCCAGATTGGAGAACAGCTTCTTTTGAAAGAAAAAGCTCTCCTACAGCTATAAATTATGTTTCCGAGGCTAACGATGATATTCCTTATTCAGAAGATATTATGAAAGGAGTACAAGTAAAGCAACCCTTTAAGTTTGGTTCTTTAGAAAATTATTTAGAATTTTTAATGCCTACTAGAGATTTAGAAAATATCAAGTTTTCTTTTGCTGTTGAAACAAATGGAGCAGCAGAAACCATCTTGATTGATTATTGGGATGGAAATGCTTGGTCTACAGATGGGCTAGTAAATGCTACAGTAAGTATTCCTGAAGATTATGAAATTAGAGAATTTGATTTTTCTAATGTAAGTCTGGCTACCAATAATCCAGATTTTAAAGTGAGAATGCGTTTTGATGGTGAAGATATGTTTATGGATAATGGAGATAAAGTAAAATTGAATAACATAGCCCTAATGGGAGATTCTACTTTGTCATCTAAAGAATTTTCAACACAAAATCTTATCAATATATATCCAAATCCTACTTCTGGTTTTGTAAATATTGAATCTGAAAATTTAATTTCTAAGATAGAGTTGTTCGATATCTTCGGAAATTTAATTCAACAATATTCAGAAACGAATAAGAAAACAACCATAAATATGGAATCTTTTGCTGCTGGAATGTACTTTTTAAAAGTTCATTCAGAAAATCATCAGCAAACCTTAAAGCTTATGAAGCGTTAATCCATTAAAACTTAAAATTAAAAGTCCCCTTTTTTAGCTGAAAAAGGGGACTTTTAATTTTAAGATAAGTTAATTCACAGAAAACTTCTAGATTGTTTCTATTATCTTCGTATTTAAAAAAAAAGAAGAACATGTCTATAGTATTAATCGTTGCTGGTTTTATTTTGTTGGTAGTTGGAGGGGAGTTTTTAGTGAGGTCTTCCGTAGCATTATCGTTTAAATTGAATATTTCTAAAATGGTTATTGGGTTAACGGTAGTTTCATTTGCCACTTCTTTACCAGAACTTTTAGTGAGCTTGCAAGCTGCGATGGAAGGATTTTCTGATATAAGTTTAGGAAATGTAATAGGTTCTAATATAGCTAATATTGGTTTGGTTTTAGGGATTACTACTATTATAAGTAGTATAGATGTAGATAAAGATTTCTATAAATTCAATTGGCCAGTCATGCTCTTATTTTCGGTAGCTTTATATGTTTTTCTTCAAAGCGGTTATGAAATATCTAGAATAGAAGGCGTTATTTTTTTAGGCGCAATTTTAGTTTACTTATTTATTTTAATTAGAAGAGCAAGAAAAAATGATGAGGTAATTACAGAAGAGGTAGATGATAAATTACAGGTCGTTTCTTATTTTAAAATAATTATTTGGTTAATTATTGGTGGGGCAGCATTGTATTTTGGTTCAGAATGGTTGGTAGAAGGATCTGTAGATTTAGCAAATAAAATGGGAGTAAGTCAACGAGTTATATCGGTAACTATGATTGCTATTGGAACTAGCGTTCCTGAATTGGCAGCTTCTGTAATTGCAGCACTTAAAAAAGAAAAAGCCATTTCTTTAGGTAACCTAATAGGCTCTAATATTTTTAATATTGGTTCTGTGTTAGGTGTGACTGCTATTATTAGTCCTATTCATTTAGAATCAAAAGAGGTGTTAACCAATGATATTTTTTGGATGCTTGGTTTTGCTGTAATTTTGTTACCCTTAGTTTTTCTTCCAAAGCGTTATACGTTTAGTAGGTATAAGGGTCTTGTTATATTTATCGGGTATGCTTTGTTTTTAGGTTTAGCTTTTGTAAGCTAGTTTTTTTTAGGGTTAAATTAAGATTAACCTTGTTTTTTGGAGAACTTAACAAAAAAATATAGGGGGTGTTTGTAAAAATGTTACTTTTGTGTTCAGCAACACAAAAATTAATTTATAAATGTCAACGCTAAGATTCCAAGCTTTAAAAAAATCATTAAATAGAAAACCTATAGAGGTTAAAGAACCTCATAGGCGTTCAGAAATTTTCGGTAAGAATGTTTTTAACGAGATGGCTATGCGCCAATACTTAACTAAAGACTCTTACAAAAGTGTAATGGATGCCGTTCAACATGGCTCTAAAATCAATAGAGATTTAGCAGATCATATCTCTACAGGAATGAAAGAATGGGCTATCTCTAAAGGAGCTACTCATTATACGCATTGGTTTCAGCCATTAACAGGTTCTACTGCAGAAAAACACGATGCTTTCTTTGAAACTACAGGAAATGGTTCTGCAATTGAAAAATTTGGAGGTGGTTCTTTAGTGCAACAAGAGCCAGATGCTTCTAGTTTTCCTAACGGAGGAATTAGAAATACTTTTGAAGCTAGGGGGTATACCGCTTGGGATCCTACTTCACCGGCATTTATTTTAGGAACTACACTTTGTATTCCTACCGTATTTGTTTCTTACACAGGAGAAGCGTTAGATTATAAAGTACCTTTATTACGTTCGTTACAAGCCTTAGATGGTGCAGCAACAGAGGTGGCTAAATATTTTGACAAAAAGGTTACTAAGGTTAATGCAACTTTAGGTTGGGAACAAGAATATTTCTTAGTAGATGCAGCATTAGCAGCTTCTCGTCCAGATTTAGTGATGGCAGAACGAACCTTATTAGGTCACGCTCCAGCTAAAGGTCAGCAATTAGACGATCATTATTTTGGTTCTATTCCTACGCGTGCACTTAACTTTATGCGTGAACTAGAGAACGAATGTATGTTATTAGGTATTCCTGTTAAGACTCGTCACAACGAGGTGGCTCCTAATCAGTTTGAATTAGCTCCAATTTTTGAAGAAGTAAATTTAGCAGTAGATCATAACCTGTTGTTGATGGATGTGATGGATAAAGTTGCTGAGCGTCATCATTTAAAAGTTCTTTTTCATGAAAAGCCATTTGCAGGTGTAAACGGTAGTGGTAAACATAATAACTGGTCACTATCTACCGATACAGGAGTTAACCTTTTAGGTCCTGGTAGTACCCCAATGAAAAATTTACAATTCTTAACTTTCTTTGTAAATACGATTAAAGCAGTTTACGATAATGAAGAATTAATTCGTTCTTCTATCGCATCTGCTTCTAATGATCACCGTTTGGGAGCTAATGAAGCACCACCAGCAATTATTTCTGTATTTATAGGTTCTCAATTAACTAAAGCTTTAGATGAATTAGAAAAAGTTACCGATGGTAAACTTTCTCCACAAGAAAAAACAGATCTTAAGTTAAATGTAGTTGGTAAAATTCCTGAAATTTTATTAGATAATACAGATAGAAATAGAACTTCACCTTTTGCTTTTACGGGTAATAAATTTGAGTTTAGAGCCGTAGGTTCTACAGCCAATTGTTCTAACCCAATGACAATTTTAAACGCAATTGTTGCTAAGCAATTACAAGAGTTTAAAGTAGAGGTAGATAAGCTTATCAAAGATAAGAAAATGAAGAAAGATGATGCCATCTTCAATGTGCTTAGAGAGTATATTAAAAAATCTAAGAAAATAAGATTTGAAGGAGATGGTTATGGAGAAGCTTGGGAGAAAGAAGCTAAAAAGCGAGGTCTAAGTAATAATAAAAAGACTCCGGAAGCTCTTAAAGTAAAAAAAGCAGACAAGACCATTAAATTGTTTGAGGAATTAGGAGTGATGAACCGTGTAGAAATGGAAGCTCGTCACGAAATTGAGGTTGAAGAATACTCTATGCATATTCAAATTGAAGGAAGAATTTTAGGTGATATCGCAAGAAATCACGTAATACCAACTTCAATTAGATACCAGAATATCTTAATTAAGAACGTACAAGGACTTAAAGATATTTATGGAGACGACTTTAAAAAACATGCGAGTGAGCAACTGTCAATCATTGAAGAAATTTCAAATCATATCGAGAAGATAAACAAAGGAATTACAGAAATGATCGACGCTCGTAGACAAGCAAATAAAATTGAAGATACAGAAGAAAAAGCTTTTGCTTATTGTGATGAAGTAAGACCTTATTTCGATGAAATTAGATATCACTGTGATAAATTAGAAATCTTAGTAGATGACGAATTATGGCCATTAGCTAAGTATAGAGAAATGTTATTTAACTAGAAGTGATTTTTTTTTGTAATATGACCCCGTTTTTATAAATGGGGTTTTTTTATTTCCCTATTTTTGCAAATCCAATACTAGAAAATATGAGTCAAGAAGTAAGTAAACGTTATGCCCAAAGAGGTGTTTCCGCAGGAAAAGAAGATGTACATAATGCAATTAAAAATGTAGATAAAGGTTTATTTCCTAAGGCTTTTTGTAAAATAGTTCCTGATTATCTTACTAAAGATGAGAATTATTGCCTTATTATGCACGCCGATGGTGCTGGTACGAAATCTTCTTTAGCTTATATGTATTGGAAAGAAACCGGAGATCTTACAGTATGGAAAGGTATTGCCCAAGATGCACTTATTATGAATATTGATGATCTTTTATGTGTTGGGGCTACAGAAAATATTCTACTTTCTTCTACTATTGGAAGAAACAAAAACTTAGTTCCGGGAGACGTAATTTCTGCAATTATTAATGGCACAGAAGAGCTAATTTCAGATCTAAAAACTTTTGGTGTTGAAATTCATTCTACAGGAGGAGAAACAGCAGATGTTGGAGATTTGGTGCGAACCATAATTGTAGATTCTACCGTAACGGCTAGAATGAAAAGAGAAAATGTAATTGATAACGCAAATATTAAAGCAGGAGATGTAATTGTTGGGCTTTCCTCTTCAGGTAAAGCTTCTTACGAAAAAGAATATAATGGCGGAATGGGAAGCAATGGTTTAACTTCTGCACGTCACGATGTTTTTAATAAAGAATTAGCAGTGAAATATCCTGAAAGTTTTGATAATACAATCCCTTCAGAATTAATTTATTCAGGTACTAAAAGTTTAACTTCTACCGTTGAAGGTGCAGAATTAGATGCCGGTAAATTAGTGCTTTCACCAACGAGAACCTATGCGCCTATCATCAAGAAAATTCTTTCTAAATATTCTTCAGCAGAAATTCACGGAATGGTGCATTGTAGTGGAGGAGCACAAACTAAAATTCTTCATTTTATTGGTGATGATTTACACATCGTAAAAGATAATATGTTTGAAGTGCCGCCATTATTTAAACTTATTCAGCAAGAAAGTAAAACAGATTGGAAAGAAATGTACCAAGTGTTTAACATGGGACATCGTATGGAAATCTATGTTCCACAAGAGTATGCAGAAGAGATCATTACGATTTCAAAATCATTTAATGTTGATGCTCAAATTGTTGGAAGGGTAGAAGCATCAGAAGCTAAAAAACTTACAATAAATAGCGAATTCGGAAGTTTTACTTATTAGATAATTTATTTTTTGATGATGAGCAAGAGTATTTTGTTTGTGTTTATGGTCTTATTATTAGGCGTAAGCCATGCGCAAACACGGGATAGTATAGTGCCAATTAATCAAATAACACCTTTGGCAGTTAAAAATTTATCTCCTCCTGCTTCATTAAACAGGCTGAAGAGGTATAGCAAGCGTCATCCCAATATTAAATTCTGGAAATCGTTAAATAGAATAGGAGTAGATTTAAGTGAAGTAGCTTTTGTAAACTGGAATGCTGGAGGTGCAAACTCTGTTGCTGGTTTGGTAAATGTAGACTTAAAAAGAATTTACGAACGCAAAAATTTACGTTGGAATAATGAGCTAATCGCACGTTATGGTATAAATCAACAGAAAGGGCAAGAATTAAGAAAAACCGACGATCATCTAGAGATTAATTCTACTTTTGGTTATCGTAAAGACACGTTATCTAATTGGTATAGTTCTGCTAAGATGAATTTTAGTACGCAATTTTCTAATGGTTATAATTATCCAGATATTTCTAATAAAATTTCAACCGTGATGGCTCCTGCTTATTTCTTTTTAGGAGCGGGTTCAGAATATAATGATGAAAAACTTAATTTAAATATTTATGCTTCACCGCTAACTCTGCGTTCTACATTTGTATTAGATCAAGAATTAGCCAATAATGGCTCTTTTGGGGTAGAACCTGCAATTTATGACGAAGATGGTAATTTAATTAAAGAAGGAAGAAATACAAGAACAGAACTCGGTATTTTAATTACCAATGAATATAATATTCAGCTTTTTGAAAATATAGGGTTAACTAACAAACTGAGTTTGTATACAGATTATATCAACAAATTTGGAAATATAGATGTAAACTGGGAGCTTAATTTTAACTTTAAAGTAAACGAGTTTGTACTCGCAAAATTAGGATCTCATCTTAAATATGATGACGATATTAAAATGCAACAAGAGAACGCCGATGGAGAATTAGTAGATGGTGGCCCTAAAGTGCAATGGAAACAACAATTGGGAATAGGCGTTATTGTTGAATTGTAAGTCTAGCGTTAGACAGTTAATTTGAGAACAATTAAGTCTAACTTTTACGACAACTTAAATTATCGATATATAAATTCATTAAAAATATCGTAAATTTGTCAGAATTACGATGAAGAATTATGATAGATAAATTAAATATAGTTAAGCAGCGGTACGATGAGGTGAATGATTTAATTATTCAACCCGATATCATTTCAGATCAGAAAAGGTACGTAGAACTCACTAAAGAATATAAAGACCTTAAGGCTTTAATGGTCGAAAGAGAAAAATACGTAGAGCTTACTAATAATATAGCTGAAGCTGAAGAAATTATTGCTGATGGTGGTGATGCCGAAATGGTAGATATGGCCAAAATGCAATTAGAAGAAGCAAAAGATGAATTACCTGCTTTAGAAGAGAAAATAAGAATGTTACTCGTTCCTAAAGATCCCGAAGATGCTAAAAATGCTGTAGTAGAAGTTCGTGCGGGAACTGGTGGTGATGAAGCTAGTATCTTTGCCGGAGATATTTTTAAAATGCTTACCAAATATTGCGAAAACAAAGGTTGGAAAGTAAGTACAGTAGATTATTCTGAAGGTACCAATGGCGGATTTAAAGAAATTCAGTTTGAAGTTTCTGGAGAAGATGTTTACGGAACTTTAAAATATGAAGCAGGAGTACACCGTGTCCAGCGTGTGCCTCAAACAGAAACTCAAGGTCGTGTACACACAAGCGCAGCTACCGTAATGGTATTTCCAGAAGCAGAAGAGTTTGATGTGCAGATAGAACCTAAAGATGTACGTATCGATTATTTCTGTTCTTCAGGACCAGGAGGTCAGTCGGTAAACACCACGTATTCAGCGGTACGTTTAACACACGAACCTACTGGGATTGTAGCCCAATGTCAAGACCAAAAATCACAGCATAAGAACAAAGAAAAAGCCTTTAAAGTACTGCGTTCTCGATTATACGATATGGAGTTGGCGAAGAAACAAGAAGAAGACGCCGCAAAACGAGGCTCTATGGTTACTAGTGGTGACCGAAGTGCGAAAATTAGAACCTACAATTATTCTCAAGGTCGTGTAACAGATCACCGTATTAACTTAACGCTTTATGATTTATCAAATATCATAAATGGTGATATCCAAAAAATTATCGATGAGCTTAAACTTGTTGCTAATACAGAAAAATTAAAAGAAGCTTCAGATGCTTTATAAAATATAGCCCGCTTTATAAAGTGGGCTTTTTTACTATATTATATTCATTATGACCACTCAAGAGTTAGTTGCCCAAATCAAGAAGAAAAAATCGTTTTTGTGCATTGGTTTAGATGTAGACTTACAAAAAATTTCAACACATTTATTACAACAAGAAGATCCTATTTTTGAGTTTAATAAAGCTATTATCGATGCCACGCATCATTTAGCTGTTGCTTATAAACCCAATATAGCTTTTTATGAAGCTTATGGGATTAAAGGTTGGCAAGCTTTAGAGAAAACAATCAATTACTTAAATAAAAAGTATCCAGAAATTTTTACGATTGCCGATGCTAAACGCGGAGATATAGGGAATACCTCTACGCGTTATGCAAAAGCTTTTTTTAGTGATTTAAATTTCGATTCTATAACAGTAGCTCCGTATATGGGAGAAGATTCTGTAGTTCCTTTTTTAGAGTTTGAAAATAAACATACTATTTTATTGGCATTAACTTCTAATCGCGGTGCGTTCGATTTTCAGACCAAAAAAGTAGATGGAGAAGAGGTTTATAAAAAGGTTTTAAAAACCGCTCAAACTTGGAAAAATCATCACAACCTAATGTACGTGGTTGGCGCTACAAAAGCAGAACATTTTGTAGAGATTAGAAAAATAATTCCAAATAACTTTATTTTGGTTCCTGGTGTGGGAGCACAAGGCGGAAGTATAGCTGAAGTATGCGAATACGGGTTGAATGAAAATGTAGGATTGTTAATCAACTCTGCACGTGGAATTATTTACGCTTCTACAGAAGAAAATTTTGCCGAAGCTGCAGCAGAAAAAGCAAAAGAACTTCAACAAGAAATGGAGGGTATTTTAGCTAAAATGTAATTTAGGCGAAGTTCATTTAACCTAAATATTGAAGTTAAGTGACTATTGAAAATAAATTATACCTATATAAGTCTTACAGTTGTTAAATTGTAATGCTTTTTTATCCTCTTTGCGGAAAGAATTCTTATTTTGTACTATGCAATTTCAAGATCAATTACTGCGAACATTTCAGTTGAAAAAAACTCCTCAACGTATCATATCATTGGTGCCTAGTCAAACCGAATTACTTGTTGATTTAGGCTTACGTGAAAAATTAGTAGGCATTACAAAATTTTGTGTTCATCCAACCGATTTAAAAAAAGAAGTTGAAATTGTAGGAGGTACAAAAGAGGTGAAACTTAAAAAAATTAAAGCTTTACAGCCAGACCTTATACTTTGTAATAAAGAGGAAAATACGCCTAAAATGGTTGCTGATTTAGAGCAAATTGCTCCAGTTCATGTTTCAAATATTTCCACTATTGAAGAAAGCTTAGTTTTGATTGGTCAATACGGAAAAATTTTCTCAATTGAAGAAAAAACGAATTGTCTTATTACTGATATTAAAAAGGAATTAGAGAGTTTTCAAGATTTTATTAAAAACAGACCTAAACAAAAAGTTGCTTATTTAATTTGGAGAAAACCTTGGATGGTGGCAGCTGGTGATACTTTTATAAATGAATTACTTCGGCTTAATCATTTTGAAAATATTTTTGCTGAAACTAATCGCTACCCAGAAATAGAGTTGACAGATTTAAAAGATGCAGATGTAATTTTGCTTTCTTCAGAACCTTTTCCGTTTCAAGAAAAACATAAGCATGAAATTTTAAAAGAAGTTGATTTAGAAAAGATAAAGTTTATCGACGGAGAGTTTTTTAGTTGGTATGGTTCACGATTATTAAAGGCTTTTCGTTACTTCAAAAAATGGCATTTAACTGAGTTTTCTTAGTAAAAGGTATAGCAGTGACATCCTTTTTTGCTTAATTGGTTTTAGAGCATTGGCAAAAAAGATATAGCGTATAGCCCGGTTTTGTAATTTTTTCGTTACAAAATTTACCATGATTAAAAGTTGTTTTCTAATAAATCTCGCGGGTCTTTTCTTAATTTTAATGGGATATCTTCTTCGGTGCTGTAAAGTTTTAATTCGGTAATATCTGCCGGTAAATTGAAGCCGTTAATGTCTAGAATTTCTTTTACTTCTCTCATAACTAAACCTCTTAATACGCTCGAGGTAACACGGTAATCTAGGGTGTTAATCCAAAAGAAAACTTTTAGATTAACAGTACTTGCGGCTAATTCATCTACAATGACAAAAGATTCGTGAGCTTCATCTTCAATAATATCTTTATTATTGATTAAGACTCCTTTGATTAATAATTTAGCTTTTTCAATATCGTTTTCATAACCAATTCCCACTATAAATTCTAAGCGATACAATCCATCGGCGGTATAGTTTTCTACGGGTTTGGTGAGTACATCACTATTTGGGATATAAATATCTCGCCCATCGGTAGTTTTTATGTGTGTATATCTAAAATTGAGTTCTTTTACTTTCCCAAAAATATCATCAATTTTAATGGTATCATTAATATGAAAAGGTCTATTAAAAGCTAAAATAATTCCGGCTAAAAAGTTTTTACCAATATCTTGAAAGGCAAATCCAAGTACAATGGCAGCTCCTCCAGCTGCGGTTAAAATTCCAGCAGCAATTCCGCTAAGACCTGCCACTTCTAGCGCAATCATTACGGCAATGAGAATAAGAATAATTTTGATAGCTTGCGCTAAAAATCTCGCCATTAATGGGTCTTGTGCTTTATTTAATACTTTTCTCTTATAAAAATTAGTAATAAATTGAGCGATTAATACACCAATAATCACAATTAAAATTCCTAAAACTATTTTAGGTAAGATTTCTAAAAATTGATGGTAGTAACGTTTTATAGCGTTTAATATTGTTTGGGTTGGTGATTGTAGTGTAGGCATATAAAAAAGAAAAATAATAGTTAAAATGTTGAAAAGGAACCAATTAATTTAGAAAAAGAGAAGATTAGTTTAAGATAATATTAAATTAATGTAATTGGTTTATTTCTAATATTCTTAATTCTTGTAAAATCTGTTTAGCTTCACTATTAAGATAGTCACTTTTTTTCTTATTTCTAGGGGCAATCTCGTATGCACGTTTCATTAAACGTGTGTATTTTTCTTTGAGACGTTGTATTCTATCTTTATTTTGGTTCCAATTAAACATACTATCTTTTTCTTTTTACAAAACTAAAAGATAAGTTGTTTTGCTTTTACTAAAATTCGTTAAGCTATTAATAAAGTATAGATGAATGGTGTGTTTTGTCGTTAATAAATTAACAAAAAAAAGCCTAGGAAAATTTTCCTAGGCTTTTTTTTAACCCAAATAAATAGTGAGATACCCTAAGTCTCATTACAAATATAAATTATAGATCAGTTCTTGATGTTATCTTAATATTACGAAGTATTAGTTTAGTATTATTAATCTTGTAAGGCAAAAACTTTTTTTAATAGCTCTGTAGATCTACTTGCTAGGTTAGTTCTAATATCTTTTTCTTCTACAGCGATCATTTTGTAAACTCCATCAAGTGCTTGCTGTGTTACATAATCTGTAAGGTCTGGATTAACTTTTTGTGTAAAAGGAATATTATTATACTTTGTAATTATATTAGCCCAAATTTGATCTGCGCCAACTTTATTAAATGAATTTTTAATCACTGGGTTAAATTTATCATATAACACTTGATTGGTTTTTTGTTCTAAATAAGTGGTAGCTGCGCGATCATTACCTAAGAGGATATTTTTAGCATCATTAAAAGTCATTTGTTTAATTGCATTTACAAAAATTGGGGTCGCCTCTTTGGTAGCATCTTCAGCAGCACGGTTTAAAGCTTTAATACCTTCATCCGCTAAACTGCCTAATCCAATATTTCTTAAACCTTTTTCAACTTTTTGTAACTCTTCTGGTAATAAAATCTTAACGAGTTGATTTTTGTAAAATCCATCGGTCTGAGTAAGCTTGGTAACCTGCTCATCTATGCCTTTATCTAGCGCCTGTTTCAATCCGTTAGCAATTTGGTCTTGGCTAAGCTCCATTCCTTGTCTTGGATAATTTTCAGCAATAGTTTGTAGTTCTGCGCATGAAAGTAATGAAAAACATACGAGACAGCTTAGAAGTATTTGTTTGATCATTAGTATTGTTTTTAAGATTATTGCTAATTTATATTCAATTCAAAAATAGACTTTATGAATGAAGGAAAAAATAATCTCTAGTCTTTAATAAATAATTTAAAATAGTAAGAATTGAAAGAGGCAGGTTTGTTTATAAAGTTATTAATTTCAAATGAGATTAAAATTTGAAACATTTTTCTTATTTTGATAACTTTAAATCCTTCGAGACAATAACTTCTATATTAATAGTATTTTCTTAAATTTACCCATCAGAAATTCAGAATAATTCAATGGAACAACCTAAGCCTTATAAACCTAATTATAAAGTAAGAATAGTTACAGCAGCCTCATTATTTGATGGTCACGATGCCGCTATTAATATTATGCGACGTATCATTCAATCTACGGGAGTAGAAGTGATACATTTAGGTCACGATAGAAGTGTAGAAGAAGTAGTAAATACGGCAATACAAGAAGATGCCAATGCGATTGCGATGACTTCTTACCAAGGAGGGCATACTGAATATTTTAAATATATGTATGATTTACTCAAAGAAAAAGGAGCAGGGCATATTAAAATATTTGGCGGCGGTGGCGGCGTAATTCTTCCAGATGAAATTAAAGAACTTCACGAATACGGAATTACAAGAATTTATGCTCCCGATGATGGTAGAGAATTAGGTTTACAAGGAATGATTAATGATTTGGTTCAAAAATCAGATTACGCCATTGGTGATGTTTTGAATGGAGAATTAGAACAACTTGCTTCTAAAAATGATAAAGCTATTGCGCGGATTATTTCTTCTGCAGAAAATTTTCCTGACATAGCAAAGTCTACTTTAGGTGAAATTCATGAGAAAAATAAGAATATCAAAACTCCAGTATTGGGAATTACAGGAACTGGTGGTTCTGGTAAATCTTCTTTAGTAGATGAATTGGTGCGTCGTTTTTTAGTAGATTTTGAAGATAAAACCATTGGGATTATTTCGGTAGATCCGTCAAAAAGAAAAACCGGTGGCGCTTTATTAGGAGACCGTATTCGTATGAATGCCATTAATTCACCACGAGTTTATATGCGTTCTTTAGCCACTCGTCAATCCAATCTGGCACTTTCTAAATATGTACAAGAAGCGATAGAGGTTTTAAAAGCTGCGGAATATGATTTAATTATTTTAGAAACTTCAGGTATTGGGCAAAGTGATACCGAAATTTTAGACCATTCAGATGTTTCTCTTTATGTAATGACACCAGAATTTGGTGCAGCAACCCAATTGGAGAAAATAGATATGCTCGATTTTGCCGATATCGTTGCTATTAATAAATTTGATAAACGTGGTGCTTTAGATGCTTTGCGTGATGTGAAAAAACAATACCAACGTAATCACCAGTTATGGCATGAGGATGCTGAAAAACTTCCGGTTTATGGAACGATAGCTTCACAATTTAATGACCCTGGAATGAATAATCTTTACAGTAAGATTATGGATACCTTGGCAGAGAAAACAGAAACTTCCTTAAAAAGTGAATACCATATTTCAGAAGAGATGTCTGAAAAAATATATGTAATTCCACCTAGACGAGTTAGGTATCTTTCAGAAATTGCAGAAAATAATCGTGGTTATGATGAAACTGTAGAAAACCAAGTAGAAGTAGCGCAAAAACTCTACGGTATTTATAAGACAATTCTTTCAGTTATTAATGTCACTTCGAGCGGAGTCGAGAAGTCTTGTTTAACTAAGTCTGGTCTTGATGAAAATGAGATCCTGAATCAAGTTCAGGATGACGGTGGTCAACAGTTTTTAGAGTTACTGATTGCTCAATTCAACAAAACAAAAATGGACTTTGATCCTTACAACTGGGAAGAAATTTTGAAATGGGAAGATACCGTCAAAAAATACAAAGATCCTATTTATACCTTTAAAGTTCGTGATAAAGAAATTAAAATAGAAACGCATACCGAGTCACTTTCACACTCACAAATTCCAAAAGTGGCTTTGCCAAAATATAAAGCTTGGGGAGATTTATTAAAGTGGCTTTTACAAGAAAATGTACCAGGAGAATTCCCATATACGGCAGGTTTATATCCGTTTAAACGTCAGGGAGAAGATCCTACCAGAATGTTTGCAGGAGAAGGCGGGCCAGAGCGTACCAATCGTCGTTTTCATTACGTGAGTTTAGGTTTGCCGGCTAAGCGTCTTTCTACCGCTTTTGATTCGGTAACTTTATATGGTAACGATCCCGATGAGCGACCAGATATCTACGGAAAAATTGGTAATGCTGGAGTTTCTATTTGTTGTTTAGACGATGCTAAGAAACTTTATTCAGGATTCGATCTAGCACACCATTTAACTTCGGTGAGTATGACTATTAATGGTCCAGCGCCAATGTTGCTTGGTTTCTTTATGAATGCGGCTATAGATCAGCAATGTGAAAAGTACATCATAGAGAACGGACTCGAAGAAGAAGTGGAAGAAAAAATTAAAGCTATTTATAAAGAAAGTGGCTTAGAGCGACCAACATATCGAGGAGAGCTACCAGAAGGGAATAATGGACTTGGCTTAATGTTACTAGGTGTTACTGGAGATCTTGTGCTTTCAAAAGAGATTTACGGGAAAATAAAACAAGAAACCATGGCGGTGGTTCGTGGTACCGTACAAGCCGATATTTTAAAAGAAGATCAAGCGCAAAACACTTGTATTTTTTCAACTGAATTTGCTTTACGTTTAATGGGTGATGTCCAAGAATATTTTATTGATAATAAAGTAAGAAACTTTTATTCGGTTTCTATTTCTGGATACCATATTGCTGAAGCTGGCGCAAACCCAATCACGCAATTGGCACTTACTTTAGCTAATGGGTTTACTTATGTAGAATATTACTTAAGTAGAGGAATGGATATTAATAAATTTGGCCCAAACCTATCGTTCTTTTTCTCTAACGGAATAGATCCGGAATATGCGGTAATTGGTCGTGTAGCTAGAAAAATTTGGTCTAAAGCGCTAAAGCATAAATATGGAGCTAATTCTAGAGCACAGATGCTAAAGTATCATATTCAAACTTCAGGAAGATCTTTACATGCTCAGGAAATCGATTTTAATGATATTAGAACAACACTTCAAGCTTTGTATGCAATTTACGATAACTGTAATTCGTTGCATACCAATGCTTATGATGAAGCGATTACTACACCAACAGAAGAATCGGTTAGACGTGCGATGGCTATTCAGCTTATTATTAATAAAGAGTTAGGATTAGCTAAAAATGAAAATCCTATTCAGGGTTCTTTTATCATTGAAGAATTGACAGATTTGGTCGAAGATGCAGTGCTAACAGAATTTGATAGAATTACAGAACGTGGTGGTGTACTTGGCGCAATGGAAACGATGTATCAACGTTCTAAAATTCAGGAAGAGAGTTTGTATTACGAGACTTTAAAGCATAATGGAGATTTCCCAATTATTGGGGTAAATACATTTTTAAGTAGTAAAGGTTCGCCAACGGTAACTCCAGGAGAAGTGATTAGAGCTACCGAAGAAGAAAAGCAATTTCAGCTTACTACTTTAACCAAACTTCATAAAACTTATGAGAATAGTGCAGATGAAGCGCTCAGTAAAGTTCAAGATGCAGCTATTCATAATCAAAACATTTTTGCAGAATTAATGGAAGCAACTAAAGTTTGTTCTTTAGGTCAAATTACAGAAGCTTTATTTGAAGTAGGTGGCCAATACCGAAGAAATATGTAATCAATTTTTTTTTTAAGTAGAAAGCCTTCAGTTAAATCTAAACTGAAGGCTTTTTTGTGTGGGTGATTTGTTAACACAGTTTAACTAATTAAATTTTTTTTGGTTAAATTAAATAGAATTAGCAATACCTTAATATTTTTCAATTGATTTCTCGTCTATATTTACCGAAAATATTATAGAAAACATGAAAGATAAAAGTATCATTTTTTTAGTATTAACATTAGTAACAGGAATTTTAGGTTTCGCGATGGGAGACTTTACGGGTACCCAAATTTTAAGAGTGTTATTTATTATTTTTGCAGATCTTTTTATAGTTTCAATTATAGCTAAAGGTTTATTTAGTAATAATAGACAATTAAGAAAGATTAAAGTAAGAAAATAATATTTCTTGTTTTTTTAGTAGAAAAAATCATTTTCAAATTACCTTTGTAGTAAATACTAAAAGTTGGAACGCTTAATTTTTTTAATCGGAATGTGTTGCTTTTCTCTTTGTGTTTATGCACAAGAGGATAGTTTATTTACTTCTCAAGGTTATCAGGAACATTTAAATGAAGAATTTGCTAATAAAGATACTTCACCTTTAATAGATGAAGATTTAGAAAATTTTAAAAGTTTAGATTTTTTTGAAATCGATTCAGCATACATCGTAAAAGCAACTTTCCATAAAATTGAATCACAAGTAACATTTGTGATGCCTACAACTACAGAAAGAAAACCAATTTATGTAAAATATGGTGAATTAAATTTTATTTTAAAAGGAAAAGAGTTGAAATTGAATGTTTATCAAAGTCAGCGTTTAAGTGTAGATCCTCAGTACAAAGATTATCTTTTTATTCCCTTTACAGATTTAACCAATGGTGAAACGACTTATGGCGGTGGTAGGTATTTAGATTTTAAAATTCCACAAAAATCAGAAGTGATTTTAGATTTTAATAGAGCTTATAATCCTTATTGTGCTTACAATGGAGTTTATTCTTGCCCTATTCCTCCTGAAGAGAATGATTTACCTGTTAAAATTGAAGCAGGAGTAAAAAAGTATAAAAAGCATTCTGTTAAAAAGAATAATTCGGTTAAATAAACTTCACCAACCACATTCCTAAAAATACAGCTGCAAAACCAATAATAACACTGGTTAATCCGTAAGCTGCAAAAGTTATAAAATCTCCTGATCTCAGAAACATATGACTTTCGTAGGCAAAAGTTGAAAATGTAGTAAAACCACCACAAAATCCTGTCGCTAAAAGTAGAGTAGTTTCTTGAGAGAGGTGCTCAGATTTAGCAAAGTAGCCTAAAATAAGACCTATTAATAAACTCCCTAGTACGTTTGCTAAGAAGGTTCCGTAAGGTATTCCTGTAGAAAAATTATTAAGCCATTTTCCTAATAAAAATCTCATTATACTTCCTGTACCTCCACCTAAAAATACTAATGCTAATTGTTTCATTAAAGAGATTCATTTTTAACGCTGGTAAATTCGCTTTCTTTTCTTTTAATAGGAATGTATATTTCAGTTTCCCATCGAGATGGATTGGGTTCTTTATAAGCATCTGTAATATAAATTTCAAAAGGTGAAATCTCTTTATTAATTACAAAATCTGTCTTTCCTAAATAGTTTTTCGCCTGTAACCAAGCTTCAGGTAAATTACTGTGATTACCTTTTAGAGTTACTTTTAAAGCTTTAGTTCTCTCTAAATAACCATTTAAAATGTCACTTTCTGAAGGAGTTACAACTTTACTAGGGGTTGGGGCTCCAAAAGATATAATAGCTGTATTCGCGTTTTTATTGATTTGATTGTAAATAATCATGGGAGCTCCACTCATAGCAATATCATTAGTCTCCATAAAACTAGTGACTTGTGGTAGTAATTGTTTCATTTTATTATCTAAAGCCTCAGGTGTATTTTTAGAAGCAGTGGTGACGTACATATAGAAAGTTCCGCCATATTCTGTAACTCCATCAATATTGATCGAGTATTCTTTCATTTTTTCAGAAAGGTTATTGTTGAGGTTTTTTAATCCTTTTTCAAATTTTTCTTGAAATTTTTGAACCGAAGATTCATCTTCAATAGTTAATTTAATTTTCTCGAAGAAACTTAGTTTTCCTTTTACTCCCCAAGTAACTTTAGTTTTACCTTCTACAGGCTCAAAAACCCAGTATAATTCTCCCTGAGATTCTCCAAACGGAATTTCAAAAGTAATTTCTTGAAGAATAGATTGATATGGAATAGCTTCTACGGTTTTAATACTTCCGTCGTTACTTTTATCTCCAATCCATGAAAAGGCAGCACCTTCGCCTTTTGTTTTTTCAAGGTAGTTAATTACTAAATTAGGGTCTTCTAATTTCCAAGGGCTCCATGTTTCCCAAGTTTTTAAATCATTCACTTCATTATAAACCATAGCGACTGGTACGTTCATCACCATTGTTTCTTCAGCCTGATAATCGCCATCAATAGTGGCTACATAAATAGAGCCTCCAATTAATATAATAAGAATTAAGAAAAACAGGTACTTGAAAATTTTCATTTTTTAAAATTGTTAATTTTTGTTAAGCTAATATACGCAATTTAAAAAACCTTAATCCTTACATTTGTAAAAACAATTAATGTCATTATCATGAAATTTAAATTTATACCCATGCTTTTAGCGGCATCTATGTTTATTGTCTCTTGCGAGGATAATAAAAAAGAAGAAGCTAACACTTCTACTGAAGAAACAGAAAACGCTGCAGTAGATAATTTTGATTACACGGCAGAAGAAGTGGCCGATTTAAAAATATTACGTTACCAAATCCCAGGTTGGGAAAATCTTTCGTTAAAAGAACAGACGTTAGTATACTATTTAACACAAGCTGGGTTGTCTGGTCGTGATATACTTTGGGATCAAAATTACAAGCATAACTTAACGATTAGAAAAGCATTTGAAAATATTTATGCTAATTATGAAGGAGATAAAGAGGCTGAAGAATGGATAGCTTTTGAAACCTATTTAAAAAGATTTTGGTTTTCTAATGGGATTCATCACCATTATTCGATGGATAAAATGATGCCAGAATTCTCAAAAGAATATTTTGATACACTTTTAAAAGAAACCAATACTAAACTTACAGGAGAAGCTTACGAAGTTTTATTTAACGATAAAGCGATGAAAAAAGTAAACCTGAATGAAGATAAAGGGTTAATAAAAGGTTCTGCAGTAAATTTTTATGGAGAGAATATTACAGCAGAAGAGGTAGATGCTTTTTATGCTGAAAAAAAATCACCAAATCCAAAACACCCACTTTCTTTCGGTTTAAATTCTAAACTTGTAAAAGAAAATGGTAAGTTAGTTGAGAAGGTTTGGAAAAGTGGCGGAATGTACGGTCAGGCCATCGATGAAATTATCAAATGGTTAGAAAAGGCTCAAGGTGTTGCCGAAAATGAAAAACAAGCAAACGCATTAGACTTATTAATTAAATACTACAAAACTGGAGATCTTCAAACTTGGGACGATTATAACGTTGCTTGGGTAGAAGCAACAGAAGGGAATATAGACTATATCAACAGTTTTATCGAAGTATATAACGATCCTAAAGGTTACCGTGGTTCTTACGAAACTATTGTGCAAATCAAAGATTTTGATATGTCTAAAAAAATGCAAGTCGTAGAAGATAATGTACAGTGGTTCGAAGATCATTCGCCAATTATGGATGCTCATAAAAAAGACTCTGTAGTTGGGGTTACCTATAAAACCGTTATCGTAGCGGGAGAAGCAGGAGATGCTTCGCCAAGTACACCAATTGGTGTGAATTTGCCAAATGCTAATTGGATTAGAACTACTCACGGAAGTAAATCTGTTTCTTTAGGAAATATTATTCATGCTTACGAAAATGCAGGCGGTTCTAATAAATTAAAAGAGTTTGCGCACGATGAAGAAGAAATTCAGCTTTCAGAAAAATATGGAGCGCAAGCTGATAAATTACATACAGCACTTCATGAAGTGGTGGGTCATGCATCTGGTAAAATTAACGCTGGAGTAGGAGAAACTAAAGAAACGTTAAAAAACTATGCTTCTACGATGGAAGAAGGTCGTGCAGATTTAGTTGGTCTTTACTACTTAATGGATCCTAAATTAGAAGAACTAGGTTTAACAGACGATTATAAAAAACTAGGAAAAGCAGCTTATAACGATTACTTAAGAAACGGATTAATGACGCAATTAACTCGTATAGAAGTAGGTAGCGATATCGAAGAAGCACACATGCGTAACCGCCAATGGGTAAGCGCTTGGGTTTTTGAAAAAGGAAAAGAAGAAGGAGTTATCGTAAAAGAGAAAGTTGATGGTAAAACATCTTTCGAAATTAAAGATTACGAGCGTTTGAGAGAGTTGTTTGGAGAGTTGTTAAAAGAAGCTCAACGAATTAAATCTGAAGGAGATTTTGAAGCGGCTAAAAATTTAGTTGAAAACTACGGAGTAAAAGTAGATCAAGAAATTCATAAAGAGGTTTTAGAAAGAAATGAGAAATTCAAATCTGCTCCTTATAGCGGATTTATTAATCCTGTTTTAGTTCCTGAAATGGATGATAATGGAGAAATTAAAACCATTAAAGTGACTCAGCCAGAAAGTTTTGAAAAACAAATGATGATGTATTCTAAAAATTACGGTTTTTTACCAGAGATTAATTAATAGTAGTATTATAATAAATGAAAAAGTCCTTTCTATTTAGAGAGGACTTTTTTATTGAAAAATAATTTCATTTAACTAATTTGGTGAAAAATCATTTTTTTTCTAAAGTATAGCTATTTCCAGATTCTGTAATTTTCATATTGTTATCTTCTGTTGAAAATACAATTTCTAAAGAAGCCGCAGAGAATTCAAAAGTGTTTTCAGTTACTGCAGTTAAAACAAAAGACGGTTGCCCGGTAGCCTGAGCTTTTAAAACTTCATCTTCAATAAAAATTTTAATGTCTAACGGAAACTCGTCACTTCCATAAGTTCCTTCATACTGTTTTAGTGTAGCAAGATCTACGTCAATAGATTTGCGATAGGTAGGTAACTTATAGTCTTTGTTGTAATAAATACTCAAAGCTCCTAGGACCACATCGTTTAAAGAAATTGAACTTCCGTTAGAAGTAACGCTTACAGCTAATTGGTCTTCTTCAATAAAGCCTGCCATAGAAGAAAAGCTATCGATACCTCCCGTGTGACCAAAGGAAGACTTTTCATAGAATGGAAATTTAAACAGACCTAATCCATAATTATCTTCAATAGTTTTCATTTTTTCTAAAGAAGCTGTATTTAGAATTTCTCCATTAAAGAGCGCAGTATAAAATAGGTTTAAATCTGAAGGTGTAGAAACTATAGCTCCTGCGCCCAGCGGAATACTCATAGCGGTTTCGGTCGCTTTTATCCAGGTATTACCTATTTGGTATGAATACGCTTCGTTATTACTAGTATTAATTTTTCCTTGGTATTTAGTACGCTTTAATCCCAGAGGTTCAATTATATGTTTTTCAAGTAAATCAGAAAAAGAACTGTTGCTTGCATCTTCTGCAATCCAAGTTAATATCACATAATTGGTGTTGCTGTATTCGCCTTTTTCGTTGGGTTCAAATTCGGTGCCGTTAATTTTAATGATCTTGATTAATTCTGCTTTAGATTTTGGTTGTTGCATCCAAGAAGTGTAATTTTTATCGTTGGTAAAATTAAAAAGACCGCTATGGTGATTTAATAGATGCTTAATCGTAATTTTTTCAGCATTAGGTAATTCAGGATAATATTTGGCAAGTTTCGTGTCTAAAGAAAGTTTTTCTTGTTCAACTAACTTTAAAATAAGTGTTGCGGTAAACGATTTAGTAATCGAGCCAATTCTATACATGGTTTTTGGATTGGCTTCTATTTTGCTCTCTACATCTGCATAACCTATTGCTCTGGTGTAAATTGGTTTTCCGTCTTCGTAAATAGCTAAACTTAGCATCGCTTTATCGGCCTCTGTGATTCGGTCTAATAATGAGTCTAATTTTTTACTGTTGAATTTTTGAGATAAAGCTATACAAGGGGAAAATAACAGTAATAAGATTATAATTTTTTTCATAAAAATTTTATTTGAGATAATAGAATCTAATATATAAAATATATTATTGTTTCAAACTTATTAAATTAATGGATGTAAAACTGATACTAAGGTTATTTAGTGAAATTTTAGATACAGTTTTTTGTGAAAGTGATTTTAATACTATAATTCATTAACTGGTTTACATGATTTTTAATATGCCATTTTAGTCAATAAATATGAAATGGCTTAGTTAGTTTATAGATTAAATTTTAGCTTAAAAATGAGTGTTTAAGCTAGCTTCTTTTAGCATAAAAATATTACTTTTGCACTTTTAAACAACACAACAACATGAGTAATTATAAAACTGCGAAATCTGCATTGATTTCTGTATTTCATAAAGATGGTTTAGCGCCAATTGTAAGAAAATTAGATGAGTTAGGCGTCACTATTTATTCTACTGGTGGAACCGAAACTTTTATCAAAGATTTAGGAATTGACGTAGTTCCTGTAGAAGATGTTACTTCTTACCCTTCTATTTTAGGCGGAAGAGTGAAAACACTTCATCCCAAGGTTTTTGGTGGTATTTTAAACCGTCAAGATCACAAAGGTGATGTTTTAGAAATGGAACAATATGAAATTCCGCAGTTAGATATAGTGATTGTAGATTTATACCCTTTTGAAAAGACTGTTGCTTCTGGAGCTTCAGAACAAGATATTGTCGAAAAAATTGATATAGGTGGTATCTCTTTAATAAGAGCTGCGGCTAAAAACTTTAAAGATGTACTTTGTGTTTCTTCGATGACCGATTATGATGAATTTTTAAGCGTAATTTCTGAAAGAGAAGGAAAAACAAGTTTGAAAGATAGAAAGCGTTTTGCAGGTAAAGCTTTTAATGTTTCTTCTCATTATGATACAGCAATCTTTAATTATTTTAATGCTGAAAATGGAGAAGTTGTTTATAAAGCCAGTATTACTGAAGGAAAAAAACTTCGTTATGGGGAAAATCCTCATCAAGATGGTTATTTCTTTGGTGATTTTGATGCTATTTTCGATAAGCTTCACGGAAAAGAGCTATCTTACAATAATTTATTAGACGTAGATGCAGCAGTAAATTTAATGAATGAATTTAAAGGGGAAGCACCAACTTTTGCCATATTAAAACATAACAATGCTTGTGGTTTAGCACAACGAGATACTTTACACCAGGCTTATGTAGATGCTTTAGCTGGAGATCCTGTTTCTGCATTTGGAGGTGTTTTGATTAGTAACACAACTATAGACGCTGCAACAGCAAAAGAGATTCATCAACTGTTTTGTGAAGTGGTGATAGCTCCATCATACGATGAAGATGCACTAGAGATCTTAAAGGGTAAGAAAAATAGAATCATCTTAATTCAGAAAGAAACTGAACATTCAGACAAAACCGTACGCACATGCCTAAACGGAGTTTTAGTTCAAGATAAAGACACCAAAACAGATGCTAAAGAAGATTTAGAAACAGTGACTACAGCAGCGCCAAGTGCAGCTCAGATAGAAGATTTACTTTTCGCTTCAAAAATAGGTAAGCATACTAAGTCTAATACCATTGTTTTAGCTAAAGGAAAACAACTTTTTGCTAGCGGAACTGGGCAAACCTCTCGTGTAGATGCTTTGCGACAAGCTATAGAAAAAGCACAATCTTTTAATTTCGATCTAAAAGGGGCAGTAATGGCTAGCGATGCGTTTTTCCCTTTCCCAGACTGTGTAGAGATTGCAGATCATGCTGGAATATCATCAGTTATTCAACCAGGCGGATCAATAAAAGATAAATTAAGTATAGAATATTGCAATAAAAATAATATTTCTATGGTTATGACAGGAACACGTCATTTTAAACATTAATTTTAATACTTTTATATACGCTGATAAGCTTTAAAATAATTTATGGGATTTTTTGATTTTTTAACGGAAGAGATAGCAATAGATTTAGGAACTGCTAATACACTTGTTATTCATAATGACAAAGTAGTGGTAGACAGTCCATCTATTGTGGCGAGAGATAGAGTGACTGGAAAAATTATTGCAGCAGGTAAAGAAGCAGCGATGATGCAAGGGAAAACCCATGAAAATATAAAAACCATAAGGCCGCTTAAAGACGGAGTAATTGCAGATTTTGATGCTAGTGAGCAAATGCTTACTCGCTTTATAAAAGAAATACCTGCATTAAAAAAGAGAGTATTTACTCCGGCTTTAAGAATGGTTATTTGTATTCCTTCAGGAATTACAGAAGTAGAGATGCGTGCAGTAAAAGAAAGTGCTGAGCGTGTTAACGGTAAAGAAGTTTATTTAATTCATGAGCCCATGGCGGCAGCTATTGGTATTGGTGTAGATATCATGCAGCCTAAAGGAAACATGATTGTAGATATAGGTGGTGGTACTACAGAAATTGCAGTAATTGCTCTTGGAGGAATTGTATGTGATAAATCTGTGAAAATTGCAGGAGATGTGTTTACCAATGATATTGTTTATTATATGCGTACACAACATAACCTTTATGTAGGTGAGCGTACTGCTGAAAAAATAAAAATTCAAATTGGTGCGGCTACTGAAGATTTAGAAGTTCCGCCAGAAGATATGAGCGTTCAAGGACGAGATTTATTAACAGGGAAGCCAAAGCAGGTAGAAATTTCTTACCGTGAAATAGCAAAAGCTCTAGATAAATCTATTTTACGCATCGAAGATGCTGTTATGGAAACACTTTCTCAAACCCCGCCAGAATTAGCAGCAGATATTTATAATACAGGAGTTTACTTAGCAGGTGGTGGTTCTATGTTGCGCGGTTTAGATAAAAGGCTTTCTCAAAAAACAGAATTGCCCGTATATATTGCAGAAGATCCATTAAGAGCAGTAGTGAGAGGTACCGGGATTACCTTAAAAAATTTAGCTAAGTTTAAAAGTGTACTTATCAAGTAGAATAAAATGAATTTATGCAGCAAATTGTCAATTTTCTTATAAAATATAAGAATACCTTACTTTTTTTGCTATTATTTTTTGTATCACTTGTTTTTACCGTTCAGTCTCATGCTTACCATAAAAGTAAGTTTATTAATTCGGCTAATTTTTTAACAGGAGGGGTTTACAATTGGGTGAATAATATTGAAGAGTATTTTAATCTCAAAGAATATAACACTAGACTGGTAGAAGAAAATAAATACTTGCGTTCTCGTTTAGGCGAATTAAATAATAAAAGTTTAGATACCGTATATCAAGATACTTCTAGTTTTGATAATCCTTTTCAGTTCACTTCAGCAAAGGTTGTAAGAAATCAATATGTTAATATTGATAATTATATTTTAATTAATAAAGGAAAACACGATAGTATTAAAAATGATTTAGGCGTGATTACTAGCCGCGGTATAGTAGGAATTGTTGAAGAAAGTAGCGCAGGTTTTTCTAGAGTTATTTCCATATTAAATAGTAATTCATCAATTAGCGTTCAGCTTAAAAATACCAATCATTTTGGTAGTTTAATTTGGAATGGTAAAGATCCCAATATTGTTCAATTAGAAGAAGTTCCTAGGTTAGCTCCTGTTAAAGTAGGAGATACAATCACCACAGATGGGCGATCTTTTATTTTTCCTAAAGGAGTTCCCGTAGGTGTAGTAGATGGGTTTAATTTAGATCAAAACCAGAGTTATTATAAGATAGATGTAAGGCTTTTTAATGATATGACCAATATTGGCTATGTTTATGTAATTAGCAATAAAAACATAGATGAAATCAAATCTTTAGAGCTCAATGAATAAGCTATTAAGTCCAAATATCATCAGGTTTGTTTTGTTAGTATTGCTTCAGGTTTTAATTTTAAGTAATATTAATTTTCTCGGTTACCTCAATCCATACCTTTACGTATTATTTATATTGCTTTTACCTTTTACAATTCAACAATGGAAAGTTTTGGTTTATTCATTTTTGATTGGTATTGTTATTGATGTTTTTCAGGATAGTGGAGGGGTAAATGCCGCTGCTTGTTTAGTTGCAGCCTATTTTAGACCTAACATTTTAAAATTTACATTTGGGGTGAGTTACGAGTTTCAAACCATTAAGTTTTACCAAACTCCTTTTGGTCAACGTCTAACTTATATTTCATTAATTGTTCTAATACATCATTTTGTGTTATTTTCAATGAGTTACTTTAACTTAGATTATATAGTTGAAGTTCTAAAAGACACGTTGTTTTCAAGCCTATTTACGATTGCACTTATTTTAATGGTAATGGTTTTATTCAGAAAGAAAAATAGATGAGAAGAATACTTCCTTTTTTATTAATTATTTTAACTGGTTTTGTATTTATCGGTAGACTCTTTTATTTGCAAATTTTAGATGATTCCTCAGCCATTTTATCGCAAAATAATGCTATTAAAATAGAGTATGATTATCCGCAACGAGGATATATTTTCGATAGAAATGGAGATCTTTTGGTAGCCAATCAACCTTCTTATGATGTTATGGCAATACCTCGAGAAGTAGAACCTTTTGACACGTTAGAACTTTCGACACTTTTAAATATTACCCCAGAAAATATAGGAAAACGCTTAGATAAAGCTAAAATTTATTCTCCTAGATTACCTTCCGTAATTGTTCCGCAATTAACCAAAGAAGAATATGCCTATTTTCAAGAAAAACTAAGAAAATATGAGGGGTTTTATATTCAAAAAAGATCATCAAGAGATTATCAAATTGATTATGCAGCAAATGTTTTAGGATATATTTCTGAAGCAAATACTGCTGAAATAAAAAATAACACATACTATCAAGCCGGAGATTTAATAGGAAGACAAGGGGTAGAAAAACAATATGAAGATATTCTTCGTGGTAAAAAAGGAGTAAAATACATTCAGAAAGATAGATTTAATAGAGAAATAGGGGCTTATAAAGATGGTATTTACGATAGTTTGCCAGTAAAAGGTAAAGATATCACGCTTACATTAGATGCTAAATTACAAGCTTACGGTGAGCGATTGATGAAAAATAAGCGAGGAGGCATTGTAGCGATAGAACCTAAAACTGGAGAACTATTAAGCTTAATTAGCGCTCCTGGTTATGATCCAGATTTGTTAGTAGGGAGAAAGCGGAGTAAAAATTTTAATAAACTTTGGTACGATACTATTGCTAAGCCATTGTACGATCGTAGTTTGCAAGCGATGTACCCTCCAGGATCTCCGTTTAAAACAATGACAGCACTCATTGCTTTACAAGAAAATGTAATAAATACACAAGAACGCATAGAATGTCACCATGGGTTTTCATATGGTCGAGCTTCAAGCATGAAGTGCCACGGTCATCCCTCTCCGTTAAGTATGTCTCCTGCAATAGCGTATTCGTGTAATGCATATTTCGGAAAAGTTTATCGTAGAATCATCGAAAAATATGATACTCCTCAGGCGGGTATGAATGCTTGGCATGATCATTTGGCTAGTTTTGGATTAGGTGATTTTTTGGGTAATGATTTACCAGTAGGTCAGCCCGGAAGAATTCCAGATGCCGAATACTATAATAAATGGTATCCAGAAAATCGATGGCAAGCAACCTATACTTTATCCAATGGTATTGGTCAAGGAGAAATAGCAACCACTCCAATTCAATTAGCAAATATGACAGCTACGATTGCCAATCGCGGTTGGTATTATACCCCACACATTCTAAAAGAAATTGAAGGGAATACTTTAAAAAATAAAAAATTTACCACTAAAAATATCACCACCATAGATCCAGAAAATTTTGATCCTATTATAGAAGGAATGCATGGAGTTTATGAATATGGTACAGCCCAATTTTTACAAATTCCTGGTGTAGAAATTTGTGGTAAAACAGGAACTGCCGAAAATTATTCAAAGATTAATGGCAAAAGAGTTCAATTAACAGACCATTCTATTTTTGTAGCATTTGCTCCTAAAGATGATCCCAAAATTGCTATCGCTGTATTCGTAGAAAATGGTTACTGGGGAGCTCGATATGGAGGAAGAATAGCGAGTTTAATGATTGAAAAATATTTAAAAGAAGAAATTTCTCGTACAGACTTAGAAAGTTGGGTGCTTTCTCATAGCTTAGAAGATGAGTATGCTAAGCCATATACAGGAGAACCTTTTAAAATTAATCAATAAATGAATAAAAGTACTGGTTTCGATTGGGTATCTATCTTATTGTTTTTATTACTTGTAATTTTTGGATGGGTAAATATTTATTCAGCTTCATTAAATGAAAGTGCACAGAGCTTTTTTGACTTAAGCCAAATTTATGGTAGACAAGGCCTGTTTATTGGATTGAGTGTTCTTTTAATCATTTTCATTCTTTCTGTAGAAGCTAAATTTTATGAACGTTTTTCAAGTGTTATTTATTTAATTTCTTTGTTGTCGCTCTTAGGTTTGTTTGTGTTTGGTAAAACTATTTCTGGAGCTACTTCTTGGTATGCTTTTGGCGGTTTTAGTATTCAGCCTTCAGAATTTGCGAAAGCAGCCACAGCATTAGCATTAGCAAAATACTTAAGCGATATTCAGACCAATATTAAATCTTTTAAACACCAATGTGGGGCTTTTTTAATTATTATGTTACCTGCATTAGTAATTATTCCACAGCCAGATCCTGGAAGTGCCTTAGTTTATGCCGCCTTCTTTTTTCCTCTATATAGAGAAGGACTCTCAGGCGGATATTTGCTTGTAGGTTTATCGTTAGTTTTACTTTTTGTATTTACATTAATTTTTGGTGCAATTTGGGTGAGTGTAGCTGTGGTAATATTAGCTTTACTTCTTTTATTTTTTAATCGAAAAAATAAAAGAAAGCATTTATGGCGGTATATCATAATTTCCCTAACGTCTATTTTATTTGCTTTTTCTGTAAATTATATATTTCATAACGTTTTTGAGCAGCGTCACCGAGATCGTTTTAATATAGTTTTGGGTAAAGAAGTAGATACTAAAGGGATTGGCTACAATACCAATCAAAGCGAGATTGCGATTGGTAGCGGTGGGTGGACAGGTAAGGGTTGGACGCAAGGGACTCAAACCAAAGGTAATTTTGTACCTGAGCAACATACAGATTATATTTTTAGCACTGTAGGAGAAGAATGGGGTTTTGCAGGAAGTGCAATGGTAATTTTGTTGTTTATAGCATTAACTACACGATTAATTTTTATAGCAGAACGTCAAAAATCTCAATTTAGCCGAGTTTATGGCTATAGCGTTGCCGGTATTTTATTTATTCATTTTTTAGTAAATATAGGAATGGTTATTGGTGTTTTTCCTACCGTAGGGATTCCGTTACCCTTCTTTAGTTATGGCGGCTCAGGGCTTTGGGGCTTTACTATTTTGTTATTTATATTCATAAAATTAGATTCCAATAGAAAAGCAGCATACCAGTAATTGCTTTAACTATTTTGTTTAATTTTTTCTGAAAAGAAGTGCTTACCTTTAAAACTGAAGAATAATTATCATGAGCCACGTCGTTATTATCGGAAATGGAATTGCAGGCATCACTGCTGCTCGACATATTCGTAAATTTTCTGATAACAGAATTACCGTTATTTCCGCAGAAAACGAATATTTTTTCTCTCGTCCCGCCTTAATGTATGTGTATATGGGACATATGAAGTTTGAACATACTCAACCTTATGAAAATTCGTTTTGGAAAAAAAATAGAATTGAATTAAAGCAAGCCTATATTAACATAGTTGACTTTAAAAGTAAAAAATTAATTTCTGCGGAAGGAGAAGAGATTGTATACGATAAGTTAATCTTAGCGACTGGTTCGGTAACTCATTTTAGAGGTTGGAAAGGTCAAGATTTAAATGGTGTGCAAGGTTTAGTAGCCAAGCAAGATTTAGAATTATTAAATAATAATTCAGAAAATTTAAATCATGCGGTTATTGTAGGCGGTGGTTTAATTGGTATTGAATTAGCCGAAATGTTACATACTCGAAATATCGAAGTGACAATGCTTATTCGAGAATCTCATTTTTGGGGAAGTGTGTTGCCAATTGAAGAAGGAAAATTAATTAGCAATCATATTGAAAAACGCGGTATCAACTTAGTATTTGAAACTGAATTAGCAGAAATAATTCCAGACAGCGACAACCGTGTAAAATCAATAAAAACAACCACAGGGAAGCATATTGATTGCCAATGGGTTGGGATTGCAACTGGTGTAAAACCTAATATCTCGTTTCTAAAAAACACAGCGCTAGAAACCGATCTCGGTATTTTAGTTAACAGAAACTTAGCTACCAATATTCCTGATGTTTATGCCATTGGCGATTGTGCGCAACAATGCGAACCTATCGGTCATCGAAAATCGGTAGAAGCGGTTTGGTATACAGGCAGAATAATGGGAGAAACCGTTGCGCAAACTATTTGCGGTAATCCTACAGCATATAATCCTAGTAATTGGTTCAATTCAGCAAAATTTTTCGACATAGAATATCAAACTTATGGATGGGTTTTTTCAAAAAAAAAAGAAGGCTATTCAGATTTTTATTGGCAAGATGCCAAAAATGAACGAGCGCTTCATTTTCAATATGAAACTAATTCTAAGAAGTTTATTGGTATCAATGCTTTTGGAATTCGTTTACGACACGAAATTGTTGATGCTTGGCTAACCGAAAAATTACCTATAGAGAAAGTTATTCTGCAATTACAGAAAGCTAATTTCGACAAAGAATTTTCAAAGAAATATTTAAAAAAAGTGCAGCAAGCATTTCAGCAATCAAAATTTCAAAAAAACTTAGTTGATGAGTAGAGTTCAATATAATATGGCATTGTCGGGACAGCCACCGCAAGAATTAAATTTCTGGCAGAAACTGTTTTTAGTATTAGGCGTTTTGGGTCTTGCAATCTTATTATTAGCTAGCTTTAATCTTAATTTCCCCAATAAACCGCTATGGTTAAGTTTGTCTTTAACATCTATTTCTTTAGGAGTGATAGGTTTTTCGTGGTCTATATATGGCGATAAATACAAAGGAGTTAAAAATGATGGCGTTTGGTTTAAATCACTTACCTCACATGGGCTTTGGGCTTGGGTTTTTGGTGTTTTAATTACCATTTTCTATGTAGTACTCTATTTTTATCCTCAATATTTAGGCTTAAATAGTGAAGCTGAAAATACAGGGTTAGTCGCTTTATTCGATCCGTTGAGTTATGCTTTGAGCGGTAATCCTGCAAGCCAATGGTTTATGTATGGTACTTTATATTCACTTTCTATATTAATTTTCGGCATCAAATTTATCTGGAAATATCGTCATAGTCGCTACGAGATTATTCGTACAATATCTGTTATGTTTTTTCAAACGGCATTTGCTTTTATCATTCCAGAGTTAATGGCAAGATTAAACGGAGAACATTTACAACTTCCGTATTACGATTTAAAAAGCATTTGGCCTCTTAATTATTATAATTTTGAGCAATATAGAATCGATGGTTTTTTAAATTCAGGGGCAATTGGGTTGGCTCTGCTAATTTTTGGAATTATTTCAATTTTCGTTATAACACCTATTCTTACTTATAAATATGGCAAGCGTTGGTATTGTTCTTGGGTTTGTGGTTGTGGTGGTTTAGCTGAAACTGCTGGTGACCCATTTCGGCATTTAAGTGATAAGCGTCAAATCGCTTGGAAAATAGAACGTTGGGTCGTGCATAGCGTGGTGGTTTTTGTAACGCTCATGACTACTGCCGTAATCTATTCTTATTTAGATTACGATACTTCTAAATATTGGTTGAACAAAGATGTTTTTCTAGGTTTTGTGGCCTCAATATTGACTTTGGTTTTTGGTTGGGTGATGATTTTTCGTAGACAAGAATTACAAGAAGATGCGCGATATGGAGCAATTGGTTATTTCGTTATCATTATAGGCTTAATCGCTATTCATTTTTTTTGGGGAAATTCGCTATTTCTTTTTCAAGCTGAAACACTAAGAACAACCTATGCATTTTTAATTGGTTCTGTGTTTAGCGGAGTTATAGGCGTTGGTTTTTATCCCATCTTCGGAAGTCGCGTTTGGTGTCGTTTCGGGTGTCCTATGGCAGCAGTTTTAGGTTTTCAGCAGCGTTTGTTTTCAAAATTTAGAATAACTACCAATGGCGGACAATGTATATCTTGCGGAAATTGTTCTACCTATTGTGAAATGGGAATCGATGTTCGAGCCTATGCGCAAAAGGGAGAAAATATTATACGTTCTTCTTGCGTAGGCTGTGGGATTTGTGCTGAAGTTTGTCCGCGTGGCGTACTGAAATTAGAAAATGATTCACCTAACGGAAGAATCAATCCGAAAGATGTACTTTTGGGCAACGATGTAGATTTGATGAACTACGTCAACCAAAAAAAGTAAATGAAAGATCCTCGTATAAAAGTCATCATTCCCGCTTTTAATGAAGAAGATTCTATTGGTTTAGTGATTCAAGATATTCCTGATTTAGTTGAAGAAGTCATTGTGGTAAGTAACAATTCAACAGATCAAACCGAAGAAAACGCTCGTAAAGCTGGCGCTACGGTGTTAACCGAATCTCGAAAAGGTTATGGTTACGCTTGTTTAAAAGGAATGGAATATGTGGCTGTTCAAACTGCAAAACCAGATATAATTGTTTTTTTAGATGGAGATTACAGCGATTACCCCGAGCAACTTTTAAAAATTATTCACCCCATTGTTAAAGATGATCTTGATCTTGTAATTGGAGCAAGAGTAGATCGACTTAGAGAAGAAGGCTCGATGACGTATCCTCAGATTTTTGGAAATTGGCTGGCTACACATTTAATGAGTTTGTTTTTTGGTGCAAAATTTACCGATTTAGGACCGTTTCGAGCAATTAAATATGATAAGTTATTGAAGCTACAAATGGAAGATAAAACCTATGGATGGACGGTAGAAATGCAGTTGAAAGCCATTAAGCAAAAACTTTCGTATGTAGAAGTGCCTGTGAACTATAGAAACAGAATTGGAGTTTCTAAAGTTTCTGGAACCATTAAAGGAGCTGTAATGGCTGGCGTAAAAATTTTAGGCTGGATCTTTAAATATAGTTTTAAATAAATGTTACGAATTTTACGATTTAAAAATACCGTTACCCTGAACTTGATTCAAGGTCTTATTTGAATTTTTTAATATTAACTTTTATAAGATATTTAAACAGCTTAAAAGAGGAAAATCTAAACAATAATATAAATGTCAGTTCAATCGAAGTTGAAAACTAATTGACAAAAAGTTTATCAACAACAATCTAGAGAACCTCCCGAAAGTAGAAATCTTTTATGATTACAGTAATTCTTATTCTTTACACGTTAGCACTTTTTGTGGTGTTTCTCTACGCAATCTCGCAGTTGCAATTAATCTTTTATTATTGGAAAGCCCAAAAACTAACCGATTTTGCTGATACATTTGATTTTCAAAACGAAGAAGAAATTCCTTATGTCACCATTCAGTTGCCTTTATATAATGAAGAATATGTCGTAGAACGATTACTGAAGAATATTGTGCAACTCGATTATCCGCAAGAAAAATTAGATTTTCAAGTACTCGATGATTCTACCGACGATTCGGTTTTGCAAACGCATCATTTAGTAGAGCAATTGAAAACTGAGGGTTATAACATCAAGCATATTATTAGAAGTCACCGTAAAGGCTTTAAAGCAGGTGCATTAAAAGAGGGTTTAGCTGTTGCAAAAGGAGAATTTATCGCCATTTTTGATGCAGATTTTATACCGAAAGAAGATTGGTTGCAACAAACCATCCCGTATTTTAAAAATGAAAAAATTGGTGTAGTGCAAACCCGTTGGGAGCACCTTAATCGAGATTATTCTTTATTGACAAAAGTGCAAGCTTTTGCGTTAGATTTTCATTTTGTTTTAGAGCAAGTGGGCAGAAGTTTCGGGAATCATTTTATCAATTTTAATGGCACTGCTGGCGTATGGCGAAAATCTTGTATTCTAGACGCTGGAAATTGGCAAGGCGATACGCTTACCGAAGATTTGGATTTAAGTTATCGAGCCCAATTAAAAGGATGGAAATTTAAGTATTTGCAAAAAGTAGAAACTCCTGCAGAATTGCCAATTACAATAAGTGCCGCACGTTCTCAACAATTTCGTTGGAACAAAGGAGCTGCAGAAAATTTTCAGAAAAATTATAGTCGTTTATTTAAGAGTAAACAAGTGTCGTTGATGACCAAATTTCACGGATCTTTTCATCTGCTTAATAGCTCTATGTTTTTGTTGGTGCTGATAATTGCAGTGCTGAGCGTACCTGTTTTATATATTAATAATCTGTTTCTCGATTATAGCTTTTATTTTTATGTGATGGCATTTTTTGGGTTGGCTACGGTAATTTTTTTTATGGCCTACGGAATTACATTTTTCAAAATTCATGGCATAAATAAAAATAGTGTTTCCCAATTTATAGGTTTATTTTTTGCTTTCTTTTCCATCGCGATGGGATTATCGGTTCATAATACTTGGGCGATTTTAGAAGGTCATTTCGGTAAAAAATCATCTTTCGTGCGCACGCCAAAATTTAATATTACTAATCTAAATGAGATTCGGAAAGAAAACAAATCTTTAAAAAATTCTTTTAATTTCATACAAATAATTGAATTGATATTGTGCTTTTATTTTGCCTTTGCTATCTACAGCGCTTTTAAGTTGAATGATTACGGTTTTTTAATTTTTCACTTCATGTTGTTTTTTGGTTTTGGCTTCGTGGTTTCAAAATCATTTTTCCCTAACTTTCGTTTTTTGAAAAAGCTAAAATAGATTGCTAAAATCATTTTTTAAATATCACAAATATTCCATCTTAATGATGCTTGCTTTGTGTGCATTCTATTTCAGTTTTGCTTACAATTTGGTAAGAACTGATTTTGTAAAATTAAGCAGCTTATACCTAGCTTTATTTTTTCTGAGTTTTAAACTTATTCAGCAACAAAAAACAAACTGGAAGTTGCTATTGGGTTTCGGCATTGCTTGTCGTCTATTATTTTTATTTGCGCTCCCCAACTTATCACAAGATTTTTATCGATTTATCTGGGACGGTAGGTTAATAGTAGAAGGAATTAATCCATATTTGTCTACTCCGCAACAATGGCTAGCATCCGGCAAAATAGCAGCGATAGTACAAGGTGAAGAATTAGTAAAAGGAATGCAAGCCTTAAACGCAAGTCATTTTACCAACTACCCACCGGTTTCTCAATTTGTATATGCCTTGGCTGGAATAGTAACTCCTAAAAATATTTTAGGAAGTGTGATGGTGATGCGAATCGTATTAATTTTTACCGATGTAATCACTTTTATTTTTTTCAGAAAATTACTTCAGTATCTAAAATTACCATTACATCAAGCCTTTTGGTATTTCTTGAATCCCTTAGTAATTATCGAACTTACAGGAAATTTACATTTTGAAGGTTTAATGGTGATGTTTCTCGTGATTGCTTTTTATTTATTGTTGAAAAAGAAATTGATTTGGGCGGCTATTTTATTTGGGTTGTCTGTTTCTGTCAAGCTTTTGCCTTTGGTGCTATTACCTTTGTTTTTTAACTATTTCAGAAAACAAGAACAACTCAATATTTATAAACTAATTACTTTCTATGGAGTAAATTTTTTAAGCGTTTTACTCACTTTCCTTCCTTTTCTTTCTGTGAATTTGATTCAGAATTTTGGAGATTCTGTAGCACTTTGGTTTAATACTTTTGAATTTAATGCCAGTTTATACTACATTATTCGCTGGGTGGGATTTCAAACGATGGGTTGGAATATTATAAGTATTGCAGGCAAAATTTTATCAGTAATTATCTTATTGTCGGTTTTGAGTTTGGCATTTTTCAGAAAAAATAATTCGTGTCAAAGGCTTTTTGTAAGTATGCTTTTTGCGCTGAGTATTTACTTTCTATGCGCAACGACCATCCATCCTTGGTATGTAATTACTCCTTTGGCAATTTCAATTTTAACTCGTTATCGCTTCATATTAATTTGGTCTGTAAGTGTAATGTTAAGTTATAGCGCTTACAGAACAAATGGTTTTGAGGAAAAATTATATTTAGTTGCCTTAGAATATATTTTGGTAATAAGTGTTGTAGCTTACGAATTTAAATCGACTAAAAAACTATTCTGTGGTTAATTTCTGCAAGGGATAGTAGCCCTTCGACTTTCGCTCAGGATAAACTTATCCTTTTTTGATTTTTGAATTCGAGGCTTTTGAAATTCACTTAAAACGTTTTTATCGAGTAGCTTTATCTTACAAGTTTTAAAAAAAAAGATATAGCGAATAGCCCGACCCGTTGAGGTATGCAGCCTAATTATTATCAGCTTTTACTCCAATATAAATATTCCGAATATAAATAAAAGACCCTCCCGCGTGAGAAGCAAATAATACTGGGTCTTCCCGCATAACGGCATAATAAATAAGAATACCAGAACCTACTAAACTCATTGCCCAAAATGTAATAGGTAAATTGGACTCATTTTCTTGTTCAGAATAATACCACTGGTATAGAAATCTTCCCGTATAAATAATTTGACCTACAACACCTATTATCATGAGCCAAGTGGCTATTCCGTTTTTGTCTTGCTGAGAAAATAATAAGCCAAAATCTATGTTAGCCCAAAAAAGTCCATACAGAATTGCAAAAACAGGAAACCCTAAAACTAGAAGTTTAAAAAAAATGTTAGTAGGTTTCCATTCATTTTGAAGCTGAAGATTACGTATAAAAACATAGTAAATAATCATTTGGCCTAACATGATAGAAAAATCTTTTCTAAGGTATCCATAAATAAAAAAGATAATAGCCGCAATAAGGCTAAGCTTCCAAAAAATGGTTGGAGTTTCTAGTTTTTTAGATTTTTCAGATTTAAACCATTGGATGATTATTCGTGAAGCAAAAATTAATTGAGAAGTAAATCCTACGGCGTAAATCATCCAATCACTCATAAAATCAAAATTTTTGGCAAGTAAAGAAATTTAACATTAATTGATAAGCTTTTTGCAAAAGCTTATCAATTTTACTTGTTTACTCTTTTTACTTCATAAATATCTTTTCTACGATCTTTTAAATTGTGAACGCTACCAAAAGTATGTAACTCCCGAAGTAAATCTATATCTACATCGGCTACTAAAATCATTTCTGTATTTGGGGTAGCTTCGGCTTTAATTCCGTTAGAAGGGAAGGCGAAATCACATGGGGTAAATACAGCAGATTGCGCATATTGGATATCCATATTATGCACATTTGGTAAATTCCCTACACTACCTGCAATGGCTACGTAACATTCGTTTTCTACGGCGCGTGCTTGTGCACAGAGTTTAACACGAGAATAACCATTTTGCGTATCGGTTAAAAATGGCACAAATAAAATATCCATTCCTTCTTCTGCTAATAATCTAGATAGCTCAGGAAATTCGACATCATAACAAATTAAGATTCCTATTTTGCCACAATCGGTATCAAAAGTTTTTACTACATTTCCGGTTTGCATACCCCAAACTTTAGCTTCATCTGGAGTTACGTGTATTTTCTCAAAACGATCGATGCTTCCATCTCTTTTACAGAGGTAACCTACGTTGTATAGTTTACCATCAATCATTTCTGGCATACTTCCCGAAATAATATTAATATTATAAGATACAGAAAGTTCAGAAAAACGTTCGATAATGGTATTAGTAAACCCTGCAAGTTTTCGAATTGCTTCTGGCTCTTTCATATGGTTGTAAGTTGCCATTAATGGAGCATTAAAAAATTCAGGAAACAAGGCGAAGTCTGATCGGTAACCAGCTACGGTATCAATAAAATATTCTGCTTGCTGCATTAAATCGTCCAAGCCTTTATAGGTACGCATCTGCCATTGAATTAAGCCTAAACGAACAATACTTTTATTGGCGGAAGGTTTTTTGCTGGGTTTAGTGTAATACACATTATCCCACTCCATTAAAACCGCATATTCTCCAGAATCATCATCACCTTCTAAATAGCCTTTTAAAATTCTCACTGGGTGAAAATCATTTGATAACTGAAAGTTTAATACAGGGTCGTGAATTTCTTTAGAACGTACTTTTTCGATATATTGTACGGGAGTAATATCTTTAGAAAACTTGTGATAATTAGGTATTCGTCCTCCAAAAACAATACCTTTTAAATTAAGATTTTCGCAAACCTCTTTTCTATAATCGTATAATCTTCTGCCTAATCGAAGTCCGCGGTAATCTGGTTTAATAAACACATCAATGCCGTAAAGCATATCTCCGTTTTTATTATGCACTTTAAAATTCTCGTCTCCCACAATATCTTGATACGTGTGGTTATCTTCAATTTCATCAAAATCTACGATCATCGATAGCGCACAACCAGCAATATCACCATTTACTTTAATCACAATTTGCCCTTCAGGAAAGATGCTAATTAATTTCCCTATGTCTTCTAACTTCCAATAAGAATTAGGCATCGAGTGGTAAGCTGCTTCGGTAGCTGCTTTCAGTTCTTCAAAATCTTCTAACGTTAAATATTTTAACTCTACATTTTCAATTTTTTCCATCTTCAATTCTATTAATTTGGGCGCTACCACAAGGGTAGGGCTTTCGGCAGTCGCTTTAAAAATTTAGCTTAGGCTAATTTTAAAGAGCTCCAACAAAGCCTCAATCCCTAGCGCAAACCTCCTAGTAAATTATTTATAAAAATAATTTTGAAAACCAGAATTTTTAATAACGTAACATTTTTTATTTTTGGTCAATGCGATATATTAACATCAAGAAATCAGATTCTGAATTAAATTCAGAATGGTGACTTCTTATTTTCAAGATAAATTAATTTCAGTTCGAGTGGAGTCGAGAACAATTTTAAAATAAAAAAGTTTTTAGACTCCACTCGAACTGAACATTTAATAAGATTTCTAACACGTAACCTTAGACTCTCTTTTGGAGGGAAGTTTTACATATCTAACAAATACGCAAAAATTAAAGGAGCAACAATCGTAGCGTCACTTTCAATAATAAATTTAGGCGTATTGATATCTAGTTTTCCCCAAGTAATTTTTTCATTAGGTACTGCACCAGAATAAGAACCATAACTGGTTGTAGAATCTGAAATTTGACAGAAATAACTCCAGAAAGGTGTATCGGTACGTTCCATATCTTGGTATAACATTGGTACTACACAAATTGGGAAATCACCGGCAATACCTCCGCCAATTTGGAAGAAACCAATTCCGTTTTTAGAATTATCGGTATACCAATCGGCTAAAAATCCCATATATTCGATACCAGATTTCATGGTGGTAGCTTTTAATTCTCCTTTCATTACATAACTCGCAAAAATATTACCCATTGTACTATCTTCCCAACCCGGAACTACGATCGGTAAGTTTTTCTCTGCTGCTGCATACATCCAAGAGTCTTTTAAATCGATCTCATAATATTCTTCCAGCACACCACTTAGTAACATTTTGTACATAAACTCATGAGGGAAGTAGCGTTCGCCTTTTTCTTCAGCATCTTTCCATATTTTGAAAATGTGCTGTTGTAAACGTCTAAATGCTTCTTCTTCAGGTATACAGGTATCGGTCACACGATTCAATCCTTTTTCTAATAAATCCCACTCGTCTTGCGGAGTAAGATCACGATAGTTGGGAACGCGTTTGTAATGAGAGTGCGCCACCAAATTCATAATATCTTCTTCTAAGTTGGCACCTGTACAAGAAATAATATGCACTTTGTCTTGTCTAATCATTTCGGCAAAAATCTTACCGAGTTCTGCAGTACTCATTGCTCCAGCTAAAGAAACTAACATTTTAGCTCCGCCGTTAAGTTGCTCTTCGTATGCTTTTGCCGCATCTACTACCGATGCAGCATTAAAGTGTAAATAATATTTTTGGATAAATTCTGAAATTGCTCCTTTGCTCATAATTTTGTTTTTGATTGTCTCTTCGATCGGAGTCGGGAGGTCTTATATTCAAGTCCTTTTTTCGACATTGCTGAAATTGACATATAGTTTTATTCTTTTATTTCGTTTAAAGATTACTCATTTTCATCTTCACCTTCATAGTTTTCATACTTAAACTTATAGCTTAGCATTTTATAGTAAAGCTTAGCTGCTAAAAAGTCTGAAGATTTTTCTGAAGGATTTGGGCAGAGTTCTACGATATCAAAACCTACCACATTTTTCTTTTTAAAGATCATTCTCAGAAAATCTAAAGTCTCATACCAAAATAAACCTCCTGGTTCTGGTGTTCCTGTAGAAGGTAAAATGGAAGGGTCGAACGCATCTAAATCTATGGTTAAAAATACATTTGGCGTCATTTGCCCAATAGCATCGTCCATCCAATCTTCATATAGATCGTGAGCAAAATAAACTTGATTTTCATCCATATAATCAAGCTCTTCTGCATCCATCGAACGTATTCCTACTTGTATTAAGTTGGTTGTTTTACTCGCTTCGTGAACAGCACAAGCATGATTACATTTAGTACCTTCGTATTCTTTACGTAAGTCGGCGTGAGCGTCAATTTGTACCACGGTTAAGTCTTCAAAACTTTCATTAAAGGCACGAATACTCCCGATAGAAATGGAATGTTCTCCTCCAAAAAGGGTAACAAATTTTTCTTGATTAATATAGTTTTTAGTGGTTTTATACACACTTTCTACCATTTTCTCGGGAGAAGAATTTTCAGTTACTGGGGGCGCTAAATACACCCCTTTTTTATATACTTCTGTACGAGTTTCAATATCAAAAAGCTCCATGTTTTCTGAAGCTTCTAAAAAAGCTTGCGGACCTTTATCTGCACCTTTTTGCCAAGTGCTTGTACCATCGTAAGGCACAGGAATTAGTACTACTTTTGCATCGTCTATACGAGCATATTTTTCTGGGATTCCTGCGTAATTTTTTTTAGTTGTCATCGTAACCTAAAATTTTAAGTAAGTCTTCACTTTTTTGTTGTTCACTAAATAGTTTGGTGGTTATTTTACCGTCCTTATCTTTATTAATCAAAATATGCTTTGGAGATGGTATTAAGCAATGTTGCAAACCTCCAAAACCACCAATGGTTTCTTGATAAGCTCCTGTATTAAAGAAGCCGATGTATAATGGTTTATCTTTTCTGAATTTTGGTAAATAAATAGCGTTCATATTCTGTTCACTATTATAATAATCATCACTATCGCAAGTTAACCCGCCTAAAAGTACGCGTTCATATTCATCATTCCAACGGTTAATGGCAAGCATAATAAAACGCTTGTTAATAGCCCAAGTATCTGGTAATGTGGTGATGAAGGAGGAGTTGATCATATTCCATTTCTCTCGGTCATTTTGCTGTTTTTGATAGAGAATCTCATAAATAGCTCCGCCGCTTTCGCCAACGGTAAAACTTCCAAATTCAGTAAAAATATGAGGGACAGGAACTTCAGCTTCATCACAAGAAATTTTAATTTGATTGATGATCTCATTTATCATGTATTGATAATCGTAATCAAACTGTAACGAATTTTTGATTGGGAAACCGCCACCAATATTTAAGCTGTCTAAAGTTGGGCAGATCTTTTTTAAACGAATATATACTTTTAAACATTTAAGTAACTCGTTCCAATAATAGGCAGTATCACGAATACCAGTATTAATGAAAAAGTGAAGCATTTTAAGCTCAACTTTATCATTATTTTTAATTTGCTCTTCGTAAAACGGAACAATATTTTTATAACCAATTCCTAACCTAGAGGTATAAAATTCAAATTTTGGTTCTTCTTCAGAAGCGATACGAATTCCTATTTTAAAGTCGTCTTTAATTTCTTCAGAAAGTAAATCGATCTCTTCATAATTATCAATAATCGGGATACAATTTTGGTGTCCGTTATTTATTAATCTTCCAATATTGGTGATGTATTGCTCACGTTTAAAACCGTTACAAATCACATAGGTGTCTTTGTTGATTTTTCCTTTTTTCTGAAGTTTTTCTACAATATTGATATCGAATGCCGAAGAGGTTTCAATATGAATATTATTTTGTAAAGCTTCGTCTAAAACGTGTTGAAAATGAGAGCTTTTGGTGCAATAGCAATAGTTGTAATTTCCATTATAATTGTGACTTTCTATAGCTTCTGTAAACCACTTTTTTGCCTTTTGTATATTCTCTGAAATTTTAGGAAGATAGGTAAACTTTAAGGGAGCACCATATTCTTTAATTAATTCCATAAGATCAATTCCGTGAAATTGAAGTGAGTCTTCTTTTAAATCAAACTCTTCCTGTGGAAAATAATACGTTTGATCTATTAGATTGATGTATTTAGTATTCATTAAATTGTATTGAAATAAATTGGGTTTTTACTATAATGTATAGAAAGTTATGAAAATAAGAGCTGACTTATCTTAAATTAAAGTAAAATTTGTTTTGAAGTCACTGGCACAAATGCTAGGGCTTGAAAGAAAGAAGGTTGTAAAACGGAAGCTAGCTTTAAAATTCGGTTATTTACCTGGTAAACTATTTTTGAAATTGACTTCCTCACGTTCAAAAATCCGAAACTATAAACAGATTTCAATATTGTTCAGCTAAAATGCTCGACAAATAAAATCTTTTTTTTAATGTTGTGGAAGAGGTTAAATGTTAAATTTTATAAAATAAAAAACCTTCTCGGTAGTCGAAAAGGCTTTTTAATTTATAGCTATTTAGTGTTTATAACATCCCTAAATTTATCACTTCTTGTCTAGTTAAGTGTCTGTAATTTCCTCTTGGTAAATCTTTTTTGGTAAGTCCGCCAAAAACTACACGATCTAATTTTACAATTTCGTAGCCTAACTTTTTAAACGTACGTTGTACAATATGAATTCTAGTGCTTTGTAACTCTAAACCAACTTCACGTTTTGGTCTATTGTCTACATAGCTAATATCATCTACAGTTACTTTACCATCCTCTAAAATCACACGGCCTTCAGAAATTTTTTCTAAATCTTCTTGGTCTAAGTTTTTATTTAGGGTAATATGATAAATTTGTCTTACTCGAGTTTTAGAACTACCTAAGCTTTTTGCCATCGTACCGTCGTTGGTAAATAATAACAATCCGGTGGTGCTCGTTTCTAATTTACCAACAGGGTCAAGTTTAGAATTTGATGCATTAGCAATTAAATCCATAACCGTACGGTTATTTTTTTCTAAACTACCAGTTACATAAAATCCAGAAGGTTTATTTAAAAGAACGTATTCTTTCTTTTCTGGGCTTATTTTACGACCGTCAAACTTTACTTCATCGGTAAGTTTTACTTTGTGCCCCATTTCTGTAACCACCTCTCCGTTTACACGCACGCTACCGGCAGTAATGTAAATATCTGCATCACGACGACTACAAATTCCCGCATTAGAAATGTATTTGTTTAAACGCATTCCTGCCTGTGGATCTTTAACCTGCTTATCTACTGCAATTTTTTTACTTGGTTTTTTCTTATTATCAAAAGGCTTGTTCTTCTTCATATTTCCTTTTCCTTGATTTCTTGAATTGCTCGCCATAATTGAATTTTTTTGCAAATGTAAGGATTAATATATGATTTATATGTAATGATGAATTAATTATTATATACTGAATAACAATAAGTTGAAGTTTTTATAATAGATTTCTTTTCAACTATTATAAAACTCTGTTTAAAACCACGTCGATATCTATTAGTAAAATACTGAAAACACCAATCACAATAATTAATTTGAGCAAATTGTGTAATAAAGTATATTGAAGCTTAGAAGAAGATTTCCAGAGAAAAAATAGAAAGATAATCATTAAAATAAAACTCAATACAAAGTAATAGTGCATTTGTCCAATTTCAAATTGATTAGACATAAGAATTAAAGTAGGTACCAGCGTTAAGGCTACTAAAATACTAATTAATGTTTTAGAAAATTTAATACCGTAAACTACAGGTATAGTACGATAATCTTGGGTAAGGTCTCCTTTTAAATTTTCGAGATCTTTGGTAAGTTCACGTATAGAAATGATTAAAAATAGAAAGGTAGCATGTACAAAAACTGCCATATCAAAATTTTGGTAGTATACAAAAACCACAAAAAAAGGGGTGATGGCTAAAATTGAAGCAGTAAGTGTACCTATAAATGGATATTTTTTTAATTTATGCGAATAAAACCATAATAAGAAAATAAAGATTGAAAAGAATATTACCGTTTTAAAAGAAACATAACTCGCTAAAATTACCGTTAAGAAATTCAGGGTGAAATAAATAGCTAACTTCGTTTTTTGACTAATATAATTATCGAGTAGCGTTTTTTGGGGACGATTAATTAAATCTTTTTCAGTATCATAAAAATTATTTATAAGATAACCAGAAGCAATTGCGAATGTAGAGGCAATTACTATGACAAAAAGATTAACATCAAAAAGAATTTCACTTACTGTTCTCTCTGGTGCTAAAATGTAAATAGAAGCTAGGTACTGCGCAATAAATATAATTAAGATATTATAACCGCGTACTACAGAAAACAAACTTGCTAATTTTAATAAAACTAGTTTGTTTTTACGTGAAAGTATCCCCATAAACTTAATCGGGATTTTAGAAAGTATAAACTACTTCTAGATTGTGGTTTTTTAAGGCTGTTCTTGCTTTATCTATATCTTCAGTAAAACCTAAAATGTAACCACCACCACCAGAACCACAAAGTTTTAAGTAGTAATTTCCGGTGTCAATTCCATCTTTCCAAAGTTTATGAAATTGCTTAGGTATCATGGGTTTAAAATTGTCTAAAACTACATGCGAAAGTTGCTTGATGTTTAAGAATAGAGATTTTACATCACCCTTCATAAAATCTTCTACACAGGCATCGGTATGTTTTACAAATTTATCTTTTAGCATTTTACGAAATCCTTCTTGTTTTAAGTTTTCCATAAAAAGATTTACAAGCGGTGCTGTTTCTCCTACCATTCCACTGTCTAATAAAAATACAGCTCCTTTACCTTCGTTTGATTGTGAAGGGATTCCTGCAGCTTCAATGTTATCTTTAGAGTTAATAAGAATAGGTAAGCTTAGGTAACTGTTTAGAGGATCTAGGCCAGAAGATTTTCCGTGGAAAAAAGATTCCATTTGTCCGAAAATTTCTTTAAGTTTCAATAACTTTTCTCTACTTAAGTTTTCTAAAACAGTTATTTTATTTAAGGCATATTTATCGTAAATAGCAGCAACTAAAGCGCCACTACTACCAACACCGTAACCTTGTGGAATGCTACTATCAAAATACATTCCTGCTTCAATATCTTTTGTTAATTCATTCAGGTTAAATTCAACTAAATCTGTATTTGAATTTTGTAAGCTGGCTAAATAATCAGCAAAACGTTGAAGATTATGATTAGATTTTTCTTGAGCTTCAGAAAGATTAGAGTCAATCTTTAAAGCTCCATTATAAAAGTTATAAGGAATAGATAAGCCTTTAGAATCTTTAATGATCCCATACTCACCAAACAATAAAATTTTTGAATAAAATAAAGGTCCTTTCATAATGGTGTATTACGTTGTAAACTTTAAGCTAATTGTAGAGCTCCCGTTCCAACATTATCACAAATATACTGCGCATTTTGACAATGTGCAACTAACTGGTTCTTAATGAAATCTAAAACTTTAGTTTCTTCGTTTTTAGGGTATAACAAATGTACATTGGCGCCAGCATCTAAGGTAAAACAAAGTTTAGCATTGGTTTCTTGTCTATATTTCCAAACTTTATTAATAATCTCTAGTGTATTAGGTTTCATTAAAATAAAATACGGATTACTGCTCATCATCATTGCATGCAAGGTAAGTGCCTCACTCTCTACAATATTAATAAATGCTTCTAAATCTCCATTTTTAAAAATGGGTTTAAGTTTTTCTAAGTTATCAATCGCTTGTTGAAATCTAACTTCCGCATAAGGATGATTATGCATTAAATTATGCCCCACGCTGCTGCTTACGGTTTTTTCACCTTTATCAACCAATAAAATGGTATCTTGATAGGTTTTAAAAACTTCATGGATCGCATAAGGATATGAAGTTCCATATAAATCACTACTGTTATCTATATTTTTATGTTTTCCCCAAACTACGAGCCCGCCTTCAATACTTCTAGCCGCACTTCCTGAACCTAATCTTGCTAAAAATGAAGCTTTTTGGTTGAAGTAAGTTGAAGAAATTTCAGAGTTTAATTTTTGCTCGATACTCATTAAGCAGCAAGCAAGTGCACTCATTCCGCTAGCAGAAGAAGCGATACCACTGCTGTGAGGGAAAGAATTAGAGGTTTTTATTGTAAAATGATATTCTTTTAGAAATGGTAAATAAGCTTCAATTCGTTCAAAAAAAGTTTTAATTTTTGGTTCAAATGAAGGTGCTTTTTCTTCGTCTAAAAAAACTTCAAAAGAAAAATCTTTAGTAGGTTCTATAGCTGTATATGCTAAGACTGTTGTGGTTTTACAGTTATTTAATGTGAAACTCACCGATGGGTTTTTTGGTAATTGTTCGCCATACTTTCCCCAATATTTTACCAAAGCAATATTACTGGGAGATTCCCAAGATACTTTTCCTTCGGATAGACGCTCTTTTGCTGAATTGAAAACAAATTCTTGAATAATCATGGCAATAAAAATTTTAGCAAATATAATTGATTAGGTATGCGTATTGGTTGTAGAAATTCAAAAATAATTCTAAATTAGAACTTCACAAACTATCTTGTTATGAACAACAAGCTTAATTATTTTAAAGTTGTAGTGAGCACTTTTATTTGTGTGCTTATTGGTTTTTTAAGCACCATTGCTATTCAAAGTGTTTTGCACGATTGGTTAGCTATTATTAATAAGCCATCTTTTGTGGTGCCTGATTGGATTTATAGTTCTTTATGGCTTATTAATTTTGCACTTATAGGTATTGCTGCTGGTATTGTTTGGAGCAGAGGATTACATCATAATTGGGTGAAAACAGCCTTGTATCATTTCGGTTTTCAAATTTTACTTACTGCCGCTTGGTTTCTTACTTTTTTTGAGATGAAAATGCTCATGGTAAGTTTTTTACTTACCGTGGCTATATTTACTTTATTACTATTCACTTTTAAATGGTTTAAAATAGTTAAGCCTTTTGCTGCTTATTTATTAATTCCGTATATGTTTTGGATTGCCTATACCGCCGTTGTTAACTTTGAGATTTGGCGACTTAATTAATTAAATATTCGTTAAGGTAATTCTTATTACTTTTAATTTCATTTATATTTCTTGCTAAATATTAGTTGGTTATGAATAAATGGTTGCAAACAAGTCCAGAATCTTTAATAAATATAGTTTTATGTGCTATTGGTATTTACTTGGCAGTAATTTTATGTACAAGAATTGCGGGGAAACGAAGTTTTTCTAAAATGTCAAGTTTTGATTTTGCAATAACAGTAGCTATAGGATCTATGGTGGCTTCTACAATTTTAAGTTCATCTGTAAGTTTAGTTGATGGTGCTGTGGGATTAATTGCGGTATATGTATTGCAAATGGGAGCCGCTTCTTTAAGAGGTTTTCAGCTTTTTCAAAAAACTATAGATAATACTCCTTTACTTTTAATGGATGGTCAAGAAATATTAGAAGAGAATTTAAAAAAGGCGAAAGTAACCAAAGCAGATTTGCATTCTAAGTTGAGAGAAGCAAATGTTATTAAGTTCTCCCAAATTAAAGCTGTTGTATTTGAAGCTACCGGTGATATTTCTGTACTCCACACCACAGATGAAGATATAGTTTTAGAGTCTGAATTACTAAAAGGAGTTCAGCGTAAGTAACTTATAGTTGTTAGTAAAAAATGTATAAATCATAAAAGTGAAGTTTAATCTGATATTTTCTCTGCATAGCGTTCAGCAAAAACAGAAATTAAAATTAGCTGACTTATATGAAAAAGCATAATAGGTAATAAAAATAAACCTGCTCCCGCAGAATTACCAAATATAATTTTAGCCATTACCGAGCCGTGAACTAACGATTTTTTAGATCCGCAAAAGCGAGCGGTAATTTTATCTTTAATAGCAAAATTACAAACATTAGAAATCCAACCCGTGATACCATAAATGGCAAAGAAAAGTGCTAACACAGAGAGTAAAATTAAGCCTAAATCTAAAATACTTAAATCGTCAAAAATATTAGCTGAGAAAGAATGACTAAAGCTATCGTAAACAATAAGGATGATTATGGACTTATCAAATAAACCTAATTTGCTTTTATAACGTTTTACAAAAGTTTTTAAAATCTTATGCAAAGCAAAACCTAGCACTAGCGGAATTATAATTTGGTATAATAGTTTTAAAAATACTTCAGAAAACGTAAAACCTTCAGACGCATCTAAGAAAAAGCCAAGCCAAAATGGTGTGATAATTACTCCGATAATCCCTGATAAACTCGCATTAAAAATCGCCGCAGGAATATTTCCTTTAGCCAATGAAACCATCACTACAGAAGAAGATACTGTAGATGGTAAAGCTGCTAGAAAGAAAAAAGCCAACCAATATTCTTCTGCATTTGTATTTTTTAGAAAAGGATAAGCTACAAAAACCAATGCCGGAAATAATAAAAAAGTAGTGAATTGAATTAAGATGTGTAACTTATAATTACTCATCCCTAATTTTAATTCAGAAACCGATAATTTTAATCCGTAGAAAAAGAAAATAAGTCCAATTCCTACATCTGTAATTATTTTTAAAGGAAAAAATTCTCCGATTTGCGGAAAAAGGTAAGCCACTAAGATTGCAGCTAAAAGTGAAACAACAAAAGGATTAATCTTCATTCTCTATGTTTTTTGCAATTCCTTGAGCTGCTAAATAACCACCCGTCCAAGCATTTTGAAAGTTGAAACCACCAGTAACGGCATCAATATTTAGTATTTCACCTGCTAAAAATAAATTGTTATAAACTTTACTTTCAAAGGTTTTAAAGTTTATTTCTTTTAAATCTACACCGCCGGCAGTAACAAATTCTTCTTTAAAAGTACTTTTTCCATTTACCGCTAACCTGCAAGCAGTAAGTTCTTTGGCAAGATCTGAAATTTGTTTTTTACTTAATTCTGCCCATTTTTGAGTTTCAGGTATCTTAGTAGCTTTTACTAAACTTACCCATAAACGCTTTGGTAGATTAAATTGTGCTTGTGTGGTGAGTTGCTGCTTGGCTAATTTTATTTTTAATTTTTTAATTTTTTCTACAATTTCTTCTGAAGTTTTATAGCCTAACCAATTCACTTCAATTTTAAAATGATAATTTTTCGCTTCTAAAATTCGGGCTCCCCAAGCAGAAAGTTTTAAAATTCCAGGTCCGCTCAAACCCCAATGAGTAATAAGTAATGGGCCGTCACTTTCTAATTTTTCTTTTACTATTTTAATATGAGCAAAGGTTGAAATTCCTGCTAAATCTTTAATGCGATGATCTTGAATATTAAAAGTGAATAAAGATGGAACAGGAGGAATAATTTGATGACCAAGATTTTTGAGCAATTCCCAAATTTTGGGATTACTGCCAGTAGCCACCACGAGTTGATCTGCAGTAAAATCTCCTTTTGTAGTTTTTATAAGCCATTTTTGTTTGGTGTGCCTAATATCTTGAACGGCGTGACCAGTTTTAACTTCAATATTTAAACGCTCTGTTTCAGCGAGAAAACAATCGATAATAGTTTCTGAAGAATCTGTAACGGGAAACATTCTTCCATCTTCTTCAGTTTTTAATTCAATTCCGCGTTCTTCAAACCAAGCAATCGTATCACCCGTCATAAATTGATGAAATGGTCCTAATAATTCTTTTTCGCCTCTTGGATAGTTTTTATTAAGTTCTTGCGGAATAAATTCTGCATGGGTAACATTACAGCGGCCACCACCAGAAATTCTAACTTTAGTTAATACTTCTTTGCCACGTTCTAAAATGCTAATGCTTAAGTTAGGATTGGCTTCAGCTAAATTAATTGCTGTAAAAAAACCTGCCGCACCACCGCCAATAATTACAACTTTTCGTTCTTCACTCATACCGCAAAAATAAGTATTTGATTGTTCTCCTAGTAAAATTGTTTATTTTTATGCACAAAACATTTCAAATGAAAAAAACACTTGTATTTATCTTTTCAGTTTTACTTTTAATAAGTTGCGGAAAGACCCAGGAAAGTTCAAAAGAGAAAAAAAATTATGATCAATCTATTGCTGAAATTTTAGAAGTTCATGATGAGGTAATGCCCAAAATGGGAACGCTTTCTAGTTTAATTGAAGAAACAGAAGCAAAAGTTGATACTACTGCTATGGGAATTCAATTTAAGGCAGCCAACAATGAGCTAAAAGAAGCGCATCACTTTATGATGAATTGGATGAAAGATTTTAGTGAAAAGTTTCCGAACGCTTTAAAAGATACTACCTATTCAAAAGAAGTTTATAAAGAGCGTGAACCTTTACTTATGGAAGAAAAAGAAGAGGTGAAAGAAATGCAGCATAAGGTGAACAACAGTATTGAAAAAGCAAAAGAGTTACTTAAAAAAACATCTTAATTAAGTAATAATCTTATTGTGACTAAGCAAATGAGCATTTTTAGCTAATCTTTTAGAAAATATAAAAAACAGGAATTTTAAATTAAAATGATTGTAATTCCTGTTTTTTTATTTGTATAGCTAAATGTTCTGCATCTTTTTTAATACCACCAAGCGTAGCAGAACCCCTAGTGTGTAACCAGGGTAAGCCTATAAAATATAAACCTTGTATGCTGCTTACTCCACGTTCGTTTTTTGGGTAGCCTTCGTGATCGAGTTCTAATCCTTCAATCCAAGAGAAATTAGGTCGGTAACCAGTGGCCCATACAATATTTTTTACATCGCTAAGGGTTTGTTTATCGGTTTCTATTTTTTCTTCATGTCCATCATTGGTTCTTCCAACGGGAATTACATGTTTTCGATTTAAAATTTCTTTTACATCTATTCCTATTACAGGTTGTTTGGTGTGAGTAATACGTTTACCTATCCAAGATTTTTTACTAAAACTTAAAAATCCTGTTTTGGTGAACCACCACCAAAGTGTTTTTCCTAACAATTCTTGCGGAAGTGTTTTTACATTAATATCACCTGAAAAATAGGTTTTTCTTCCATTTTTAGAAATTTCATCTAAAATTTGAAAGCCGCTATCGCCAGCGCCAACAACCATAGCTGCACCGTCTTGCAATTGTGTTGGTTTTTTGTAATAGTTACTATGAATCTGAAAAATAGAGTCGGCTAAATGTTTGGAGCATGGTGGAGTGTAGGGAATGTGAAAAGGTCCTGTAGCAACAATTACTTGTTTAGCTTCTAAAGTGGTTTTATTAGTTGTTAAAATAAACTTATCGTCTACTTTTTCTATTTTTTTTACAAAAGTTTTTAGTTGAACTGGAATTTTAAATTCTTTTACATATTTTTTAAAATAATTAGCCACTTCATATTTATTGGGGTAGTGGCCTTTAGGAGCCGGAAAATTCATCCCTACCATATGGTTAAATTCTGTAGGGGTAAAAAGTTTAAGTGAGTCCCATCTATTTAGCCAACTGGCGCCAATTTCATCTTCTTTGTCTAGGACTAAAAAATCTTTATTTAATTGTTTTAAATAATAAGCCATCGATAAGCCAGCTTGTGCAGCTCCAATAATTATAAAATCCCGCATAGTAGTTTTTATTCAGGGATTATAATAAGTCTTTTTTTTATTAAAAACAAGTTTTTATACTAGAACCCGTGAGATAGTTTAGTTTAGTGAATTTCGGGTTTAGGATTGATTTTATAATAAATAGTTAAGTATATTAGTTGGTTATTCATTTAAGTTTTAATGATCGTGTTTTTTATTTGCTGGTTTGGTATTGTTTATTTCTTTATTAGATCATCTTCACTTACATTTTTTCAATAAACCTACTTATATTCATTTTTATTTTAAGTTAAAAAAATTATCTTGGCAAGGCGAAAGGTTTATAAAAGATAAGTTTATTTTTTATAATAGATTAACCGCCAAGCAGAAAAACTTTTTTCAGCATCGGGTTGTTTTGTTTATGAAAGATAAATCTTTTGAAGGACGAGGTGGTTTTGAGATTAACAATCAGGTAAAGTTATATATTTCTTCCACAGCAGTGATGCTTACCTTTGGAATGCGAGAGTTTCTATTGCCAGCTTTACAGAAAATTTTTGTATACCCAGATATTTATTATTCAACCATTAATCAAACTCATCATAAAGGCGAATTTAATCCGCGGTTAAAAGCTTTAGTTTTTTCTTGGAAAGATTTTTTAGAAGGTTTTGCAGATGGTAAAGACAATTTAAATTTAGCGATACATGAATTTATACATGTGATTCAAATAAACAGTATGAAAGAAAATGATATTAGTGCGACCATATTTGCAGATAGCTCTAAAAATTTGACTAAGCTTTTGTTAAATGATAAAATAAGACAGCGATTAGAAGCTACTAAATACTTTAGAGCATATGCATTTACTAATCGTTTTGAATTTTTGGCAGTTTTAGTAGAATATTTTATAGAAAACCCTTTGGAGTTTAAACAAAAGTTCCCTGAATTTTATAGCAGAATAAGAGAAATGCTGAATTACAATTTTGGTGGTTATTAATTTTTATTGCGTACATAGATAAGTTTAAATTTATTGTTGTTGTGTTGGTTTTCACGCGATTCTATTTCAAACTTTTCTATAGAATTAATCATAGGAGTTAGTTTTTGAAAACCATAATTTCTAGAATCAAAATTAGGTTGCTTCTTTTGTAGTAAACTTCCTACGTCTCCTAAAAATGCCCAGCCATCTTCATCGGCAACATCAGAAATAGTAGAAGCAATTAATTTTATAACTTTAGGGGTAATTTTATCTACATCGTCTTTCTTGTCTTCCTTAGTTTTTGAAGAGCTTTTACTTTCAATTTCTTTGTTCTGATTCTTTAAAATTTCAATATAAATAAACTTATCACAAGCTACAATAAAGGGTTCTGGAGTTTTCTTTTCGCCAATACCAATTACATTTTTACCTGCTTCACGAAGTCTGGTGGCTAATTTAGTAAAATCGCTATCGCTAGAAACCAAGCAAAAACCATCTACTTTATTTGAATATAAAATATCCATAGCATCGATAATCATCGCAGAATCTGTAGCGTTTTTACCTTGTGTATAAGCGTATTGCTGCATTGGGTTTACTGCATTTTGCAACAAGACGTTTTTCCATTTATTAAGGTGAGGTTTAGTCCAATCACCATAAATACGTTTAATGGTCGGGTTGCCATATTTGGCAATTTCTTGTAGCATTTCTGTGATATAGGCTGCTGGTATGTTGTCTCCATCTATTAAAACTGCCAACTTGTTTTCCATAATTTAAAATTTAGTTGCAAGAAATATTCTCCATAATCATCTTGGCGTGAATACGAGAATTTTCAATAAACCACTTGTGGGTTTCTAAGCCACCGCAAATTACTCCGGCTAGATAAACTCCTTTTAAGTTAGTTTCCATGGTTTGTGGATTGTATTGCGGTATTTTCTTTTCTTTATCCTGTAATTGAATTCCTATTTCTTCTAAAAATTTAAAGTCAGGTTGATAACCAGTTAAAGCTAATACAAAATCGTTTTTTAGTGTTTTTAAATTACCGTCTTTGTCTTTTATGTCTACTTCATTTTCTCTAACCTCTGAAATGCATGAGTTGAAATATGCTTTTATACTTCCTTCTTCAATACGATTAATAATGTCTGGTCTTACCCAATACTTTACGCGTTCTCCTATGTTTTCGCCTCGTACAACCATAGTTACTCGACCACCTTTTCTAAAAACCTCTAAAGCTGCATCTACAGAAGAATTACTAGCGCCTACCACAATCACATCTTGATTAGAATAGTAATGTGGATCTTTGTAATAATGATTCAATTTGGGTAAATCTTCTCCCTCCACATTCATATAATTAGGAATGTCGTAAAAACCAGTAGCGACTACTATATTTTTAGCCGAATAATTATTTTTACTAGTATTTACCTGATAAGAATTATTACTATTTTCAATAGAATTTACTTTTTCAAATAAATGAATATCCAATTTTTTTGAAGTAGCAATCCTCCGGTAGTATTCTAACGCTTCAGCTTTGCTGGGTTTGGCGCTTTTGCTAATAAAAGGAATTTCGTCTATTTCTAATTTCTCTGAAGAAGAGAAAAAAGTCATATTAGTAGGGTAGTTATAAAGAGAATTTACTAACGGCCCTTTTTCAATCACGATATAAGTTAGGTTTTTTTTTTGTGCTTCGATTGCGCAGGCGATTCCTATAGGACCTGCACCAATAATAACAACGTCTAACAAATCTTTTTGGGAATTATGAGTTTGCAATTTCTTTTAGCTCTATAATGGTTTCTTTAGGGTTTTGCGATTTAAAAACAAAACTTCCTGCTACTAAAACGTCTGCTCCAGCATCTACTAATTGTTTAGCATTTTTACTTGTAACTCCGCCATCAATTTCAATTTGGGTAGCAGCATTATTATCAAGAATAATTTCTTTGAGTTGCTTTGTCTTTTTGTAGGTGTTTTCTATAAAGCTTTGCCCCCCAAAACCTGGATTAACGCTCATGATACAAACTAAATCTATATCATTAATCACATCTTCTAAAAGTGCAACATTGGTATGCGGATTAATAGCAACTCCAGCTCTCATCCCTTCTGCTTTAATAGCTTGTAGTGTTCTATGTAAATGTGTGCAAGCTTCAAAATGTACCGTAAGTATATCTGCGCCTAATTGCGCAAAAGTTTTAATGTAGCGATCAGGATCTACTATCATTAAATGTACATCTATTACTTTACCTGCATGGCGATTAATAGCTTCTAAGACTGGCATCCCAAAAGATATATTAGGTACAAAAACGCCATCCATAATATCTATGTGAAACCAATCTGCATCACTTTCATTTACCATTTCAATATCACGTTGTAGATTGGCAAAGTCTGCGGCTAAAATAGAAGGAGCAATTAATTTTTTCATATTTATTTTTTGTTGAATTACAAAAATACTAAGAATTTATGGATTAAAATCTGGTTAGCATTTAAGAAACAATTTCAGCATTTCTTCTGCTGCTTCACGAGGTTTTTCATCTAAAGATTTTAACTGATCGAAAACTTGCTTTAGGTTATGGTATTGGTATTTTTCTTCTGCAGAAATAAAATCACATAAATAGCCATCGAAGGGTTTTGTGGTAACTTCTGTTTCAAAAACTTTTATGATACTAAAATGACGTTTGTCTTTTCTTATGTTTTTCCAAATAGATTGAATGATATCACAGGAACCTTCTAAGATTTGAAAAAAATTACCGTCTGAATAAAGTAATAATCCGTGAATTTCTTGCTCTATATTTTTTTTCTGTGATACAGATAAAATTTTTAATATATCTGTATAAGAAAGTTCTGGATTACTGTTGCTAACATAACAAATGGCTAAGCGCATTTTAAATTTTAGAGTAAGTTAAAAATTTATTTTTTATTGTTAAAAAAAATAGTTAATAAGATAATTGAAAAACCCCGGTAATCAGCCGGGGTCTCATTCATCAATCAAAAAACGAACAGTTATGAATAAACTGTTTGTAATCATCAAAGTTACGAAATTTAACCTAAATAGGTTTTTAAAATTTTACTCCTTGAAGTATGTTTTAATCTGCGAATAGCTTTTTCTTTTATTTGTCTTACTCTTTCTCTTGTTAAATCGAAAGTTTCTCCTATTTCTTCTAAAGTCATAGGTTGTTGATCTCCTAAGCCAAAGTAAAGGCGAATCACATCTGCTTCTCTTGGAGTTAAAGTTTCTAAAGACCTTTCTATTTCAGTCTTAAGTGAATCATGTAGTAATTCTTTATCTGGATTAGGAGATTCTCCGGAGCGAAGTACATCATAGAGGTTAGAATCTTCACCTTCGATTAGCGGGGCGTCCATAGATATATGACGACCAGAATTTTTTAGAGATTCTTTGACCTCATTAATTGTCATGTCTAGTTCTTTAGCAATCTCTTCAGCACTAGGGGGTCTTTCGTTAGATTGCTCTAGAAAAGCATAGGTTTTATTTATTTTATTAATAGAACCAATTTTGTTTAATGGTAAACGTACAATTCTTGATTGTTCTGCTAAAGCTTGTAAGATGGATTGTCTAATCCACCAAACGGCGTAAGATATAAATTTAAAACCTCTGGTTTCATCAAAACGTTTTGCAGCTTTAATTAGCCCTAAATTACCTTCGTTAATTAGGTCTGGTAAAGTTAAACCTTGATTTTGGTATTGTTTAGATACAGATACCACAAATCGTAAATTGGCTTGAGTTAATTTTTCTAAAGCTCTATCATCTCCAGCTTTAATACGTTGTGCCAATTCTACTTCTTCATCAGCAGTAATTAAATCTACTTTACCAATTTCTTGTAAATACTTGTCTAGCGAAGCGGTTTCTCTATTGGTTACCTGCTTCGTGATTTTAAGTTGTCTCATTTACGACCTCTAGATTAAAATTTAGGTTATATCTGGTTATACGTATGCTTTAGTGAAAAGGTTACAAAACTTTTGAAATTTTAATGAAATAAAAAAGCTTCCAAATTAATGAAAGCTTTCTCTGTAAAAATAGTTTAGTGAATTTAAACCCTTACGTGTCCATCACCATATACGTAGTACTTATTGGTGACTAATTGTTTAAGCCCTAATGGACCTCTGTGGTGTAATTTATCTGTACTAATTGCTAGTTCTGCACCTACACCCATTTGTCCGCCGTCTGTAAATCGGGTAGAGGCGTTATGGTAAACTGCAGCACTATCAATTTGTTCCATGAATTTAGCAGCTTTATGTTTATCTTCAGTAATGATACAAGCTGAGTGACCGCCAGAATATTTATTTATTTTTTCAATAACATCATCGATTCCATCGGCTTCAGAAAGAACAATTTTCATCGCTAAAAATTCTTCATACCAAGTATCTTCGCTAGGTATTTTTTCTTCTTCAGTTAAAATTTTACCAACTTTTTCGTCTACAAGAATATTTACTTTAGCGTCTTTTAAAACTGTTTGAAGGTCTTTTAGTTTTGCTTCGTAATTTGGGATTTTTTTATCGATTAAAACTTTGTCTAAAGCATTACAACCTGAAATTTTATCTGTTTTAGCATTAATAATAACTTTTACAGCTTTTCCCCAATCTGCATCTTCAGCAACATATAAAAAATTGTTACCTCTACCGCTAATAAGCACGGCACATTTAGCATTTTCTTTTACAAATTGAATTAAACGCTCGCCACCTCTGGGAACTATAAGGTCTAATTGCTCAGGCGGATTTTGTAAAAATGCTTGCGTTTCGGTTCTGTTGGTATGCATTAGCTTAATCCAGTCTTTTTCAAGTCCGTTTTCAGCAAGTGCTTCGTGCCAGCATTTTTCTAAAATAATATTACTGTTTTTAGCTTCTTTACCACCTTTCAGTATAATTTTATTATTAGCCTTGAATGCCAAAACAGCAGCTTCTATTGTTACGTCTGGTCTAGATTCGTAAATAATCATAATGGTGCCAAACGGTGCTGTTTTGTTGATAATCTCTAAACCGCTATCTAAAGTTCTTGTAGATATTTGTTTAGCTACAGGATCTTCTTGTTCTTTAACTTCTTTGATAGCTTGGATCATACCATTAACTTTCGTCTCGTTAACTACTAGCCGATCGTATAAAGCTTGATCTTCTTTATTAAATGCTTCTAGGTCTTTTTTATTTTCAGCAATAATAGTTGATCGTTCTTTATCAATGATTTTCATCATTGAGTCTAGAACTTTATCTTTTATAGTTGAATCTAATAATTCCATGTTTAGTCTTTTTAGTGTTAAAATTTACTTAGTTGGTAAACTTTGTTCCTACATCTTTTCCGTCTATAATATCTACTATCACATTGTGTCGTTTACCATTTGCGATGTAGGTAGGAATGTCTTTATTTGCAGTGCCTTTAGCGATTTTTAATTTAGAACTCATACCGCCACGTCCTTCACCTTCGCCTTTGTCTGAAGATTGCACGTATTTCTCTACGTTCTGATCTACTTTAACTTCGGTTAATTTTCTAGAGTTTTCATCTTCTGGGTGTCCGGTATAAAAACCTTCAATATCGGTAAGTATGATTAACTTATCTGCGTTAATTAATTCGGCAACTAAACTTGCTAGTTCATCATTGTCTGAGAACATAGACATCGTTAGCGATACGGCATCATCTTCGTTAGCGATAGGTATAATCCCTTCAGCTAATAAACCTTCGTAGCAGTTAATCATATTTTCTCTGTGCTTACCAGGAGCAAAATCTCTTTTTGTTGCTAATACCTGAGCACAACGCATTCCGTAATCGTGAAAGATGCTGTAATAATGCCTCATCATTCTTGGTTGACCTACCGCCGAAAAAATTTGTCTTCTGATCGATTTGTCTTGAATATTGCAGCCTCCAAGAATTTCTTGTCCTGCAATAGATGAACCTGAAGAGACTAACACTGTCATGATGTCTCTTTCATAAAGTTCTGAAATTTGTCTTACTAATTCTTTTAATACAGGGCCTAAAATTCGGTTGTCTTTGTTGGTCATTACATTAGTCCCAACTTTAATTACAACTCTTTTTGTATCCTCGTCCATAATTGATTTATAGTGAATAAATTATTGTTCTCCTAATTCTACTGCTCTATCAAATGCAGCATAAGCAGCTTCTTTAATAAGGTCTTTTACATTATTATCATCCATAGAATCTAATGCAGCTCTAGTAGTACCACCTTTAGAGGCAACTCTATTCATCCAGGTTTGTGGAGATAAATCGTTTCTATTGAAAAGTTCTACAGCTCCTTCAAACGTATTGCTTACTAATACTTTTGAATCGTTATCTGAAAAGCCCATTTTTTTAGCTGCTTCTAGCATAGAATTCATGAAATAAAATACATATGCAGGACCACTTCCAGAAATTCCTGTAGAGGCATCAATAAATTTTTCTGTATCTACATGAATAGATTTACCAGTGGTGTCTAATAAATTTCTAATCGCTAATAACTCTATACGAGAAACCTTATCAGATTCTGTGTAAGAAGTAACACCTTTACCTACCTGTGCTGGTAAATTAGGCATTGTTCTTACAATTTTAGCAGCACCTAATCTTTCTTGTATAGACTCTATAGTGACACCAGCCATTAAAGAAATAAAAATTTGGTTGTTGTTAATCATAGGTTTCATTTGAGCAAAAAGCTCGTCGCTATGATATGGTTTAACTGCAATAAATACTAAATCTGCTTGTGGAAGGCAGTCTTCTAGTTTGTCAAAAACATCAAAGTGTGAAATTTCATTTAGAGTGATTATTTTTTCTGGATCAGTGTCGAATATGTTTAGATTTTTTTCACCTAATAAGGTAGATTTTACCATCCCTTCGGCGTATGTTAATCCCATGTTTCCTGCTCCAATTACTAATACTTTCATTTGTTTTAAATTTCTTGGTTAAGTATTTATTTGTTTTATAAGATGCAAGTACTATGCAGAAATTCCAATAATATTGGAAAATTTACAGGCATCTGCAAATTAGTAATTAATGAGTGTTTTAGTTAATACTTTGGCATTATTTTAGTAAAATAATTTATGTTATCTGATTTTGTATAAAAAATATATAAAATTAAAGACTGCCAAAGCGGCAAAAGTGCTAGTATGTCAGTTAAATAAATATTAAAATAAAAAAAAGCTCCGATGTTTTTATCGGAGCTTTTGTTTTTTGAGACTAAAGAAAATATTTCTATTCGTTATCTTCTTTTTTCTTTTCTTCTCTAGGAGGTCTTGGCATTAATGCTTTTCTAGAAACTTTTTCTTTTCTAGTTTTAGGATCTACGCCAAAGTATTTAACATCAATTACATCACCCATATTTACGACATCGGTAACATTATTGGTGCGTTCCCAAGCTAATTCAGAAATGTGTAGCAAAACTTCGTTTCCTGGTGCATCTACGTATTCTACAACAGCACCGAAATCTAAAATTTTAATTACTTTAACTTCATAAACACTTCCTTTGGTAGGTTTAAAAGTAACAGAATCAATTTTAGCAATTACTTTATCAATACCTTCTTGATCGGTTCCTAAAATTTCAATGATACCTTCTTCTGTTACAGGATCTTCGTTAATAACGATTGTGGTTCCTGTTTCTTTTTGAAGCTCTTGAATTACTTTTCCTCCTGGTCCAATCATAGCTCCAATAAATTCATTAGGAATTCTACGTGTAACCATTTTAGGTGCGTGACCTTTAACGTCTCTACGAGGAGCTTCGATAGTACTGGTAAGTTTTTCTAAGATATGAAGTCTACCTTCTCTAGCTTGTTTTAAAGCTTTGATTAAGATTTCGTAGCTTAAACCTTTTACTTTAATATCCATCTGGCAAGCTGTAATACCGTCTTCTGTACCTGTAACTTTAAAGTCCATATCTCCCAAGTGATCTTCATCACCTAGAATATCAGATAATACTGCATATTTTCCAGAATCAGCATCAGATATTAATCCCATTGCGATACCTGAAACTGGTTTTTTTAATTGAACACCAGCATCCATTAAAGACATAGTACCAGCACAAACTGTAGCCATAGAAGAAGAACCGTTAGATTCTAAAACTTCTGATACTACACGAACAGTGTAAGGACAGTCTGAAGGAATCATACCTTTTAAAGCACGTTGGGCTAAGTTACCGTGACCTACTTCTCTACGAGATGTACCACGAATAGGTCTTGCCTCACCTGTTGAAAAAGGAGGGAAGTTATAATGCAAGTAAAAAGACTCTTCACCTTCGTAACTTGGCATATCTATTTGGTTGGCTTCTCTAGAAGTACCAAGAGTAACTGTAGCTAATGCTTGAGTTTCTCCTCTGGTGAAAATAGCAGAACCGTGAACAGATGGTAAGTAATCTACTTCACACCAAATAGGTCTAATTTCATCTGTCTTTCTACCATCTAAACGTAAGCCTTCGTTAAGAGTTAAATCTCTTACGGCAGCTTTTTCTGCTTTAGAATAATACTTAGAAATTAAATCACTATTTTCTGCTCTTTCTTCTTCAGAAAAACTATTTAAAATTTCTTCTTTTATTTCACCAAATGCAGTAGAACGTTCTTTTTTAGAAGAACCTGCTTTGGCTACGGCATATACTTTATCGTATGCCATTTCGTGAATTTTTAGCTGAAGCGTTTCATTTTCTCTTTCACCATCATATTCACGAACTTCTTTTTTGCCAAAAGCTTCCGCAAGTTTTACCTGAGCTTCACATTGCTTTTTGATAGCTTCGTGAGCAAATTTAATGGCTTCTGTCATTTCTTCTTCAGAAATTTCATCCATTTCACCTTCTACCATCATCACAGAATCTGCTGAAGCACCAATCATCATATCAATATCAGACTCTAATAATTGAGCACGAGTTGGATTAATGATAAATTCTCCGTTTACACGACCTACTCTTGCTTCAGAAATAGGACACTCAAAAGGAGCGTCAGAAAGCTGAATTGCTGCAGAAGCGGCTAATCCTGCCATAGCATCTGGCATTACATCTTCGTCATGAGACATTAGTTGAATCATAACCTGAGTTTCTGCGTGATAATCTTTTGGGAAAAGTGGTCTAAGTACACGATCTACTAAACGCATCGTTAATACTTCTCCATCACTTGGTCTTGCTTCTCTTTTGAAGAAACCACCAGGGTAACGACCAGCGGCAGCAAATTTTTCTCTATAATCTACTGTTAATGGTAAAAAATCTACATCACTTTGCTTATAGTTAGATACTATAGTACAAAGTAACATACACTTTCCTGATTGTACAACCACAGAACCGTGTGCTTGTTTTGCTAATTTACCGGTTTCGATAGAGATTTCTCTTCCATCTCCTAAATCGATAACCTCTTTAAATGTTTTTGGAATCATAAATTTTTGTTTTATTAAACAATGGTCTTCCGTCTTACCAGACGGTCTGGGTTGTGTTGTTGTGTGTTGATAGACCAATGAAAAACTACCCAAATCTTTGTTTGGGTGACAATTTATTCTATAAAAAAAAGGGGCGTAAAGCCCCTTTTGATATTTATTTTCTTAACCCTAACTCTTTAATGATTTCACGATATCTTATAATATCTTTTTTCATTAAGTAATCAAGTAAACTTCTTCTTTTACCTACTAGCATTACTAGTGAGCGTTCAGAATTGTAATCTTTTCTGTTTGTTTTTAAATGATCAGAAATATAAGCAATTCTTTTAGTGAATAATGCAATCTGACCTTCTGTTGAACCGGTATCGTTTTTACCTTTACCGTGTTTTTCGAACAATTGTTCTTTCTCTTCTTTTGTTAAATACATTCCAATATTATTTCAATGATTATTATGTATCGATAGCATTTCTATCGAACGGCAAAGATATATTTTTATTTTTATTTTTAATCTATAATAATAAAAATAATTTTAAGATCTAAGTGGTTGATTTAAAATAAGATCTAAATATAAATTTACTTTATTTTTTAGTTCTTTTCTTGGGGTGATAAAATCTAGGAAACCGTGTTTTTTTTAGTAATCTCATCGGGTTTTAATTGCTTTTTATGTTAAATGTGCTTTTTTTTAGTATTTTAGTTGTAATTATTTTAAATCTAAGCAATTAAAATCGAGTATTATGAAACAACTTTACCAACCAACCAACACAGTAGGGTAACACGAGTTTTCTTTCTTGTGTTTACATTATTTTGTTGTTTAATTTTTGGGCAATCACTTGATTGTGATTGTGGAGTTAGTAATCAGTTAACTTTATCTAAAAATAACTCTTCATGTAATCCTGCCCCAGGTTTTACAGCCTCTATACTTCAAAGTGATTTAGACGCATTTCCTTCTGCTAGCTTTAATCTTCAAGTTTGGATAGTAAATAGAAGTGATGGAACTAACGATAAAGATTATAATGGCGAGCAAATTTTGCAAGCGATTAATCAACTAAATAATGATTTTTCTTTGGCAAATATATGTTTTAACTTAATAGGTGTTAACTTTATTAATGATGACTATTATTATAATATACCAGTGAATGATCGCTTTAGATTAGATACTCATGTTGAGAATAATAGTAACGATCCAGATTTAATGAACCTTAATGCTGTTAACATATACTTAGTACAAGGAAGTTTTAATGGACAGGCAAGTCCTTCGTATGCAATGACTACTATAAATATAAATTCTTTTTTTTAATGGCACAGGTATTATTGGTCATGAAATGGGTCATATATTTGGACTAACTCATACCTATTATTGTGAGCACGTTACACGTTACGATGCCAGTCTAGATTATAATGCACCTTGTGCGGGAGATAGAGTAGTAGATACCAACGCGGCATCAAATTTTAGAGATGATTTTACAAATTTCAGTGATGGAGTAGATTAGCAAAACCAAACTTATATAGGTGCCATTACTAACTACTATGGAGAAACTTATGAAATTACGCCAAGGTTTAACAGAGATATGTTTATGGCACAAGGAAGCCAGTTAAATAATGCTTCAAATCAAACTTATGTGTTACAGGCAACCTCAATTAATGAGCCTGCTACCTATAATTGGTATGATTAAGAGGGAAACCTAATGCATTCGGGAGAGCAACTTACGCTTAACAGTGCTATAGCAAAAACCTATAAGTAAGAAATTATAGCAGAGGCAGATGGGTATAAAGATTATACCGGCATAATTGCATTTAGCCCTTATAAATTGCAAAGCATAAGCCCCTACCCGGCAATAAATAATGTGATCATTAATTATCAAATAAATGGAGCAACATCAGGCTATATGAGTATTACCTCTACCCAAACCGCAATTAGTAATAATTATATTCTAGATATAAATGCAACTTCAGTAAACATAGATGTTTCTGTATACCCTACGGGTACTTATGTAGTTGCACTAAAATGTAATGGAGAAATTGTAGCCACCAAAAATTTAGTAATTCAATAAAACAATACGTTATGAAAACATATATAAACATTTTAAGCTTTTTCTTTTGTTTAGGGATTACAGCACAAACCATCAATATCCCCGATCAAAATTTTGAACAAGGCTTGATTGATTTAGGGATAGATTCAGATCAAATTATAAACGGGCAGGTGTTAATAAGTGATATAACAAGTGTACTGAGTTTAGATTTGAGTAATAGAAATATTACAGATTTATCAGGAATAGAAGCCTTTGGATCGTTAAAGATCTTAGATGTTTCAGATGCAGTATTAGATTTGAGTCAGGTTGATAGTTTGGAAGAACTCTATATGGATAGTGGTGGTGATGCTATAACTTTAAATGTAGAAGAGGTTATACTTACGAACAATCCTAGTCTTCAAGTTATTCAAGCAATAGATGTTTGGAAACTTAAAAAGATCAATTTAAAAGGAAGTGACACTCAGCTTAATGATTTATTAGTAAATGTTGAGAAATATGGTGAGGAATCAGATTCTAGTGTCTGTTTTGAAGTAACAAATCCTTTAGATGCACAGAACCAACAGGGAATTTATTCTAATTGGTCAATTTCTGGAAGCAGTAATTTTTCAGGTGACTGTAATTTAAGAGTTAATGATTTTAATAAACTAGATGTTTCTTTATATCCTAACCCTGTAAAAGATGCTTTTCGAATAAAAACTTCAGAAGAAATAGAAAGTATATATGTATTTTCAATTAAAGGAAAAGAAGTGGCACATTTTGCCTCACAACAAGCTTATGATATTTCTAACCTATCTACTGGAGTTTATTTTATAAATGTAAAAAGTAATAGAGGAGAAAGTGTTCAGCGAATTATTAAAAGATAACTATAAAAAAAAAGCGACCAATTGGTCGCTTTTTTTATGCTCTTATTTGTTGATTTAAAATAAGATCTAAATATAAATTTACTTTATTTTTTAGTTCTTTTCTCTGCGTAATGAAATCTAAAAAGCCGTGTTCTAGTAAAAACTCTGAACGTTGAAAACCTTCTGGTAGATCTTTACCAGTAGTGTCTTTAACTACACGTGGACCCGCAAAACCAATTAAAGCGCCGGGTTCTGAGATATTAATATCTCCTAACATGGCAAAAGAGGCTGTAGTACCACCAGTAGTTGGGTCTGTACATAAAGAGATGTAAGGTAATTTAGCTTCTGCTAATTGTGCCAATTTTACAGAGGTTTTAGCCATTTGCATTAACGAGTAAACCGCTTCTTGCATTCTTGCTCCTCCAGATTTAGATATAATCATTAAAGGAGTTTTATGCTCGATGCAATAATCTGCAGCACGAGCAATTTTTTCTCCTACGACAGAGCCCATTGAACCTCCTACAAACCTAAAGTCCATACAAACGACAACAAGGTCTTTGCCTTTAGATTGACCTACACCAGTTCTAATCGCATCTTTGAGCCCAGTTTTTTCTTGAGCTTCTTTTAAGCGATCTGGATATTTTTTAGTGTCTTCAAACTTAAGCGGATCTTTAGCCGTTAAATTTTTATCTAACTCTTTGTATTTTTTATCATCAAAAAGTATGTCAAAATACTCTTCGCTACCAATTCTTACGTGGTAACCATCTTCCGGACTTACATAAAAGTTTTTTTCTAGTTGCTCTGCGTCAACTATTTTTCCAGTAGGTGATTTATACCAAAGACCTTTAGGGACATCTTTTTTGTCTTCCGTAGCGGTTTGAATTCCTTTTTTAGTTCTTTTAAACCAAGCCATAAATAGTTATTTGGATCAATATGAGGTTTAGGGTTGCTTTCAACTAAAGACTATCAATATTATTTAAGTCTTCAAAAGCTTTTTTAAGTCTATTTTTGAAAGTGATTTCACCTTCTCTTAGCCATTTTCTTGGATCGTAATATTTTTTATTAGGCACATCTTCACCTTCAGGGTTACCAATTTGTGTAGCTAAGTAATCTTTGTTTTCTAGAACATAGTCACGAACTCCTTCTGCGAAAGCATATTGTAAATCTGTATCAATATTCATTTTAATTACTCCGTACCCGATAGCTTCTCTAATTTCTTCTACGGTAGAACCACTTCCTCCGTGAAAAACAAAGTCAATATGATTTTCTTCAACTCCGTAATTTTTAGTAATATATTCTTGAGAGTTTTTAAGGATTTTTGGCGTTAATTTTACGTTTCCTGGTTTGTAAACACCATGAACATTACCAAATGCCGCTGCAATTGTAAATTGATCACTTATCTTACTTAATTCTTCGTAAGCATAAGCAACTTCTTCTGGTTGAGTATATAGTTTAGAAGAATCTACATCGCTATTATCTACGCCATCTTCTTCACCTCCAGTAATACCTAATTCTATTTCTAAAGTCATACCCATTTTGCTCATTCGAGCTAAGTATTTTTTACAAATTTCCATATTTTCTTCAAGTGATTCTTCACTTAAATCTATCATGTGAGAGCTGTATAATGGTTTACCGTGCTCTTTGTAAAATTTTTCACCTGCATCTAATAACCCGTCTATCCAAGGTAATAATTTTTTTGCACAGTGGTCAGTATGTAGAATAACCGTAGCGCCGTAAGCTTTAGCTAGATCGTGTACGTGTTTAGCACCTGCTACGCCACCAAGAATAGCGGCTTGTTGATTTTCGTTAGAGAGTCCTTTACCAGCATTAAAAACAGAACCTCCGTTAGAGAATTGAAGAATAACTGGAGAGTTTAAATCTGCAGCTGTTTCTAATACGGCATTTATGGTGTTTGAACCAACTACATTCACTGCTGGTAATGCGTAACCATTTTCTTTAGCGTGATTAAAAATTTCTTGTACTTCTTTACCCGTTGCAACACCAGGCTTAATATTGTGACTCATGAATAAGTTTTTAAATTAAACGATTTACAAAATTAATAAAATAAAATGGGTTAGAAGGGATAATTAATTCCAACATTATAAACTGCATTTGAAAAGTTGTATTGTTGAAACCATTTTTGTTTGTCAAACGCAGGGTTGTATGTTTTAAAACCTAAATCTAATCTAATTACAAAAAAGCTTAAATCATACCTTAATCCTACACCAGAGCTTACGGCAATTTTTTTTAAATCTGAAAATTTAGTAAAGGTCATACGTTCGTCTTCAACATTGTCTAGTGTGTTCCAAATATTTCCTGCATCTATAAATAAAGCGCTATTTAATTGTCCGAAAAGATTAAATCTATATTCGGCATTTAGCGTTATTTTCATGTTTGCTTCATTAAATTCATTTATGCCTCCAGAGCTTCCTGGGCCTAAATCGTAAGCTTGCCAACCTCTATTGTCGTTTGCTCCGCCTGCAAAAAAACTTCTCGCAAAAGGGATATCCTTAGAGTTTAGATATGGAATGGCAACGCCTCCTAAAGCTCTAATAGCAAAGATATTTTGTTGGCCTAGGTCCCAATGTTTAATGAAGTCGGTTTCAACTTTGCCATATTGAGAAAATTCTACATTAGATACATTATAATTACCGTTAGAGTTTTTATTTAAATTTGATAAAGAAGCTAGAAGGTAAAGAGAGTTTCCCGCAGCTTCAACCCTAAATCTAAACTGTGTGAATTCTTGATCATAAATATTTTCTCTTGTATTTTTAATATAACTGAAATTTGAAGCCAAAATGAGGTTATTTTGTGTTAACCTGTCTCTTCGTTCAATTATATTACGAGTAATGCGATTTTCTTCTGAAGATAAATTATAGTTATTATTGTTTACTTCATTTATAAAAGCTTGTGTGCCTTCGGGTATTTTTAAGTTAGGTAAATTATCATCACTAATACTGGCATCTTCATAGAAATAAGTGGGATCAATTTGGTTAAAATTATCTTGAGCAATAGTGTTTAATCTATTATAAGAATTTCGATAAACGTTAAAATAATTTCCTCTGTTTAGGTTTCTAACATACTGTAAATCTATTAAATCTAGTTTGTGTGTTAGCTCTTCATTAGGGTACCACCGATAATTAAATTTACCAGTAAGATTTCTTTTGTCTAAACCTATATTTTGCTGTGTACTTATCCCTGCGCTAATGGTGGTAAAGGGAAACATGTATTTTGGGATTATTCCACTTGTGTTGATAGGAAATGCAATTTTAGGAAATGATAATTTTACATCTGCTCCAATTTCTGAAATATTAAAAAAATTATCTTCACTTTTAGCGGCATCTCTAGAAGAGCCTACACTCCCACGGCCACCAATTTCTAAAGTTTCTGCGCCTCTAAAAATATTTCTAATTAAAAGTGAACCTCCAAAACCAATCCCAAAGTCTTGAATGTTACTTCTTGAAACATCAAAATTAAAGTCAACTCCAAACTTTTCTTTTGGCGTTAAAAATATATTTGAAATTAATTGAGTTCCTGTAGAGTCTCTAGGATCTGGCATGTATTGAATATCTGGGTATTTAAATATGCCTAATTGTTGCATTCTCTTATAAGTAAGAGATCGGTCTCTGTCTTTATAAACTTCTCCTTTTTTAATAAAAATAGCATCTACTACTGCTTTCGGCTTATATTTTAGTTTGTCAAAACTATAGAGTGTATATTTTTTGTAATTAGCAGAATCTGTTACTGATTTGTTCTTGTTGGTGTAATTATAATCTGTAAAAACGTTCACATCACTAATGTAATGTTTGCGGTAAGGAACAGTGTAAGTGCTGTCTTCCTTTTTAATTTCACGATTGGCAATTACAAGTTCAATATTAGCTTTGTTATTAGTGCTTATTGTGTCTGCATCAAAACTGATATATTCTTGTTCAAAATGATAAAAACCATTATTTCTAAAAAGAGATGTGATTCGCTCTCGCTCTGCATTAAATTTATTAGTTTCAAATTTTTCTCCTGAAATAATTAGCGACTCTTCTTTGTGATTTTGATATACAGAATCTGCTTGGGGTGAAGCTATTCTTCTGGAGATAGAGTCTAAAATATAGGCTTGGTTTGGAGTGATAAAATAATTAACCTTTGCTCTTTTGTTTTTTTTCTTAATAATTTTATAATCAGCCTTGGCATTAAACCAACCATGATTCCAGTACCAAGCTTCTAATCTTGAGGCAGAACGTTCTGTTTTTTCTTTATTTAGAATAACAGGCGCTTCTCCGGTTTCTTGCAAAAATTCATGAAAGCCAACATAAGATTGTCCTACTTTTTCAACCTGTTTTTTTGAAAGCCAATTAATAAGTCTTTTTTCTCGTTTTGGTTTTCTATGAAGCCAGTCGTAAAATGTGGTATCTGGGTTTGAGTTGGCAGCATTGTAAATAAGAAGTTTTAAAGGCAATCCTAATAGAGGTAATTTTACATTAGGCTCTTGGTAAAGCTGGTCGTAAATTTGTCTTTTATTAATCTCAATGCTATCCACGAAAATTTTATTATCGGTAAGCAAATGTTCATCATCTGGCACCTTTTTTACTGCATTACATGAAATAATAAGCAGCGTGAAAAGAATAAATGATATTTTTGTGGTGAAAGGTTTCAAATAAAAAAATTAAATTTCAAAAATACGTCATTTTATGCTTAGCAAAGGCCAAATAAAGTTAATAAACAGCCTATCTCAAAAAAAATATAGACAAAAAAATGGATTGTTTGTAGCAGAAGGTATAAAAGTGGTAAAAGAACTTTTGAATTCTAATTTTGAGTTGGAATGTTTGTTCTCTGAAACCGATATTTTTTTTACGCAGAACAATAAAATGCAACTTCTTGAAGCGAATGAGTTAAAGAAAATTACCAAGCTATCTACTCCGCAAACTGCATTGGCTTTGTTTAAAATTCCGCAGAAAAAACCAAGAATAATAGAGAATTTTATAGTAGCGTTAGATGGGGTGAGAGATCCTGGTAATTTAGGAACAATTATTAGACTTTGTGATTGGTTTGGAGTAAAACAACTCGTATGTTCATTAGATACCGTAGACTGTTATAATGAAAAAGTAATACAAGCAACTATGGGTTCTATCGCTAGAGTAGAAGTGATTTATACAGATTTAGCCGAAGAACTCCCTAGATTAAATTTACCTATTTATGGAACTTTTATGGAAGGAGAAAATGTATATAATTCTAGTTTAGATAGAGAAGGAATTTTAGTATTAGGAAATGAAGCTAACGGGATTTCTAGTGAGATTGAAAAAATAACCAATCGCAAAATAGCCATTCCTCAGTTTGGAGCAGTTAAAAACACCGAGAGTTTAAATGTTGCTATGGCAACTTCAATTTTGCTAAGTGAATTTAAACGTAGGTAATTAAGTCATTTCTATTGAAAAGTTAAATTAATAAAAACACCTCTTGTAGACATCTTTTCGATATTACCAGTATAAGGACTATTAAGAGCGTTATCTGGTTTTAATTCATCATTCATAGCAAAAACTCCTCGAATAGAAGGTGAAAATTTAAAGAATAATAAATACAAATCTATACCGAAACCAACTTCATAATAGTAAGTGTTCTTCATCATTCTAAATTCACCAGCACTATTATCGTCGGGATTATCTTGATTGCTAGAAAGGTTAAATGAAGTAGAAACCCCACCTACAATAAAAGGTTTAAAATTATTGATTCGTTTGGTAGAAAATTTTAATAATAAAGGAATATGAACATAAGTAGATTTTACTTCTCTTAAATTATCTTCAGCAATACCTGGAAAAGTTAAATTTCTATTAGCAAAAACCACACCTGGTTCTAATCTAATGTCAAAATAATCATTGATTCTTAGGCTTCCAACAAGTCCAATATTTAAGCCTATATTTTTTTGAACTAAAACATCATTAGAAGGGTGCTCTTTATAGTCAAATTTAAAGTCATAAGAATTAAAGCCTAAGTAATAACCCCAAGACAACCTTTGTTTATCGAAATTTTCAAGATTTCTTATTTTTTCTTTTGAGAAAAGTTGTGCGTTAACGTGTTGAAAGCTTATAAATAAAATGAATATTATAATTATTCTCTTCATACAATTATTTTGAAGCCGTATAAATGGTGGCCACACCAAAAGTTTGAGGCTTATCTTTTGTATTAGTAAACCCAATTTTCTTTAAAATATTGTTGAACTTTTCGCCATAAGGAAAAACTGCAGCGCTATCGCTTAAATATTTATAGGCAACTTTGTCTTTAGAAAACACTTTTCCGATGGTTGGTAAAATATACTTGCAATGAAAATTATAGCCCTGTTTAAAAGGAAATTTTGTAGGGACAGACGTTTCTAAAACTACAAAAATACCTCCGGGTTTTAATACTCTAAAAATTTCTTTTAATCCGTTTTCTAAAGTTTCAAAATTTCTTACTCCAAAAGCTACGGTAATGGCATCAAAACTATTATCTTCAAAAGGTAAATTTTCAGAATCTCCCTGAATCATTTTAATTTTTTCAGAAAGAGAAGATTCTTCAATTTTTTTTCTTCCTACATTCAGCATACCTTCAGAAAGGTCTAAACCTACTACATTAGGGATGCCATTTTGTGCCATGCTAATGGCTAAATCACCAGTTCCTGTAGCAATGTCTAATGCATTTTTAGGTTGAGTGTCACTTATTAATTTAATTACTTTTTTTCTCCAAGAAGTATCAATACCAAAAGAAATTACTCGGTTTAGACCATCGTAATTTTCAGAAATATTATCAAACATCTGTTCTACCTGCTTTTTCTTAGTAAGCTTAGAATCTTTATACGGAGTAACGTTTTTAGACATAGCAAAAATTTCTACAAAGATAAGGTTTATGTAGTAGATTTAGCTTTATCATTTAAAAAATTGCAGTAGAAGCTTTTACTTCATATTTATAAAATAACCTATCTTTGTTCCTTTGTCAAATAGTTCATCTTTATATGAAAATAATTATTGCGGGAGCAGGAGAAGTGGGTTTTCATTTAGCAAAATTGCTTTCTTTTGAATCTCAAGATATTACCTTAATAGATAACGATAAAAACAGGTTAGAATATGCAGATACGCATCTGGATATTAGAACCGTTAAAGGTGACGCTACTTCCATTAAAATTTTGAATGATGCTCAAATAAATGGTGTAGATCTACTTATAAGTGTAACTTCTAGTGAAACTACTAACATTACGGTTTGTGTGTTAGCCAAACAATTAGGCGCCAAGCGTACGGTGGCTAGAATTTCTAATACCGAATTTTTAGAAAATAAAGATGAAATAGGATTTAAACGTTTTGGTATAGATGAGTTAATTTCTCCCGAAGCGCTGGCAGCAAAAGAAATAAAACTACTTTTAGATCAGTCTGCTTTTAACGATACTTTTGAATTTGAAGATGGAGCGTTAACGATGGTAGGTTTTAAACTATCTAATAATGCATCTTTTGTTAGGAAAAGTGTGAAGCAAGCCGCAGAGATTTTTCCTGAATTACATTTTGTGCCTATTGCTATTCAGCGTTTTAGTACTCAATACACGTTAATACCCCGTGGAGATACTCAATTTAGAGAAGGAGATCAGGTGTATTTTATTACTACTCCAGACGGTGTAGAAGAGCTTTTTAAACTTACTGGCAAAGTAAAACAAGATATTAAAAATATCATGATTTTAGGCGGAAGTAAAATAGGAAGAAGAACCGCTAAAGATTTAAGTGAAGCAAAATTTAATGTGAAACTTATTGAAAATGATAGAGAAAAAGCCTTTGAACTTGCCGATGAATTACCGAAAGTGTTAGTAATTAGCGGAGACGGTCGTAATGTAGAATTAATGGAAGAAGAAAATATTCATGATATGGATGCTTTTATTGCTTTAACCGGTAATTCTGAAACCAATATTATGTCTTCTTTGGTGGCAAAATCTAAAACCGTTAGAAAAACAATTGCTTTGGTAGAAAATATGGACTATTTTCAACTAAGTCATTCTATCGGTATAAATACTTTAATCAATAAAAAACTCTTAGCAGCAAACAATATTTTTAGGTATGTAAGAAAAGGAGAGGTCGTAGCCATGACCAAACTGAATAATATGAATGCCGAATTATTAGAGTTTATTGTTAATTCATCCTCTAAAGTTTGTAATAAAAAAATTATAGATATAGACTTGCCTCGTTCTGCAATTATAGGTGGAGTTGTTAGAGACGGAGAAGGTCTCATCGCTTTAGGGAATTTCAAAATTCTTGAAGGTGATCGAGTAGTGGTTTGTTGTTTGCCAAGATCTATTAAGAAAGTAGAAAACCTCTTCTTATAATGCCAAAACTTAACTACAAAATTATTTTGCATATTATGGGGCTACTGTTGGTTTGCAACGGTGGGTTTATGGTTATAGCGTGTTTGGTGAGTTGGTATTTTGCAGATGGTGTAACTGTTCAAATTTTGGGAGCTGCTGTTACCACGATGTTAGCAGGAATGGCATTAATGTTTTTTACACGTCATCATCGTAAAGAAATGAAAAAACGTGAAGGTTATATTATTGTAACTTTCGGTTGGGTTTTTATGACTTTAAGCGGTATGCTGCCTTATCTTTTTTCTGAAGCTATACCAACGGTAACTAATGCTTTTTTTGAAACCATGTCTGGTTACACCACCACTGGAGCAACTATATTAAATGATATTGAAGTAGTGCCAAAAGGAATTCTTTTTTGGCGTAGTCTTACCCATTGGATTGGCGGTATGGGAATTATTGTTCTTGCCGTTGCCATTTTACCACTTTTAGGAATTGGTGGTATGCAGCTATTTGCAGCTGAAGCTCCCGGACCTAGTGCAGATAAGTTGAAACCAAGAATTAGAGATACGGCTAAACGGCTTTGGTTTATTTATGTAGGCTATACTTTTGCAGAAACTATTTTGCTGAAAGTAGCTGGTATGAGTTTCTTTGACGCTATTAATCATTCCTTAAGTACTTTATCTACAGGTGGTTTTTCTACAAAAAATGCAAGTGCAGCTTATTGGAATGATCAGCCTATGATTCAATACATCTTAATATTGTTTATGTTTTTAGCAGGAACAAATTTTGTATTAAGTTATTTCAGTTTTAAAGGTAAAGTTCAGCGCGTATTAAGAGATGAAGAGTTTAAATGGTATTGTATTTTTGTATTTGGCTTTACCGCTATCGCTGCTTTACTTATTTATTATAACGCAGATGTAGGAGTTTCTTCAATTGCTCACCCTATGGTTTGGGGAGAGGCAGAAAGTGCTTTTCGTCATGCTTTATTTTCAGTATTAACGGTAATTACAACCACAGGTTTTGTTTCAGCAGATTTTAGTTTATGGACTCCTTTTCTGACAATTTTTTTCTTCGGGATGTTTTTCTTGGGGGGGTCAGCAGGATCTACTGCGGGTGGTGTGAAAGTCGTGCGGCATATTATTATGATTCGTAACGGGATTACAGAATTTAAAAGAACACTGCATCCCAATGCTATTTTACCAGTACGTTATAACGGTAAGAGTATTAAGGGTGAAATTGTATTTAATATTTTGGGCTTTTTTATTTTATATATGTTGGCTTTTATTATAGGTGCTATAGGTTTGGCTTCGTTAGGTTTAGATTTTCCTACATCCATTGGTGGTGCGGCTTCTTCTTTAGGAAATATTGGTCCAGCATTTGGTGCTTTAAGTCCGGTGAATAACTTTGATGCTTTACCATCTCCTGGTAAATGGTGGTGTTCATTTTTAATGCTTATTGGAAGGTTAGAACTGTTTACAGTACTTATTATTTTAACGCCTTTCTTTTGGAGAAATAGATAAATAAAACTTGAAAAATATCTTAACAAAAAAGCCTTATCAATTTAATAAGGCTTTTTTTAATAATATTATAATGTGTTATTTTTAACTTAAAGCTTCTTTAATTTGAGCAATAGCATTTTTAATATTTTCTTCGCTTGCAGCATAAGAAATTCTAATACAATCAGGGTTGCCAAAAGCTTCGCCAGTTACTGTAGCAACCTGAGCTTCTTCCAATAAATACATGGAAAGATCGGTGGCGTTTTCAATTTTTGTTCCTTTAAATGTTTTACCAAATAAAGCAGAAACATTTGGGAAAACGTAAAACGCACCTTCAGGTTGGTTGCATTTAAATCCTTCAACTTCACTTAACAAGTCTAAGATTAACGTGCGTCGTTCTTTAAACTTATCAATCATGTATTTAATTTTGCTTACTGGAGCTTTTAACGCAGTAATGGTAGCGCGTTGTGCTATACAATTTGCACCACTCGTAATTTGACCTTGTATTTTGTTACAAGCTCTAGCAATGTAAGAAGGAGCGCCAATATAACCAATTCTCCATCCTGTCATAGCAAATGCTTTAGAGACACCATTTACGGTAACGGTACGATCGTACATATCTTCAAACTCAGCCATAGAGGCGTGGCCTTCAACAAAATTTATATGTTCGTAAATTTCATCACTTACCACAATAATTTGAGGATGCTTTTGTAAAACATCGGCTAAAGCTCTTAATTCTTCTTTACTGTAAAGAGAACCGCTCGGGTTACAAGGAGAACTAAACCAAAGCATTTTTGTTTTTGGAGTGATTGCAGCTTCTAACTGATTAGGGGTCATTTTAAAATCATTCTCGATAGAAGTTTTTACTTCTACCGGAATTCCTTCAGCAATTTTTACAATGTCTTTATAACTTACCCAATATGGGCAAGGCAAAATAACTTCATCTCCTGCATTTAACATCACCATCGCTACATTAGCTAACGATTGTTTTGCTCCTGTAGAAACTACAATTTGAGAAGCATCGTAGGTTAGGTTATTATCTCTTTTAAATTTTTCAATAACGGCTTCTTTCAATTCCGCATATCCATCTACCGGAGTGTAAGAATTATAATTATCATTAATTGCTTGTATCGCAGCTTCTTTAATGAAATCTGGAGTGTTGAAGTCTGGTTCTCCCAAACTTAATCCAATAATATTTTTGCCTTCTGCTTTTAATTCTCTGGCTTTAGCAGCCATCGCCAATGTTGCAGAAGTTTCTAATTTATTAATTCTTTCAGAAAGTTGTTTTTGCATGGTTGTGTTAAAAGTTAAGTTTATAAAGCTACTGCAGGTTTTGCTCCCATTTCTCTTAGATGCTTAAAATGAGCTATTATAGCAGCTCTGGTAGTTTTGTATTCGTGATAAGGAAGGTTACATTCATTAGCTGTTTCTTTCACTATTTTTGAAATGTTTGAATAATGAATATGGCTAATGTTTGGAAAAATATGGTGTTCTACCTGATGATTTAACCCTCCAGTAAACCAGTTAACAATTTTATTTTTAGTTGAAAAATTTACCGTTGTAAATAATTGATGAATAGCCCAAGTATTTTTCATAGATCCTTTTTCATCTGGTAAAGGCATTTCTGTGTTTTCAACTACGTGCGCTAACTGAAAAACAACACTCAATATGAGTCCTGCTGTATAATGCATAATAAAGAAGCCTAATAAAATTTTCCACCAAGAAATATTTAAAATAAGCATAGGTAAAATAATCCAAATTGCGATATAAAGTGTTTTTGTGACGGCTAAAGTGCTCCACTGCTTAATCGGGCTAGGCATTTTTCCGTAGGCTAATTTTCTTTTTAAATACCTTTTCGTTTGTTTGAAATCTGTAGTAATTACCCAATTAAACGTAAGTAATCCATATAGAAAAACAGAATAATAATGCTGAAATTTATGAAATCGATACCATTTTGAATGTTGGCTGAAACGTATAATTCTACCCGCTTCCAAATCTTCATCGTGACCATGAATATTAGTATAGGTATGGTGTAAAACGTTATGTTGTACTTGCCAGTTATAAACATTACCAGCAAGAATATACATGCTACCTCCCATGATTTTGTTTACCCATTTCTTTGATGAGTAAGAACCGTGGTTGGCGTCGTGCATAACATTCATGCCAACTCCAGCCATACCAATACCCATTACTACGGTTAGAAGAAGCATCCACCACTGAGAAATATCTAGGGTGAGCATAAGAAAATAAGGAGATAAAAAAAGAGAAAACATGATAATGGTCTTCAGGTGAAGCTTCCAGTTGCCTGTTCTTTTAATATTATTTTCTTTAAAATAGTTATTTACCCTCTTATTGAGAGTTCTAAAGAACTTCGCAGAGTCTACTCTAGAAAATTTTATAGAATTTTGTATCATTTTGTTAACTTAAATATTTTCAAAGGTAAAAATTAATCGCTTTAAAAGCTTATTAGATATCATAAACCTTTTTGATAAATTAAAATAACTTATTTTTAAATTCTTATATAGTACCACTTAGAATATGTTAGCAGCAATATCATTATTTGTAATTATAACACTTTCAGCATTATTAACTAAAGTTGCTGCTATCGCTTTAATGCATACGGGACTTTCTACAGATGTGGCTAAATTTCAAGCAAGATCTGCCTACACGGGTTCTGGTTTTACGTCTGCTGAGAGTGAAAAATTATTAAACCATCCTGTTAGAAGAAAAATTATCTATGTCTTAATGTTAGTAGGTAATGCCGGTATTATTACGACGCTTTCTTCTTTAATATTAACTTTTGTGTTACCTAGTAATCGAAGTTCTTTATTGTACAGTATCTTAATTTTATTAGTGGGGCTAACTTTACTTTGGCTAGCTATAAAAAGTAAAATTGTAGATAAATGGCTTTCTAAAGTGATAGATAGAATGCTTAAGAAGTATACTAAAATAGATGTTAAAGATTACGCAGCAATACTTCATCTCTCTGGTGAATATCAAATTTCAGAATTAAGAGTACGAAAGGGGAGTTGGTTAGCAAATAAAAATTTATTAGAACTAGATTTAAAAAGTGAAGGGATTAATGTTTTGGGAATTAAAAAAGAAGATGGTAATTATATTGGATCTCCTAACGGCGATAATGTAATTCTTGTAAATGATATTATTACGATGTATGGAAAAGCAGAAGTATTTAGAAATTTAGATGCTAGAGATGATGATTTTTTAGGAGATTGGAATCATAATAAAATTGCAGCTAAAGAAAATTTAGATAAAGAAAGTAAACATTAAATGTATAAATATTAATAGATAACCTTTAATTTTGCCGTAAAATAAGCTTTAACCCATGAATGAAGTATTAAACTACTTTCCGAATTTAACTGATCAGCAAAAACAGCAATTCACTCAACTCAAAGATTTATACAAAGACTGGAATCTTAAAATTAATGTAGTTTCTAGAAAAGATATAGATGAAATTTATTTGCGTCACGTATTACATTCTTTAGGGATAGCTAAAATTCAAAATTTTAAACCAGGATCTTCTGTTATGGATGTAGGTACTGGTGGTGGTTTTCCGGGTATTCCTTTGGCAATACTTTTTCCTGAAACTCAATTTCATTTAGTAGATAGTATAGGGAAAAAAATTAAAGTGGTGAATGAAGTGAAAGAAGGTTTAGGGCTTGAAAATGTAAAAAGCTCTAATTGCCGAGTAGAAGAAATAGACGAACAATATGATTTTATTGTAAGTAGAGCTGTCGCGCAAATGGAAACTTTTGTGCATTGGGTAAAAGGAAAAATAAAAAAGAAAAGTGTACACGAACTCAAAAACGGAATTTTATATTTAAAAGGTGGTGATTTGTCTGAAGAGTTAGCAAAATATAAAACCGCCAAGATTTATAATCTCTCTGATTACTTTGAAGAAGATTTTTTTGATACTAAAAAAGTAGTTCATCTCCCTATGAAATATAAAGGATAATTGAAATCCAAAATAAAAAAGCCTCGCAATTTGCGAGGCTTTTTTATTTTGGATGATAAAATATTAATCCATAAACGGATATCTATAATCTGTTGCTGGTACAAAAGTTTCTTTAATTAATCGTTGAGATACCCAACGTTGTAAGTTTAATTTAGAACCTGCTTTGTCGTTAGTTCCGCTGGCTCTTGCGCCACCAAATGGTTGTCTTCCAACTACAGCTCCAGTACATTTATCGTTAATGTAAAAGTTACCTGCCGAGTTTTGTAGTATATCGGTTGCTTGTGCAGCAGCGTAACGGTCTTTAGAGAAAACCGCTCCGGTTAATGCATAAGCACTAGTGTTGTCTACCTCAACTAAAGTTTCTTCCCACTTTTCATCTTCGTAAACATAAATCGTTACAACAGGCCCGAATAACTCAGTTTCCATTGTTGTGTAATGTGGGTCTGTCGTTACGATTACTGTTGGTTCAACAAAATAACCTACAGACTTGTCGTAATTACCACCAATAATAATTTCTGCTTTCTTATCTTTTTTAGCTTGGTCAATATACTTTGCTAATTTATCGAAAGAACGCTCGTGGATCACCGCATTAATAAAATTGCCCATATCTTCAGGAGAACCCATTTTAAAAGATGAAATATCTTCAATTAATTCTTCTTTAATCTGTGGCCATAAACTTTTCGGTAAATAAATTCTTGAAGCGGCACTACATTTTTGGCCTTGATATTCAAAAGCACCTCTAGAAATAGCGGTAGAAACTTCTTTGGTGTTTGAAGATGGGTGTGCGATAATAAAATCTTTACCTCCAGATTCTCCTACTATTCTTGGATAAGTCTTATAAGTATGAATATTCTGACCAATTTTTGCCCAAATATCTTTAAAGACTTTAGTGCTTCCTGTATAATGAATACCAGCAAAATCTGGACTTTTTAATATAGTATCGGTAATCATTTCAGGATCTCCCATCACCATATTAATAACGCCATCAGGAACTCCAGCTTCTTTGAATACTTGCATTAAAATTTGAGCAGAAAACATTTGGCTGTCACTAGGTTTCCAAATTGCTACGTTCCCCATTAATGCCGGAGCAGATGGTAAATTACCAGCGATTGCGGTAAAGTTAAACGGAGTAATAGCGTAAACAAAACCTTCAAGAGGTCTGTGTTCTACACGGTTCCAGGCGGTTTCGTCAGATTCTGGTTGATCGTTGTAAATTTCAGACATGTATTCTACGTTAAAACGCAAGAAATCTGCGATCTCACAAGCAGAATCTATTTCAGCCTGAAAAATATTTTTAGACTGCCCAATCATCGTTGCTGCGTTTAGTTTATAGCGATAAGGGCCTGAGATTAGATCGGCAGCTTTTAAAAATACGGCTGCGCGTTGTTCCCATTCTAATTTAGCCCATTTTTTACGAGCTTCTAAAGCAGCATCTATTGCTTTTTCAATATGTTTTTTTTCAGCCAAATGATAAACACCTAAATTGTGCTTATGATCATGTGGCGGGTGCATCGTCGCTGTTTTTTTAGTTCTTATTTCTTCAGCACCAATATAAAGAGGAACATCAGCTTTTTTATTATATAAATCTTTATAAGTTAGTAATACTTCTTCTCTTTCCGGGGTCCCGGGAGCATAACTTTTTATAGGTTCGTTATGTGCTGGCGGAACTTGAAAAAATCCTTTCCCCATAATTCTATTTTGGTTTTTTATTTATTAATATTTGTTTTGATAAAGATAGCTAAAATCTAAGAACTTAAAACTCATAGAAATTTAAGGTTTTATTAATTTCTGTTAAGTTTTATTAAGACTGAAGTAGTTATGTTATTTTTGAATTTATGTGTACCGTATCTTTTATTTCTTTAGGTTGTCATTCTAAAAAATTTATTTTTACCTCTAATAGAGATGAAGCGAGTGACCGTCCAACCTTAGCTCCTCGTATTTATAACGAAAATGGTGTGAAATTACTTTACCCGAAAGATAAAATAGCTGGTGGTACTTGGGTTGCAGTTAGTGAGAAGTCTAAATTAATTTGTTTGATGAACGGAGCCGAATATGCTCATGAACGCAAAGCGAGTTATAAAAAGAGTCGAGGAGTGGTGTTAAAAGAGCATTTATTAGCCTTAGACTTTAATGAAATGGTAAGTAATTATGAATACAATGAAATTGAGCCATTTACCATAATTTATATTTCTTGGCATTCTGAAATTAAAATTCAGCAGTTGGTGTGGGATGGGGATGAGGTAAAAAATTTTCCGCTAGAGGTTAAAGCGCATATTTGGTCGGCATCGATGACGTACAATTCAGAAATGAAAAAAGAGCGTCACCAATGGTTTAATGATTTTATAGCTGAACACGATCTAAAGCATTTAACAGCAAACGAGGTTTGGGAATTTCATCATCAGGCAGGGAAAGATGATGCTGAAAATGGATTTATAATTGATCGTGGTTTGTTAAAAACCACAAGCGTAACGCAACTTTTAACCCAAGGCAATAAGATAAGTATGAAATTTGAAAATCTTCTAAAAAATGAAGTGACTGAAGAGAAACTTAATTTAACGCAATAGGAGCGCTAAGTTTAAAGGAAGGAATTTCAACTTTAAACTTTCGTGTAGAAGTAAAATTAATCATATCGTAATAACCGCTCATCGCTCCAAACGGAGAAGTAATTTGGCATCCGCTGGTATAGGTATGCGATTCCCCAGGTTTTAAAACTGGTTTTTCGCCAATAACACCTTCACCTTTAACGATTAGATTCTTATTTAAGGCGTCTTTAATCTTCCAAAATCTAGAATTCAGTTGAACCGAATCATTGCTTTGGTTTTTAATAGTGATTTGATAACTGAAGGCAAAATAAATCTTATAGTTTTTCAAGAAAGTGCCTTGAAAACTAGTATTTACTGAAATTTTTATACCTCTAGTTACTTGTTGAATCATAGTATTAAAACGCAAAGATGCTAAAAAAGTTGTTCCTTTGATTTTATATGCTAATATAATAAATATAGCATTTAAAAAAACACAAATTTTAAAAGTGTTTAAAAACCTTTTCTATAAAATATTAGAGCGTGTTTTTTTTTTTTTTTTTTTTTTGAATTTTTTTGATTTGTTGAGGTTGGTATATTTTAATGCTGTTTTTGTTTAAATAAAGTGATGTTCTTTTCAGAAAACTAATTGCTAATATTTCTGCTGTTGGCACTTCCTACACCTATAATTCTATCGTATCTTCCTCCTATTTCTCTATAGTAAGCTAAGATGGTATATTGATTTTCGGTTTCATCAAAATTACCGCTATTAAATCCTTCATTAATACTTTTGTCGGGATTGACTAAAACGTATTTATAATTATAAAACCCTTGCTTAAATAGGCGTTTGCCTTCATAAACTTCGGTTTTGGGGTTAAAGATCATTCGTGTAGATTTATCTATGTTGAAATTATTAAAATTTCCGTAGATATGAATTTGACCATCATTTAGTTTTTCATAATTAGCAAGATAGAAATGAACCCAGGTATATTCAGCTTCAATAGTAGGATCTTCTCCCTGTATGGTGTTTACTTTAAATTGACCGTTAATATCTGGATCGTAAGTATATGGATCATATGATCTATTTTTATCAGTAAATAAATATGTATTATAAATATCTTTAAGTTGAATGCTTCTTACATTCATCGTGGCGGCTCTAACATCTTTGTTATCAAATTCTAAGTATTCGTTACCTCCCCAAAATGCGGCTTTTTGATCATAACGATATACTAATTCATTGCCTAATGAATATTGAGGTTTTAGGTTATAAATAGAGTTTTGTAAATTATTATTTTGAATAATAAGCGTTTTTAGGTTCTGATCTGGGTTTCTAAAAATAATTCGGTCAGCGCCATCTACAGAAAAATAGACCACTTGTTTAGTATCTATATATTTTAAATTTCTTGATCGTTTGATCTCTGCTTTAACGATAGCGATATCTTCATAAACCATAAATTTTCTAGAAAAAACCAATTCTTTATCGTTATTAAAAACCTTTAGCATGTAATTACCGCTAACTTTTAATCTTCTGGTGTTTTTGTTAGGAATAGATAGTGTGTAATGAGAGTAAATTTGAAGCGTGTTAAAAGAATTTTTGTAATTAAGAATCCTCATATTGTCAAAACCTTCCATATATTCATTTTTAGCAAGGTTGGAGGGTTTCCAATCAAAATCATAATGTTCTATGGTGTAGTAGTAATCTGCTTCATCACCAATTAAATCATCAAAAGAAATAGTAAGTGTTTCTCCTAAAGCAATAATAGGGGTTCCGCTAAATTGTGCGTTTCCTTGAAATTGAATTGTTCTTATGTATTCGGGAGGAGTAGTTTCAAGCGCTTGAGAAAAGCTTGATAATGAAGCTGTTAATAAGAATGAAATAAAAATGATTTTTTTCATGAAAATAGATCTGCTGAATTTCGGTTTAAATATAAGTAAAAAGTTTTCTGTAGAAGAGGTTTCTTGAAAATGAAAATGTATTATTTAGAATAATTATAAATTATTATTATTTGGGAAGTTCCATTTAACAAGTTTATAACATCAGGTATTTAATTACTAAATTTGCAACCGCGAATATTAACTGATAACAAAATTATGTCAAAAGACATTAAAGTTAAGAAGGGTCTTAATTTGCGATTTAAAGGAGAGGCAGAGCAAACGCTTGTTGAGGCTCCAAAATCAAAGACCTTTGCTATTAAACCACCAGATTTTCACGGTGTTGTTCCGAAGCTTGTTCTCAGAGAAGGAGCTAAGGTGCAGGCTGGTGAAATTATTTTCTACTCAAAGTATAACGATACGGTTAAATTTTCTTCTCCTGTTAGTGGGACGATTAAAGAAGTTTTAAGAGGAGCGAAACGTCGTGTTTTAGAGATTATTATCGAAGCAGATGCTGTTAATTCTTATAAAGAATTTGGCGTGATGAATGTTGATAATTCTGATGCAGATACGGTTAAAGCTAGAGTTTTTGAAAGTGGATGTGGTGCTTTTATAAAGCAGCGTCCTTATGATATTCTTGCAGACCCAGATGATGCGCCAAAAGCAATTTACGTTTCTGCTTATAATTCAGCTCCGTTAGCTGCAAATGCTGAGTTTATCTTGCAAGATCAAAAAGAAGATTTTCAAGAAGGGCTTAAGGCGTTAAAGAAGTTAACAGCAGGTAAAGTTTATGTTGCAGTAAATGGTAAGTCTTCAAAATTAAAAGATCTTCAAGGTGTTGAAATCTTGAATGTTTCTGGTCCGCATCCAGCAGGAAATGTAGGGGTGCATGTTCAAGAAACTGAACCTATGAATATGGGAGATCGAGTTTGGGTAGTAGGTCCTGAAGATGTTGCAATTATAGGAAGGTTGTTTTTAACTGGAAGATATGATGCGAAAAGAACTATTGCGGTTGTTGGAGCTGATGCTAAAGATAGAAAGTATTTTAAAACCTATTTAGGTGCAAATGTAACAGATTTAGTTGGTGAAGTAAATGAGTCTGAAACTAGAATTATTTCTGGAGATGTATTAACAGGTTTAAAATTATCTAATCACCAATACGTTGGTTTTTACGATAATACTGTTTCTGTAATTCCTGAAGGAAATAATTATAGAATGTTTGGTTGGTTGCCGTTTACTTATAACAATATTCATTCTATGTCTAAAACTTCATTGTCTTGGATGTTCCCGAATAAAAAATATGATGTGAATACCAATTTAAATGGAGAAGAAAGAGCTTTGGTTGTTACTGGTGAAATGGAAGAGGTGATGCCTTTAGATGTTTACCCAATGCAATTGTTAAAAGCTTGTATGACAGGGAATATTGAGAAGATGGAAAATTTGGGTATTTACGAAGTAATACCAGAAGATTTTGCATTAATAGATTATGTAAATACATCAAAAGTTGAAGCGCAAGAAATTATACGTCTTGGGTTAGATTTAATGATTACTGAAGTAGGATAAAAGCACCGTAATATTTATGAAGTGGATACGTCAAAGGCTCGACAAGATGAAAGAGCCATTTTCCAAAGGAAAAAAATACGAAAAGTTCGCTCCCGCAATTAATGCGTTAGATACTTTTTTGTTTGTGCCTAATCACACAACCCAAAGAGGAGCTCACGTAAGAGATGCGGTAGATTTGAAACGAGTAATGATTACTGTAGTCATTGCATTAATACCTGCGCTTATTTTTGGAACCTGGAATGCAGGTTACCAGTATTTAAGTCAGATTCAAGATCAAGTTGGTTTTTGGGAAGCTATAGGAGAAGGCTCAATTAAAGTAGTCCCTATGATTTTGGTTTCTTACATCGTAGGTCTTGGAATAGAATTTGCTTTTGCTATTTTTAGAGGGCACGAAGTGAATGAGGGGTACTTAGTAACAGGTTTACTTATTCCTATGATTATGCCAGTTGATATTCCATTATGGATGGTGGCATTATCTGTAGCTTTTGCAGTTTTAATTGGTAAAGAAGCTTTTGGAGGTACAGGAATGAATATTTTAAATCCTGCACTTACCGCTAGAGCGTTTGCATTTTTCGCTTACCCAACTTATATGTCTGGTAATACCGTTTGGGTGCATAATGCTTATCAAGTAGATGGTGTGTCTGGAGAAACTATTTTAGGGAAATTAGCAGCTGGTACAGATGTGCCTTACAATACGATGGATATGTTTTCAGGGTTAATTCCTGGTTCTATAGCAGAGACTTCTACCGTTTGTATTTTAGCAGGAGCTTTGTTGCTTATTTTTAGCAAAGTTGGTAGTTGGCGAATAATCGTGAGTGGTTTCTTAGGAGCGGCTTTTATGGCTTTTATTTTTAATTTGTTAGGAGGGAGCTATCCTAATAACGATTTAATGAATTTTCCATGGTATAATCACTTAGTTATTGGTGGTCTTGCTTTTGGTATCGTATTTATGGCAACAGATCCTGTATCAGCGGCACAAACATTTAAAGGGAAATGGATATATGGTTTCTTAATTGGTCTTTTTGCAGTAATGATTAGAATTTTTAATCCTGCATACCCAGAAGGAATTATGTTAGCTATTTTATTAATGAACGTTTTTGCTCCAACTATAGATCATTATGTGATTGAAGGGAACATTAAAAAACGTAAGAAAAGAGTTAAAGCACAAGTAAAAACAGCAGTGTAATGGATAGAAGTAGTAACGCATATACATTTATTTTTGCTATCATCATGGTTGTTGTTGTGGGTGCTGTACTAGCATTTACTTCAGAATCATTAAAAGATAGACAGAACGCTAACGTAAAACAAGAGAAAATGCAAAATATCTTGTATACTGTAGGTGTAGATTCAATAGAGCACAACGGAGCGATGGTACCTTTATCTAGACCATTAGCAGAAGCTAATTTCGATAAATTTATTACGAAACAAATTGCGCTTAACAATAAAGGAGAAGTTATAGCCGAAGGAGATAAAGCTTTTAATGTAGATTTAGCTAAAGAATTAGGGAAAGCAGACGATTTGCAAATGTTTCCTTTATATGAAGCTAAAGTAGAAGGTGAAACTTGCTATATTATACCATTAAGAGGTACAGGTTTATGGGGTGCTATTTGGGGTTATATAGCATTAAAAGATGATGTAAATACCGTAAAAGGAGTTGTTTTTGATCATAAAGGAGAAACTACCGGCCTAGGTGGTGAAATTACCAAAGCTTGGTTTCAAGAGCGTTTTCAAGATGAAAAAATCTTTGATGGTTCAGGGAATTTAGTAGGAGTTTCAGTAGTTAAAGGTTACGGAGGTGGTAACAATAAGGACGATAATGCTGTAGATGCAATTTCTGGAGCAACAATTACCGGAGATGGAGTTACTAAAATGATCTCTAGGAGGTTAAAGTATTACTTGCCTTATTTTAAGAAACAAACTGATATGAAAGTAGCAGTAAAATAATATTTTTATGGCTCAAGAAAATAATAATAAGCAAATGTCAGAAAAAGAAGCTAAAAAGAAAGAAATGATTCTTTTCCTATCTAATTCAGAAGAAAAAGAAAGTTTCTTGTCAAAGCAAAATTTAAAGTTACTATCAGATCCTTTAAATGATGATAACCCAATTACAGTTCAAGTACTTGGTATTTGTTCAGCTTTAGCAATTACAGTTCAGTTACAAGCTGCTGTAGTAATGTCTTTAGCCGTAATGGTGGTGATGGCTTTTAGTAATATGATTATTTCGTTAATGCGAAATTTAATTCCTAGCCGAATAAGAATTATTGTTCAGTTAGTAATTGTAGCTGCATTAGTAATTTTAGTAGATCAGGTATTAAAAGCATTTCTATATGATTTAAGTAAACAACTTTCTGTATTCGTTGGTTTAATTATTACCAATTGTATTGTAATGGGGCGTTTAGAAGCTTTTGCTTTAGGAAATGGAGTTTATAAATCATTTTTAGATGGAATTGGAAACGCTGCTGGTTATGGGGTAATTCTAATTATAGTAGCCTTCTTTAGAGAATTGTTAGGTTCTGGTAAACTTTGGGGAATCGAAGTTTTGGGTCATAAAGGAGCAACTATGGCAGATTCTACTGGATTATATGCTTTAGGTTATGAGAACAATGGGCTAATGTTATTAGCGCCAATGGCTCTTATTATAGTAGGACTTGTAATTTGGGTACAGCGTTCTAGAAACAGAAAATTAATTGAAGAAGCATAGTATACTGCTTTAAAAAGATAAATTATGCAAGAGTATTTAAACTTATTTGTTAGGAGTATTTTCATAGAAAATATGATTTTTGCCTACTTCTTGGGGATGTGTTCTTATTTGGCAGTTTCCAAAACCGTTAAAACAGCAGTTGGTTTAGGGGCAGCAGTCATTTTTGTATTAGCGATAACAGTACCTATTAACTTTTTAATGGATCAATATCTTTTAAAACCAGGGGCATTATCTTGGTTGGGTGAAGAATTTGCCAATGTAGATTTAAGCTTTTTAAGTTTTATAATGTTTATCGCTGTAATTGCCTCTATGGTACAATTAGTAGAGATGATTGTAGAAAAATTTGCTCCAGCACTTTACGGTGCATTGGGTATTTTCTTACCTCTTATCGCGGTTAACTGTGCAATTTTAGGAGGCTCTTTATTTATGCAACAAAAAGATTTTTCAGGAATTGGTGCAGCAGCAACCTATGGTTTAGGAAGTGGTATTGGCTGGTTTTTAGCAATTTTAGCAATTGCAGCTATTCGTGAGAAGATTGCTTATTCTAATGTTCCAGCTCCATTAAAAGGCTTGGGAATTACTTTTATCATTACTGGGCTTATGGCTATTGGTTTTATGAGCTTTATGGGTATAAAACTTGATGGTCAAGAAGAATCAGAAGCTGTAGAGTTAGAAACTTCTTCAGTAGAAAAAATAGAGAGTAAAGAGAATAATAGTACTGAGCAGACATTGTCATTTACAGACAATACAAAATTAAATAAGTAAGATTATGACAGTTATAATTGCTAGTGTAGTAGTATTTTTATTATTAATATTATTATTAGTTAGTGTTCTGTTAGGAGCTAAAGCAAAGCTAGTTCCCTCAGGACCTGTAAAAATAAATGTTAACAATGAAAAAGATATTGAAGTAGGTTCTGGAGGTACTTTGTTATCTACTTTAGGTGATAATAAATTATTTTTACCATCAGCTTGTGGTGGTGGTGGTACATGTATTCAATGTAAATGTATCGTTAAAGACGGTGGTGGTACTATATTGCCAACAGAAGAGCCTCACTTTACAAGAAAAGAAATTGCTGAAGGTTGGCGTTTAGGTTGCCAAGTTAAAGTAAAACAGAATATGGATATTCAAATTCCTGAAGAGGTATTTGGTATAAAAAAATGGGAAGCTACAGTGGTTAGAAACTGGAACGTAGCTTCTTTTATTAAGGAATTTGTTGTAGAAATTCCTGAAGATATGGATTATAAGGCTGGAGGATATATTCAAATTGAAGTTCCAAAATGCGAAGTGAAATTTGAAGATATGGACATCAAAGCTCATCCAGAAGAACATCCAGGTGAACCTGATAAATTCCAGAAAGAATGGGATAACTTTAAGCTATGGCCATTAGTAATGAAAAACCCTGAAACAGTAGAAAGAGCTTATTCTATGGCTTCTTATCCTGCTGAAGGTCGTGAAGTTATGCTTAATGTTCGTATTGCAACCCCTCCTTTTGATCGTGCTAAAAACGGTTGGATGGATGTAAATCCAGGAATTGCTTCTTCATATATTTTCTCTAGAAAGAAAGGAGATAAAGTAACTATTTCGGGACCTTACGGAGAATTCTTTATTAACGAAAGTGAAGCAGAAATGTTATATGTCGGTGGTGGAGCAGGAATGGCACCAATGCGTTCTCACTTATATCACCTTTTCAAAACCTTAAAAACCGGAAGAAAAGTAACTTATTGGTATGGTGGTCGTTCAAAAAGAGAATTATTTTACTTAGAACACTTTAGAGAATTAGAAAGAGAGTTTGATAATTTTAAATTTTATATTGTATTATCAGAACCTTTAGAAGAAGATAATTGGAAGGTTAAAGAAGATTTAGATAGTGATGGTGATGGTTTCTTAGGATTCGTACACAACGCTGTAATTGATGAATATCTTTCTAAACATGACGAGCCAGAAGATATAGAATTATATTTCTGTGGACCTCCATTAATGAACAAAGCCGTTCAGAAAATGGGAGAAGATTTTGGTATTCCAGATGAAAATATCAGATTTGATGATTTTGGAGGATAAATCAAATTAGGTTATCATAAAAAAGTTCGGTGTGATCACACCGAACTTTTTTATTTAATAGCATTTTAAAGATTTATAAATTTCTTATAAGTACTAGCAATTAAACTTCTATTTTTGTAATATGAAATCACTATCAGAACAAGAATTACATCAACTAGCCATGAATATTGTAGGCAAAGATTTAGAAGCGAGAGGATTTGAATTTTTAGGTATTAATAGTGCATTAAAAAGGAATCCCCAATTTGTTGCATTAAAAGATAAAAAGCTTCATTTTGTGATTGTTAGAGCTGTTACTTATCCTAAAGATCCCAAGAAAATGGATTTACCTTTGATGGAAAAGATAAAAGAACATGCTTTAAAATTTAATGCTAGTACATTTTATGCTGGCGTAGGCATAGCTAACTCTTTAGATTTGTCAAAAGCCGTAACCTTAGAAGAGGATTATGTAGTTAATTATTCAGGAATTCAAGCTTATTAATAAATGAAAAATATTTTAATTGTTTTATCAATTCTTTTTTTAACTGCTTGCCAGCAGAAAAATAACAAGAAATTTTTTCAAGGAGATGCCTTAGGGACTACATATCATATTACCTTTTTTTCTGATAACGAACTTAATTGGGATAAAGGCTTAGATTCTATTTTTGAGCATGTGAATAAATCTTTGAGTACTTATTTACCAAACTCAGATATTTCTAAAATTAATAAAGGAGATACCACTGTTCAGGTAGATGAAATGTTTAAAGATGTGTTTTTACTTTCAAAAGATATTTTTAAATCTACAGATGGTTATTTTGATCCGACAGTAGGTAATTTAGTAAATGCTTATGGTTTTGGAGCAGAAAATTTAAACCATATCACAGCGAAAAAATTAGATTCTTTATTTAGTTTAGTAGGTTTTCAAAATTATAAACTAACTCCAGATAATCGAATTGAAAAACAATTAGCAAACAGCTATTTAGAGTTTAATTCTATAGCTAAAGGTTATACTGTAGATCGTTTAGCGGTGTATTTAGAAAACAACGGAGTTAATAATTATCTAGTTGAATTAGGTGGAGAACTGCGCGTAAATGGGAAAAATACAGATAGAAATCAAGCTTGGAGAGTAGGGCTAGACAATCCTTATCAAGATGAATTGAATAGAGAAATTATTGCGGTTTTAGAAATGAAAAATCAAGGATTAGCAACCTCTGGTAATTATAGAAAGTTTAGGGTAGATTCTTTAACGGGGGAAAAATTTGTTCATACCATAAATCCCAAAACAGGTAAAGCTGAAAAAAGTAATGTGTTAAGTGCTTCTGTGCTTGCAAAAACTTGTGGAGAAGCTGATGCTTATGCAACAGCATTTATGGCAATGGGTATAGATAAAGCTAAAGAAGTTTTAGAAAATGAAAAAGCTATAGACGCTTATTTAATTTTCACAGAAAACGATAGTACTAAAGTTTTTGTAACTAATAATTTTCAAAAACAATTAATGCCTAATTAAGACACTATCCTGTAAAGTGTGTAAGTTTAAAATACCTTGGGTTTGTCTTTAATTAATATTTAGAGTTAAACCCTTTTATCATATATAGTTAAGAACTGATTAAGAATGATTCCCCAGTTTCTGACTGGCATCGACCATTTTTTAGTTGCTTCTCTTATTGCCAAATATACAGATTTTATAACAGCCTCATCTGTTGGGAATGATAATTTTTTTTGGTGTATTTACGTATTTTTCCATTAAGGTTCTCTATTAGGTTGGTGGTATAGATGATTTTTCTAATCTCTATTGGGAACTCAAAGAATACGGTAAGCTCATCCCAGTTATCCTGCCAGCTTTTAATGGCATAAGATTACTTACTTTCCCACTTTTGAGCAAAATCCTTTAAAGCAGCTTCTGCAGCTTGTTTTGTAGGTGCGTCATAGATATACTTCATATCTTTTGTAAATTGTTTTTTATCTTTCCATACTAAGTATTTACAAGCGTTTCTGATGTGATGTACTACGCATATCTGAGTTTTGGATTCAGGGAAGACAGTTTTGATAGTAGCGGTAAACCCATTGAGATTATCAGTAGCAGTGATAAGTAAGTCTTCTACCCCCTCTAGCTTTCATATCGGTAAGCACACTCATCCAAAAGGCTGCGGACTCCAAAGTCCTAAAACTTCTTTTTTACCATCTCTACCAAGCCCTACAGCTATGTAAGCTGTTTTATTGATTACTTTGGAGTTCTCTCTTACCTTGAAAACAATACCGTCCATCCAGACAATAAGATAAACTGGCTCTAAAGGTCGGTTCTGCCAGGATACAATATCATTTGTAATACGGTCTGTAATCCTTGAAATGGTAGAGGTGGAGACTTCAAAATTATAAACCTCAAGTATTTGCTGCTCAATATCACTATTACTCATCCCTTTAGCATAAAGAGAGATAATCACATTTTCAATACCGTTCACCATATTTTTGCGCTTGGTAACAATCATAGGGTTAAAAGAGGAGTCACGATCTCTAGGAGTGCTTATTTCTGACTCACCAAAGCTGGTTCTCACTTTTTTACTCGTATAGCCATTACGAGTATTGCCAGAGCTACTCTTCTGGTTTTTAACATTATCAAGGTGACTGTCTAGTTCTCCTTCAAGCATCTTCTCGATGCCACGTTTTGTAGTTGCTTTAAAAAGCCTGTTAGTTCCTCTCCGCTTTTAAATTGCTTGAGAAAGTTATCGTTTAATAAATCTTCTTTTTTCATTACTGTGTTTGGATTTAAAATTAAAAAAAAATAGCTTGGGTCATGACCCAAGCTATTTTTTAAACTTACACAGTTAATGAGATAGTGCCCTAATTAACTATTTGGCTTAATGCAAACGGGAATAATTTCGCCTTTTGCTAATCTGTATTTATTTATTAGCTCTTCACTAAGTTCTCTAGTATAGTCTGCTTCTATAACTTCAAAACCGATAGATTTTAATTTATCAAAATAATCACGGCCGTAAATTCTTACATGGTCATATTGTCCAAATATTTTAGCACGTTCTTTAGGGTTGGTGATGCTGTTATCTTCAAAAGTAAATTCTCTTTCTAACTCTTGCGGAATTTGTAAAATAGCAATGCCATTAGGCTTAAGTATTCTATATAGTTCTTGCATTGCTTTTGTATCATCAGGAATATGTTCTAATACGTGATTGCAAAGTATAAAATCATATTCATTATCCTTAAATGGCAAGTTGCAAATATCTGCCTTAACATCGGCTAAAGGAGAGTTTAGGTCTGTAGTGGTATAATTAATATTAGAGAGTTTTCTAAAACGTTTGTAAAAAGCTTGCTCTGGAGCAAAATGTAAGACAGATTTTTCCGAAGTGAAAAAATCTGTCTTATTTTTTAAATAAAGCCATAGTAAGCGATGTCTTTCTAAAGATAAAGTAGAAGGCGATAAAACATTTTCTCGCTGATTTTCATACCCATATGGTAAAAACTTAGAAAAGCTTTTACCATCAATAGGGTCTGTGTAATTTTTACCTTTAAGAAGGCTTACTAAAAAAGGTTTAGCAATATAGCTAGCCTTAATTAATAGAGGTCTAGGTATGGTATTTAATATAGATTTAAATACTTTTTTGATCATATTATACTTTAAGATCTGCCCAGTTTTCTCCTGTTTTAATTCGGTGCAATTGCATTTCAGAAACACCAAATTGTTTGGCAAGAACTTTTAGTCTTGTTTTTCTGTTAGGATCTAGTAATTTCTTTTTAAGAATAGTAGCTTCAGCATAACTTAGTTTTGTATAAGTTCTACGTTTACTTTTTCTTTTAGCAATTACTTTAGGGTTTTTATCTTGGTGTTTTTCCCATTCTTTACGGTTTACCCAAGCTAAGTTTTTGATGTTGTTATCTTTTTTATCATAATTTTTATGAATTACAAAAAGGCCATCTTCTGGTTTTTCTAAAAAGGCTATTGCCATGACCTTGTGTAGGTAAAAGTTCTTGCGTTTACCATCATTCATTTTAGTATTGAATACTTGATAACCATTAATAGAACTTCCTTTTAGAATGACTCCGTTTTTGCTTTTTACAAAATTCATCACTCTACCGGTGCTAGAAATAGCTATTTCATAGCCTTCTGCCCAGTCATCTTCATAGTAATACCGCCATTCTTCAACGAAATTGTTGTCACGGTAAAAGGATTCATTTTTTTCTAAATTCATCTTCTTCTTCGCTTTTAATTCCCAATGATTCATAAATATAATCAAAGGTAGATAGCAATTGGGGGTGACCATCTACCAGGGCGACATCATGTTCAAAATGTGCACTGACTTTCCCGTCTGCAGTAAGGATAGTCCAGCCATCACGAAGTTGTTTGATGCGTTTTGTTCCTAAATTTATCATAGGTTCAATGGCTACTGCCATTCCTTCTACGAATTTTTTACCTCGACCTCTTTTTCCATAATTTGGCATTTCTGGGTCTTCATGCATTTCTTCTCCAAGGCCATGTCCTACAAGCTCTCTTACTACGCCGTACCCATGATCTTCTGCATGTTTTTGTATAGCATAGCCAACATCTCCTACACGATTCCCTAATTTAAATTCTCTAATGCCTTTATATAGAGATTCTTTGGTTACTTTTAAGAGTTTTTTTATTTCTGGTGAAACTTCACCAACTTCAAAAGTATAAGCGTGATCACCATAATATCCATTTTTGAAAGCTCCGCAATCTACAGAGATAATATCTCCTTCCTCTAGGGGCTTATCATTTGGAATTCCATGAACAACTTGAGCATTTGGGCTCATACATAACGAATTAGGAAAACCATACATCCCTAAAAAGCCAGGTTTTGCACCTTCAGACCGAATATACTCTTCTGCTATTTTATCTAGTTGAAGAGTGGTTACACCAGGTTTGATTTCTTTTGCAATTATACCTAAGGTTTTAGATACGATTTGTGCGCTTTCACGCATTAACTCTAGTTGTTCTTTATTCTTGATGATGATCATTAAAAATAGATTCTATTATTTTAAGAAAGAAAATAAACTTTTCTTCTTTTCACTTTTTTTATTAATTTGAGTATTGGTGAGTTCTTGATAAATTTCTCCCCAACCGTAAAACCCTCCTATATTTCTGTCGTCTATAAAGATGTCTGCATTAATTTTTCTACTTAAAGCAGGATCAAATTTTTCTTCTGGATAACTTTTATTTACCGCATAAAACTCAATTCCGTTCTCTTTACAAAAATCTACGGCTTCTTGTAATCGTTCACTATGTCTGTAGGTCCATAAAATTAGCCGATGCCCTTGACTTTCTAATTTCTTCAGCGTTTCAAAAGCAAATATTTTTGGTTTTCCTATTTTAGGATATTTATCTTCAACAATAGTTCCATCAAAATCTACTGCAATGGCTAAAGATTTTATAGTACTCATAAAGTAAACCTTTTATTTTTCATACGGGTTTTTGTAAGATTGATCTGTAACAATCTTTAAAATATCTTTTTCAATAGTTTTAATAGGAAATTCTACAAACCTATTAACTTCGTTACCTTTTTTATCAAAAAATATGAGAGTAGGTACATGATGTACGTCTAAATTGGCTTCGTAGTTTTCTTTTGTAGACTTTGAATGGTCCATCGCATAGATTTCAATATTTTTTTCTTTAAAACCTACTTCATCTAAAATTTTCAATAATTTAGGAACCTCTCTTCTGCTGTCAGGACACCAAGTACCCATAAATACTTTAATACTGTGTTTTTTTAGCGGTTTTTTTAGTTTTTTTAAAACTTTAGCATTGGGCTTGTAGTCTGTAAAACCTTTTATAAACCAATCCTGCGTATAACCCGTTCTAAAATCTTCTTCAGTGATGATGCCTGTATAATTTCTATCGTTAGGAGTTAATTTATCCTGTGCAAAGACCATTAAATTGGCTAAGAAAAATAATATAAAAAATACTTTTCTTGTATTTATGTTTTTGACTATCATTACTTTATTATTGATTTTTGAGTCATTAAATCAGGCTGTTCAATATCCATTAAATCAAGAATTGTAGGAGCAACGTCACCTAAAATACCGTCTCTAATTTCTTTCTTTTCAGGAGAGACTAAAATTACCGGTACTGGGTTTGTAGTATGAGCAGTATTTGCAGAACCATCTTTATTAACCATTTTTTCACTGTTTCCATGATCTGCTAAAATGATCATATTATAATTATCTTTAGCGGCTTCATAAATCTTGCCAAGACATTCGTCTACAGTTTCACAAGCTTTCACAGCGGCATCGAAAACACCAGTATGCCCAACCATATCAGGATTAGCAAAATTGATACAGAAAAAATCTATTTCTGCCTTATTAATTTCTTTTTCTAATTTTTCTGCAAGTTCAAAAGCACTCATTTCTGGTTGTAAGTCGTAAGTGGCTACTTTTGGAGAGTTTACCATAATACGCTGTTCACCTTTATATGGTTTTTCTCTTCCTCCAGAAAAGAAAAATGTAACGTGTGGGTATTTTTCTGTTTCAGCTGCCCTTAGTTGAGTCTTTCCTGAATATTCTAGTGTTTCTCCTAAGGTTGCTTTTATATTGTCTTTTTTGAAAACCACATTAATTCCGTTAAACGACTCATCATAGGTAGTCATTGTTACAAAATAAAGTGGTATTTTTTTCATATCATACTCCGCATTGTCATTTTGCGAAAGCACTTCTGTTAGTTGTCTACCTCTATCGGTTCTAAAATTGAAAAAGATAACGACATCTCCTTTTTTAATAGTTGCAACAGGTTTATCATTTTCAGTAACTACTATTGGTTCTATAAACTCATCTGTAGTATTGTTTTCATAACTTTCTTGTATGGCTTTAGCAGGATCTTCTGTTTCTTTTCCAGTTCCTTTAACGATAAGATCGTAGGCTTTTTTGGTGCGTTCCCAACGTTTATCTCTATCCATTGCAAAATAACGACCTATGATAGAGGCTAATTTAGCATCATTTTCTTCTAATGTTGGTAATAAATCTTCAACAAAACCTTTACCAGATTTTGGATCTACATCACGACCATCTGTAAAAGCATGAACGTATTTATTTTTAACGCCCGCTTTTTGAGCTGCTGAAACCAAGCCTTTTACATGTTTAATATGAGAGTGAACACCACCATCACTTAAAAGACCTAAAAAGTGAATTGATTTATCATTGGTCTTAGCATAATGAAAAGCTTCTTTTAATACAGGCTCGTCTTTTAGAGAATCCTGTTCTACAGCCATATTAATTTTAGCTAAATCTTGATATACAATTCGGCCAGCACCAAGATTCATATGTCCTACTTCACTATTTCCCATTTGTCCTTCAGGCAGACCAACGTTCATTCCGTCAGTACGTAATTGCGCGTGAGGATATTCTTTAAATAATTTATCGAAATTTGGTGTTTTTGCTTTATAGATGGCAGAGTCTTCTGGATTTTGTGTAGAACCCCACCCATCTAAAATAAGTAAAATGGCTTTATTATGCATTCTGTGAATTTTGTGGTAAAGATAATATCTATAGAAAAGTTAAACGATAATATTTTGCTAAAATTCAATGTTTTTTATTGATTATTTAGGTTAATAATCGGCTATTTATAGCTAAAACGTTTTCATAAATGTATTTCTGAATAAAACTATCAGAAAATTTTTCGTGCCCTAGAATTTCGCTTGAATTTTCTAACAATTTTTTGAGTTCTAATTTTCTATATTCACACAAATAAATTTTGGAAAGCGGAGCATAAGAAAAATGCCAGGGTTCGTGTTTAAATCCTTTTCTGTTTTTATCATTCGTATATACTATTTCAAATCCGTAATCCTTAGCATTTTTTTTCATCCATTCGCTAAGAGGAAGGTAAACACCATTGCCGTAATAATTTTCTGGTTGAAGTAGAGAAGTAGGTGCCTTGGGTTTAGAATCTATAATGTCTATATCTGTACCCCAGTGATGTCTAGATGTTCCAGGTATTGTTGAGTATTCTATTATTTTATTAATAGCAGCGGTAGATGATAAGCCTTGTTGCGTAAAGCGCTTAAATTTTCTATTCCAAATTCTTTTTTGATGATCAAAGCTTCGATAGCTTGATACAATTTGAATAAAAATGTCGTCTTTCGCAGCTGCTTTTTGCATCTTTAGAAAAGCTTCGTAGGCTTCTTTTCTAAGTTGATAGCCATTACCGTATAACTGAGGAGAACCTTTGCCTAAAAGTTCTTCTGTAGGGATTTCTTGTTGTAATAAGTTGAAAGTGCTTAAAGGAAGAAAACTTGCTGCTGAAGATAGTAAAGACAAGTTTATAAAATTTCGTCTATTCATATTTTTTAAACATCAAAAAGTGATTGCCCACTTTTGGAATTGTGAACTCTTCTCCTAAAATTTTAAAATTATTTTTTTTGTAAAAGTTAACGGCAGTAGTTCTGGCGTTAAACCACAACGTTATATTTTTCTGCTCTTTAATTAACTCTTCGGCAAATCTTAATAACTGTTTGCCTAATCCTTTTCCTTGAGCTTCTGGCATAACTGCCATGCCTCTTAAGCGGTATTGGTTAATTGCTGTTAGGTTTTTATTGTTGTCTTTTAGTAAACTGGCAATGGCATATATTTTTTCATTTTCATATAATGCTAAATGTATAGTTTCTTTAGCTAAATCGCCTTCAAAAAAACATTCTTCCCGAGGTTTGCCATTTCTAAGAACAGTTTGCCTAACGGGAAGAATTTCTTCAACCTTTACTTTTTTTATATGTATTCTACTCAAAGAAATTAAGCTTTTACGTCTTGATACTGCTCTTTTTCATCAAATTTTACTTCAGCAAAAGGGCAAAGTGGATCAATTTTTAACTTATTTTCTCTGGCATAGTTTACCGTATAATCTAATAATTTGCTTGCCAAACCATTACCTTCCAGAGATTTTCTAGTTTGTGTATGGTCGATTACCAAAATATGATCTTTTTTTACATAACTAAGTTCACAAGTAATGCCTTCTTCGTCTTGCATGTAAAACATCCCATTGGTGAGATTTTCTTTATGTAAGATTTCGTTTTTCATTTTTTATTTTGAATATTTTTGATCTACAATTCCATATTTAAGAGATTCTTCTGCATTCATCCAGTAATCTCTATTAAAATCTTTCATTACTTTTTCAAAATCTTGTCCACAATTATCTGCTAAAATTTGCGCACTTAATTCTTTAGTTTTTAAAATTTCTTGGGCTTGAATTTCAATATTAGAAGCTTGACCTCTAGCACCACCACTAGGTTGGTGAATCATTACTTTAGCATGCGGCATAATTAATCTTTTACCTTTAGTACCTGCAGAAAGTAAAATAGAACCCATAGATGCCGCTAAACCAGTACAAATGGTTGATATATCACATGAAAGAGATTGCATCGTATCATATATAGAAAAGCCTGAAGTGACATAGCCTCCTGGACTATTGATGTAAAATTGAATATCATCTTTACCTTGTGAATCTAAGTACATTAATCGTTCAACAATATGTTTAGCAGATGTATCGTCTACTTGGCCCCAAAGAAAAATTTTACGTTCTTCTAATAGTGCGTGATCTATAAGGTCTTTTGATTTTCCTGTTTTATTACTCATTGCATTTTTATTTATTTAAAAATACCAAATTTAGCTAAAATAACCCACCAAAATTTTTAAATTTTTATTTGGTAATAATATCAAGATTTTATTATATTTGCCACCGCTTTGCGGGAGTAGCTCAGTTGGTAGAGCGTCAGCCTTCCAAGCTGAATGTCGCCAGTTCGAACCTGGTCTCCCGCTCTTAAAAACCTCATCTTTTTAGATGAGGTTTTATTTTTTTAATAGGTACGCAGTGAGCTTATTAGCGTTGTAGTTGGGTACAATTAAAAGCTCTTTTTCTTGAATATAATAAATGTCTGCAGCATTTAATTTTTCTTCTCTCGTATCTAAAATTGTTTCTTGTTGAAAGCTTTTATTTATATGAAATAATCTTCCATTCCAATCAGATACTATAAATTCTTGAGGAGAAATAGAAGTTATTCCGTCTCCGGCTCCAAGTTTTTTTGTTAGTGTAGTGAGTTTTCTGTCTTTTGAAATCACTTTTAGATCTTCAGATTTACTGTTCATTATAAAAAGAGAATCGTTTCTAAAGAGTAACCCGTTTGGTCTAGAAAGATCTCCTTGGTATGCTAGGGTTAATTTATTATTTTCAATTTTATAAATACTGTTTGCATTTGAAGCAGAAATATATACTATCCCATCTTTGGCGACTACATCATTAAATTGTGGCTCTTTAATATCTTTAAGAGAATATCTTTTTACAATTTTATTCGTGTTTAGGTTTATTTTTGCCACTTCTTTAGCATCTGCTACATAAAGAGTGTCGCCAATTAAAGCCATTCCCTTAGGGCTGCTTAAGCCTTTAATTAATTTTAAAGACTTTATATTCCCTTCGCTATCAATTTCAGAAATAAAACCATCACCATCCATTTCCCATCCGTTTTCATTTACATTAGAAACTAAGAACGTGTTATTTTTCTTATAAAATAAAACAGATTCAGGAGTTTTAAATAATGTGTCTGATTCCCAAATTTTTTCTAATTGAATGCCTTTTTTTAATGAAGTGCTTATTGGAGGATTTTTCGGGACAGCCGTATTTTTTTTTGATTCTTCTTGTTTGCAGCAGATAAGAGTTAATGAAATTAAAATTAGCAGCTTTTTCATACTTTAAATTTTTAAAAAATTGACAATCCAGTTAGTGAGGTTAGTTCTTCTAAAGCTTTCATTCCTTTTTCTGAATTTCCTTTTTCATTTAAAAGCGGACTCCAAACGGCAACAGAATATTGCCCAGGGTGTATTGCTACAATGCCTCCGCCAACACCACTTTTACCGGGTAAACCTACGCGAAAACTAAATTCTCCGGCTTCATCATAGAAGCCACACGTTTGCATAATTGCATTAATACGTTTAGCGCTATTGGCACCAATCATTTTTTTACTGGTTCTTAACGTTTTGCCTTCATTAGCAAAAATCATAAAAGATTTTGCTAATTGGCAACAAGACATCGCTAGAGAGCATTGATGAAAGTAAAAGTCTAAAATATCATCAGCGTCATTTTTGATATTCCCTAAAGACTTCATATAATTTACCAAAGCAATATTACGGTAACCATTGGTTTGTTCTGAAGCGGCAACTTTATCGTCATATTCTATAGTAGGGTCATCACTAATTTCTCTAACAAATTCTAAAAGACACTCTTTTGGGTTTTCTAATTCTGAAATTAAAATATCTGCAATTACTAAAGAGCCTGCGTTAATAAACGGATTTCTAGGAATTCCGTTTTCTTTTTCTAATTGTAAAAGTGAATTAAATGGATCTCCTGAAGGTTCTACATCTACACGTTTCCATATTTTTTTTCCGCCGTATTTTTTAGCTAAAGCCAAGGTGAATACTTTAGAGATACTTTGAATTGAAAAGCGTTCGTCGTGATCTCCAAAATAAAAATTGTCTCCATTAATACAATATAAATGCATTCCAAATTTATCTGCGGAAACCTTCGCTAACTCAGGAATGTAATCTGGTACTTTTCCGCCAGGATCAAAATGTTCAAGTTCTTTTTCAATAGCATTTAAAATTGCCTTGTAATCCATCTTAGTTTAAGTCTTTAAAAGAGGTTCCGCTTTCTACCTCATAAGGTTCTTGGTCTTTTTCGAAAACGCGTGCTTTTAAGCCACCTTCCAGTTTTATGTCTTGTTGGTGTACGCGAAGCCAACTTCCTTCTCTCAATCCAACAACGGGCATGGAGTTAAGGTGATGAAATTCTTTAATTCTAGTTTCACGGGTTTCTCCCTTGTGGGTAGAAGAAGGATCTGGATCTAAATAATGCGGGTTTAAATTAAATTCTAAAATACCTAGGGTTTTAAAACTTGGTGGGTAAACAATAGGCATATCGTTAGTGGTACCCATAGTTAAGCCACAAATATTACTCCCAGCGCTAGTGCCTAAATAAGGTGTTCCTCCTTTTATTGCTTCTTTAAGTGGAGTTAATATTTTTTGATTATAAAGTTGAGATACCAATAAAAAGGTATTGCCGCCGCCTGTAAATAATGCTTGAGCTTCTTGAATAGCTTTAACGGGATTTTCAAACTCGTGTAAGCCTTTTACCGTTTTGCCTAAAAATGCTAAACCTTTTTTTGCTTTTTTAGTATATTCAGCATGAGATATGCCTCCTGGTCTGGCGTATGGTATAAAAATTATTTCAGAAACATCTTTATATAATTCGTTTAACGCTTCTTCGAGGTATGCTAGATAATTACTACCATGAATGGTGGAAGTACTGGCTATAATGCAATTCATATTCTTCATTTTTTACGTAAATTTATAGCAAAGAATTACTTTAACAAAAGTTTACTCTCGTTTTAGGTTTTTTATAAGACACTTTATTGCTAACTTAACTTAAAAATTAACAATGAAAAATATAGTATTTATCTGTTCGCTCGTATTTATTGCTTTTTGTTCTACTGCCAATGCTCAAATAGATGTAAGGAGTCTAATTAAAGGTAAAATTAATGTAGATGCTAGTGCTTCAGCAGCAGATATAAATGTATATAACCTAAATACAACTAAAGGTACAGTGACTAATGATTATGGTGAGTTTTTTATAGAAGTAGAAGAAGGTGATGAGCTTTATTTTTCTGGGGTACAATACCAAGATTTTAAAGTGATAATTAAGAAAAAAACCATAGATAGTGGTAAAATAAATATAACGATTAATGAAGCCGTTACAGAGCTAGATGAAGTTACCGTAAAACCTTATGGACTTTCTGGTGATGTAGAGGTAGATGTAGCTAAAATTAATACCGTAAATACTAATTACCCTGATCAATCAAGTATAGAAATGGTTAGAACTACAGATTATGAGTTAAGACCAGATAGCCAAACAGAAGTAGAGAATGACGCTATTGATAAAAGTTATTTAAAAAATGGGTTGAATTTTGCTAACATTTTTAGAACCATTTTTAATTCTAAGAGAGACAACAATTCAGAAGCTATTAATGAAAATATAGATGTGCAAATTAGAAAGGTCTATAATGATGATTTTTTTAGAAAATACCTAGATATAGATCGAGATAATATTAATGAGTTTATTTATTATGCTGAAGAACATGGACTTAAAGAAGAGCTTTTAACGAGAGGAAGTGAATTAGAGTTAATTGAATTCTTAATCGATAAAAGCAAAATGTATAAAATGCAACAAGATTAATAAAATTACGTCTTTAAAGAATAGATGAACGCTTATGAAACACTATTCTATTCTATTTATATTATTTTTAGGTTTAAGCTTACAGGCACAGCAAGAACTAAAAGGTACCATTGTAGCAGATTCAATTTCTTTCACTCAAGTTAATATTGTTAACTTAAATAAAGAATTAGGAACCGTTAATAACACTAAAGGAAAATTTACAATTGTAGCGGAAGCTGGAGATGAAATCGTTTTCTCATCAGTACAATTTGAGCCTTATCAAATTCAGGTGACGCAAGAAATGCTAAAACAAGATCAAACAATTTATCTTTTTCCAGCGGTAAATGAATTAGAAGAAGTGAAATTAAGTAACATTAATTTATCGGGAGATCTAACCAAAGATGCATCAAATCTAAAAGTAAAACCCTATTTTAATCCGTCACAAGTAGGTCTTCCTAACCCGTTACCGAAATTAACAGTAGAAGATCGTCGTTTGTATACTGCGCAATCTGGTGGCCCTGCTGGAGTTTTAGCCGATGTGATTTCAGGTAGAATGGCTATGCTCAAAAGAATGAAAGAAATTGCAGAATATGAGGCGCTGGTTCATAAAGCTAAACGATTAGTAAGTTTAAGTTTTGTGGAAGAAGATTTAAATATACCCCAAGATTATATAGATGATTTTTTCTATTTCTGTACAAAAGATGAAAAATTTGAAGCAGTAGTAAAGCGAGCAGGGAAACTAGAAATGATTGAATTTCTAACCCAAAAGAAGGGTGAGTATTTTATATATAAAGAATGGGAGTAATGCGTTACTATTTTTTAATTCCTCTTTTTTTGATAAGCTTTTTATTATGCTCTCAGTCGCAATTAAGAGGAAAAATATTAGCAGATTCTATCGCTTTTACGCAAATAAACATCGTTAATTTTACTCAAGAAATAGGAACGGTAAATGCTAAAAATGGGAAATTTGTAATTGATGCCAATGTAGGTGATAGATTAATTTTTTCTTCAGTTCAATATGAACCTTATCAAATTACAGTTACTTTAAAAATGCTTCAAAGCGACAATAATAGTATTTATTTATTCCTATTGGTGAATCAATTAGATGAAGTAAATATTACTGATATTGATCTAACCGGAGATCTTAATAAAGATACGAATCATATAGAAACCCTTCCGTTTTTCAACCCTAAAAAGTACGGTTTACCTGTTAATTCTAAACCTAAACCAACAACTGCTCAAAGAAGAATTTACACCGCAAGTACCGGAAACGGAATTATACCTTTAGATCCCATCATTAATGCTATTTCTGGAAGATTGGCAATGGTTTATCGACAGCGAGATTATGAAATACAGCGAAACCTAATGATAAAAGCCTATAATTCTCGTCCGTTAGAATTTTTTGTAATACAGCTTAACATCCCAGAAGATTATGTGGAAGACTATTTATATTATTGTGTAAATTTTAAACCTTTTAGAAATTTACTAGTCCAAAAAGAAAACACCTTTAAATTATCTGAGTTTTTTCAAGAAAAAGCAGTTTCTTATAAAGATCTTAAAAAATTAGAATAAATGAAAATCGACAGATTCGTTATATTGTTCATTTGTTTCATCTCATTATCGGGCTTCACTTCAGCTGCTCATAAATATTATATGAGTGTAACCGAAATAGAATATGTAGAAGAAAAAGAAACGCTTCAAATTATAAGTAGGCTTTTTGTAGACGATTTTGAAAAACTTCTAAAAACACGTTATGATGAAAATGTAGAATTAATTAGAGGTGAAAACAACGCTCAAACCAACACTTATATTTCTAAATATTTTGAAGATAAGTTAAAAATTCTTATTCAAAATAAACAAATGTCTTTAAAATTTATAGGTAAACGCTATGAAGATGACTTGATAATTTGTTATTTTGAGGCGATTAAGGTTAAAGAATTTAACCAAGTAACTATCAAAAATCTAATTCTTACGGATTTATTTGAAGATCAAAAAAACTTAATTCATTTTAAAAAAGATGGAAATACAGAAAGTTTAATGTTAATGAAAGATAAATCTAAAGGAACAATAAAATTTTAATACACTAATTTAAAATTCAATATATAATGAAAAAAGTGAAGTTCTTATTTACTTTTATTTTTGCTTTTTTTTCGTTGCTAGCAATAGCTCAAGAAGAAGAACAAAATGAAAAAGAGCCTCAGTCGGGGCATATTAATCAAAATAAATTTAAGCAACTCTATCAAGAGTTCTCTACTCCCAATCAATACAGAACAGCATCTGGAGCTCCTGGGTCTGCATACTATCAAAACACAGCAGATTATGATATGGAGGTTACTTTAGATGATAAAAATCAAAAGTTATATGGTGAAGAAACGATTACTTACACCAATAATTCACCAGATCCTTTAACTTATTTGTGGGTTCAATTAGATCAAAATGTAAGAGCTAAAGACAGTAAATCTTCTTTAAGAAATGGCAACAGCATAAGTCCTGTAAACCAGCCAGGACGTTTTGTGTCAGAATATGTTGAAGAACCTTTTGATGGCGGTTTTAATATTGAAAAAGTTACTCAAAATGGAGATAATTTAAAATATACTATTAATCAAACCATGATGCGTATAGATCTTCCAGAAACATTAGAGTCGGGAGATGATTTCGAATTTTCAATTAAATGGTGGTATAATATTAATGACCATGTGGTGAATAGAGGTCGCTCAGGTTATGAATATTTTCCTGAAGATGGAAACTATGCTTACGTTATAGCGCAGTTTTTTCCTAGAATGGCTGTTTATAATGATGTTGAAGGTTGGCAAAATTATCAATTTTGGGGAAGCGGAGAGTTTGCTTTACCCTTTGGAAACTATAAAGTGAAAATTACTGTTCCCGCTGATCATATTTTAGATGCCACGGGGAAATTACAAAATAGAAATAAAGTTTTTTCGAAAAAGATGATGAGTCGTTACGAGAGAGCGAAAGAATCTTTTGATGATCCAGTATTGATTGTTACTCAAGAAGAAGCTGAGAAAGCTGAAAAAGGATTTTCTATCAAGACCAAGACTTGGGAGTTTGAAGCAGAAATGGTTAGAGATTTTGCATTTACAACTTCAAGAAAATACATTTGGGATATGCAGGCGGTTAACGTTGGCGGTAAAAATGTAATGGCAGTTTCTTTATATCCAAAAGAAGGAAACCCACTTTGGGAAGAATATTCAACAAAAGCTGTAGCACATACGTTAAAGTCTTATAGTGCACATACGTTTGATTATCCGTACCATAAAGCAATTTCTGTTCATGCTAAAAATCAAGGGATGGAATATCCTATGATTTGCTGGAATTACGGGAGACCTAATCCTGATGGAACATATACAGATAGAACTAAATTTGGGATGATTAGTGTAATTATACATGAAGTTGGTCACAACTTTTTCCCAATGATTGTAAATAGTGATGAGCGCCAGTGGGGCTGGATGGACGAAGGCTTAAATAGTTTTGTAGAATATATGGCAGAACAAGAATTCGGAAAAAAATATCCAGAAGCGATTGCGCCTTTAGACAAATATCCTTCTCGTCGTGGAGAGCCTACTAAAATTACTAGTTACATGAAAGGAGATCAGCAATATATTACTCCTATTATGAGTAATCCAGAAAATGTATACCAATTAGGTAATAATGCTTACGGTAAACCTGCCACCGCCTTAAATATTCTTAGAGAAACGGTAATGGGAAAAGAGTTGTTCGATTATGCTTTTGCAACCTATGCTAAAAGGTGGATGTTTAAACACCCAACACCTGAAGATTTTTTTAGAACGATGGAAGATGCTTCTGGTGTAGATTTAGATTGGTATTGGAGAGGTTGGTTTTACACCACAGATTATGTAGATATAGGAGTTGCAGATGTGAAGTCTTATTTTGTAACCGATAACCCAACTAAAGAAGGAAAAGAAATGTTGAAACGCTATGGAGTCGAAGATCCAAGTACAATTTCTGCAGTTTACGTGGTAGAAGAGTCTAGCGATGAATTTACAGAAGATTTAAAAGATAAATCTCCATTAGAAAATGCTGTTACGTTAAACGAATATATGATGGATAACTTTAATAATCAAGAAAGAAGAACAATGGAAGTCCCTCAACATTTCTACCAAATTACTTTTAATAAGCCAGGAGGTTTAGTGATGCCATTAATTGTAGAATATAAGTATAAAGATGGTTCATCAGAAAGAGTAACCTACCCACCACAAATTTGGAGAAAAAATGATAACGAGGTAAGTAGAGTATTAGCAACGAATAAAGAATTAGAAAGTGTGGTAGTAGATCCAGATTTAGAAACTGCGGATGTAAATATAGAAAACAATTCTTGGCCTAGAAAAGAAGAGCCTAATGAGTTTGAGAAATTTAAAGAGAAACAAACAAAAGGATAAAGCAAAATATCGAATTAAATTTAAGCTGACTTTAACGAGTCAGCTTTTTTTATACTACTTTTGATCTATATATTTGTATTATGTTCACAATACCATTTTTTATTAGCGGTGGCGAAATAGCTTTCATTATGTTTATCTTAGTGATGGTTTTTGGTGCCGATAAAATACCAGAAATCGCTAGAGGTTTAGGGAAAGGAATGCGTACTCTTAAAGATGCAACCAACGATATTAAATCTGAAATCACCAATAGTGCCGAAAAACACTTAGACGGTTCTGGGGGTGAAAATATTAAAAAAGAAATTGATAAGGTGAAAGATGATATTGAAGAAATTACTGGTTCTATCAGTAGAAAGAAATAAGATTTTAAATGTTTGAGCAATTAAAAGAATGGGATCGCGAGTTGTTTGTTTATTTAAACGGCTTAGGTATAGAAGGTCTCGATTCTTTTTGGATTTTTGTAACTCAAGAAGAAACTTGGATCCCGTTATACATCATCATGTTCATTCTTATTTTTGTTGTTTATAAGTTCAAAAAAGCTTTAGTTGTTACCGCATTTTTTTTGATTAGCTTCTTGCTCACTTTCGGTCTTACACGAATTATAAAAGCAACAGTCGCAAGGGCAAGACCCAATAATGTAGAAAGTTTAAAAGAAGTAATTCGTATTCTTCAGGAGCCAACTTATTATAGTTTTGTTTCGGGTCATACATCTACCTCTATGGCAATTACAACTTTTATTGTTTTGATGTTAAGGCATCGTTTTAAATGGATTTACATTTTTTATATATGGCCTATTTTATTTGCGACCAGTAGGGTTTATGTAGGTGTACACTATCCTTTAGATTTGGCTGCAGGAGCATTGCTAGGAGTGATAATAGCTTATTTTTGTTACCTAGTCTGTCTTAAAGTCTTGGCAAAAAATAGTTTTAAAGATTTATAAAACCCTAGTCACTGTCAATCCATCACGAATAGGAAATAAAACGGTTTCTACCCGCTTATCACTGGCTAATTGTTTATTGTAGGCTAATAAAACTTTGGTGTCTTTATCCCCTTTTTTTAATTCCTCCACCACTTTACCACTCCATAATACATTGTCAGAAAGTATAATTCCTCCCGTATTCATTTTAGGAAGAATAATTTCAAAATAGTTGGGGTAGTTTTTTTTGTCGGCATCAATAAATACCAAGTCAAATTTTTCTTCTATTTCCGGAATTATATCTAGCGCTTTTCCAACATGCTGATGCATTTGCGAACCCCAACCAGATTTATCAAAATATTTACGCTGAAAGTCATACAGCTCTTCATTTTTATCAATAGTATGCAAACTACCATTTTGCTGAATACCTTCCATCAAGCATAAAGCAGAATAGCCCGTATAGGTTCCAATTTCTAAAATATGCTGAGGTCTTATTAATTTAGAGAGCATACTCAAAATTCTACCTTGAAAATGACCACTAAGCATACGGGGTTGTAGTACTTTTTGGTGGGTTTCTCGGTTCAATTCCGCTAGAAGTTGAGGTTCTGCTTGAGAATGTTCTGCAGCGTAGGTATCGATAGCTTCTGGTAAAAAATGCATTAGCCTTTAATTCTTGTTAAGAGTTCTTGTTTCGCTTTTTCGTCATCACCACAAAGCCATTTAATCACGTTATTTTCCCAAATATCGTCATATTGATCTTCGGTAATGATGTTACGTTCTTTCGCCAAATCTAATATTTTTCCAGGATATGACGATTGCGGAGCACTCTCCATTTCACCTAAAGGGTAGGGATCATCAAGTCCCATAATAATTTGTTGTGGTTTTTGGTTTTCAACTAAAAGCTTCATCGAGCCAGTATCGTGAACGAGCGTGTCAAAAAAGATATTTTTATGACCAACAGATTTTCTAGGATGAACTTTTCCTTCAAATAAATCGGGTCTTCCATCAAAACCTTGTATTCTTCGGCCTAAATTAATTTGCGCTAACTGTCCGCCGTGCGCAAAACAAACTCGCATATTTGGATATTTATCAGGATAGCCATTTAGCGTTAAAAAGTGGTACGCATCGGCACATTGTGCAAGCATCCAAATAAGATGAAACCGCCAAGAAGTATTTTCTAATTTTATAAACTTCTCCCCGTCGTAAGGATGTATTTCTACCGCAAGATTATACTTACTAGCCATTTCAAAAATAGGCTCATTTTCTTCATCAAAAATACAACGCCAAGTACCAATACTATCCATATAATGTGTAGGTAAACATAATAAACGCATCCCTAACTCTTCTACACAACGTTCAATTTCCCATAAAGCGCCGCGCACAAAGCCCGGATGTACCACAAAACCACACGTAAATTTTGTCGGGTGATCGTGTTGCACACGTGCATTAAAATCATTCTGAAATCGAAGCGCTTGTTTCATTTCTTCAACCCTTAAACCATTACCATAAAGCTGAGAGAGATTTAAAACTACGGCGTGATCAATATTAAAACGCTCCATCCATTCTAACTTTTCTTTTAAGAAGAAACTAGAATCAGTTACCGGTCTGCTCCAGTTTTTTTGAAGCATAAATTTACGTTCTTCATCTACCCAAAAAATTTCTTTATCTTTCATAAACTGCGGAATTTCTTCTGGATAAGGCAGTAAATGAGAGTGTCCGTTGATACGTAATTTTTTTTTCATGATTATGTTGTTGGTTGGTTTATGGCGTGTTTTATAATTCTATTTTGTTAAAAATAGAATTATAAAACCGGGCTATTCGCTATATCTTTTTTAGGTTTAAAAACTTCTCGACTCCGCTCGAAGTGACATATAAAAAAGGATGCCGCTGCTATCCCTCACGCAAACTAAATTACAAACTTTTTGTTCTTCCGCCATCTACAGGAACGTTAATTCCGTTAATGTAACTTGCAGCTTCACTCGCTAAAAAGGTAACCGCATTTGCCAACTCTTCTGGTTGTCCAAATCGCTTGGCAGGCACTGCACTTTGCATAGCTTGACTTACTTCTTCTTCTGTTTTTCCAGTTTTATTCGCTTTATTCTTAATAATACCTGTTAGTCTTCCCGTAGCCGTAGCACCTGGTAGAATATTGTTTACCGTAATGCCAAATTCACCAAGTTCGTTCGCCATGGTTTTACTCCAATTAGCAACCGCACCACGAATAGTATTAGAAACACCTAAACCATCTAGAGGTTGTTTCACCGAAGTAGAAATTATATTAATTACACGACCGTAGCCGCGTTTTTTCATACCTGGCAATAAAGCTTGAACTAGAATATGATTACAAATTAAATGCTGCGTGAAAGCAGTTTGAAATTCTTCTGTTTTTGCTTCAGAAATTTTACCACCTGGAGGACCACCAGTATTATTCAATAGAATATGGTAAGCTTTCGTTTGAGTAGCTTCTCCTACTTTTTGTTTTAAAGTTTCTGGATTAGAAAAATCAGCAACAAAGTAATGATGTGTTTGCCCTTGATTGTTGTTTAATTCTTTTAAAACTTTTTTTAGTTTTTCTTCATTTCTGGCTACTAAGGTAATGTTTACACCTTCTGCTGCAAGTGCTAAAGCAGAAGCTTTGCCGATGCCTCCTGTTGCCCCACAAATGAGTGCGTTTTTATTTTTTAAGTTTAAATTCATAGATATATTTTCTATTCGTTTTTTATTTTTACAACTTTAGCTTCTAGCATTGTACTGAATACATACATTTTTAGGTTCGGTGAAAAAGCGTAAAGCTTCAAAACCTCCTTCACGACCAACGCCGCTATCTTTTATGCCGCCAAATGGTGTACGTAAATCTCGGTTTAACCAAGTATTCACCCAAACAATTCCAGCTTCTAACGTGTTGCTTAGTCGCATCGCACGATCCAAATTACTGGTCCAAACCGTAGCTGAAAGTCCGTAGTGAACATCGTTCGCCAGTTCTAAAGCTTCTTCTTCATTTTTAAATGGCATAATAGTAACCACTGGTCCAAATATTTCTTCTTGATTCAATTGGCAGCGGTTGGAAGATACTTCTATAATTGTTGGTTCTAAATAATATCCTTTTTCATGATCTTTAACAGTAATTCGTTTTCCTCCGGTGAGAATTTTAGCTTCTTGTTTTTCAGCATTATTGATATAACTTAATACCTTTTCCATATGTGCTTTGGAAACTACCGCCCCTAAATCTGAAGAAGCTTTACTGGGAACGCCAACTTGCAACTTTTTGGTTTCAGTAATAAAATCGTCTTTAAATTTTTCGTAAATTGATGCTTCCACAAAAATTCTTGATCCACATAAACAAATTTGTCCTTGGTTAGCAAAAGAAGATCTTACCGTAGTTTTAAGCATCTCATCATAATCGCAATCGGCAAAAATTAAATTCGGATTTTTCCCACCTAATTCTAACGAAAGTTTTTTAAACATTGGTGATGCGGTTCTTGCTAAATGTTCTCCAGTTTTGGTACCGCCAGTAAACGAGATTGCTTTAATTTGTGGGTGTTCTACAATGGCTTGCCCCACTTCGTTGCCTAAGCCGTGCACAATATTTAAAACACCATTGGGTAAACCAGCTTCTATACAAACTTCACTGAGTAAGTATGCTGTCATCGGAGTGATTTCGCTAGGTTTTGCTATTACGCAATTTCCTGCGGCTAGGGCAGGAGCAATTTTCCAAGAGAAAAGATAAAGTGGCAGGTTCCAAGGTGAAATACAGCCGACAACGCCAATAGGTTTTCGAAGTGTAAAGTTGATAGTATTTTTACCTACGCTTTCGTGAGCTTCGCTACCAAATTGAGTGAGTGCGTGTGCGTAAAATTTAAAATTACTAACCGCTCGCGGAATATCGATATTCAAAGCTAAAGCAAGCGGTTTCCCGTTATCCTTAGATTCAGCTTTCGCAAAATCGACTAATTTTTGTTGAAGTAAACTCGCAATGTTTAGAAGTACTTTGCTGCGTTCTTCTAAAGTAGTGTTACTCCATGCTGGGAAGGCTTTTTTTGCAGCTTCAAATGCGAGTTCTACATCTTCTTTTTTGCTTCTGGGAATTTGACTGTAAACTTCTCCTTTTGAAGGATCGAAATTGTCGATCCATTCTGAAGAAAGAGGTGAGATCAATTCACCATTAATATAATTTTGTAATTGTTGCATGAGTTGAAAAATTGTAGAATTCTGAAAAAATTCCACTCAAATATAACGCATGTTGAAAAAATGACTTAATAGAATTAGAAATATTATTTTTCTATTTTGAATTAACAAAGAGGAGAACAATATGTTTTATTTACAACCCTTTCTCTCATTTTTTTCTTATCATTAAAATTTCTAGAAATATTCATTACGATATTACTATAATTATCATGTTTTTCATCTTTTTGATGGTAATAAACTTTGATAGAGCAACAATTTTTATGTTCAAATAAAGTATTTAGCATGGTTCTATCTGATGTCCCGCAAGAATGTCCCATTATACAGATTTGATAGTAATCACTATTAGCAAATTCGAGTAGCTTTTTGTAATTATCAGTTTCTAAATATTTGATTGACTTGATGTTTTCTAAATATTGATTATCGTTTAATTTTTCAATTTCTTTATAATCCTCGTCTAGTTCATCACCAAATCCAAAAATTATTGGATTTTCATCTTCAATTTTATTGCTCCCATGGATGTGAATTTCTTGAGCATTTGTTACATTATCAAAGCTATAATATTTATATTTTGAAGGATTAGAGTAAAAAGAATCAGTAGAAGTATAGTTAAAGTTTAATATTAAAGTTTGTTCTGGAGTTAAATCGATGCATCCTTCACCATATTCACTTGATAATAATTCTCGAAAATCTTTTTTTGTAAATGGTCTTGATAACCTTTGGAATAATTTTTTTCTATATTCATCCAATAAGTCTTCACTAAACGTTCCATCTTTATTTAAAAATTTTTGATAATCATTTTTAACTAATTCATAGTGTTTATCTATTTCTAAATTTTTTAATTTTTCAGTTAATTCTTTTATTTTATACTTTGAGAAAATTTTGTGACCAATGCTATTTCTCTTTCGTAATATTGGCGTATTATTTGCGATTTTGTTAAAACCTTCTTCAATTGTTACTAAATAGTCATTTAATAAGTCTTTAATTCTTTGGAAATCTTTATTTAATTTGCTAATGTTTATATTGCTAGTTAATAGCCCTTTATAGCAATTTTTTAAGAGAATATAATATTCATTTTCAATATCAACCCATTTCTTTAAATCGCCTTGTTCAGTTATTTTTTCTAGAAATAAATTTTTGTATTCAATTTTAGAGCCGTAATTATTTAAGGTTGATTTTATTTCTTGATAGTTAGAACATTCAGAAATTAAATGGGTGGGTACATTTTTTATTAAAATGTCTTCATCCTCAAATATTCTACCTTGAAAAGTATTTTTTATGTTATTAATTTTATTTGACCAAAAACTATCTAAAAAATCTTTATAAGTAGTTTTCATTCCGTGAGCTAAATCAAAACCATTTCCAATTAATATTATTCTATTCATATTTACATTGATTAGTTAGAAATGTTTTTTATATTAATGCGTAGCGTATTGTTGCTTTTTGTAAGCGATTACTTTAATTTCGATCAATAAATGTGGATGCGGTAATTGATGCACGGCAACTGTCGTACGCGTTGGACCTGTTTCCGGTTCAAAAAACTTTCCGTAGGTTTCGTTGTAACCACCAAAATCGTTCATATTCACTAAAAATGTTGTCACATCGACGACATCTTTTAACGAAGCGCCTTCTTCGTGTAAAATACTGTCGATATTTTCTAGAACCGCTGCGGTCTGTTTCTTGATATCAAGATTGGTAGTTCCCATCTCATCAACTTCAACGCCCTCGAAAGTGTTGTCGGGTCTGCGAGAGCTGGTTCCTGAAACATAGATAAAATCGCCCACGCGTTTTACGTGCGGATATTTTCCTCTTGGGGTTGCTTTTCCTTCAATTACTTTTCCTGACATTTTTTTATTTTTTAGTTGAAAATAGGATTAAAGTGCGTGCTCATATTTTAAAAACAGATACTTATAATCTTTAATTTTTTTCTAATTTGTCTTAAAACTTACTTTTCCTAATTTTTCAATTTGTGCTTCAATTAATTGGTTACTTGAAAAATTTATGGAAGTTGTTGCTGCTCCCGCTAATACAATTTGCCCTTTTTTTATCACGGTACCAGCTTTAGAAGCCAGACGACTTAGCTCGACCACTGATTGTAACGGATTAGAAAGAATAGCGTTCGTTTTTCCTTCTGCTAAAGTTTCTCGATTCACCTTTAAATGAATTTGTAAGTCATTAATATTTTCTTCTAAATTAATCCAATCTCCAACAACATAAGCTGAAGCTGAACAATTATCGGCAACTACATCTTCTAGTGAAAATTTAAAATTCTCATAGCGGCTATCTACAATTTCTATGGCCGGTGCCATTTTATCAATGTAATTTGTGATCTCTTTTAAACCTACAGATTCTTCAATATCTTTTGAAATTCTAAAAGCGATTTCGGTTTCGGCACGTGGTTGTATCCATCTAATAACCTCTACTTTTTCTTGATTTAAAATTTCCATAGAATTAGTCAATACACCCCAAATTAAATCGTGTACTCCTAGTTCTTGCATCTTTGCGCGATTAGTAATACCGAGTTTATAACCGGTAACATACTCACCACGCTCTAAGCGTTTACTTACACAAAGATTTTGTATTTGATACGCAGCATCTAAATCTATTTGACAGTCTGTGGCTAATTGTGATATGGGTCTAGCATACCTTGCGGCCTGATCTAAAATCTCTGCTATCTCCTGATGATTCATTGTTATTGATTTTATTTTAATAGACAACGTTAATTTCTTCTAAGATATGAGTTGTTTCTGCTTTTACCAATTTTAATTTTTCTTCTAGCGTCATCTGCTCATTAATTTTACCTTTAGAAATTAACCGAAGCATCGCTTTATCTTGAGCTCGGCCACGTTGCATTGCTTCTGCATAACCAATTTCTTCTTGGAAGGTTACCAAGCGATATTTTGAAGCATATGCTGCTGGGAATTCTTGTTCAAAAGCAGTTTCTAATTTTCTTTTCTGCTGAAAAATAGGAGCCGCCGTGTGCTCTTTCATTTCATAGAAATTATCAATTGCTAAATCTGCAATGGCATCTGTATCTTTTTTACGAGCTTCTTGATAAGCTTTAAATGTTGTTTCCCAATCTCCAGTGTGATTTTCTAAAGCTTCATCAAAAACGACCACGTCTTCAAAAGAGGCATTCATACCTTGACCGTAAAACGGTACAATAGCGTGAGCAGAATCACCCATTAATAAACTTTTACCGTGACTATGCCAAGGCGAACATTTTACCGTTCCTAATGGACCGGTAGGGTTTTCGAAAAATTCTTTACCTAAATTCGGCATCAGTTTCAATGCATCGGGATAATAAGTATTGAAATATTCTACAGCTTTTTCTTCGGAAGTTATATTTTCAAAATTGTAATCTCCTTCAGCATAAGACATAAATAAAGTAACCGTAAAACTTCCGTCTAGATTAGGAAGAGCGATGAGCATATTCTCACCTCTTGGCCAAATGTGTAACGCATTTTTATGCAATTGAAAATCTCCATTCTTAGAAGGTTCAATCGATAATTCTTTGTAACCGTGTTGTAAATAGTCTTGTGAAAAACTAAATAGAAAACTGTGATCTTCCATCATGCTTTTACGAAGGGAAGAACCAGCCCCATCGGTTCCAAAAATAAGATCAGCTTCAATAGTTTTTTCTTCTTTAGAATGGTAATCTCTAAAAGTAGCTTTAGCTTCAGCAGAATTTACCGCTAAACATTCTTGATTAAACTGAATAGAAACATTTTCCATTTTTTCAGCTTCGTCTAAAAGTAAGGCGTTTAGGTCTGTTCTAGAAATTGAATTAATGTATTCGTGTTTTAATCCGCTATAAGGCGAAAGAAAGGTGTTTTCTTCTTGATCGTGAATCATTCTTCCGTTCATAGGAATGCAAATTTCTAAAGCTTTTCGTTCTAGCCCTACAAGTTTCATTGCCTTGATGCCACGGTTAGAAAATGCTAAGTTGATGGATCTTCCTGCAGAAATATCTGTTTTTCTTAAATCGGGGCGTTTTTCAATGAGTTGAACTTGATACCCGCGTTGTGCCATTCTTAAGGCTAATAAAGATCCGCAAAGTCCGGCTCCGATAATGAGGATGTTTTCTTTCTTTTTCATTACAATAGTTTCTTTAATCGTTCAACCATTTTATAAACATCTTCGTAAGAATTATAGAGCGGAGCAGGAGCTATTCGAATAACATTGGGTTCACGCCAATCTGCAATCACATCGGCAGCCATAAGTTTATCGAATAAAGCTTTGTTCGCATTTTTAACCTTTATTGAGAGTTGGCAACCACGCTCTTCTGGATTTTGGGGAGTGATAATTTCAATTTGATCACCTTCAATTTCCTTGAGTAGAAATTCTAAATAATTAGTAATTTTTATAGATTTTTCACGAATATTCTCAAATCCAGCTTCATTGAAAACAGCAAGAGAAGCTCTAATTGCCGCTAACGATAAAATAGGCGGATTACTTAACTGCCAACCTTCTGCTCCTGGAATAGGATCAAATTCGTGGCGCATATTAAATCGTGTTTGCTTGTTGTGTCCCCACCAACCTGTAAATCGTCTTAATTCTTTATTATTGGCGTGGCGCTCGTGAACAAAACAGCCACCAACACTTCCTGGACCGCTATTTAAATATTTGTAAGAACACCAAACGGCGAAATCTGGACCTGTTTCGTGCAAATTAGGTTGAATATTTCCTGCCCCGTGAGCTAGATCGAAACCTACTTTTGCACCGTGGCGATGACCTAATTCTGTAATTTTTTTTAAAGGAAAAGACTGTCCTGTGTAATAATTGGTAGAACCGATGAGCAACAAGGCAACTTGATCGCCTTCGGTTTGCATAATTTTTTCTAAATCTTCAAAGTGACATAATTCTTCGCCTTCGCGCGGTTTCCATAAAATTAAGGCTTCGTTGGGATCTTGACCGTGAAATTTCAGCTGAGATTCAACGGCATACTTATCTGAAGGGAAAGCATCACTTTCAATAATAATTTTAAATCGCTTTGAGGTAGGTTGGTAAAAAGAAACCATCATGAAGTGTAAATTTACACTCAATGTGTTCATCATAACCACTTCTGAAGGTTTTGCGCCTACAATTTTTGCCATATTCTCGGTTAGAAACTCGTGGTAGGGTAACCAAGGGCTTTTAGCTTCTGTGTGGCCTTCAACTCCTAAATTACCCCAGTCTTCTAATTCTTGCTGAATATATTCTTTAGTGAGCTTGGGTTGTAAGCCTAAAGAATTTCCGCAGAGATAGACTTGTTCTTCTCCATTGGCATTAGTAGGAATATGAAATTGATTTCTAAATCTTTTTAAAGGATCTTTTTGATCGAGCTCTTTCGCAAATTCTAAGGTACCTTTTAGTTGGGTTGTGTGCATTTTTGATATTGTGAAAAATGAGGTTTCTACAAATTTAGCAATAATTAATGAGTTGGTTTTGAATATTTGTATCTGTTAGATGTGAATTGTTGTATATAATAAAAACCTCTTGAGAATCTAATCTCAAGAGGTTTTTATTAAGTAGTAGGTTTGTAAGATTAATCTACAGCGTCTTCAACATCGTCTGCAGCATCTTCCATTGAATCTCCTACATCTTCTGCAGCGTCTTCTACTTTTTCTTCAGTACTTTTTTCTTCTCTACAGCTTGTAAAAGTAGCTGCTAAAGTTCCTACTAAGAACAGTGATAAAAATAATTTTTTCATAATTTAAGTTTTAATTAGTTTTTTTAATTAAGGATTTCTACCTGTGGCTAATTTATATAAAATTCCGATAACAGCCAATACAAGAAGAATATGTATTAAACTTCCTACTGCGTCAGCAAATCCAAAATAGCCAACAAGCCATCCTATAATTAGAATTGCAACAATAAGCCAAATTAAGTCTCTCATTTTTGTTAGTTTTGATTAGTTGAAATAAATGTATGTATAATGCTTATTCAGTTGCTATGCTTTAACTTTCAGTTAACTAACATTTAGTATTGATTTATGTTTTTGAGTATTCTACTCGCTCGTTCTTTATGTTTTTTTAAGAGTTCAGGATCCATTTTGTTGAGTAAACTCATCATCATATTCATGCGTTGGTTATCTTTAAAGTGTTTTCGCTTATCGTCTAAGAAATTCCAATAAAGTGAATTAAATGGGCAGGCAGTTTCGCCTTCTTTTTTATTCACATTGTAATGGCAATCTTTGCAATAATTACTCATTTTGTTAATGTAACTACCACTTGAAACATAAGGTTTTGTAGCAACCAAACCGCCATCTGCAAATTGACTCATCCCACGAGTGTTGGGCATTTCTACCCATTCTATCGCATCGATATAAATACCCAAATACCAAGTATCTACTTCATCTGGATGAATTTGTGCTAGCAAGGCAAAATTCCCCGTGATCATTAACCGCTGAATATGATGTGCGTAAGCTTCATCTAAACTTTGCTTAACGGCGTGATGAAGGCAATTCATTTTAGTTTCTGCAGTCCAATAAAAATCTGGCAGTGAATTTTGGTTGTTTAATTTGTTATTCCTTCGATAGCCGGGCATCTCTTTCCAATAAATACCACGCATATATTCTCGCCAGCCTAAAATTTGACGCACAAAACCTTCTACTTGAGAGATGTCGATTGCTTCTGAATTTTCATGATAAGTATCCATAACTTTTTCAATAATTTCTTGAGGAGAAAGCATTTTAGAATTCATAGCGAATGAAAGTCTAGAATGAAAAAGAAAATACTGATTGGTATGCATGGCATCTTGATAATCGCCAAAATGAACCAATAAATTTTTACAGAAATAATTAAGCACTTTTAAACTGTCTGCTCGAGAAGTAGGCCAATTAAAGTTTTCAGCTTCAATATTTCCTGTCGTTTTAATGTCTTGCTCTCGAATTTTTTTTAAAATTTTAGTCACGTCTTTTCTAAAACCTCTCTTGTGCGGAATTTCTGGTTTACCTTTCCATTTTTTACGATTACTTTTATCGAAATTCCATTTTCCGCCTTCAGGTTTTTTTTCATTTTGCATTAAAATGGAATGCTTTTTACGCATATAACGGTAAAAATATTCCATCGTCATTTCTTTTTTGCCTTCGTAGAAATTGGTTAAATCTGTTCTGGAAGTATAAAAATGTTCGGTATCAAAAGCTTCTGTTTCAATTTCTATGTTAATGCAGAAGTTTTTTAATTGTTCGTCTAAACGATATTCATCAGGGAGTTGATATTCAAATTTTTCAATTTCATATTTCTCTATAAGATGCTGAATATTTTTAACGAGGTCTTGTTGGTTTTCTTCGGCATCTATTTCATAATAGATTACTTGGTGGCCTTTATTTTTAATAAATTGATAGAAATTTCTCATCGACGCGAAAAACGCCACTATTTTCTGAATATGGTGGGTAACATAATCGGTTTCTTGTCGTATCTCTGCTATAAAATAAATGGTATTTTTATCTGTTGAAGTGAACCAAGAATGTTTATGATTGAGTTGATCGCCAAGAAGTAATCGAAGTTTTTTCATTTTAAATCAAGAAAAGATAGTTAGCATTTAAAACAATTCTTTTTGACCGCTTAGCCAAGTTTGTTGGTATTTTTTTTCAGGGTCATAACGTTTTGCTTGGCTGGCAATATTAAATTTTCGGTCTCTTGGGTCGTTACCTACGCCGCTATTGTACATCCAATTTCCCCAATTGCTATGCACATCATAATCTATGAGCATACTTTCTAAATAGACAGCACCAACTCGCCAATCTTGTTTTAACTCTTTAGCCCAAAAACTATTCACATTTTGTCTACCACGATTACTCATAAAACCGGTGGCTGCAATTTCTTTCATATTTGCGTTTACAAAAGGTTCTTTTGTGTTTCCTTTAATCCAATTTTTAAAAGCTTCTTGATCGTTATTCCAAGTTAAATTTTTATCTAAAATTCCACTAAGTTGAAATATTTTATTTCCGTGTTTTAAAGAAATGTATTTAAAATAGTCTCGCCAAATCAACTCAAAAATTAACCAATAAGTACTATCATTTTTAACCACTTGGTTTTCAAATTTTTTAACTTGCCAATAAATTGTTCTTGCTGAAATACTTCCGTTAGCTAACCAAGCAGAAAGCTTGGAGCTATAATCTGCACCTAAAAGTTGATTACGCGTTTTTTTATAATGCTGAAGTAAACCTGTTTCCCAAAAATAATATTGAATGCGTTTATTGGCTTCATCTTCTCCGCCACAAAAAGGAAAAGCAGTTCTAGAGTCTTTTTCAATTTTGGCTAAGCCTAAACCTTTTAACGAAGGAACTTTTGTCGTATGGTTTATAAGAAAATTTTCGGGTTGTGGTTCTGGTAAATTTGCGAGCGGTCTTACTTGAGCTTGGGCTTCTAATTTTTTTCTGAATTGCGTGTAAACTTTAGGAATATGCTGAAAAGAATCGTAGGGAATATCTTCGGGATGAAATAAAAATTGATCGTAAGTCTCAATAAATTTCACTTCGGGTAATTGATGCTGAATTTTTTGCTGAACTTTAACTTCTTCTTGCGTCCATTCTTTTTGAAGAAATAGCTTTTCTATGAAGTATTCTTCGTGTAAATTAGGTAAAACCTTCTCTGGATAATCATTAAAGATAAGCAAACTAATATTTAGCTTTTCCTTTAAATTTTTCTGAAGATTTTCTACACTTTCAATTAAAAACTGAGCCCTAAATTTTTCAGTTTTTTTAAAACCGAATTTATTAGTTTGATAATGACGAGGATCAAAGCAATAAACTGCAATGATGGGTAAGTTTTCTTGAAAAGCTTTTTTAATAGAATAATTATCAAAAACTCTTAAATCGTTCCTGAACCAAATTATATTGTATTTCTGTTTTTCGAGCATTTTTTACTGCAATATTTTACTTCTTCCCAATCTCGCTCCCATTTTTTCGCCAAGAAAATGGTCTTTTGCAAACAGGGCAAATTTTTGTGGGAAGGTTATTTTTCTTCATTAATAATAGAACTCACCTTTTTGTCGGGTTTTGCATGGTCAAATCTGTCTATTAAATGAGTTTCAGCATAGCCATCGAGACCATTAATGGCAACGGTTTCTGCTTTTTCTAAATTTAGCCAACCATCTTTTTCTTCAATTCCATCATCAAAAAAGAGATGCTCAATTTCTCCAACAATCATTCGGCATTTATTTTCTTTTATATAATAGTAATTAACTAATTTACATCCCATTTTTATTCTTGCTTCTTTTACAAACGGAGGGAAGAATCCTTTTTGATATTCTTCGGTTAAATTTGTTTTATCGAATTCTGAAATTTCTCCTTTGTATTTGGCCGAAGTATGGTGAGCTTCTTTAATAATGTCTCGATGAATATGATTGACAGTAAACTCTCCCGTAGAGACTAAATTATCGTAAGTGTTTCTTTCAACAGAAGTTGGACGTAAAATAAAGCCGAGTAATGGAGGGTTGCTACTTAGATGAATTACAGAGCTATAGATGGCAACATTGGTAACTTCATCTTTAGATTTAGTAGCAATAAGGTTGGCAGATTTATAACCACTTAAACTATTAACTAGGTTAATTCTGAATTGTTTATCAAACTTTTCAATATGTTCTTTATTATAATAGTTCATGGGTGTTTTATTTCTTTTTGAAAATTTTGTTTATATTTTTGTTTGTAAAATTAAACAAAAAGTGGTTAGGCTAAAAAAAAGCTGTCTTATATTGACAGCTTTAAATCAATTCTTTTAGAATTATCATTATTCTTTATTTTGTTGGTCTTTAACCGTAGATTCATCATAATCTACTTTATTGGTGTTTTTTTTACGATCACCAAAACTCCCTAATGGACTTTCTGTATCGTCATGTTTTCTTTTTTTATGATTATCTTCAATACGTCCCATAATGTATTTTTTTAATTTTACCTAAATTAAAGAATTGACGCTTTGTAGTGTATTAAAGGTTTTATAAAATCTTGTTAAGTCATTTATAATTAATCAAACTTATTTATAGATGCCTTTACAAGTCTAATAAATTCTGCTCTGTAGCCTTGCTTGTCGCTGCCTTTACCTTCTTCAGCGAATTTAATTATATCTTTTTTTGAAATGTCTTCGGCAAATTCAGACGCTCTAATTTTCATTCCGAACATGGAGAGTGCTGCGCTAAACTTTAAATCTTCAGAAGCTTTTTCAAATTGAATATCCTCATCTTTTGTCACTTTTGTAAGGAGCTTACTCTTATCACCATCGGGTTTTTTGTATCTAAATTTAACGGTAAGTAATTCATCTGAATTCCCTTTTACTTTTTTTTCTGAATATTTTAAATCGTCTACATCTTTTAGCCATTTGCTTCTTACCCCAACCGGAATAATTTCATAAAGCGCAGTTACCGAATGACCGCTACCCAATTCACCAGCATCTTTTTTATCGTCGTTAAAATCTTCATCGTTTAACAATCGGTTTTCATAACCAATAAGTCGGTAAGCTTGTACTTTTGCAGGATTAAATTCTACCTGAATTTTTACATCTTTCGCAATGGTATATAAAGTACCTCCAAACTCGGTTCCTAAGACGCGCTGCGCTTCTTGCATTGTATCAATATACGCGTGATTTCCGTTTCCTTTATCGGCAAGTGTCTCCATTTTCGAATCTTGGTAATTTCCCGTTCCAAACCCTAAGCAAGTAAGAAAAACACCACTTTCTCTTTTTTCGACAATTAAATCTTCCATCGCTCGGTCGCTACTGGCGCCTATATTAAAATCTCCGTCGGTGGCCAAAATCACTCTATTGTTTCCGCCTTTTATAAAATTTTCTTCAGCAGTTTTATACGCTAATTGTATTCCTTGTCCGCCAGCGGTTGATCCGCCTGCACTTAGATTATTTAAGGCTTCTAGAATTTTATTTTTATCTGAAGTTGGTTGTAAAGCCAAACCAGCTGCTCCAGCATAAGTAACAATGCTAATTTTATCTTCATCGCGAAGTTGATTTACCAATAATTTGAAAGCCGATTTTAAAAGCGGAAGTTTGTTTGCAGCATTCATCGAACCAGAAACATCAATCAAGAATACCAAATTAGAAGGCGGAATATTTCCTAAAGAAACTTTTTTTCCTTGCAAACCAATTTTTACCAATTTGATGTCTTTATTCCAAGGAGATTGAGCAACTTCAGTATTTATAGAAAAAGGATTCTCACCAGAAGGTTGCGGATAATCGTAATCGAAATAATTAATGAATTCTTCAATTTTTACCGCGTCTTTAGGAATAGTTTCTCCGTTGTTAATCATTCTTCTCACATTGCTATAACTTGCTTTATCTACATCGATAGAAAAAGTTGAAAGCGGCGAAGAGTTCACCATTTTAAAGATATTCTCTTCAATTTCTTTATACGATTCTCGGTTTTCTTGGGGATTTGGAATAGAAGGTATCTGTTTCATCTTCATATCACTTTGAATTGCTTGAGGAGCATATAGTTCTTTAACCTCAACTTCATTATACTCTAAATCTTCAATATTTTCTTCTAAAATCTCTGGGGGGTTAGCTGTTTTCGATTGTTGATCTTCTTGCTGAATCGAATTTTTAATTTCTTTATGACAAGAAAATAAGCCTAGCGCAAGTACTGCGAAAAGAATGTTGATGTTTTTCATAATTCAAGTTTTGTGTTGAAAAGACATTTACAAACAACTTGCCAAAAAAATTGATAGTTTTACAAATTCATTATTTTTTATATAAATCATTTAACCGAAATTTTAAAAATGAGTCAAAAATATATTGCCTTATTGAGAGGCATAAATGTAGGCGGAAAGCGAAAATTAAAGATGGCAGATTTACGCGAATCTGTGCTGAAAATAGGCTTTACAGAAGTTTCGACCTATATTCAAAGTGGTAATTTATTTTTTACTTCGGAAGAAAAGAGTTCGGCAATTCTAGAAGAAAAATTAACGCAACATTTATTAGAAGAATATACGTACGAAATTCCGGTGATTATTAGAACTGCCGAAGAAATAGAAAAAACAATAACTGAAAATCCATTTCCTGAAGCAGAAGATTTTAAACAGTTGCATCTTATTTTTCTAAAGGAAAAATCAACTAAAGAGGCAGTAGAAAATTTTAAAGAATTAAAATTTTCTACTGAAGAATTTAAAGTTGAAAACCAACATCTTTATGTAAATTATATTGATGGTGTAAGAAACTCGAAATTATCTACCACACTTATTGAGAAAAAATTGAATACAAAAGCCACTGCCCGTAATTGGAAAACTACTTTAAAAATTTCTAGTTTATTAAAAGATTGATTTAATGTCTTTTGAATCATAATAAGAAACCGTCACCCTTTTGTCACACTGAGCGGAGTCGAAGTGTTGATTCAGAGTCTCAGCCTGAATATTTTTGTTTTTCAATGGATTATGCGATTCCGGATCAAGTCCAGAATGACGAAAACACTCATGATTACAAATTACGTATAATCAAAAAGGTTAATTTTACATTCTAATCTGCTTGATAAATGAGTCAATATGCTGCGTTCCATTTTCGGTTAAATGTTTAATAAATGCAGAACCAATAATAGCCCCTTTTGTAAATTGTGTGGCTTTTTGAAACGTTTCTTGATTGCTTATACCAAACCCTACAATTTGTTGGTGTTGAAGTTTCATATTTTTTATGCGTTCAAAATAAGTTTGTTGTGCGTCTCCAAAACTATTTTTAGCTCCAGTAATACTAGCTGAACTTACCATATATATAAAACCTTCAGAAGCATTATCAATTTGTCGAATGCGTTCTTCTGCGGTTTGTGGCGTTATTAAAAAAATATTCTGTAAACCGTATTGCAGGAAAGTCTTTTGATATTCTTTGGTGTAAACTTCTAAAGGGAGATCTGGGATTATAAGTCCGTCAATACCAATAGTTGCACATTTTTCACAAAACTTTTCAATCCCATATTGTAGCATTGGGTTAAAGTATCCCATGATGATTAACGGAATAGAAACAGATTCTCGAATATCTTTGAGTTGTTCAAAAAGTTTTTCGGTAGTCATTCCGTTTTGTAAAGCTTTGGTAGAGCTTGCTTGTATGGTAGGGCCATCGGCTAACGGATCGCTAAATGGTAAACCAATTTCGACAAGATCTACTCCAGATGTTTCAAGTTTTTCGAGTATAGTTTTGGTATCGTTAAGTTCTGGGTAACCTGCCGTAAAATAGATAGAAAGTAACTTTTTATCTTCTTGTAGTTTTTTTGAAATTCTATTCATGTTAAGGTGTAATTTTGAAATTCTAATTTTTTAAAGATTTACAGTTGCGCCAGGGATAGAAGCGGCATCCTTTTTTGCTATGTAAAGCTTCTCTACTCCGCTCGAAGTGACAAGCAAAAAAGATATAGCGAATAGCCCGCTCGGGCGCCCAAATTATAAATTAAAATAGTCCATATAAGTTTCTAGATCTTTATCACCGCGACCAGATAGGTTAATCACCACCACCTCATCGGGTTGAAATTTCTTTTGTTCTAAAGCAGCCAAAGCGTGAGCACTTTCTATAGCCGGGATAATACCTTCTAGCTTAGAGAGGTTGGCTCCAGCTTGCATCGCTTCATCATCGGTAACCGATAAGAATTCTGCACGTTTACTAGCAAATAAATGAGCGTGCATTGGTCCCACGCCCGGATAATCTAAGCCTGCTGAAATAGAATACGGCTCGGTTATTTGTCCGTCTTCACTTTGCATTAACAAGGTTTTGCTTCCGTGAATAATTCCATTATTTCCGAGTTGAGAAGTTGCGGCACTTTCTCCGCTATTAATTCCTTTTCCTGCAGCTTCAACAGCTATGAGATTGACGTCTTTTTCATCTAAATAATGATAAAAAGCTCCCGCTGCATTACTACCGCCGCCCACGCAGGCAATAATATGATCGGGATTGGTTTTATTTTCTTTTTCTAGTAACTGTACTTTTATTTCTTGTGAGATAATACTCTGTAAGCGTGCCACCATATCGGGATAAGGGTGTGGACCTACCACAGAACCAATAATATAATGAGTTTCTTCAGGATTATTAATCCAATCACGAATAGCATCGTTGGTAGCGTCTTTTAAGGTTTTACTTCCTGAAGTTGAAGGGATCACTTCGGCGCCCAACATTTTCATTCTCGCCACATTAGGAGCTTGGCGTTTCATATCAATTTCGCCCATATATACAAAACACGGCATTCCCATTAATGCGCAAACTGTGGCAGTAGCTACGCCGTGTTGTCCAGCTCCTGTTTCTGCAATGATGCGTTTTTTGCCCAAACGTTTGGCTAATAGAATTTGCCCTACAGTATTATTTACTTTATGCGCGCCAGTGTGGCAAAGATCTTCACGTTTTAGATAAATTTTAGTGTTGTATTTTTCGCTTAATCGATTAGCGAAATAGAGCGGAGTAGGTCTGCCTACGTAATCTCTCAACAATTGTTGATATTCTTCTTGAAAAGTTTGATCGCCAATAATATCTAAATATTGGGCTTTTAGTTGCGCAATATTTGGGTAGAGCATTTCTGGTATAAAAGCACCACCGTATTCTCCGTAATAACCTTCTTTATTAATATGATTTGTTGTACTCATAGCAATTGAGTTTTAAATTTTTTTAAATTTTCTATGTTTTTTCTTCCGGGTTCGATTTCAAATTTACTGTTCACATCGATGCCATATAAAGGAAGATTTAATTGTTGAAATGCTTTAATTTTTTCTATTTCATTTAAACCAATTCCTCCACTTAACATAAACGGTTTTTGAAATGGATACTCTTTTAATACTTGCCAATCGAACGTATATCCGTTGCCTCCAGGTTGTTTTCCTTTGGTGTCGAACAGAAAATAATCTACAATATCAAGATATTCTTCTAATAGGCTAAAATTGAATTCATCTTTTATAGCAAATGCTTTGATAATTTCTGGCGTTTTATTTTTGAATGATTTTTTTAAATTTCTGCAAAAATCAACACTTTCATTTCCGTGAAGTTGAATTGTCTGTAAATCGTAATCTTTAACTTTTTGTTGAATAAAATTGAAGTCTGCATCTACAAAAACGCCTACTTTTTTGATAGTAGAATCTATTTCAGGAATTTTTTCACTTACAAATCGTCCTGATTTTTTATAGAAAATAAAACCCATATAATCAGGCTGAAGCTTTGCAAGCTCCAAGATATTCTCTTCATATTTCATTCCGCAGACTTTCAGTTTCATTTTTTTAATTTTTTTGTCATCCCGGATTTTATCCTGAATTCCTCTTCTGATGAGATGCTGAATCAAGTTCAGCATGACGTTAAAATTTGTTGTTAAATACTTAATCTATCAACATTAATTTATTAATTACCTTCAGTTTCTTTAATAAAATTTTCAGCACTTTCCCCAGGATTCTCAGTTTTCATAAAGGTTTCTCCAATTAAAAAGCCACGGAAACCGTAGGTTCTCAATTCTAAAATATCGTCTACAGATTTTAATCCGCTTTCAGAGATTTTAACGATTTCATTTGGAATTTGTTGGGCTAGTTCTTTGCTAATTTGTGTAGAAACCTCGAACGTCTTTAAATTTCTATTATTCACTCCAATAAGCTGAACTTGTGCATTAAGGTTTTCTTGTAGTTCTTTTTCATTGTGAACTTCTAGCAAAACCTCTAAACCCAATTGATTGGCGAGGTTAGTAAAGTTTTTAATTTGTAGCGGACTCAAAATTGCGGCGATTAACAAAATCACATCGGCTCCGTGTGCTTTAGCTTCTAAAATTTGATATTCATCGATAATAAAATCTTTTCGCAATAATGGAAAATCTGTAGTTGCTCTAGCCAATTGTAAGTCTTCTAAAGAACCTCCAAAAAAACTATTATCTGTTAAGACCGAACTTCCGCAAGCTCCTGCTTTTTGGTAACCTAAAACCACTTCATTAACAAGCAATTTTTGATTAATACTTGGCTTAGAAGGGGAGCGGCGTTTATGTTCTGCAATGATTCCGCTTTTGCTGTTTTTTAAAGTTTCACTTAACGAAAAGCATTTTCTTTTAAGTAGCGAAGATTGCTCTAAATAGGATATATTAAACAATTCTTTTTTTAACCGAACTTCTGTAAGCTTATGCTTAACGATGGTGTCTAATATAGTTGCCATTATGCGCTTAGTTTTTGAAGTGTTTTTAATTTTTCTAAAGCTTTTCTGCTTTTTAAAGATTCTTCAGCCATAGCTAAGCCTTCTTGAAGGCTACAATTTTTAACGGTTGAAATCGCTAAAGCTGCATTTGCGCAAACTACCTGATTTTGTGATTCTGTGCCATTTCCGTTTAAAATTTGTTGAAATAAGTGAACCGCTTCTGAAATGGTTTCTCCTCCATAAATTTCTTTTGCCTGAATTTTTTCAGCATTAAAATCTTTGGGAGTTAAAACGGTATTTATTTGATTACCCACTATTTTAGTATCTCCGGTTAGTGAAATTTCATCATAACCATCGAGTGCGTGTACAATTTTAAAATTAGTTGCTGTATCTTGGTAGAGGTAGCTATAAATTCTTGCCAGTTCTAAACTAAAAACTCCTACAATTTGATGTGTTGGTTTGGCAGGATTTACCATTGGGCCCAACATATTAAAGAAAGTTTTAACGGCTAAATCTTTTCTTACGGGAGCTACAAATTTCATAGCCGGATGAAAAAGTGGTGCGTGTAATACACAAATATTGGCTTTTTCTAAACAAGTTTCTAAAAAAGCTTGATCGTTAGAAAATTTTACACCCAAACTTTCAAGTACATTACTGCTTCCGCTTACCGATGAAACACTGTAATTTCCGTGTTTGGTGACATTCACACCAGTTCCAGCAGTAATTAAGGAGGCTAAGGTTGAGATATTAAAGGTGTTTTTTCCATCGCCACCCGTACCGCATAAATCTATAGAATTGTATGCTGACAAATTAATGGGAACCGCTAATTCTAAAAGTGCCTCACGAAAACCTGCTAATTCTTCAATAGTGATGCTACGCATCATATAAACGGTGAGAAAGCTGGCAATTTGACTGTGATTAGCATTTGCTTCAGAAATAGTAAATAGCGCCTGTTTAGCTTCCGCTTTGCTTAAAATTTCGTGGTGTGTTAATCTATTGAGTAATTGCTTCATATTAATGAAATTTTATAAATCGAAATCTGATTTTTTTTATAGAATTCAAGATCTTAGTTATGCAGGAATAGTTTCTTCGCTTTTTACAGGAATTTCAATCCAATTTTTCAGCATTTCTTTTCCCTGTGGCGTGAGCACAGATTCTGGATGAAATTGCACACCATATACTTGAAAATCCCGATGACGAAGCGACATAATTTGTCCGTTTTCATCATAAGAAGTTGGGATTAACGTGTTAGGTAAATCTTGAACCACCCAAGAATGATAGCGACCAACTTCTAAGGTTTGCGGTAAATTTTTAAACAGTTTATTTTCACCCTCTACAATTTGAATAGGAGTAGCTACTCCGTGAAAAACCTGATTAAGGTTATTAAGTTTAGCTCCAAATACTTCGCCTATAGCTTGTTGACCTAAACAAACTCCTAAAATACTTTTAGTAGGTGCATATTTGCTTACGATCTCATTTAATAAACCTGCTTCTGAAGGAATTCCCGGTCCTGGAGAAAGTAAAATTCTATCGAAAGCTTTAATCTCTTCTAAATCAATTTCATTATTTCTTTTAACAATTACTTCGCAGCCAAGGTCTTCTAAATAATGTACCAGGTTGTACACAAAACTGTCGTAGTTATCGATGACTAATATCTTTTTCATATTATAAGATTTCATATGGTAGTTAATGAACCTTTTAGTCATACTGAATTTATTTCAGTATCTCATTAGGGTTTTTTACAAGCTGAATGAGAACCTGAATCAAGTTCAGGTTGACGATTAGTTCGATTGTTATAATTCTTTAGCAATTTCTAAGGCTTTAGTAAGCGCTCCTAGTTTATTATAAACTTCTTGTAATTCGTTTTCTGGTTTAGAATCGGTAACGATTCCTGCCCCGGCTTGCCAATGTAGTTGGTGATCTTTGCTTAAAAATGTTCTAATCATAATGGCATGATTAAAGTTTCCTTTAAAATCCATCACACCAATCGCACCGCCATAAAAAGTTCTGTTTACGGTTTCGTATTTTTCAATTAATTCTAAGGCTTTGTATTTTGGAGCTCCGCTTAATGTTCCCGCGGGAAAGGTGTCTGCCACTAACTGCATGGTTTTGATGTTCTTTTTCTTTTTCCCTGTGACTTTACTCACCAAATGAATCACGTGCGAGAAAAACTGAATTTCGCGGTAGGTTTCTACTTTTACCGTTGCACAATTTCTACTCAAATCGTTTCTAGCTAAATCTACGAGCATGACGTGTTCTGAGTTTTCTTTAGCATCTGAAGCTAATTTTTTGGCAAGTTCTGCATCACGTTCGTCATCACCAGAACGCTTTATGGTTCCTGCAATGGGATGAATTTCTGCCATTTCATCTTCAACTACTAATTGTGCCTCGGGAGAACTTCCGAAGATTTTAAAATTTCCGTAGTCAAAATAGAATAGGTAAGGAGATGGGTTTACACTTCGTAAAGCACGATAAACGTTAAAATCATCGCCTTTAAATTTCTGCGTAAAACGCTTCGATAAAACCAGTTGAAAAACATCGCCTCGTGCGCAATGTTGTTTAGCTTTTTCTACGTTTTGCTTATAAACTTCGTCTTCTATATTTGAAGTGATATCGCCATCGGTCTCAAAATTGAATTGAGCAAAATTCTTAGTTTGTAATAAGGCAAGTAGCGTATCTAAATTACTTTCTGAATTGTAGTTGTGTGAAAATAAATAGGCTTCATTATTAAAATGATTAATGGCAATTATATTTTGATAAACGGCGTAATAAAAATCTGGGATTTCGAGTTTATTTTCTTTTTCTTGAAGTTGAATATTCTCAAAATATTTTACAGCATCGTAACCTGTATAACCGAAAATACCGTTATGAATGAATTTGTAATTAGTTTCTTCTGTATGAAATTGCTTGGCAAAATTTTCTATTTCTGAAGGAATATGAACTTCTGACGTAATATTTTTTTCAATTAGTTTCCCATCAGGATATTCAATATAAAGTGTGTTGTTTTCAGCTTTAATAGAAGCTATGGGATTACAGCAGATGTAAGAGAAACTGTTTTTATTAGCATGGTAATCGCTACTTTCTAACAGTAAGCTATGCGGGAATTGATCGCGTAACTTTAAATAAATACTTACCGGAGTAATCGTATCTGCGATTATTTTTGTTGATTCGGTTTTGAGGGTATACATAATTTTGTTTTAAAAATATTCAATAAAAAAAAGGCTTGTCGTGATGACAAGCCTTTTTGGATATGGTAATATACAAAGCGGTGCTAGCTCACGAATTTTGCCGTAAGTTATTCCACCACCAAGTATGTACAGTTAAATTTTTCATTGCTTCAAAGATAAGTATGATTTTTAATTTACCAAATCTTTTATTTAAAATTTAAGAGTGATGTCTAGTTCGAAATCATCATAAATTACATTATCACCTAAGTTATCGAATAAACTTCCAGATCCGTATTTTACATCATACTCAGTTCTATCTATTGTTAATTCTGTAGTAGCTGTATCAGCATTCATATCTAAATCGAAAGTAACTGGTTTAGTTATTCCTTTAATGGTAAGGTCTGCAATTACTCCGTAATCATTCCCTTTTTTAATTGCATTTTTAATTACTAATTTGGCAGTAGGGTGGTTTGCTGTTCCGAAGAAATCATCAGATTTTAAGTGACCTTCTAGTTTTTGCTTGTATTCACCTTCTAAATCTGTAGCAATAATAGAAGACATATCTACGATAAATTCACCACCTGTAATTTTATCTCCGTCCATGTTTAAGTAGCCTTCTTTAAACATGATGGTACCTTCGTGAGAACCGGTTAATTTTTCACCTTCCCACTCAATTTTACTTTGTTTTGTGTCTAAAGTTTTTTTCTTGATAGGGTTTGCTGTAAAGGAAATCATTGTGATTACCATTGCAAAAAGTGCAACTGATTTTAATAGGTTTGTTTTCATAATTTGCTGATTTTCGGAAATTTGATTAAATATTAATAAATAAATCTTCGTTAGACTTTCTAACCTTTTTTTGATTTTGTGTAGCGTCTTCTTCGCTTCTATAGCCTACTGGAGCGATAACTGCTGTTGTTAATCCTTTTTCTTTTAAACCTAGAATTTCGTCAAATTCTTCTGCATTAAAACCTTCCATAGGGCAAGAATCAATCTTTAAAGTGGCTGCAGCAGTTAATAAAAATCCTAAAGCGATGTAAGCTTGTTTAGCGGTCCATACTGCTTGTTGATCTTTTGGTAATGTCATAGATGCACCTTTAATCATGTTTGCATACCCTTCTAAATCTGAAACTTTTAAACCTCTTGTTTCAGCAACATCTTTCATAAAGTTTTGAATGTATTCTTCTTTTACTTCTGTATAAGAAGCTAAAATAATTACTTGAGATGCTTCTGTAAGTTGGGGCTGATTGTATGCTGCAGCGCGTAATTTTTCTTTTACGGTTTGATCTTCGACTACTATAAATTTATAAGGTTGTAAACCGTAAGAAGAGGCGCTTAAACGAATAGCTTCTTTTAGGTCTGAAAGATCTTTTTTATTAATCTTTTTATTTTCATCGAAACGTTTGGTAGCGTATCTCCAGTTTAAATTTTCTAAAAGTGTTTTCATAATTATTGTATATACAAATGTTTAATTAAAATTTATGATCTTAACTTTTCTAATAAGATATTTAATTGTTTTAATTCTTCTTGGTTTAAACCTTTGGTAGACTCTTTTTCTAAGGCTTCAACTTTGGGGTCAATTTTATTTAAAAGATCTAATCCTTGTTGAGTGATCACTATTTCTACTTTACGTCTATTTTCTTCACAAATACAGCGATCTACCAATTTTTTTTCAATTAATTTATCGACTAAGCGAGTAGTGTTACTCATTTGGTGTACCATTCGGTCTTGTATTGTACTTAAATTGGCTGGTTTTTTATCTTGGCCTCTTAATATTCTTAGCACATTGAATTGTTGTACAGAAACTCCAAATTCTTTAAGCGTGCACATCATCTCACTTCCTGTTTTAGTGCTCACTAACTGTAAGTTAATGAGCACTTTTTTTTCAATTGAAAACTTTGCTTTTGATTTTAAAATTTGTTCAACTTTCATTGTTTGTACAATATTTGTATATACAAATGTATGTTTAAATAAAGTTTTATTTATCAAACTAGTGTTAAATTTTTTTAAAATTTAGGTAGAGTAACAATCTAACCTATAGCTTTAGCTTTTAAATTTAGAATGAAATTTTAAATTCGTGTTAACGTATTGCTTTGAAATGAAGTAATGATGTAATTTTGAGTAATATATGAATAAATGGATATTAATATTAGGATTAATTTTACTCGTTATAAGTTGTAAAGATGCTGGTGAAAAAGAAAATGTTAAAGCAGATTTTCAAAGTTTAGAAATTCCTACTTATAATTTTAATCAGTTAGAAGCTCAACTTCCTAATGATGAAGATAAAACTTACATAGTTAATTTTTGGGCAACTTGGTGTGCTCCTTGTGTAGAAGAGCTGCCGTATTTTACCAAACTTAATAAGGAAGAAAATAATGTTGAGGTGATTTTGGTAAGTTTAGATATGCCAAACATGAAGGAATCACAATTGCTACCTTTTGTAGAGAAGAATAATATTAATGCAAAAGTAATTTTATTAGACGATCCAAGAAGCAATAACTGGATTCCAAAAGTAGATGAGAATTGGGATGGAGCCATTCCTGCTACTTTACTATATAACACAAAGAATAGAGAATTTTACCCTGAAAAATTTGACACTTATCAAGAGTTACTTGAAGAAGTTGAAAAATTTAAAAATGCCAAATAGAATATAATTATGAGAACTTTTAAAATCTTAACCGTTTCGGCAGCAATTATTGCTGCTTCTGCTTTTGCTGTAAACAATGTTGTAAACAGTGAAGAGTCTTCAAACTCATCTGAAAATGGTTACCATATAGGTGATACTGCTGCCAATTTTAAATTGAAGAATATAGACGGTAAAATGGTTTCATTAAGCGATTTTGATGAAGCTAAAGGTTTTATTGTAGTTTTTACCACGAATCATTGTCCTTATGCTAAAGCTTATGAGAATAGAATTGTGGCATTAGATAAAAAATACAAGCCTAAAGGCTATCCTGTAATAGCAATTAATCCAAACGACCCTAATAAAAATGAGCAGGATAGTTTCGAAAACATGCAGTTAAGAGCAAAGCAAAAAGGATTTACTTTTCCTTATTTATTAGATGAAGGGCAAAAAATATATCCAGTTTATGGAGCGACAAAAACGCCTCATGTTTATTTATTACAAAAAGAAAGAAAAGGAAATATAGTGAAATACATTGGTGCAATTGATGATAATTATCAAGATCCTAATGATGTAAAAGAAACTTTTCTAGAGAATGCAATTCAAGAGTTGTTAGCCGGAAAAGAAGTTTCTGTAAAGACTACTAAAGCTATTGGTTGTAGTATTAAATAAAAACTTATTTTTGTCTTCAAAAAAGTAATTTATGAAAGAATTATCTCAGAAAGAATGGAAAGAACAATATGAAAATGATAATAATTCATTTTTGTTAGATGTTCGTACCGATGAAGAATATGAAGAAAAACACATCCCTAATTCAACGCAATTAGATATTTTTCAAGCTCAAAAATTTATGGATGAAATCAATGAGTTAGATAAATCTAAAAATTTCTATGTGTATTGCCGCTCTGGTAAAAGAAGTGCACAAGCCTGTCAAATATTAGATCAAGTAGGCGCAGCAAATACTTATAACTTGCAAGGTGGTATTACAGAATGGGAAGGTGAAACTAATGCAAATTAATAAATTGGATATTTTCTTTAAAAAAAATATTATTCTCGCAACCTTAGTTCTTGTACTAGGGTTTTGCTTTTCGTGTAAAGAGGTAACACCTGATGATACTATTGAGATGGTGACCCCTGAAGAGGTTGAAGAACTTTCTGATGTGAATAATGTTAAACTCATCGATGTACGTACAGAAGATGAGTTTAATGAAGAACATATACAAGATGCGCAAAATATTGTGTATGATAAAAATTTCTCTGCTAAACTTTCACAATTAAATAAAGATCAGCCCTTGATTGTTTATTGTAATTCAGGAAATAGAAGTGAAAAAAGTGCTCAAATATTAAAAGATTCTGGCTTTGTAAAAGTCTACGATTTAAAAGGAGGAATTACCGAATGGAAGTATAGAGGCAAAGAGACAAAAAAATAAGAGTTAATTCATTTTCTAGAATAACCTTATCTTACTAAGATGATTAACTAAATTATATGTTGTATAATTTAGTTAATCATTTTTTGTTTTTAGACTTTAATTTTAATTATTTGTAAAGTATAGCGTGTTTATTTATAACAATATGAAATTTCTTGCAACAATTTTCAGTATTTTTATATTTATCAGTTGTCAGCATGAAAAGCAGCACATTTTCGGAAATAAAAATTATTCAATTACTTATGCGTCTAATTTAAATTTAGACAAAAGTGGAAAAGATAATACTGAATTTATTTTAAATCCTAAAAAGCCAAAAAGAGACCGTAAATATATAGAGAATATAAATATGGTAACTCGAGATTTCGGTAATTTAAGCTTAGCGAAAGCAGCTCAACAATTAAAAGATGAGATAGATCTAGTGGCAGTAATTACAGATTTTAATGAGTTTGAAAGAAATGCCTTAAATGGTTATCGTCTTGAGTTTAAAGTTATTTTTGATGAAGGAATGCGTAAGTATATTCAAGATTATTATAAAAAAGGAAATCAAGTTTATATTTTAACCTTGGCGAGTCAAGAAGATGTATATTCAGAAATTTATCCAGAAATGAATGGTGTGTTAGAAAGTTTTCAGCTGAAATAACTTATCTATTTAAAATCTCATTTCATTCGTAATTTTTTGAGATTTAGTCTATCTTATAAGACTAAATTGAGGTTGCTTCATAATAAAATAATAACGATCTTTACAGCGTGAAGTTAGGTGTTTACATATTTTTTATATTTATGCTCGTTAAGCCCGTTCTGCCTTTATTAGAATATGTGGCTTTTTACGATTATATTAAAACCGAACTTTGTGTAAATAAAGATAAGCCAAAACTTGCTTGTAATGGAAAGTGCTATTTAATGAGGCAGCTATCTAAAGCTTCAGATACAGAAAAAGAAAAAAAACATTTTTCTACTGAAACAAGTATTGTTTTCTTTCAGCAAATAGAAGAAGATTTTGGTATTGAAACTTTTGCCTATACGCTAAAATCTAAAATAAATTCAGAATATATCTATGCCTATTCTTATTTCGAGAAAGATTCTGTTTTTAGACCTCCCATCGTATAAATATCAAATTTTTTTAGAAGTGAGTTTAAGATATTGATTTTTCAATATCTCAGACTAATGCTATGGATATTTTTATTCATACTAAGAAAATTTAACTTATTCAAAATCAGCAAAAAATCTATACAAATACGATATGTTGTTTTTTATAATAACAGTGTTTTGTAGACTATCCCTTTTGCTGCCTTTCATTTACTCATCAATTTAATATTCATATTCAATAAAAATGAAGAATATTATATTTTGGTTAGCTGCAATGCTATTTGCAGTAACCCTGTCATGCACCATTGACAAAACAGATTATGAGGCAGAGTTAAGCCCAACAGTTACTGAAGATTATATTTTTGAAGACGCGCTTTCTTTTAATACTGGAGATTATAAAATTAGTGTCGAATCTTTAAACGGAACTTTTAATAAAGGCTATAATGAAATTCGTTTACAGCTTACGGTTACAGAAACCAATGAAAATTTAGCTGGTGCTGAGGTTACGTTACTGCCTATATTTTCAAGTGATGATGTGGCAACTTCTTGTCCGCATAGTTATAATTTGGTTTACGATGAAGCAGAGAACGCTTATGTAGGTTATGCCGTATTTACTTCTGAAAGTACTTCATTAGAGAGTTGGGAATTATACTTCAGCTTGACAGCGAATAATCAAATTCATCAAGTAAATCAACAGATTTCTGTTGAAGAGCAACTCAATAAAAACTTAAATATTACAAGTTTTACAGGAGCAGATAATCAAGAGTATGTTATTGCTTTAGTAGCTCCTAGAAAACCAAAAGTTGCAGAAAACGAGTTGATTGCTGGTATTTATAAATATAATAATCCAACAACACCAGCGGGAGATTTTCCAGATCCGTCACAGTTTTCATATTCAGTAGTTGAAGACTACACCCTGTTGATAGACCCAAGAATGCCAGAACCCTCTATGGGAAATCATTCTACTCCAAACAATCAAGATCTTACTCAAGGTAGCGATGGTTTCTATCACGGCGTGGTTAATTATACCATGACAGGCGCATGGACTTTAAATTTTATTATGCTGAATAGTGAAGATGAAGTTGTAAAAGGCACCGAGGTTTCTACAGCTTTTACCCCTGGTATTGAAGGTGAAAAAGGCGAATTGTATATAGATACTTTATTCTAAAATGAAGAAACAACTCACCATATTATTTCTTTTGGCAACATTTATAGCTAATGCTCAAAAAGAACCTAAAGAGAAAGATAGTATTCCGGTTTTATTGGGAGAAGTACACTTAATAAAAATACTGAAGAAGCAGTTAGAAACGGAAATGAAAATGGCAGTTTCTGTAGATGAGTATTTAGCCTCTTCAGATAACATCAGTTTTATAAAAAGAGGAGCATATGCTTGGGAGCCATTGCTGAATAATATGAATACAGAACGATCAATTATAACCATTGACGGGATGCATATTTTTGGAGCTTGTACCGATAAAATGGATCCGGTAACCTCGTATGTAGAAAGTAGTAATCTTTCTAAAATAGATATAAAATCAGGACAATCAGGCGGACTTTCTGGAGCAACTGTGGCCGGAAGTATCGATTTAAAAAGAAAAAGCACGCCTTTTGGGCTAGCCAAAAAATGGAATGGAAATTATCAGTCCGGATTTGAATTCAATAATAAACAATTTTTTAATCTTGGGAATGTAGCCTATTCTAGCGATAAGTTAGTAGCAGAAGGGAGTATATCTTATCGAAAAGCAGAAAATTATTCGGATGGAAATAGTAATGAAATCAACTATTCTCAATACAAAAAGTTTAATACGTCATTAGGGCTGGCATATAAAACCAGTGAATTATCGTCGTTAAAGGTAGATGCTATATTCGATATGGCAAGAGATGTGGGGTATCCTGCACTGCCTATGGATTTATCACTTTCTAGAGCCATTATTACTTCAGCGTCTTATAAACAGCTTTTTGATAAAGGTATATTCAGGGTTTGGGATACCAAAGTCTATTTTAATACAATAGAACATGAGATGGACGATACTACACGACCGGAAAATTTAGTCCATATGGATATGCCAGGGTGGAGTACTACTTATGGCTTGGTTTCAAAAGTGAATCTGCATAAAGAAAATTATTCTTTAGAAACACAGTTAAATGCCTACAATAATTTATCGATTGCAGAAATGCGGATGTACCCACAAGACCGAAGCAAGCGGACTATGTTTGCCTATAGCTGGCCTTGGGTGACTACACGTTATGCAGGTCTTTCTTTAAATAACCGATGGGATATTTCTGAAAAGAGTGCTTTAAATTTTGGCGGATCTTTAGGTGTGAATTACAATCATTCTAAATATGTAGATTTCAACTGGATTTTTCATCCGGATGCTCCTCAAGAAAAAACAAGGTTTTTACCTAGTCTTTATGGTGGATATACCTTAAATCTACATCAATTTAATTTTTCTGTAGGTGCAGGGTATGGAGAAAGAGCGCCTTCTGTATCTGAAGGTTATGGGTATTATATTTATAATAGCTATGATCGGTATGATTATATAGGAAACCCTAATTTAAAGAATGAAATTTCTTATGAAGCCAATGCCAGTGCAGGCTTTAAAACTAAGAAAATGAGTATTCAAACCAAGGTGAATTATTTTTACATCAGTAATTATATCATTGGGCGTGTGTTAAGTATGGGAAGCCCTATGAATTACCAATCGGTAGGAGTGAAAGGCTATACTTCTTTAGATTATGCTACCCTATTCAACTTTTCTTTAAATGCAGACTATACTATTTTAAAGAATTTAAACTGGAGTGGTTCGGTTACGTATGCACGCGGTCAAGATGATGATGGCGGGAATTTGCCATTTATCCGTCCGCTTAGTTACTTAACATCACTTCATTTTTCATATCAAAATTATGGGTTTCAGACTTCAGTTAATGGAGATTTTGAGCAAATTAATTATAGTCCAGAATACGGAGAAGATCAAACTCCCTCGTACACCATTTGGAACCTTTCAGCTAATTATACGTTTAATCTAAATAAGTATAAGGCAATTGTTCAAGTAGGGGCCGAAAATATTTTTAATGAATATTATAGCACGTATGCCGATTGGGGAAATATTCCTAGAATGGGACGTAATATTTTTACGTCTTTAAAATTCAAATTTTAATACAATTAATCTTTAATAAATAAATTTTTACAAATGAAACTATCAAAAAAACCAATTTTATTATTAGCTATTTCATTAGCGTTTATGTCTTGTAGCAGTGATGATGATATGCCTGTTGCAAACAATGTAGATTTAGAATTTACCAACACTTTCGGGAGTGAAACAATTGTACTTGGAGATGCAACTTCAGCAGCAGCAACGGTGAATACTTCTGCAGAAGGACAAGTACACCATTTTTCTGAATTGAAATATGTAATTAGCAACATCAGATTAATAAAAGAAGATGGTACAGAATTTCCATATAATGTAAACGATTTAGATGAAGGAGCTACAGTGGTAAATCAGGCAAAACCTGAAACTACTACTTACGAACTAACTAATATACCAACCGCAGAATACAAACAAATTAAATTCGGGTTAGGAGTACGTAGTGACATCAATACCTTAGATGAAACAAGATTTCCAGAATTTTATGCTTCAGCCGGAGCCAACGATACCGAAATGATGTGGGAATGGGGAACCGGTTACCGATTTACTAAAATAGAAGGATTTTATGATACTGATAATAAACAATTATCTATTCATACCGGAAGTACTGTAGAAGGACAAGAAGGTAGTTACACTCAGGGAGTAGATGCGTATAGAGATATAATATTAGATCTTCCTACTAACGCGGTTGTAGGTAATAGTGCACCTAAAATTAATATTCAAGCAGATTTTAATCATTTATTGAGTGGAGCAGCAAATACCATTACTCTAGGCGACGGCAATGCAACGCCTAGTGTTCATACCGCTGCTAATATGGTACAATTTGTAGATAACCTTGGGGGTAATGCAGAGACTAATACGAAAGGAATGTTCTCAATTATTTCAGTACAAAACTAGATGTGTAAAAAAGTCGCCTTTAACAAAATAGGCGGCTTTTTTCAATTTTTATAATGATGAAAAAAATATTTGCAATAGGTTTAATCATATTCTTTTTAATAGGATGTAGTGATGACGAGCTTTCGTCTGTTTCTTATGAAAATCCAGAAGTAGCATTAACTATTCCGACAGATTTTCCTGAATTAAATTCTTCGGTTTACACTAATATGCCTACAAAATATGGGGTTGAATTAGGTAAAAAGCTATTTCATGAAAAACGATTAAGTACAGATAATTCTATTTCTTGTGCTAGTTGCCATATTCAAAAACATGCTTTTGCAGATACGCATAGCCAAGCAATTGGAGTTGAGGGTCGCGTAGGAATACGAAATACACCGCCAATTCAAAATTTAGCTTTTATGAATTTTTATGGTTGGGACGGCAGTAAACTTCGGTTAGAAAATCAACCTTTAGTTCCTATTATTACTCATGAAGAGATGGATTCTTCTATTCTAGAGATAATTTATAAAATTGAAGACAATCAAGATTATCGAGAATTATTTCAGAAAGCTTACGGAGATCAAGAAGTTACTGCAAATAGAATATATAAAAGTATTGCTCAATTTGAATATACACTAACTTCTAACAATAGTAAGTATGATAAAATTCAACGAAATGAAGGAGAAGTCTTTACAGAAATTGAAGCGCTAGGCTATCAGGTTTTTCAAGAAAAATGTGTGAGTTGTCACAGTACTACGTTATTTACCGATCAAAGTTTTAGAAATATTGGTTTTCCTATTAATTCCGATTCTAATGAAGCGGGACGAGCAAGAGTCACCGGTCTAGAAAATGATTACATGAGTTTTCGAGTTCCTTCATTAAGAAATGTAGAATATACAGCGCCTTACGGAAGTTTTGGTCAATTTAAAACCCTAAAAGAAGTTTTAGATTATTTAGATTCTGGAGTTTTATATGCTGAAAATTTAGATCCTATTCTTAAAGATAATAACAATAAAATATCGCTTTCAGAAGAAGAAAAAGAACATCTTATAGCGTTTATGAAAACATTAAGTGATCCTGATTTTATAAATCATTAATCTCACTTTAAATTACTTTTCTTGGTTATTAATTTTTAAAAGATAAAAGACTTTCAGTATTAATCGGAATTCGGAAGAGCTCATTTTAAGGAAAATAGAAGTAAAAAGGATGTGTAAATTAAAACATTTTTATAAGTAAAAATAAAAAAGCTCAACTATTTGTTTTTAAAATAGTTGAGGTTTTTTTAAGTGGAGTCGGGGAGATTCGAACTCCCGTCCAAACAAGCAATTCAATAGCTTTCTACACGTTTATTTTTCACTTCAATTTTCGAGAAAGATCTGACAGAAAACCTTCTAATCTTTCCTTAACCTTTAAGATTTTAGTAACCCTTAAAGGTATCGAGTTACCTAGATTTACTTTATCGGTGCCTCTAGTTGGAACGCCATAAATCAAGGCTTTCCAGAGGCATCTTAGCCCTATGTCTTACATAGGTTAAGGTAATCTTACTTTAGTTCAGATTACGCAGCTAAGGCGTAATTATTTTCGCCGTTTAAAAAAGTTTGAAATATGATATTTACGAGCTATATCCCAGCGCTCGACGTGCTTACTACCCAATTAGACTCGCTGTCAAAACCAGTCGACCCCAAGTATTTCTGCGAAAGCAAAAATATAAATAACTTTTATTTGGGCGTTTCAATTGTCTAAAAAACAATTGGCGGGCTATTCGCTACAATTCCTCGCCCTATCGGGCTGTGGGATTTTCACTACTATCCCTAACGCAAAAATAATATATAAAAGAACTACTTACTTCTAAGTAAGGCTGGCAAAGATACAATAAAATCATATATTTACCCAACAACATTTAAATAACAAAGCTTATGCCAAGATAAGTTTGTCAGGCTAAACTTAAAACATAGAAAATATATGAAAATAGGAATCATTAGCGAGCGAAAAATACCTGCCGATAGAAGGGTGGTGTTTTCACCAACTAAGCTTAAACAACTTCAACAAAGATACCCTGAAGCACAAATAAAGGTAGAAACTTCATCTATTCGTGTTTTTCCAGACAAAGATTATCAAAAGCTAGGGTTTGAAGTTACAAAAGATTTATCAGACTGTGATGTACTTCTAGGGGTAAAAGAAGTTCCTATTTCCGCTTTAATTCCTAATAAAAAATATTTTTTCTTTTCACATACCATAAAAAAACAATCTTATAACCGAGAACTGTTGCAAAGCATTCTAGAAAAAAACATAGAACTTTTTGATCACGAAACTATAACAGATAGCAACGGTAATCGTTTAATTGGTTTTGGTCGTTATGCCGGTATTGTAGGCGCTTATAATGGATTTAGAGCTTTTGGTCTGCGAGAAAAAACGTTTCAGTTAAAAAAAGTGGAAGACTTACAAGATTATAAATCTGTAATTAAAGAATTAAAAAAAGTAAAATTACCAAATCTTAAAATCGTTCTTTCTGGTAACGGAAAAGTTGCTCATGGAGCAAGAGAGATTTTAGAGCACCTTAATTTAAAAGAAGTTAATGTAAAAGATTATTTGGTGAACGACTTTAAAGAAGCGGTTTTCTGCCAGATCGACGTGCTCGATTATAACAAACGTAAAGATGGTAAAAACCTCGATCGTTACGATTTTTATAATAATCCAGATGAATACGAATCTGATTTTATGCGTTTTGCTAAAGTAAGCGATGTATTTATGGCTGGTCATTTTTACGGAGATGGAGCTCCATCTTTATTCACAAAAGAAGATGCTAAACAAACTGAATTTAAAATTAATTTAGTTGCCGATATAAGTTGTGATATTGAAGGCCCTATCGCCAGTACCTTGCGACCCTCAACTATTGCTGAGCCATTTTATGGTTATGACCCCCAAACTGAAAAAGAAGTGAAATTTAATGATTCTAAAGCTATAACAGTAATGGCGGTTGATAATTTACCGTGTGAATTGCCACATGATGCGAGCGAAGGTTTTGGAGAAATGTTTTTAGAAAAGGTAATTCCTGCATTTTTTAATGAAGATGAAGACGGAATTTTAGAAAGAGCTAGAATGACTTTTCAGGGGAAATTAACACCTCGTTTTAAATATTTACAAGATTATATTGAAGGAAAAGAATAAACACTATGAATAAAAGAATTTTACTGTTAGTATTATCGATCATTTTTGCAGCAAACTTATGGGCACAAGAGTTTACCGCTATGAGTTATAATATTCGTTATGCCAATGAAAATGATGGAGAAAATAGTTGGTCAAACCGAAAATCATTTTTAGCTAATCAGCTTAAATTCTATCATCCCGATATTTTTGGTGTTCAAGAAGCATTAGCAGAACAAGTTTATTATTTAGAAAAGCAACTACCAACTTATAACCGAATAGGTATAGGAAGAGATGGCGAAGAAAAAGGAGAATTTAGTGCTGTCTTTTACGATACAACTAAATTTGAAATGCTATCAAATAATACGTTTTGGCTATCAGAAACTCCAGATAAAATTTCTAAAGGTTGGGATGCAAGTTTAAACAGAATTTGTACCTATGTGCTGTTAGAAGATAAGGAAAGCGGGGCTAAAATTTATTTCTTTAATACTCATTTTGATCATCAAGGAGATAAGGCCAGAATTAATAGTGCACGTTTAATAGTTGAAAAAATAAAAGAAATTAATACTGAAAATTATCCAGTTTTTTTAACCGGAGATTTCAATCTAGAGTCAACTTCAGCACCTATTCAATATGTAAAATCTTTTTTGAATGATGCTGCAGAATCTTCCGCTGAAATAAAATTAGGCCCTTCAGGGACTTATAATGATTTCAATTTTTCAAAACCTGTCACGCATAGAATAGATTATGTTTTTTATTCAGATCTTATAAAAGTTAATACTTATGCGGTTTTAAGTGATAATGAAGGTGGGAGGTATGCTTCCGATCATTTACCAGTGTTTGTAAAAGTAGAAGTAAGGTAGTAATGAAAGTTAATCTGTTATTTTTTATATTTTTCATAACTCAAGGTTTATGTGGTCAACAGACTTTTTTAGAAAAATTATCAGCTGCTGCAATTTCGCTAACAAAGCAAGAGGTTAGTTATGATCCTTCTTATTTTTCAATCGATTACCCAAATGGAGATGTACCCAAAGATAAAGGAGTGTGCACCGATGTTATTATTAGAGCTTATCGAAAGCTAGACATTGACCTCCAAAAACAAGTTCATGAAGATATGAAAGCTCATTTTTCAGACTATCCAAAAGTATGGGGTCTTTCTGTTACTGATAAAAATATAGACCATCGTCGTGTACCTAATCTAATGAAATTTTTCTCTAGAAATGGTAAAGAGTTATCAATAACTCAAAACGCAGAAGATTACCGACCAGGCGATATCGTTTCATGGAATTTGAATGGCGCTCTTACACATATTGGTATTGTGGTTAACAAAAAATCTTTAGATGAGCAACGTTTTTTAATTGTTCATAATATTGGTGGTGGTCAAGTTATAGAAGATGTATTATTTTCTTATAAAATTAGTGGTCACTACCGTTATCAACCACTGTAAAGAACTCAAATTTTAAGTAAAAAAAAACTGCCTAATTTGGAATTATTATCCTTTAAATTTTAAAATATCATCATTTGAATTATGATTCTATCAGAAAACATTAATCGAGAGAAAATAAACGAGCCATTTTAGGCAGTATTTTAATTAAGAAGCCGAACTCCAATCTATTTTTCGGGAAGCGAACATAATGATTGCTAGAATCATAAATAACCCGATACTTCCTATTAACAAGGCATAATTTTCTAGCTGAATAATTACATAAATAAAGCTATAAACTGCAGCTAAAGAAAAAACTATTAGTAAAGGAAATTTAATATTCTTAAAAATAAATTTAGAATAAATAGTAATTAATATTAAAACCGAACTTCCTGCAATGAGGTAGGCTTTAAAATAAGTAGCATGCTCCGATATAGAAATGAGTAAACAATAAAACATCACTAATGCCAAACCAATCATTAAATATTGAAAGGGATGAATATATATTTTACTAACGATCTGTATTAGAAAGAAAACCATTAGCGTTAGACTAATTACCATAAACCCATATTTGGCGGTACGCTCATTCTTTTGATAATCGTCTATAGTAATTATTAAATTTGTACCAAAAGCAAACTGAGATAAATTGGGAAGGTTATCCCTGAACGATTGCTCAAACTGTCGGTTAATTTGTAAGATTTTCCATTCAGCTTCAAATCCGTCTGAACTAATATTTCGAGAGCCATCTTCGGGTAAAAAGTTTCCATCAAAACTTGGCGAAGCCCAATTCGAAGTCATTTTGGCATTGGTTGTTTTTCCTATAGGAATAAATTTTAAACTTTCACTTCCATTAATATTCATTGAAAACTCAAACGGAATTTTAGCATCTTTTACTTCATTAAATTTTGAAATTGGATCTGATTGTAGCGTTTTCAAACTTTCTTGATTGTAAATAGGCATAAGTTGTGAAGAAAGTGAACCGAGTTGAATTTCAAGCTCACTTTTAATTCCCTTCAAATTCGATGTTTTTACTAAAATTGTAGCCTTATCCCAAAGTATATTTTCATCTGGAATTTCAAATTCTTCCATAGAAATTTTAGGGAAATATCCTTTTAATTGAAGTTGAGAATGATAAACTACAGATTTATAAATACTACGTTCTAATGGCTTTGTTTCTACTTTTGCATCGATATTTAATTCATCTGGAAAATAGTAAAGGTAGGAGAGGTGTACTTCACGTTTTGTGATATCTTCTTTCCGCTTTTGGTCATATTCTGTTTTTTCGGTATAATAATGGTACGGTATTTTTAAAATAGGTCCAGAAAGCAAAACCTCATTTCCCCATTTTTGATTAATTTCTGAAATTACTTGTGTTTGCCGAATTGAACGTTCATAAATAATTTCTTTTACAAAACTTAGTGGTATTAATAATACCAAAGCTAAAATACCAATTACTAGCATTTTTGCAGTGATAGAGTTTTTTAACCAGTTTCCAAATTTTCCTTTTTGCGTTTCCATATAATTTGATTTTAATTTCTGATGAGTTGAAGCGTTGAAGTATTTTTACTAAATATTGTAGATTTAAAAAGTTCGTAATCCAGATGTATAATTTGTTCGTAATCGAAATGATGAAACGGCTCGGCTGCTCTGCCTACTTGGTAAGATTTAAGATAAAGCGATAAATACTCTGGCAGAATTAGTGTTCCTAACAAAATTGCTCCGTACATATAGGGGCATTTTTTGCCATTACCCATACACAAAAATTGCAATCCAATTTCTTCTTCTACTTCCGTTCCGTAATTAGTAAGCGTGTGATATGCATCGTGACGTTCGACTTTTGGAAGAAGTTCGAAATTATTTTTCTGGAGAAATTCACCTAAATGATAACCAAAAGTTTCGGGAGGAAACTCTAGTAGCTCTACCGTAGTAAGATCCCACGGTAAATGGTTCTGTTTAAAAAATTTTGTGTAGAGGGTTTTCGAAACTTCGAACAGAAAGATGACAAGTTTTTTTCGCATTATAATATATTTTAAAGTACTTTGAATTTCAAAGTAAAAGATTAAAAAAATAGATTAGTTAGGTTGATGGTCTAATGCTTTAATTTGAACTTTATAAGCATTTGGTAAAATAATTGCTTTAAAAAAAGCATCGATTTTCAATAATTCACTTAATATATAAATTGGTATAATTAGTTTTAGTAAAGAATACGCTCTAAAATTCAAAAATTTTTTGATAGGCTTCGGAGCCATTAATGTTTGTACTTCTAGTACCAATCGATACCTAAAAACTTCCAAATGTTTTTTATATTGAAGAAATAAATCTCGAGTGTAATCACTGTATGCAAAATTTTCTTGAAGCTGAAGTTTTCGCTGTTTCTCCCATTCATCAAAACTTTTTGGTAATTCTGATATTTGCATTAATTTTCCTACACGATTGAAAACGTAAAACGCTTCTTCTTTTTCTGCGGAAGTCAATTTGCGTTCTAGACTTTCGTAAGCACAAATTGAATAATCAATCAACATAAATAATACATCGCGATAGGCCCAATCAGGTATTTTAAAACCGCGTTTTTCTTCTACTTTGTGGTGAATATGATTCATTTGCTGTATGGCTTGTATAGCGGTTTTTTCTTCAGCAAAAATAATTACTTTAGCATAATTAACAGTAGAAAGTAATCTACCTAAAGGATCGGAAGGGAGCTTGCCGGTAAAGTACAACCAATCTACCGCTATATTTAGGGCAAACTTGGCAGCAGCTCCAGCAAATATAAACATTACCGTATCTGCTTTGCCCCAAATCTTGTAAACAATAGAATCTTGTAGCACAAAATAAGTTTTCATAGTATTCAATCTATTTGATTATAGCCTTTTAATTCATCTAAAATTTAGCCATTACTTTTGCTTTGAAATTCAAAGTGAATAATAAAAAAAATCGACTTTATTTCATTTGTCTTTTTATAATATTTTCTAATGCTTCAATATGTTTTTTAAAAGCGGCTCTGCCTAACTTAGTAGCTCCATATTGAGTATTTGGTTTACGATCGATAAACGATTTTTCAACTACAATATATTCGGATTTCTCTAAGGCTTTTATATGACTGGCGAGGTTGCCATCGGTCACTTCTAGTAATTCTTTTAGGCGTTTAAAATTCACTTTTTCATTCACCATTAAAATCGACATAATTCCCAAACGAATTCGGTGATCAAAAAGCTTATTTATATTATCTATGATACTCAAATTATTGTCTTTTTTCTTCTCTCAACATCAAGGCTCCATAGACAATATGCAAAACTCCAAAGCCTAAAGCCCAAAAGTATAAACCATAACCAGAAAATGCAGCACAAATAAGGCCTAAAATTAATTCGGAATAACCTAAATATTTTACGTTACCGATAGTGAATTTCGAAGCGTTAACCAGCGCAAGACCATAGAAAATTAGCATAAGAGCTGGACTCAAGCTATAATTTTGTTGATACGCTTGTATTAAGATATAAATACCCCCAGCAACTAATGGAATTAGAAAATTAAGCAATAAACGTTGAGTGGTTGCGTCCCAAATCTTCTCTTCATTGCTTTTAGCTCTCTTGATGGTTAATATAATCGCTGAAAAAATACTTAAAGCAGCTATGAGGATGAGGTCTACAATAAGGTAGTAAATTATCATTGAATCATTTGCCGAGTGATCTATCGTTACATCCGACGGAAGAATATAAAGATAAGCTATTCCGGCTCCGATAAGCGCATAACTTCCTGCGAGTATTCCTGAAAGTCCGCTTAATGAGATAAATCGGCTAGACTTATTCATTAAGTCTTTGATTTCTGATAGGTCTTTAAAATAATCTTTCTGCATATTTAAAGTACTTTGAAAAACAAAGTAAATGTAAATAAATGATTTGTGCAAACAAAAAATAAAAAGCCTCACATAAATGTGGGGCTTTTTATTATAATAATAGGTGAATTGTTATTTAACAATCAATAGAGGAGCGGTTAAGCTCTCATCAAAAATTTCTTCTGTTAAACTTCCTATTAAAAGTGAAGAGATATTGTTGCCACCCTTGTCTGAAAGGATAACTAAATCTGGTTTTTTCTTTTCAATTTCAAACAAGAACTTTTCACTAACACTTTTGTCTTTTGCGTAAATCAATTCAACACTTTCGGGTTTTGAAATTACAAACTTGTTAAAAAACTTAGTAGATTTTTGTTGAAGGTGTTTTTCAATTTTAACCATCGCATCAGCTTTAGGTACATATGGTGAAAATTGAATTGGTACTTGGTACACGTGTACAGCATTTACTGTAAGCGGGAATTTTTTTCTTAATTGCTCAATAAATTGAAAAGATTTTCTAGAGTGCCCTGAAAAATCTGTACCTACCCAAATATTTTCAAAACTTAATTCTGCTGTTTTAGGTACACTAAGAATACTACATTTTAATAAACGCAGTAATTTAGCCGTAACTACTCCCGTGCCATCTTTAGAAGATTTGTTGCCAATTAAAGTGAGATGAATTTGGTATTTATTCACAATATAATCAATCAGAGATTCTGTATTAGAGTCTTCTGAAATAAGTACTTCCCAATTTGCATTGGCTTTAAATTTATTTTCTATTTTTTCATTAAGCTCATCACCAATAAGTTGATCGAGGTTTACCTCGTTAAGTTCATCTGCAAAAAGTTCTGAAATTTCATACTTTTTGATGTTATGTACAAAATAAACATTTTCAATTTCAAACTTTTCAGCTAAAAAAGAGCTGTATTCAATAAGGTGATTGTCTATAGAGGTGAGGTCTAACGCAACTAAAATATTTTTTACATTTTCCATTTATTATTCTTTTTTATTTCTTCTTGCTACAATTTCTTTTACGACTTCTTCATAGTCGTCCATTTGCTTTTCGGTTTTTTTCTTTTCTAATTTTAAGTAATCTTCTTTTAAGCCTTTATATAGCGAATAGCACATAATAAGCAGAATTACCGCAAATGGAAGTCCTGTAACTATGGTGGCGGTTTGTAAAGCTTCTAAGCCACCTCCAATTAATAAAACTGCAGCCACAGTACCTTCGGTTACAGCCCAAAAAATACGTTGACCAATTGGTGAGTCTATTTTACCCCCAGAGGTTAAACTATCTACCACTAACGAGCCTGAATCTGAAGAGGTGATAAAGAAACCAGCAATAAGAATTACCCCTACTACATTAATAATCATCGAGAATGGATAGTCTTCAAAGAACACAAATAGAGCAGTTGCAACATCATTTTGTACGGCAGCAACGATATTAGAATCTCCACCTAAAGCTTGTTGAATGGCAACGCTCCCAAAAGCAGACATCCAGAAAAAAGTCACTAATGAAGGAACTAATAAAACTCCTAAAATAAATTCTCTTACGGTTCTACCTTTAGATATTCTGGCGATAAACATTCCCACAAACGGAGACCAACCAATCCACCATCCCCAATAAAAGACAGTCCAATCATTTTGCCAAGAAGTACCTTCAAAGGTTTCACTCCAGGTAGAAATTTTTAAGAAATTGAAAAAATAACTTCCTGTATTCTCCACAAATGATCTAAAAATAAATATGGTAGGCCCTAAGATTAATGCTAAAAGTAATAATACAACGGCAATACGCATATTCCATTCACTTAAAATTCTAACTCCTTTATCTACACCTAATACCACAGAAGTTGTTGCAATAAGAGTTATTCCTGCAATTAATAATACTTGTGTAAGAGTTCCGTCAGGAACACCAAAAACATGATTAAGTCCGCTTGCAATTTGCTGAACTCCAAAACCTAATGAAGTAGCTAAACCAAACAAAGTGGCTAGTACTGCAAAAATATCGATGGCATCTCCAATTTTTCCGTGAATTTTATCTCCTAAAAACGGATAAAATATAGATCGTATCGTTAACGGTAAACCTCTTGAATAGGTGAAATAAGAAAGCGCTAAACCCACCAGTGCATAAACACCCCAAGCGTGAAAACCCCAATGTAAAAAGGTAAAATTCATTGCTTCTTGAGCAGCAGCAACAGTATTTGGTTCTGCGGTAGCAGGGTGAAGAAGGTGCTTAACGGGTTCTGCAACTCCAAAAAAGAGTAACCCAATACCCATACCTGCACTAAACAACATGGCAAACCAAGACCCGGTTTTAAATTCTGGTTTTGCTTTTTGACCGCCAATACGTAATTTTCCATATTTACCTACAGCTAGATAAACTAGAAAAATTAAAAATAAATTAATAGTAAGAATAAAAAACCAATCCGCTTTTTCTGCGACGGCATGTTGAATGTCTTCGAATATTTTTTGTGCTTTCTTTTCAAAAACAATAGTTAATACAATACTTATAATAATAATAATGGTAGAAGTAAAGAACACTGGTCCGTTCACATCTAGCCCAAATATTGATTTCTTTTCGTCGCTTCTAGTAACTTTTTTTGCCATAAATTAGTTGTTAAATTAAAAGTAGTAACCTACATTAATATTAAATCGGGCTTCCCATTTTGCATTGGGAGTTCCTGTTGAAAAATCATCTACAAAATTACCGCCTAACCAAGAATGATTATATCCTGCGGCATAATCTACAAAGGTGAGTAAATTTCCTGCGGTAACTTTAAAACCAATCACATTCATAAGAGAAGAATCAAATTCATCTTTCTTTTTTTGCATCCAACCAAAATCATTATAAGCTTCTATTTGTTCTAAGGGTCCCCAATTTATTTTGAATTTTCTAGAAGCAGAAAGTGTATAAATATTAAAATTAGCAGCAACTTCATACGGAGTTCCATAGGCTCCCATTTGAACTCGGTCTGAAGGTTGATCTGCCGCATTTTTGAGGTTATGTGCAACTTTATTTAAACTAATTTTAAAATTCCATTGATCATAATAAACTTCATAATGCAATGCTAAGGCATAATGATCTCCATTTTTTTGAGTATCTAAATTGTATAATTGACCGTATTGAGCAGAAAAACCTAATCTGTGATTAGTTCTATCTCCAAATTTCCAAACTATATTTCCGTTTACTTGGTTGGTTTCTTTATTTCTACCTACGACATCGTATGCATATCTGCTAGCATCATTTTCTTCACCTCCAGTAAACTTTGTTTCTTCAGCATTTTTAAAAAAGGCAAAAGCATATTCAAAATTTTTATCTTCATGAACATATTTTAACCCCATGTCGTGGTCATCTTCTAAGCCTACATAGTATGTAATATTAAAAAACCAATTATTAGAATTGTATTGCTGAATTCCAAAAGGTACATATACTAATCCCAATTGCAATTGGTCTTCATTATTAAAATGATAAGCTACCCAACCTTGTTTTAAAAAGCCACCACCAAATGCTTCTGAGTAAAATCTATATTCGGCATTTAATGATAATTTTTTGTAGGAAGCTTTCGGTTTAATGGCTATCATATCATAACCAAACTCTCCTCCTTTTGATTTTTGCTCTTTTTTCCAAGAAGAATTAACGTAATTAAAACGTACAGCACCTCCTATTTCAAGCTTAGGTTTTTCTGTTTCTTCTTTCTCTTGGCTAATCGCTAAATAGGGGGATATAAAAAAAACGAATAGCCATAAATAACTAGGTAGTTTTTGGATTTTCAATAGTTTAATTTTTTGGTTGGTTGGAAAATTAGGCGAAAATTTCACAACCGCCTAAAAGAAATTAAACATTAATAAAGATTTAGAACTTTTTGATAGTTTTTCTAATCGCAACCAAATTAGATAATAGTTTTTCTAAATATTGAAGATCAAGCATATTAGCGCCATCACTTTTTGCATGAGCAGGATCAAAATGAGTTTCTATAAATAAGCCATCTACGTTATTTACCACTCCAGCACGCGCAATAGTTTCTATCATATCTGGTCTTCCTCCAGTAACACCGCTATTTTGATTGGGTTGCTGTAAAGAATGTGTTACATCTAAAACGGTGGGTGCAAATTCTCGCATGGTGGGTATACCTCTAAAGTCTACAATCATATCTTGGTAACCAAACATAGTACCACGATCGGTAACCATCACTTGCTCATTATTACAATCGGTAACTTTAGTAACGGCATGCTTCATACTTTCTGGACTCATAAATTGCCCTTTCTTTAAATTCACTACTTTTCCTGTATTAGCAGCAGCTACAACTAAGTCTGTCTGACGAACCAAAAATGCGGGGATTTGTAAAATATCTACAAATTCAGCAGCTTTTTGAGCATCACTAACCTCGTGAATATCTGTAACTGTAGGAACGTTAAAAGTTTCTGAAACTTTACGAAGAGTTTTTAATGCTTTTTCATCGCCAATTCCTGTAAAACTATCTATTCTACTTCGGTTGGCTTTTTTAAAACTTCCTTTAAAAACATACGGAATGCCCAATTTATCTGTAATAGTAACTACTTTTTCAGCAATACGTAAGGCCATCTCTTCACCTTCAATGGCGCAAGGGCCGGCAAGTAAAAAGAAATTATCTTTATTTAAGTGTTTTATATTCGGAATCTTTTCTAATTTCATATCGCAGTATTTATTTTACAAATGTAATTTAATTCGACTTGCTTAGCAATTTTTCATTTTAAGGATCATTTTTTCTGAAATTGAATTATAAAATGCACTTCCTGAAATTATGAAATATGAGGTTGGTGATTAGTTGAACTTCATTTTATAAAGAATGATATTTTTTTAGCTTATATTTTTCAATTAAAGAAGAAGTGTTTCTCTTTGTGTTTTTGTTAGATGTTAATTAATATTTTAACAAAATAGTCTTCTTAAATAAAAAATGAAATGATTAATTTTCTAGGCGTAATTATATGTTTATGAAAAAGCAACTATTTTATTTTCTAGCTTTTATCTTTGTGTCGTGTGTAAGTGTTCCTAAACAAGCGCCAGAACTTTCAGAAGAAATAGGTATTCAACTCCAAGAATTAGAACATTCGCATCAGCAGCTTATTAAAGTTTTTTTTGAAAATGAGCGTAAACAAATAAGCGACTTTGTTTACGAGGAATGGTTGCCAATATTTGCGACTAATTTTTTTAGCCAAGCAGGTATAGAGCAAGTTTGGCAGCAAATTGTAACTTCAGAAAACAAACAAGATCGTTTAGAGTTCATATTAAAAACAGCTCCAGAAATTCAGTTCCAAACCCAACGTAAATATCAAGAGCTAATAGAGCCTTTAAATCAATTAGAAAGTGATTTGTCGAATGCAATTCAGCAAAAATATGCCGTTACCAATCAATTAAATAATACGATAACTTCTTATTTATACACAGCAGCGAAAGTAGACGAGAACCGCCAACGTTATTTAGATAGGTTAGGGGTGGCGCAAACCGATACCGATAAAATTTTAGCTGAAGCTGAAATGATTACCGATGAATTGGTCTTTCAGGCAGAAAAAGCGAAAGAAATAGAACAGCGAATAGAAGAATATAAAGCAAAACTGAAAGAAATTTTATCTAAATTCTAAATCATATGGTAAAAAAAAACACTTCAATAGACTGGGACAATTTTGAAAGAACAGCTAAAAATGCAGCTGAAAAAGCTGCAGTCGAAACCGACGAGGAGTTAACGCTAGAATTAGCAGCACTAACTAGATTGACTCAAAAAGACATTGTTGAGATTTTTCCTGAACCTGCCGATGTAGAAGCCTTTGCCGAATTAATGCTTATCGTAAAATCTGCTTCTAGAAGAAATACAAAAATTAATAAGATAGTAGCCAATTCTGAAAAATTTGCCGGAATAATAATAGACTTATTCGGAAAGGTGATTTAAAGATGGGAAAAGATTTTCTAGGAGGTGAAGAGCTTACTCAATTGGTAGCAAGAGCAAGAGCGTTGAAGGAATCTGGTAAAATATTTTCAGACCTTATCGATGAAGATGGAAACCAGTATGTAGATTTAGTACAAGAAGGCGGTGGTGTTTTAGGAATAAGTTTAGTAGGTTATACCTATATATTAGAGCAAGCAGGTATTCGTTTTTACAGTTTAGCAGGAACTTCTGCCGGAGCAATTAGTACTTTATTAATGGCTTCTTTAGAAAATGTAGGGAAACCAGTTTCTGTGAAATTACTCCAAATTCTGGCAGATAAAAATCTTTTTGATTTGGTAGACGGACCTCGAGGAATCAAACGTTTTTTGCAAAATCGTATTGAAGGTAAAGCTGGTTTTCTTATCAGTGTATTATGGCATTCTTGTTCTATTTATTTTTTACTTAAAAATAAACTAGGTCTAAATCCTGGTGATAATTTGAAAGAATGGCTGTCTTTTCATTTAAATGAAGAAGGTATTTGTACTTACAAAGATCTAAAGGCAAAGCGGAGTATATTACCTGAGCTTCACCACAGAAAAATTAATTCGAAAATAGTAGCTCCGAAATTAGCTATTGTAACTTCAGAAGTAAGTACTCATACTAAAGTAGAATTTCCTAAAATGGCACATTTATATTGGCAAAATGTTTCGGAAGTCTCTCCGTCAGAATTTGTTAGAGCATCAATGTCTATTCCTGTATTTTTTGAGCCTTATATGAAAAATAATCTTCCGCATCAGGGAGAAATTTTAAATAAACAATGGATCACGCACGCAGGTTATTATGGAGAAGTGCCCAAAACTGTAAAGTTTGTAGATGGTGGTTTATTGTCTAACTTTCCTATTAATATTTTTCATTTAGACAGAATACCTAGTCATCCTACTTTTGGAGTAAGGCTGAGTACACACCGTAAAAATTATAGTAAAACTTCAGGTTTCTTTAGTTACACGTGGGCTATTATTAGTACAATGCGCCAAATACATGATTACGATTTTATTCTGAAAAACCCTGACTATAGAAAATTAATTTGCCATATTGATGCCAATGAGCATTTCAACTGGCTTAACTTTAATATGAGTGCTCAACGCCAAAAAGAACTGTTTCTGCTAGGTGCCAAAAAAGGATTAGCTTTTTTAGAGAATTTTGATTGGGAAGCTTATAAAGAAATTAGAAGACAGAAAACTTTATAATTCGAATTTATTTTACAAACAAATACATTTTTGTCAAGAGATTTTAGCATCAATAATGTTTTAAACCTTTATGAATTTTTTTTCAAAAAAACCATATCGATATGTTTAAGCGCTAAGTGTTTAGGGTAATAATTTAATTATTACATTAAATAGCAGTTATATTTTTCGTTTAAAGCTTTATTTACAGAAAATTAAGCTTACATTTGCAGCCTTTTAAATGAGGCTTTTTATGACAGCAATTAAGAATATTGCAATTATTGCACACGTAGACCACGGTAAAACTACTCTGGTTGATAAAATTATGTACCATTGTCGTTTATTTCGTGAGAACGAAAATACGGGAGATCTAATTTTAGATAATAACGATCTAGAACGTGAACGTGGAATCACGATTACTTCTAAAAATGTTTCAGTAACATATAAAGATACTAAAATTAATATTATCGATACTCCTGGTCACGCCGATTTTGGTGGTGAAGTAGAACGTGTTTTAAACATGGCAGATGGAGTTTTATTACTAGTAGATGCTTTTGAAGGACCAATGCCTCAAACGCGTTTTGTACTTCAAAAAGCGATCGATCTTGGTTTAAAACCTTGTGTGGTTGTAAATAAAGTAGATAAAGAAAACTGTACTCCAGATATCGTACATGAAAAAGTATTCGACTTAATGTTTGAGTTGGGTGCTGAAGAATGGCAGTTAGACTTTCCAACCGTTTACGGTTCTGCAAAGAATAACTGGATGAGTGACGATTGGAAAAACGAAACTGATAATATCGAACCACTTCTTGATATGGTTATGGAGCATATTCCTGGACCAAAAGTAGATAGAGATGGTACGCCACAAATGTTAATTACCTCTTTAGATTTTTCTTCTTTTACAGGAAGAATTGCTATTGGTCGTTTACAACGCGGAATTTTAAAAGAAGGAATGCAAGTTTCTTTAGTGAAACGTGATGGAAGCATCAGGAAAACAAGAATTAAAGAATTACACACTTTCGAAGGTTTAGGCCGAAGAAAAATAGAAGAAGTAGTTGCTGGAGATATATGTGCTGTAGTTGGACTAGAAGGTTTTGATATTGGAGATACGATCGCCGATTTAGAAAACCCTGAAGGTTTAAAAACCATCGCTATTGACGAGCCAACAATGAGTATGTTGTTTACCATTAACGATTCTCCTTTCTTCGGAAAAGATGGAAAGTTTGTAACTTCAAGACACATTAAAGATCGTCTAAATAAAGAATTAGAGAAAAATTTAGCCTTAAGAGTTCACGAAACCGATAGTGCCGATAAATTTATGGTTTACGGTCGTGGGGTTCTTCACTTATCTGTATTAATCGAAACGATGCGTCGTGAAGGTTATGAGTTACAGATTGGGCAGCCACAGGTAATCATCAAAGAAATTGATGGTGTTAAATGTGAGCCAGTAGAAGAATTAACCATCGATTTACCAGAAGAAGTTTCAGGTAGAGCGGTAGAATTTGTAACCCTACGTAAAGGTGAGATGTTAAGTATGGAAGCTAAAGGCGACCGTATGGTTTGTGAGTTTATCATTCCATCTCGTGGGATCATTGGTTTACGTAACCAACTATTAACCGCTACTGCTGGTGAAGCAATTATGGCACACCGTTTTAAAGAATATCAGCCCTTAAAAGGAGGTATTCCAGAACGTTTAAATGGTTCTTTAGTTTCTATGGAAAAAGGAAGTGCTATTCCTTATTCGATCGATAAATTACAAGATAGAGGTAGGTTCTTTGTAGATCCGGGAGAAGATATTTATGAAGGTCAGGTAATTGGAGAAAATTCACGTCAAGATGATATGGCTGTGAACATTACCAAAACAAAGAAACTTTCTAACGTGCGTTCTTCAGGAGCAGATGATAAAGCAAAAATTGTACCTGCCATTAAGTTTAGTTTAGAAGAAGCTTTAGAATATATTCAGAAAGATGAATATGTAGAGGTAACTCCTAATCACTTAAGACTACGTAAAATTCACTTAACTGAAAATGATCGTAAAAGAAATAAAATTATCTAGTATTTTAGATAGTTTATAATAAAAAACCCTTTGTCTTTTAGATGAAGGGTTTTTTATGTATTAAGCATATTTAAAATTACTAAAATCGTATTTTAGACAGCTAAATGAATTTTCCTCAGCTAAATAGAAACAATTTATTAATAAAGACCTCGTTTTTGAATTCGATATTAGTGGCCGTAAAGTTAATTTCGGGATTAATTTCTTCAAAATCAGCGGCACTTTTCTTGGGCCCTTCTGGTTTAGCTTTGTTAGGTAATTTTAAAAATTTTTTACAAACTACTTCAAGTTTTACAGCTGAGGGGTATCAAAATGGAATAATTAGGTATTCGGCTGAATACCGAAATAATCAAAAACAATTAACTGAATTTATAATAACTATTTTTCAGTTGAGTTTAATGATTTCAATTTTAATTGGATTTATTATTTTTTTTACTTCAGATTATTGGGCTTATCTAATTTTAAAAGATTTAGAGTTTAGTTATGTATTTAAAACACTTTCAATCTGTTTGCCTTTTTTTTCTTTCAACTTGCTATATATTTATGTGTTAAACGGATTGCAAAGGTTTAGGAAACTCGTATTGATAAATTCCATTTTGAGCTTATCTAATATGTTAGTTTTAATATTTTTAATTTATTCTTTTAAACTTTCTGGAGCTTTAATTGCTACAGTAGCAAGTAGTTTATTGGTTTTCTTGATAAATTTAATTTTACTCAAAAAAGATAAGTACGTATTATTTCACCTTTTTAATTTAAATTATTTCTCATTCAAAGTTTTAAAAAACATGAGTGGGTACCTTTTTATGAGTTTTTATTCTTATGTTATTACCTCAGTAAGCTTATTGATTGTAAGAAATTTAATTATTACTAAAATTAATTTAGAATCAGCTGGTTATTGGGAAGCTATGAATCGTATTTCTTCTTTTTACACAATGTTTTTTATCAGTTTAACTTCCCTATATTTATTACCTAAACTTTCAGAAATTAATGACTGGAAATCTTTTAAGCTTGAGATGAAATCTTTTTACAAGTTTGTAATTCCATTATTAACAATAGCTTTGGTATTTATTTTTATTTTAAGAATATATTTATTGAGGCTGCTTTTAAGTGAAGAATTTATGCAAACAGCTACATTGTTTAAGTGGCAATTGTTAGGTGATTTTATAGCTGTAATTTCAATTGCATTGGTCAAACAATTTCATGCTAAACGTTTAATTAAATATTATTTAGTTTCAAATGGGTTATTAAATTTACTATACATCATATTTAGTTTTTTATTAATCGACTTTTATGGAATTCAGGGAGTAGTTAAGGCATATGCAATAAGTTATTTTATATATTTTTTTATTATCATGTTTTTAATAATCCGTTTTTATAAAAATCAACATAATCGTGAAAAAGCTTTTTAATATTTGTAAGGGTAAATTATTAATATTATTAGCTTATCCTATCATATTAAGCTTTAGTCTAGAACTCTATTTTCAGGAAATTGGTTATTCTACATTCAAGAACCTACAAGCTAATATTCTTTTAGCTTTGATTGTTTTTTTTGCGATAAACTTTTTAATGTCCTTTAAATTTAAATTTGTTTCAAAACTTAGCTTAATAATATTTTATGTTATCTTATTGATTGAAACTTCAATATTTCTTCTTTTTAAAACACGATTTAATGCTTCTTATTTATTTGTTTTGCTTAATACTAATTTAGCAGAAATAAAAGAATTTAGTTTAGTGTATTATAGCAGTAGACTTTTGTGTTTAATATTATTTGCGTTGCCAGTACTCTTTAAAAATAAAATTTTCACCTTAGATAGTTGTAAATCTAATTTTGTTTTTTTTAATCTACTCCCTTTAGTAGTATGTGTTTCTGTTTTGAAGTTTTCAGGATTAATTGTTTACAATCTGCCGTATATTGTTGTTAAATCTTATTTTCAATATACAAAACAAATCGATAGTATTGAGCAGTTCAATAATAATGCTAAAACGCTAGATGTTACATCAACCACAAATAATGATTTATTAGTAATTGTAATTGGAGAATCTGCGACTCGACAACATATGAGTATCTACGGATATGAAAAAAACACTACACCTTACTTAAATCGATTAAAAAATACTATTTCAGTATACTCCGATGTAATTAGTTCACAAGTATATACTACAGGTTCTTTAGTAGATGCTTTAACATTAAAAAATAGAGAAAACCCTTATAAAAATGAAACTTTAATTCCATTTTTTAAAAATGCAGGTTATAAAGTTAGTTGGCTCTCAAATCAGCGCCCAGTTGGTGTTCATGATAATATGATTTCAAGGTTAAGCTCAACAGCAGATAACAAAATTTATTTGACTTTTAATGATTTTAGGGATAATACATCTTTTGATGAAGTATTGTTGCCATTACTAGATGATAGAATTAAATCAAAAGAAAAACAAGTTATTTTTATTCATTTAAGTGGAAGTCATTATGATTATGAAAAACGCATACCAAAATCATTTAAATATTTTGGGTCGTCAGGAGATCAACATAATCAGAAAGTTATAAATGCTTATGATAATTCAATTTTATATACAGATTATATATTGAGTGAAATTATAAAAAAAGTAGATAAAGTAAACTTGAAAAGTGCTGTGGTATATTTTTCAGATCATGGAGATGAAGTTTATGACACTAGAAATTTTTTCGGTCATTTTCAAAATAAACCAACGCCAGCAATGTATGAAATACCTTTTTTAGTTTGGACATCAAGCACATTTGAGAAACCTGAGAATTTTGAAATTGATACTTGTCGAAAATATATGTTAGACGATTTGCCACACAGTTTAACTCATTTTTTTGGATTAAAAAATAAATTCCTTATTGAAGAAAGAAGTGTATTTAGCAAAAAATTTGAACCAAGATTAAGAAAAGTATATAGGGGTTTAGATTACTCTAAATTTAAAAAGCAATTTATGTATGAATAAAATTTGTATTCTCATTGAGCAACTAAATGGTGGCGGGGCAGAACGATCGGCTGCTATATTATCTAGTATGCTTACCGATTTAGGTTATAAAATAACTATTGTAATCTTATTTGATGATGTTGGTTATTCTTATAGTGGTAATTTAATTAATCTAGGTGAAGTTAAAGATGGCTCGAGAGCGAGCCTCAATAAATTTAAAAGGTATGTTGAATTAAAAAGAGTATTTGATCAATATCAATTCGATTTGATTTTAGATTATCGAATGAAGGGTTTAGTAATTCGAGAAATTTTACTCAATCAATTAATCTTTAAATCAAAAATAATAAATATGGTGAGGCATTATTACTTACCTTATTATTTTCCTAAACCTTATCAACTTTCAAAAAAGCTTTATCAAAATTATTCTGGTATAAATTGTGTCTCACAGAAAATACAAGCTCAGGTAGAAGCAAAAATAGGGTTGAAAAATGTTTCTACAATTCATAATCCTATAGATTTTGAAATGATTACAGATAAACTAAAAACAGAGGAGAGCCCTTTTGATTTTGAATATATATTAGCTGTAGGAAGACATCATCCTGTCAAACAATTTAAAGAGTTAATTCATATCTACTTAAAAACAAATCTTCCAGAGCAAGGAGTGAAATTAGTTATACTTGGTAATCCTTTAAAAGATAATCAATTAGAGAATTTAATTAACTCGTTAGAAGCTTCAGATTATATTAAATTGAAATCTTTCGATACCAATCCATTTGGATATTATAAACATGCAAAGTTTTTAGTCTTATCAAGTAAAAATGAGGGATTTCCTAGAGTATTGATCGAGAGTTTAGCTTCCGGAACGCCCGTAGTAGCATTTGATTGTAATTCTGGACCTTCAGAAATTATTCAGCATCGAGAAAACGGTTTGTTAGTTGAAGATCAAAACTTTGACGCCTTAGAGAGAGCTATAGAGAAAATGTATTTAGATAAAAGTTTATACCTTCACTGTAAAGCAAATGCTAATTCTAGTGTGAAAAAGTTTTCTATTGAAAATATTCAATTACAATGGAAAAATTATTTGGAATCTATTTTTAATAAGGCGTAACCTTAATCCCTTTTTTTAATAGAAATGCTTTAGTTTGTTTTAAAAATTCATACAACCAATAAGGACTTTTTAGCAGTAATATCTGTTTTTTAGAAAGCTGACTAAAGTTGAGAGCTTCTATATATTTTTTAAACATTTCATCATCCTGTGCTTTTTTAAATTGTGAAGCATAATAGTAATACTTCATATTTATATAAAGATCTAAGGCTTTTCTAGTTTTTACATTTTTATAAGAGCTTAAATCAGGAAGGTTTTTACCAATAATTCCATTAGCAGTGATTTGTTTATCGACCCCTAATCGATAGACAGCACAAGGTTTATGAAAATAAGCTAAGTTAAATTTTGTATTCACTCGAATATTATAATCTATATCTTCTCCATAGTTTATTTTTTTATCAAAAAAACCAACTTTATCAATTGCTTTTTTAGAGAAGGCTACAGAACTAAAACAGTAAATAGGGTTAAAAACGCTGGCTTTAAAAAAATCTTCAATTTCAATATACTGATTTGCTTTGTAGGTGTGGTTTAAATTTTTTTTAGTTGAATGCAATTTGTTTTCATAGCTTTCAAAATAATCTGTGGCAAATATGTCGCAATTCGTAAATTTACCTGAAAGTTTATCTATATGAAATAAAAAGTCTTCTTTCCAAAGGTCGTCTGCATCTAAAAAGGTAATAATCTTTCCTTGAGCAGCTTTGATGCCAGTATTTCTTGATGCTGAAAGTCCGCTATTTTCTTGATGCTGAATAATTTTTATACGATCATCATTTATTTGTTCAACTATTTTTAAGCTTTGGTCAGTAGAACAGTCATTTACAATTAATAATTCAAATTCACGAAAGATTTGATTTAATACTGATTCAATTGTAGTAGAAATGTATTTCTCTTTATTGTATAGCGGTATGATTACTGAAATTTCAACCATTCGAGATTCTATTATTGAAATGATACAGTCTATAGATATCAAAGAGGAATAAAGATGGATGTTTTGATTTTAAATTTTTCAAAATAAGTTTTCTGAAAATTTTAAAAATAAATCTAAAAATTAAAGTTAGTTTCAGCTTATTCAACATTAAATTTATTTTTTGAATTGGTCTGTAATCTTCTGGGATTTTTTTCATTTTACCAAGTTGATGAATAGTGTTCATCGCTTGAGCAGATTTTTTTAAAAATGAAACACTATTTTCTAACCCATAATGAATAATAGGATTATCAATATGAATAATATTTGCTTTTATCTCTTCTAAATTTTTACAGAAAAGAACATCTAAGCCATATTCGTTTTTATAAAAATTATTTACCTGAAGAAAAACTTCTTTTTTTATAAAAAGGGACATGGAAATTACAGAAAGGTAATGATATTTGTTTCGTTCTTCCACATTTTTTGCTTCACGCTCCCTTCCATATTTCCATCTTAAAATTTGCTTTTCGCTAGGAGGATTTTTAGTATAATCAATACCTCCAAAAACAAGATCGTATTTATTTACATAAGGTAAAAATTGCCTGATAAAATTGTTCTCTTTTGGGAGTACATCAGCATCTAAAAAAAGTAAATAATCATACTTTGCCTTTTGGGCCAATGTATTTCTGGCAAATGTTCGCCCTTTATTTTTAGAAAACTCGATTAAAAAACAATGAGATGTGTTTTCAATTTTGGTTTGATTCTTTTTTTTAAAAGCTAAATTGTTAGAAGCGTCATCTAATACGATTATTTCATAAGAAATCTTTTCTTTTTCAGCTTGAGTGTAAATCACATCAATTAATCCTGAAACGTCATAATTGTGAACTGGAATTAAAACTGAAACCATTTTATCTTTAATAATTTATAACTTTACAAAGTAAATAATTTTAAACATGGAAATCATTAATACTTCAGATCTTTCTGATCTTATTTTAAAAAAAATTCAAGATCAAAAATTACAATTAATTCAGCAGTATAAAACTTCCAAAAATAAAATAGGACATTTTTACTTAGATAACCTTTTACCAGAAAATATTGTCTTAAGAATCAATGAAGTTTTTCCTTTAGAGCAAAAAATGGTGCAGAAGAAGAGTATAAGGGAAAATAAGTTTGTTGCAGCTCAAATGAATCATTACGATCCTATTCTTGAAAATATAATTTACGCATTTCAAGACGATAGAATTGTAAATGAGATCTCTGAAATTTGCGGAATTGAAAATTCATTTCCTGATGAAAATCTTTATGCGGGAGGACTTTCTATGATGGGAAAAGATCAGTTTTTAAATCCGCACTTGGACAATTCTCATGATAAAGATAGAAACCGTTGGCGTGTGTTAAATTTATTATTTTATGTTACCCCTGAATGGAAGGAGGAATATGGTGGTAACCTAGAGCTTTGGCCAAATGGATTAAAAGAAGATCCAATTACTATTCATAGTAAATTTAATAGGTTAGTGGTAATGGCCACACATAACGAGTCTTTACATTCAGTTTCTCCAGTAAACTATGAAGGATTCAGAAAGTGTGTGTCTAATTATTACTTTTCAGACCAACCACTACAACAAACAGATAAATTTCATGTGACTTCATTTAGAGCTCGTCCAGATGAAAAATTGAAAGATTGTGTTTTACGACTAGATACTTGGTTAAGAATGAAAGTGCGTAAAGTATTTAAAAAAGGAATTGTTGAAAATCCGCACGTTTATAAAAAAGAATAGTAAATTAAATCTTGTGTTTTTGGATTACATTAAAGGTTTACTTGCAATAATTACGCTTTCACTTAATAAACCATTTGGTGATTTTTCTTCTTCAAATTGAAGATGTTCTGTTTTAAAACCAATATTATTTAAACGTTCTGTAAGACCTTCGATAGAGTATATTCTTACGTGATCTTCTTGGCCAAAAGCTTCCAGTCGTTTTTCTGGTGATTTTATACTATAATCTTCATAGATGCCTCCAGTTTTAAACGGGGTTTGGATATAACATTTTCCATTTGGTTTTAAAACTCGTAAAAGCTCTTCCATCGCCATTTGATCTTCCTCTATATGTTCTAAAATATGATAGCAAATGATAGTGTCAAAAGAATTATTGGGCATATCAATTTTCGTAATGTCTAACTTATAGTCAGCTAAAAATTCATTCTCGAAATCGGTGCTATAATAACTAAAGCGATAATCTTCTTTAAAAATTCTGAATAAACTTCGAGACGGCGAAAAATGTAAGACTTTACCTTTTAGATCGTTACGCTCGTTTAAAATTTTAAATAATCTTCTTGTTCTACTTCTACTACCGCAATAGGGACAGAGTAAATCATGATCGTCTAAAGAAATAAATTTTTTCCAAGATTTGCCGCAAATTATACATGAGTATTTGTTGCCTTTGTAAAAAGGAATAAGTGCTTTTTTAAATAAGAGTTCATTCTTAAAAAGAAACTCTTGAGGGATTATTTTTTTAACAAATAATTTGACTTGTTTATACATAAACTAAGCACTCTTTTGTACGACTTCAAACACCTTTTGCCCATCACATTTTAGGGTTTTAGAAGGGTATTTAAGTAAAAGGGCGTAATCGTGAGTTGCCATTAAAATGGTACGTCCGTTTTTATTAATTTCTTTTAAAACTTCCATGACTTCAACAGAGGTTTGCGGGTCTAAATTTCCGGTAGGCTCATCGGCCAAGATAAGTTCAGGATCGTTGAGTAAAGCCCGTGCAATGGCAATTCGTTGTTGTTCGCCACCAGAAAGTTGGTAAGGGTATTTAAAGTTTTTAGTTTTCATCCCTACTTTATCTAAAACTTCATCAATCTTACTTTCCATCGCGCGTTTTTCTTTCCAACCAGTAGCTTTTAGCACAAACATTAAGTTATCTTTTACTGTACGGTCGTTCAATAGTTTGAAGTCTTGAAAAACTACACCCAACTTTCTTCTAAGAAATGGAATCTCTTTTTGTTTTAATTTACGCAAGTCGAAGTCTACAATACTACCTTCTCCTTCACTTAGTGGTAAATCACCATAAAGTGTTTTCATAAAACTACTTTTACCAGTACCTGTTTTACCAATTAAATACACAAAGTCTCCCTTGTTTATTTCAACATCAACTTCAGATAAAATTAAATTTTCTCGTTGGTATATTGCGGCGTTGCGAAGTTCTAAAATCGTTGTAGACATAAATTTTACTTTAGGGTTTAAAGGTAATTTTTTCTATAAAATAAAACTTAAATTTCTTTAAAAAAGTATAGAAGAGGGTTGTGAGTTCTTTTTGTTTTAAGATTAACATAATTAAAGCATTTTTTATACGTTTTAAAAAAGCAGTTTAAATTATATTTGACATTGCAGTTAACAAAAAAATCAACTTAATGTTTTATAAATCATTTCTTAGCCTTGTTATAATTATAGCATTTAATTATAATGGCTTTTCACAGCAATCTGCGGTATATACCAATGATTTTACTGACTATGAAAAAGCGCTAGAGTTATATAATAATCATCAATATAAAGCCGCACAACAATTATTCTCTAAGGTGAAGTCTGAAGCCCAGACCACAAGTCTAGAGTCAGATTGTGCTTATTATGTTGCCAATTCTGCAGTACGATTAAATCAGTCAAACGCAGAACAATTGATGGAAGATTTTGTGCAAAATTACCCTTCTAGTACCAAAAGAAATTCTGCGTATATTAATGTGGCTAACTATTATTTTGAAAACGGACAGTACAACTATGCTCGTAAATGGTTTGATGAAGTAGATGAAAGTAGTTTGTCTAAAAAAGAGCTGCAAGAATTCTATTTCAATAATGGTTATGCTTATTTTAAAGCTGGCAGAAAGGATGAAGCGAAAAAGTATTTCAATAGACTTAGAGATTCTAAAGAATATGGTTCACAAGCAAAATACTATTTAGGTTTTATGGCTTATGAAGGAGATGATTACAAAGAAGCCAATGAGATGTTTGATCAAGTAAAAGGTGAAAATCGCTATAACCGTAATCTTAGCTATTTTCAGGCAGATATGAATTTTAAATTAGGTAAATTTCAAAAAGCAATCGACTTAGGTAAAGAGCAATTAGACAATTCAAATGCTTTAGAACGTTCAGAATTAAACAAAATTATAGGCGAAAGTTACTTCAATTTAGAACAATACGATCAAGCCATTCCTTATTTAAAAGAATACCGCGGTAAAAAAGGAAAGTGGAATAACACAGATTATTACCAGTTGGGTTATGCCTATTATAAACAAGAAGATTATCAAAAAGCAGTTTCAGAATTTAATAAAATTATTGATGGTCAAAATCACGTGGCTCAAAATGCGTATTATCATTTAGCTGAATCTTATATAGAATTAGACAAGAAACAAGAAGCTCTAAACGCTTTTAAAAATGCTTCTGAAATGAATTTTGATGAAAAAATTCAAGAAGATGCTGCTTTAAACTATGCAAAATTGAGCTACGAGATAGGTAATAATTATAAAAGTATTCCTGAAGTATTAATTAATTTTCTAGAAAAATATCCAGATTCACCCGAGCGTGATAATATAAAAGAACTTTTGGTAGACTCGTATGTGACTTCTAAAAACTACGAAAAAGCTTTAAGCCTGCTCGAAAATAGTAATGATTATAAAGATAAATTGGTTTATCAAAAAGTAGCTTATTATAGAGGGGTAGATCTTTATTTAGAAGGTAATTACACTGCTGCTTTAGTGCTTTTTAATAAATCTTTGTCAGAAAGAAACGATCAAAATTTTACGGCAAAAGCAACGTATTGGAAGGCAGAATGTGATTATAATTTAGAAAATTATAGCGAAGCATTAATTGGCTATAAAGAGTTTAAAAGTATGGCAGCAGCAAAAAAAACTGCCGAATATGAAAATATAGACTATAATATTGCCTACACTTATTTTAAAAGAAAAGAGTATGCTACGGCAATAGAAGCTTTTAAAACTTATACAGAAAAAGCTAATCTCGCTAAATCTCAAAAAAACGATGCTTACTTAAGATTAGGAGATAGTTATTTTGTAACTAGTGATTATTGGTCTGCTATGGAGGCTTATAATAAAGCTATTTCAATGAAAGGTATTGATAGCGATTATGCCTATTTTCAAAAAGCGATAAGCTATGGTTTTGTAGATAAAAACAATCGTAAATTAGAAGATTTAGAAGCATTTTTATCTAAATACAATACCTCTATATATAGAGATGATGCTTATTATGAATTAGGAAACACTTATGTAGCTACTGGTAAGCCTCAAAAAGCAATACAATCGTATAATAAATTAATTAACGAAGTTCCTGCAAGTTCATTTGTATCAAAAGCTTTACTAAAACAAGGTCTTATTTATTATAATAACGATCAAGGAAATGAAGCTTTACAAAAATTTAAGAAAGTAGTACAAGATTACCCAGGTACAGAAGAAGCAAATCAAGCGGTGAAAACAGCACGAGTAATTTATGTAGATTTAGAAAGAACAGATGAATATGCCGCTTGGGTAAGTAGTTTAGATTTTGTGAAAGTTTCAGATTCAGATATTGATAATGCTACTTATGAATCTGCCGAAAATCAATTTATAGAGAATGATGTTAAAGCCGCAAAAAACGGATTTAAAAAATATTTAAAAGATTTCCCTAACGGCTTACATGCGCTTTCAGCACATTTTTATTTAGGTCAGTTGCAATTTAGAGATGAAGAAAAAGCAGCAGCGCTTCCTCATTATCAATATGTAGTTGAACAGTCTAGAAACGAGTATACAGAACAAGCCTTGGCGCGTTTATCTCAATTGTATTTAGAAAATAAAAACTATCAAACTGCAATACCCGTATTAAAACGCTTAGAACAAGAAGCAGACTTTTCACAGAATATAACCTTCGCTCAATCTAACTTAATGAAGTCTTACTATCAGTTAGAAAATTACGAGCAAACTAAACTCTATGCAGAAAAAGTATTAAACGATACTAAAATTGAAAATAATGTAAAGAGTGATGCACAAGTATTTATAGCTAGATCTGCGATGAAAACAGGAGATAAAGCTAGAGCAAAAACTGCTTACCAAGAAGTAAAGAAAATTGCTACTGGTAGTTTAGCAGCAGAAGCTCAATATTATCAGGCATATTTTAAAAGAGATGAAAATAAGTATGAAGCCTCTAATGAAGCAATTCAACTTTTAGCCAAAGAGTATTCTGGTTACCCTAAATGGTCAGCAAAAAGTTTACTGTTAATGGGGAAAAACTTTGATGATCTAAACGATGCTTATCAAGCTACTTATGTGTTAGAAGGTTTAATTAAAGGATATCCAGAATATAAAGAATTGGTAGCAGAAGCAAAAGCTGAATTATCAAGAATTAAGAAAAAACAGGCTGAAACTAATTCTTCAGTAGAAGCTGAGCAAAACTAATTTCAACACAAATAAACTAATCTTTCTTATATGCAACGCATTTCATTAAGTAAAGTATTTTTATACATTTCGGTTCTGTTATTTACCACATCGGTTTTTAGTCAAGATAAAGAAGAAGCAGATATTAATACCGAACGATTAATAATTGTTAAACCCTATTCTCCTACGGTAAGCGATGCTTTTAAAGTTAAGCAAACGCCTACGCTTAACGATTCTACAGCACAAAAGAAAAAAGAGGTGAGTTATGATATTTTTTCTTTTCCGGTAGCTTCTACATTTACCCCCGCAAAAGGTAGAGCTGCAGGAGTAACTACCAAATCTAAACCAAAATTATTTAATAATTATGTGGCATTAGGTTTTGGAAATTACTCAAATGTCATGGCCGAATTTTATGGTGGTTTGCAAGTAAATAGAAACCAAGAATTAGGTATTGCTTTGACTCATAATTCTTCTCAAGGTGGAATTGATAATGCTACCTTGGATGATAAGTATTATGATACTGGCTTAAATTTAGATTATAACGGAGAAGCAAGAACCTTTACATGGGGGGCAGAAGCAGGTTTTCAGCATCAAGTCTTTAATTGGTACGGAACGCCCAACTTTTTACCATTGTCAGACCAAGAATACAGTAATATCGATCCGCAACATAGTTTTTATGCAGTTGCTTTAGGTGGAAATATAGATGTAGAAAGAGGCGTGTTTGATAAAGCAAAAATTAACTATAGAAGGTTTGGTGATAATTTTAGCAGTGGTGAAAATCACGTGGTAATTTTACCAGAATTTGAATTTGCCGTAAGTAATCAGCTCATTAATTTAGATTTTTCGGCAGATTATGTGAATGGTAAATTTGACCAAGGTTTTGGTAACCCAGAAGCAGAAATGAATTATAGTTATTTTAACCTAGGAGCGCATCCTAGTTTAAAATATACAGAAGGTCCACTTTCATTAGACGCTGGGGTTGAAGTAGTTTATTCTATGGATGGTGAAAACGACGAAAATAAGTTTTTCGTGTATCCTAAAATTCATGCAGATTACCAAGTTGCTGGAGAATATTTTTCTGTTTATGCGGGAGCCGATGGAGGTTTGCAACAAAATACGTATTATAATTTTGCTCAAAAAAATCCTTTCGTATCACCAACATTAGCTATCACTCCAACAGATAAACAATATGATATTTATATTGGAGGAAAAGGGAAATTTACAGAAAGTATAAGCTATAACGTAAAAGCCAGTTATATTTCAGAGCAAAGTAAAGCCTTATTTAAACATAATTCTTATTTAGCAGTAGCACCTAGAGAAGATTATGAGTATTTTAATTCATTTGGAATAAGTTACGATAATATAAATACGCTAAAGTTATTTGGTGAGTTGCAGCTTGCCGTAAACGAAGATCTAAATTTAAGATTGAATGCTAGTTTTGCTACTTACGATAATAAATATGAAAAAGAAGCTTGGAATTTACCACAAGTTAAAGCAATATTAATGGCAGATTATCAAATTTCAGAGCAGTGGTTTGCTGGAGCGAGTTTGTACTTTGTAGGAGAGCGTAAAGATTCTTATAATTACAACTTATCATCTATAGCTGGCGGCCAAAATCAACATGTAGAAGAATTAGGGGCATTTCTAGACGCTAACTTAAGAGTGGGTTATAAATTAAACGATCAGCTTTCATTTTTTATAAGAGGAAACAATTTAGCCGAAGGAAACTACCAACGTTGGATGGGTTATTCTGTACAAAGTTTACAAGTCATGGGTGGCGCTAGTTATCAGTTTGATTGGTAAAAAAATTAAAGTATAGTTAAATAGAATTTATAGTTGTTAAAAAGCGTTTATCATTCATAAACGCTTTTTATTTTTATAAAAAAGAAATTCAAAATGAATAAAATAGTATATATCATTATCTGTTTCACTCTTTTTGCTTGTCAACCAAAAGAGTCGGTAGATCTATTAGTAGTTAATGCTAAAGTTTACACGGTTAATAAAGATTTTGATATTGCTAAGGGCTTTGTGGTTAACGATGGTAAAATTGTAGCAGTAGGTCAAGGTGAAAAGTTATTACTTAAGTATAAACCCAAAGAAACCTTAGATGCTGAAGGCAAAACGATTATACCAGGATTAATAGATGCGCACGCTCATTTTTATAATCTAGGCTTACAATTAGAATCGGTAGATTTAAATGAAACGAAAAGTTTTGATGAAGTAATACAAAAAATTGTAGCCTACCAAAAAGTGCATCAAGCTAAATTTATTTATGGTCGCGGTTGGGATCAAAATGATTGGAAAATAAAAGAATTTCCTACTAAAAATAAATTAGATCAACTTTTTCCAGATACGCCAGTAGCAATTACTAGAATCGACGGTCATGCCATGCTGGTTAATCAAAAAGCATTAGACTTAGCCAAAATTAATAAGAATACAAAAGTAGACGGTGGTGAGATTGAAATTAAAAATAAAGAACTTACGGGAATTTTAATAGATAATCCCATGCTAAGAGTTTGGGATATTATGCCTAAACCCACTCGAAAACAAGAAATAGAAGGTTTGCTTGATGCTGAAAAAGAAACTTTAAAATATGGCTTAACTACTATAGATGATGCTGGATTGAGTAAATCTTCAATTCTATTAATAGATAGTTTACAAAAAGAAGGAGACTTAAAAACAAAAGTTTACGCAATGGTTCAAAATCAAGAAGAAGATCTTAACTATTTTCTAAATAAAGGAATTTTAAGAACTAAAAGACTACACGTACGTTCAGTAAAAGCTTATGCAGATGGGGCTCTAGGGTCTCGAGGGGCAGCTCTAAAAAAACCTTATGCAGATAAAGAAGATCATTTTGGTGCGATGCTTATTAGTTTAAGAGACTTTAAAAAACTGGCGGGTAAAATAAGTAAATCAGAATTTCAATTAAACACACATGCTATTGGAGACTCTGCCAATTATGTAGTATTAAAAGTCTATGATTCAATTTTAAAAAACAAAAGCGGCCAACGTTGGAGAGTAGAACACGCACAGATTTTAGAAGAACAAGACTTTAGCTATTTTAAAGGAAATAAAAATATCATTCCGTCAATTCAGCCAACGCATGCAACAAGCGATATGTATTGGGCAGAAGATAGAATTGGAGATCGCGTACATAATGCCTATGCTTATAAAAAGTTATTGAATAAAGCTGGTTTGGTTGCATTAGGTACAGATTTTCCTATAGAAAAAGTGAGTCCATTTTTAACTTTCTATGCTGCTGTAGTTAGAAAAGATATTTCGGGTTATCCTAAGACTGGCTTTCAAATGGAGAACTCTCTAAGCAGAGAAAATACATTAAAAGGAATGACGATTTGGGCAGCTTACGCCAATTTTGAAGAAAAGGAAAAAGGAAGTATTGAAGTTGGTAAATATGCAGACTTTATAATTTTAGATAGGGATATAATGATGATTAATGAAAAAGATATACTGAAAATTAAGGTTGACGCTACTTATATTAATGGAGAAAGAGTTTATGGGAAACAAAATAAACTCAAACCCCAAGAAGTAGAACATTAAAGCATTTAATTATTTTAATTTACTTGCCTCCATTTGCTCTTAAATCTGCTATACATTGCGAGCCTAAATCTGGTATACCATTACCTAGCATACCCATCACATCGCTAGTAAATTCTGTTTTTGCCTGCATTAGGCAGTTTTCTACATTGCAATGAGAACGAGAATCTGCATCTTCATGGTTGGTTTGCATATCAGAGCCTACATTTACGAGTCCAAATAAATGTCCAAATTCATGAGTTAATGTAGTAATTTCAATATTGGTAGTTCTTGGTGTACCAAAACCTTGGGTAATGTCTTGAATAGTTTTTTCAAAAATTACCATAGAGGTATTTTGATAAGCCGTTCCTAAAGTTACCTGATTGTCTTGGTTGCCTTCGCGATCGGCATTAGCGAAAAATACAAAAACACTAATGGTATTTTCAGTGTTAAAAGAAGTTCTATGTATATCTTCTAGAGCTCTAATCTCTTCAATAGTATAAGCAGAAGTATTGGGGATTTCAATTTGGCGTTTAATAAATGTGATGTTAGTTTTAAAAGTACGTTGCTCTAAGAAATTTTTAAGCTGAATGAGACTATTTTCTTTTGGAGCAAAACCTTCAGAATAAACAATTTCGACCTCTAGGTTTGAGAACGTGTCGTTGGCTAATAGATCGTGAGCAGATTTGCCTAGATTTAAATTATTTCCTGCAATTTGATTCTCTGAGTTTAAACTGTCATCATCACTACAAGCAAAGTTTATGAAGCATAAGCTTATCAGTAATAAATATTTAATTTTTTTCATAGGCGCAAAATGAGTACAAATAAATTAACGAAAATCTAGCTTTGTTGGTTTTAAATTATTTCATTTTAAGCATCGCTAGGTAATCAAAATGTTCACCTTCTTTAATTAATTCACAAGAAAATTCATTGCTTTGTGCAGCGAGTTGTAGAGAATTAAAATCTATATAAAGCCAATCAAATTTTGTTGAGGTTTCATTTTTATAACTAATAGAATAACTTAGTTCTCCGTAATATTTATTGGGGTTAACCCAAATACCGCCATCTTCATCTTCATCAAAAAGATACCTTAAATCAGAAGAATCAATTAAAATTTTTCCATTTGGTTTTAAAAGTGTTTTAACGTGCTGAAAGAATTGTGTAAGATTTTTTAATTTTCCTATAATTCCGCTACCATTCATGAGCATTAAAATTGTATCGAACTGTTCATTTTTAAGTTGAAAGAAATCTTTTACCTCAGCATTTTTAACTCCACGTAACTGGCAAACTTCAATCGCTCCTTCAGAAACATCTATAGCTTTTACCTCTTTATTTTGCTGTTGAAGATAAAGCGAGTGACTTCCTGCACAACTGCCCACATCTAAAATTTTTCCTTCAGCTAATTGAAGCGCTTTTTGCTCTAATATTGGCATCTCTTCATAACTGCGGAAGAGGTAATCGGTAGGGATTTCATCATCATCAAAATCTTCTGAATGCACAATAATGTTTTCAGGTTGCTGCTGATGATGGAAGTCAAGTACGGCTTGACCAAAAATATCTGGATTTTTCAAAATATAAATTGCTTATAGTTACCTTTGCGCTATGGAAGAAGTAATAAAAAATCTACCAAAGCAAGCCAAAGATAAGCATAACGAAAACAAAAAGTTTTTTGCAAAGCTTAAAAAAAAGCCGCCGAAACATTTAGACCTACTTATGCAAGAATTGCATGAAGAAGAATTTGAGCGTACAGATTGCTTAGACTGCGCTAATTGTTGTAAAACTACGGGACCATTATTTTTGAATAAAGATATTGAACGGATTTCAAAATTTTTAAAAATGAAGCCTCAGCAGTTTATAGATCAATACTTGCGGGTAGATGAAGAGAACGATTATGTGCTACAGCAAGTGCCTTGTACATTTTTAGGACACGATAATAAATGCTTAATTTATGAAGTTAGACCTAAGGCTTGTGCTGAATTTCCGCATACTGATCGTAGAAAATTTCAGCAAATATCAAATTTAACGCTTAAAAATGTAGCTATTTGTCCTGCTGCTTTTAATATTGTTGAAGCGATGAAAAAACGACTTCAGTAATATTTGTTTAGAAATAAAGTGAGCGTATTAATAGCTCTCTCTAAGTTGCTATTATCTATATAGAAGATATTTTTTTTGAATAGTTTTATAGTCTTCTAATCCCTTTTTCCAAGTGGCTTTAATTTCTTTTTCACTCATACCACTTTCTATTTGTTGCCTAAGTTTTTTAGTGCCTGCTAGTTTAGAAAAGAAACTATTAAAGAATTCATCTTTATTCTTCGTGTTTTGGTAAGCCTTTATTAACCAAGTTAAATTGATTTCAGATTGCTTTTCTGTGAAAGTTAAATCCATTCCATAGCATTTTTCACTTTTATTTTTTGGATGTTTAGCACCTTCATTAGGTTTTGGAATGTAAGTATATTCAAAGATTTTAGCATCTAAGTCTGGAGAACCAAAAACTTGAAACTGATGATCAGTTCCTCTGCCAGCATTTACATTAGTTCCTTCAAAAAAACATAAACTCGGGTACAAATTAATGGCTTGATCATTGGGTAAATTTGGCGAAGGTTTGATAGGAATATGATAAGGTTGATGATGATCGTAATTCTTTATTTTAATCACCATTAAATCACATTTAGCTTTATTATCCAACCAATTTTCACCATTAATCATTTGTGCATATTCACCAATCGTCATCCCATGAACAATAGGAACGGGGTGCATTCCCACAAAACTTTGTTGAGATTTTTCTAAAACAGGTCCATCAATATAATGCCCATTTGGGTTGGGACGATCAAGAATTAATAGTAGAATATTATTTTCGGCACAAGCTTCCATCACATAATGTAGCGTAGAGATATAAGTATAAAAACGAACGCCTACATCTTGAATGTCAAAAATCATTATATCAATACCTTTAAGCTGCTCAGGAGTAGGTTTTTTATGGCTTCCGTAGAGCGAAACTAAAGGCAAACCGGTTTTAGTATCTATGCCATCGTTTACTTTTTCACCAGCATCGGCTTTTCCGCGAAAACCATGTTCAGGAGAAAAAACTTTTTCAATACTAATGCTGGCAGCAAGTAGAGAATCTACAAGGTGAATATGGTCACCATTTTTTTTGAAAATGATAGAAGTTTGATTGCCAACAATTCCAATTTTTTTGTTTTTTAATAACGGAATATATTTTTGAGTACGATTGGCACCAACCACAATAGAATTTTCTACGGAAGTGTTAACAGCAGAAGTCTTTTGTTTTTTTGTTTGAGCTTCACAAGAAATCAATCCTAAAGCTAGAATAAAAAATGTATTTTTGAGCAATCGGTTAAAAAGCATTTCTTTTGAATTTTGAATATTTTATTTCTAAACGCTTAATAAGCGCAAAAGATTATAAAAGTAGTATATCGGCACCAATAATTAAAATTGCAGTGACGGCAATTGCTGTGGGTGTAATTATGATGCTTATTGCAGTAGCTACAGGTGTAGGCCTAGAGCAAAAAATAAGAGATAAAATAGCAGCCTTTAATGGTCATATTATTATTAATAATTTAAATAATAATAATTCTCAAGAAACTCAAAAACCTATATCGACCGACCAAGATTTTTACCCTGAGTTTAATGCTGTTGAAGGAATAAACCACATTCAAGGGGTAGCAACTAAATACGGTATTATAAGAACCGAAACCGATTTTGAAGGGATTATTGTAAAAGGCGTAGGCACAGATTACCGTTGGGATTATCTACAAGAGTATTTAATAGAAGGAGAACTTCCAACCTATCAAAAAGAAGGTTACAGCACTCAAATTTTAATTTCGCAATATTTATCTAAACGCCTAAAATTTAAGGTAGGGGATAAAGTGATCGTCTATTTTATGAACGATGAGAATAGTGATCGTCCGCGTTTAGTAGCATTTGAGGTGAGTGGTATTTTTAATTCGGGGTTTCAAGAGTTTGACGAAACTTTTCTAATTGCCGATCTTAACCAGTTGCGTAGATTGAATAAATGGGATAAAAACGAAGTAGGGAATTTTGAAGTTTTTGTAGATGATTTTCAAGAAATAGATCAAAAAGGAGGAGAGGTGTATGAAAATATTGGCTCTTTTCTAGATGCAAAAACCATTCGCCAAGCTTATCCTTCGATATTTGAATGGGTTTCTTTGTTCGATTTTAATATTGCATTAATTATAGGAATTATGATTATCGTTTCGGGCATTAACATGATTACCGCTTTGCTCGTGCTTATTCTCGAACGTACCCAAATGATAGGAATGCTAAAAGCAATAGGAAGTACAGATTGGAGCATCCGTAAAATCTTTCTATTTAATGCTGCTTATTTAATAATTAAAGGACTTCTCTACGGAAATGTAATTGGACTTGGAATATTACTTCTTCAAAAATACTTTAAAATCATTCCGCTAAATCCCGAAACTTACTATGTAACCGAAGCTCCTGTTTATTTAAGTTGGGAATTTATCACACTCATAAATGTAGGCACGTTGGCACTTTGTATGTTTATGCTATTAATCCCTTCCTATATCATTACTAAAATTACTCCTGCCAAGTCAATTCGGTTTGAGTAAGTATTAAATTTTTAGATAGTATTGTTCGTAATTTAATACTTAGCTTTTACTTTAAACACTTAACTTCTATTTCAATATCTAATTCTTATATTTGCAGTTGGAAAAATTGCAAAAAAAATGGATTATAAAAACAATATATTAGAAACTATAGGGAATACGCCTTTAGTGAAAATAAATAAATTAGTAGAAGATATTCCTGCTTTAGTTTTAGCGAAGTATGAAACCTTTAATCCCGGAAATTCGGTAAAAGATCGTATGGCAGTAAAAATGCTTGCTGCTGCTGAAGAGAAAGGATTAATTAAACCTGGCGGGACAATAGTTGAAGGTACTTCTGGAAATACTGGTATGGGCTTAGCTTTAGCGGCAATTGTTAAAGGCTATAAAATGGTTTGCACCCTAGCCGATAAGCAAAGTAAAGAGAAAATGGATATTTTAAGAGCCGTAGGTTGCGAAGTAATTGTTTGCCCGACCAATGTTTCACCAGAACACCCAGATTCTTATTATTCTGTCGCACAAAGAATTGCTGAAGAACGACCAAATTCATGGTATGTAAATCAATATGATAATTTAGCCAATACGCAAGCTCATTACGAGAGTACTGGTCCGGAAATTTGGGAGCAAACCGAAGGAAAGGTAACTCACTTTGTAGTAGGTGTAGGCACTGGCGGAACTATTTCTGGAGTTGGAAAATATCTAAAAGAAAAAAATCCTAATGTGAAAATTTGGGGCGTAGATACTTATGGTTCTGTATTTAAAAAATACCATGAGACTGGCGAGTTTGATGAAAAAGAAATCTACCCATATGTAACTGAAGGTATAGGTGAAGATATTTTACCTAAAAACGTAAATTTTGATATTATCGATGGTTTTACGAAAGTTACCGATAAAGATGCTGCGGTTTATACCCGAAGATTGGCAGAAGAAGAAGGTATGTTTTTAGGAAACTCTGCAGGAGCCGCTATCAAAGGTTTAATTCAGTTGAAAGATGAATTTAAAGAAGATGATGTAGTGGTGGTGCTTTTTCATGACCACGGGAGTAGATATATTGGTAAAATCTACAATGACGAATGGATGAAAGAACAAGGTTTTATGTAATCATTTTTAAACCTTTCTAATCATTAAAAAACCTCTTGCAGAAATGTAAGAGGTTTTTTAATTAAAATTCTTTAACTTACCATAGATATAAAAGAAGAAATTTTTCATATCGTTAAAAATATGTAGAATGAATGAAAGAAGATTTTTTACATTACCTCTGGAAGTTTAAAAAGTTTGATTTTTTAACTGCGAAAACCACCGAAGCGGAAACACTTCAATTACTCAATGTTGGTCAGCATAATTTACAATCTTCAGGGCCAGATTTTTTTAATGCGAAACTAAAAATTGCAGATCAAGTTTGGGCAGGTAATGTTGAGATTCATCTAAAATCAAGCGATTGGTATGCGCATAAACATGAACAAGATGCTAATTATGATAATGTAATTTTACATGTGGTGTGGGAGCATAATGTAGAGGTGTTTCGTAAAGATGAAACTAAAATTCCTACCCTTCAACTTAAAAATTACGTTCACGAGTATACTTTACAGAATTACCTTAATTTAGTTAACGGTCCCGAAAAATGGATTAATTGTGAAACAAATTTTGCTAGTGTTCATGATTTCTTACTAAAAAATTGGCTAGAACGTTTATATGTAGAACGCCTACAAGAAAAATCTAAATTAATTTTTCAGCTTTTAGAGAATTCAGAAAACGATTGGGAAGCGGTTCTTTTTAAGTTGTTAACTAAAAATTTTGGCTTGAATAAAAATGGAACAGTTTTCTTACAAATGGCCAGTTCTATTCCATTTTCAACAGTGAGGAAAATTAATGAAGAACTTAGTTTAGAAGCTTTGTTTTTTGGACAGGCAAATATGTTAAATGTAGACATAGATGATGCCTATTTTCTTCAGCTTCAGAAAGAGTATGAGTATGTAAAGCAAAAATTTAAACTTAATTCTATTCACGAAAAGCCAGCTTTTTTTAGGTTGCGCCCTCATAATTTTCCTACCCTTAGGTTATCACAGTTAGCGCAGTTGTATCTTCAGCATAAAACATTATTCAGTAAATTAAAATCTAGCACTACATTAGAAGAGTTATATGGTATTTTTGATGTGACCACTTCTGTTTATTGGGAAAACCATTATTCTTTTGGTAAAGAAAATAAAAGCACAAAGAAAAGATTGAGCAAGAAATTTATAGATTTACTTATTATTAATACAATTATTCCATTAAAATTTGCTTATCAAAAATCTGTAGATAAAGTTGAAATAGAATCTCTTTTAGATATTTTGACTTCTATCACATCAGAAGAGAATTCGACTGTTAAAAAGTTTAATATTTTAAGAAAAAATACGGCTAGTCATGCTTTAGATTCTCAAGCCTTATTACATTTAAAATCTAATTATTGTGATTTAAATAAATGTTTGCATTGTGAAATTGGTACAAGTTTATTGCAAAGCAAGATGTCATAAACTATCTTTGTAGGTATGAAAAGGTTCATTTCTAACATAAGGTATTATTTTGAGCGTAACGGTTTTTATGTGAGTTCTCGATTGGCAGATCGTTTAGGTATGCGTGTAAAAAGTGTTCGGTTATTTTTTATTTATGTTTCTTTTGCTACCTTAGGCGTTGGTTTTGCTGTTTATTTAACTTTGGCCTTTTGGTTAAGATTAAAAGATTTAATTTATACTAAACGAACCTCAGTCTTTGATTTATAAAAATCCGCTACAACAATTTTCATTAAAAAATCAACTCGGTTCTAGACTTAGAATAGCCTTATTGTTATTAGTAGGTGTTTTCTTAGTAGGAATATTTGGGTTTAAGTTTTTTTCTGGTTATAGTTGGATTGATGCGATTTATATGACAGTCATCACCATTAGTACAATTGGGTTTGGTGAAGTACAAAAATTAAGTCCGTTAGAAAAATTACTTACCTCTACTTACATTATATGTAGTATTTTCTTTGTGGGTTATGCAATTTCAGTAATTACCGAATATATTTTAAGTAAAAATAATATAGGAAATTTAAGAGCAAAAAAAGTGAAGTCTAAAATTGATTCATTAAAAGATCACGTCATAGTTTGTGGTTATGGAAGAAATGGAATGCAGGCAGTAAGCAAATTAAAAGCTTATCATAAAAGTTTTGTGATTATAGATAAAGATGAAAAAGTATTAGAACCTTTATATGATTCTGGAATGCTTTATATTAACGGTAATGCTACAGAAGATGAGGTGCTTAAACAAGCAGGTATAGACCGAGCATCAACTTTAATGTGTACATTACCTGGAGATACAGATAACGTTTTTATTGTACTTTCGGCTAAACAGCTAAATGATAGGTTAAAAATTATAAGTAGAGCTACCAAAGAAAGTACAACTTATAAATTAAAATTAGCTGGTGCAGATAATGTGATTATGCCAGATAAAATAGGGGGCGATCATATGGCAAGTTTAGTGGTTACTCCAGATTTAGTTGAATTTTTGGGACATCTTTCTGTTTCTCGACAAGAAGGAAGTATTAATATAGAAGAAATTAATTTTGATCATATTTGTAGCGACGGAAAAGAGCATGCGATTAAAGAATTAGATCTTCGTAAAAAAACGGGGTGCACCGTAATTGGCTACCGTGATCCAGAAGGAAATTATAGCGTTAATCCCGATGCAAACATGGTGCTTAAAAAGAATTCTAAGTTAATTTTTATAGGAAAACCTTCGCAAATAGAAAAGCTTAAACAGACTTATAAACTATAGCTTAAATCGAATTCTATTAACATTTACTTTGCATTTTAACTCCTAAGCCTTTGAAATAGCATTTTTTTTTAGGATATTGGTGCCTTTCTAAATTTTAACATTTAAATTTCTATTAATAAAACTATAATATTTTATGAGAAAGTATTTGCTTTCAGCATTATTTTTATGTTTTTCAATCAGCGTGATGAGTGCGCAATCTAATCAAACAGATAGCAATCAAGATTTTGTAGTAGAAGCTGATATCATTAATCCATCCACTTTAATTAATGATGGTACTATCGACTTAACTATCAAAGGAGGCACGCCACCATACTCTTATAAATGGTCTAACAAAGAAACTTCTTTGAAGTCTAATAAAGCGACGGGCTTGGTGGAAGGTGTGAGTTATCAAGTAATTGTTACCGATGCTAAAGGTAATTCCGTTACTAATTCTTACCGAATTAAAGCAGAGTCGATTACAGAACATTTTAATGGATTTTTTCAGCCGGTCGTAGATAATATGTCGGCTGTTTTATTTTGGGATCCATTTGCAGCTATTGGTATTTACGATCCTGTAGTTTATGCAGATGTAAAATTAATAGCTACTCCAAGTTGGTCTGCCAAAACAAAAGAAATTTACACGTTGCAAAAATGGTTAAAACCAGAAGGAGCAAAAGTGAAGAAAGGAGACAAACTGGCGATTGTACAACATGGTGAACAAGAAGAGGCTGTATTTGCTTTAGCTAATGGAGAACTAAAATATTTAGTTAAAGAAGGAAACGAAATTTTTGATCCAAATAGTACAGAAGATTTAATTGAACAAGGAGCACATTATTTAGCTGAAATAAAATATGATGATCCCGTAGCTTTAACACATCCTAACGGAGATCTTCAAAAAAATAGCATCCCTTTTATCGTAATTTGGCTAGTATTAGGAGCTGCATTTTTTACGATAAGAATGAAGTTTATCAATTTTAGAGGTTTTAAACATTCATTAGATTTAGCCAAAGGAAAATATGACGATCCTAACGCACCAGGAAACATTACACACTTTCAAGCCTTGGCAACAGCAGTTTCTGCAACCGTTGGTTTAGGAAATATAGCTGGAGTTGCTGTAGCGGTTTCTTTAGGTGGAGCTGGAGCTACTTTTTGGATGATTATTGCGGGTTTATTAGGGATGTCTTCTAAGTTTGTAGAATGTACATTAGGGGTGAAGTATAGAAATATCACTGAAGACGGTCGTATTTTCGGAGGACCAATGAACTATTTACGTTACGGTTTAGAAAAGCGTAATATGAAAGGTTTAGGTAAATTTTTAGCAGGCTTTTTTGCCATTTTAGGTGTAGGAGCTTCTTTTGGAGGTGGTAACATGTTTCAAGCTAATCAATCTTTTGAAATTTTATCAGGTCAATTTCCTATGCTAGACGGAAATGGTTTTTGGTTTGGTGTTGTAATAGCAGTTCTTGTAGGAGTTGTTATTATTGGCGGTATTAATAGTATAGCAAAAGTAACCGGTAAAATTGTTCCTATAATGGCATTAGTTTATGTGTTAGGAGCTTTAACAGTTATTGGTGTAAATATAGAGAATATAGGTCCGGCGTTTAATGCAATTATAGATGGAGCTTTTTCACCTAGTGCATTAAAAGGTGGTGTGTTAGGTGTTTTAGTAGTTGGTTTTCAAAGAGCAGCCTTTTCAAATGAAGCAGGTGTAGGTTCAGCAGCAATCGCACATAGTGCAGCTAAAACCAACCACCCAGCATCAGAAGGATTTGTGGCGTTATTAGAACCTTTTATAGATACAGTAGTCGTGTGTACACTTACGGCTTTAGTGTTAGTGTTTACAGGTATGCACGAAGTAGAAGGTATTGGAGGTGTAGAATTAACATCAGATGCGTTTGCAAGTGTTATTTCTTGGTTCCCATATGTATTAGCAGCAGCCGTATTCTTATTTGCTTTTTCAACAATGATTTCTTGGTCTTATTACGGAATGAGAGCTTGGACATATTTATTTGGAAGAAGTAAAAAATCTGAGATGATTTATAAATTTTTATTCTTAATCTTTGTAGTAGTAGGGTCTTCAATTAGTTTAGGTGCCGTATTGGTATTTTCAGATATGATGATTTTAGCAATGTCATTCCCAAATATTATTGGACTTTATATTATGTCTGGTGAAGTAAGAGAAGATTTAAGAGAATATTTTAAAAAGGTAAAATCTGGCGATTTATATATAAAAGGTAAAACCGCGTAAACTTTCATCTTATGAAATTTAAAAAATCCCATTTTGTGTTTATGCCCAAACAACAAAGTGGGGTTTTTTTATTAATCATTTTAATTTTGATCGCTATGGGCGGTATGTATTATGTACATCATTTACCTATAAAAGATCAATTATCAGCGAGTGAACAGAAACAATTAAAAGAAGTAGAACGTTTTTTAGACTCTATTAAAAAAGAAAATCAAAAACCTAAAAAAGATACCATTTATCCTTTCAATCCTAACTATATAAATAATTCTAGAGGTTATCGATTAGGGATGAGTTTAGTGGAAATACAACGACTAAAAGATTTTAGAGCTCAAGGAAAATGGATTAATTCGGCTAGAGAATTTCAAATTATCACAAAAATTTCAGATTCTATATTCAATAAAATATCACCTTCATTTAATTTTCCAGAATGGGTGAAAAAAAGAAATCTTACTAATAAAAATTATTCCAAACCTTCAAAATATTCAGCAAAAAGAAAAGATCTAAACACTGTTACAAGGGAAGAATTAATAGAGGTTTATGGAATTGGAGAGAAGTTAAGCCAGCGAATTATTAATTACAGATTAAAAATAGGAGGTTTCGTAAATGATATTCAGCTGAAAGATATTTATGGTTTGCCGTATGAAACAGAACAAAACATCTTAAAAGAATATACGGTTTTACAACCTGTCGAAATTGAAAAAATCTCAATTAATGAGGCCTCACTCATTCAACTTTCAGAAGTAATTTATTTTAACTATGAATTGGCTAGAGAAATTATAGAATACCGAAAACTACACGAAGGAATTAAATCTTTTGAAGAATTAGCAAAAATAGAATCTTTTCCAGCTTATAAAATAGATAGAATTAAATTATACGTTAAAATAAATTAGAATTCCTTAAAGAACGGATTGTTTTTTACTTAATTTTACGTTTAATTAGCAGTAAATATTACCAAATTTCAATTTCAACAATACAATGAACACAACATATTTTACAGAAGAGCATCATTTATTTAGAAAAAGCCTTAGTGACTTTTTAAAAAAAGAAGTAGTACCGCATTTAGATAAATGGGAAAAAACAGGAACTATAGAACGTTTTATTTGGGAGAAGTTTGGAGAAATGGGTTTCTTCGGCATTAACTATCCTGAGCAATATGGTGGTTTAGATCTGGATATTTTTTATACGGTTATTTTTTTAGAAGAACTACAGAAAATAAATTCAGGTGGTTTTGCTGCAGCTATGTGGGCTCACGCTTATTTAGCGATGACGCATTTAAATAAAGAAGGTAGTCACGAACAAAAAGAAAAATATTTAGCACCAAGTATTACAGGAGAAAAAATAGGTTGTCTTTGTATTACAGAACCTTTTGGAGGTTCTGATGTTGCAGGGATGAGATCTACCGCTATAAAAAATGGAGATCATTACGTGTTAAATGGTTCTAAGACATTTATTACCAATGGCGTATATTCAGATTATTTGGTGATTGCAGCCAAAACTAATCCAGAAGATGGAAACAAAGGAATGAGTATTTTCGTAATAGACCGTGATACACCTGGAATAGCCTCTACAAAATTAGATAAATTAGGATGGAGAGCTTCAGATACAGGAGAAATATCTTTTACTGATGTAAAAATCCCGACTGAAAATTTAATGGGAGAAGAAGGTAAAGGTTTTCCTTATATTATGCAGCATTTTGCTCTAGAACGTTTAATTATGGGGATTAATGCACACGCTAGAGCTGAAAGCGCGATAGATTATACGTTACAATATATGAGTGATCGTACCGCATTTGGAAAGACAATAGATAAGTTTCAAGCACTTCGTCACCGTATTGCAGACATTGCTAGTGAAGCAGAAATGTGTAAGCAGTTTAATTATTTAACCGCTCAGCGCTTAGGTCATGGAGAATATGTAGTGAAAGAGGCGACGATGTCTAAATTATTATCTACAAAAATGGCAGATAAAGCCATCGATGAATGCCTACAGTTTTTAGGAGGTTATGGTTATATGGAAGATTATCCATTAGCGCGAATGCTTCGTGATAGTAGATTAGGCCCAATAGGCGGTGGTACCAGTGAAATTTTAAGGGAAATTATCGCCAAAATGATCATCGATAAAAAAGAATACAAACCAGCGACATAAAGTTTTTGATTGTTTTGGCAAAAATGCTAATAAGAAATTATCGCCAAAATGATCATCAAAAAAATACTTTGAAATGTTAAAATAAGTTTTAATTTTGCCCTTCATGATTTTTAAGTGAAAGGAGGTGAATAAACTATGTTAGTTATACCGGTTAAAGACGGAGAGAATATCGAAAGAGCCTTAAAACGTTTCAAAAGAAAATTCGACAAAACAAAGACTATGCGTGAGCTGCGGAGTCGTGAAAATTTTTCTAAACCTTCTTTTGTTAATAGAGATAAAACTCAGAAGGCAAGATATATTCAACGTTTAAAAGATCAAGAGAATATTTAATTCTTTTTAGATCATACTTATTTCAAACTGTTGGTGCGTAAAGTTTCTTAACTTTGTTTACCAACAGTTTTTTTATGCATTTACCTCAATTTATAGATTATCTTCAGTATGAAAAGAAATATTCTTTACATACGGTAAATGCTTATCAAAAAGATATTTCAGATTTTTCGCATTTTGTACAAGAAACTTTTAATGAAAATAATATTTCAGCATGTAACTATTCCATGATTAGATCTTGGGTAGTTAGTTTAGTAACCGCTGGTATAAGTAATAGAAGTATTAATCGTAAAATTTCATCGTTAAAAACCTTCTATAAATTTCTTCTTCATACTAAACAAATAGAAGTTTCGCCATTACTTAAACATAAATCTCTCAAAGTTTCTAAAAAAGTTCAGTTACCATTTTCAACTAAAGAAGTAGAAGAGGTCATGGCTAATTTTAATGCTGAAGGTTTTTCAGGACTGCGGGACCAATTAATTATAGAATTGTTTTACGCTACAGGTATGCGTAGAGCAGAGTTAATTAATTTAAAATTGAATAATATTAATACTGAAGCTTCGCAGATTAAAATATTAGGAAAAAGAAATAAAGAGCGCATTGTACCTCTTTTGCCGAGCATAAAAAAAACTATGTCTTTGTATTTAAGAGAAAGAAACCTATTAGAGCTTATTCAAGATAATGAATATTTACTGTTAACCAATAAAGGTAGCAAGTTGTATGATACCTTTGTTTACAGGCTTGTAAACACTTATTTTAGTAGAGTGTCAACAAAATTAAAAAGAAGTCCGCATATTATTCGTCATTCTTTTGCTACGCATTTACTTAATGAAGGGGCAGATCTAAATTCAGTTAAAGAACTTTTAGGGCATTCAAGCTTGGCATCTACACAAGTTTACACTCACAATAGTATTAAAGAATTAAGTAAAGTGTACGCTAATTATCATCCTAGAAATAAAATTAAATAGTTGTACTGTTTTAGTCTGAAGATAATTTAATTTTTTGATTAGATAGTGAACAATAAGCTGAGACCATTTAAGTTGTATAACAGAAAAAATATTTCAAAAAAGATAAATTTTCAAGATTTGTATAAATAGTTGTAAATTAGATATTTGTGTTTATATTTAATTAGTTTTTGTTTATTCATTGAAAAAAAATTAAAAAAAAATTAAAAAAAGTTTTGCAGTAAAGCTAAACTGCTATATATTTGCGCTCCGTTAGCGATAACGTTCTTTTCTGAAAAGAAAAGTTGAACATAACGCCGATGTAGCTCAGCTGGCTAGAGCAGCTGATTTGTAATCAGCAGGTCGTGGGTTCGAGTCCCTCCATCGGCTCTGTTCTATGAAATAATGAAGGTTTTGAAAAACAAACCATTGGGGAGATACTCAAGCGGCCAACGAGGGCAGACTGTAAATCTGCTGACTACGTCTTCGCAGGTTCGAATCCTGCTCTCCCCACAACTGAATTTTAGTTTAGATTAAATTAATTTTTGGAATGCGGGAGTAGCTCAGTTGGTAGAGCGTCAGCCTTCCAAGCTGAATGTCGCCAGTTCGAACCTGGTCTCCCGCTCTATTTCCTTGAGTATATCAAGGCTAAATAGGGCTTAATCTGTTTGATGCAGGTTGGTTTTAAGGCCGACGTAGCTCAGGGGTAGAGCGCTTCCTTGGTAAGGAAGAGGTCACGAGTTCAATTCTCGTCGTTGGCTCTAGTTGAATTCATTTTCAACTTATACTTGACAGCATATAATGTTGTTGAGTTTTATGTTTATATAAATTGAACACTAATATATAACTAAGATTAAATAAGTATTAATTATGGCAAAGGAAACTTATGATCGTTCCAAACCGCACTTAAATATAGGTACAATTGGACACGTAGATCACGGAAAAACAACTTTAACTGCAGCGATTACTAAAGTATTAGCGGATGCAGGATATTCAGAAGCTTCTGCTTTTGATCAAATTGATAATGCTCCGGAAGAAAAAGAAAGAGGTATTACAATTAACTCTTCTCACGTAGAATACGCGACTGCTAACCGTCACTACGCACACGTTGACTGTCCAGGTCACGCCGATTATGTAAAGAATATGGTTACTGGTGCTGCTCAGATGGATGGTGCTATCTTAGTTGTTGCAGCAACAGATGGTCCTATGCCTCAAACTCGTGAGCATATCCTTTTAGGTCGTCAGGTAGGAATTCCTAGAATCGTTGTTTTCTTAAACAAAGTTGATTTAGTTGATGATGAGGAGCTTTTAGAGTTAGTGGAAATGGAAGTTAGGGATTTACTTTCTTTCTATGAGTATGATGGTGATAATGGTCCTGTTGTTTCTGGTTCTGCTTTAGGAGCTTTAGAAGGTGAAGATAAATGGGTTCAGACTGTTTTAGAATTAATGGAAGCAGTTGATAACTGGATTGAATTACCAGAGCGTGATGTAGATAAGCCTTTCTTATTGCCTATTGAAGATGTATTCTCTATTACAGGTCGTGGTACTGTAGCAACTGGTCGTATTGAAACTGGTGTAGCTAATACTGGAGATCCTGTGGAAATTATCGGTATGGGAGCTGAAAAATTAACTTCTACTATTACTGGTATTGAGATGTTCCGTCAGATTTTGGCTAGAGGTGAAGCAGGAGATAACGCTGGTATCTTATTAAGAGGTATTGAGAAGTCTCAGATTTCTAGAGGTATGGTAATTACTAAGCCTGGATCTGTAACTCCACATGCTAAATTTAAAGCTGAGGTTTATATCTTGAAAAAAGAAGAAGGTGGACGTCACACTCCATTCCATAATAACTACCGTCCTCAGTTTTATGTAAGAACAACTGATGTTACTGGTACTATTAACTTGCCTGATGGTGTAGAAATGGTGATGCCTGGTGATAACTTAACTATTACTGTTGAGCTTATTCAGACTATTGCTATGAATGTAGGTTTACGTTTTGCTATCCGTGAAGGAGGTAGAACAGTAGGTGCTGGTCAGGTAACTGAAATTTTAGACTAATTTTAGATATTTAAAAGCTAAGGTATTTTGATACTTTAAAATACCTTAGCTTATATTTACGGGTTTAGCTCAGTTGGTAGAGCACTGGTCTCCAAAACCAGGTGTCGGGAGTTCGAGCCTCTCAACCCGTGCTTTTTAGAATTAATTTTCTGAATTTATTTAAACTTTAATTTTTAATTAAAGTTTTTTAATATATAGATATAATGGCAGGAATCGTAAACTACATATCAGAGTCTTACAATGAGTTAAAGAATCATGTTACTTGGCCTTCTTATGCAGAAGCACAAAAACTAACCGTAATCGTACTTGTATTTTCAGTTATTTTTTCTTTACTGATTTTTGGTGTTGATAAGGTTTTTAGTTCTTTAATTGAGCAGTATTTTAACTGGGTTAAATCATAAGATTACTAGTATATGGCAGAGAATAAAGCGAAAAAATGGTATGTGGTAAGATCTGTAAGTGGTCAAGAGAATAAGATTAAAGACTACATAGAGAAAGAAATCGCTCACCAAGGATTAGAAGATTATATTGAGCAGATTTTAGTTCCTACTGAAAAAGTGGTTCAGGTTAGAGACGGAAAGAAGATCAATAAAGAGCGTGTATATTTTCCGGGCTATATTATGGTTCAGGCGGCTTTAGAAGGTGAGGTTCCTCACGTGATAAAGGGTATTAATGGTGTGATTGGTTTTTTAGGTGAAACTAAAGGAGGTGACCCAGTGCCGTTAAGAATGTCTGAGGTAAATAGAATGCTAGGTAAGGTTGATGAGTTATCGGTTAGACAAGATAATGTAGTTATACCTTATAATGTAGGAGAAACGATAAAAGTAATCGATGGTCCTTTTAATGGTTTTAATGGAACTGTTGAAAAAGTAAATGAAGAAAAGCGTAAGCTTGAAGTGATGGTGAAGATTTTTGGAAGAAAAACACCATTAGAATTGAGTTATATGCAAGTAGAAAAAGTTTAGAATTGTTACACTTATATAGAATTATTGTTATTAATGCTTCCACTTTTTTAATTAATAATTCAAATTAAATTTTTAAAAAATGGCAAAAGAAGTAAGTAAGGTTGTAAAATTACAAGTGCGCGGAGGTGCGGCTAACCCGTCTCCACCAGTTGGACCTGCTTTAGGTGCTGCCGGGGTAAATATCATGGAATTCTGTAAGCAATTCAATGGTAGAACTCAAGATAAACAAGGAAAAGTTTTACCTGTTGCTATTACAGTATACAAGGATAAATCTTTTGATTTTGTAATCAAGACTCCTCCAGCAGCTGTTCAAATTATGGAAGCAGCAAAAACTAAAAAGGGTTCAGGAGAACCTAACCGTAAGAAAGTAGCGAGTATTTCTTGGGATCAGGTAAAAGCGATTGCAGAAGATAAAATGCAAGACCTTAATGCATTTACTGTTGAGTCTGCTATGAAGATGGTTGCTGGTACAGCACGTTCTATGGGAATAACAGTAAAAGGTGATGCACCATTTTAATCTAAAAAGAAACTAAGAAATGGCAAAATTAACAAAAAAGCAAAAAGAAGTTCAGGCTAAGCTTGATAATTCTAAGTTGTATACTGTAGCTGAAGCTTCTGCTTTAATAAAAGAAATATCTAGTGTAAACTTTGATCCTTCTGTAGATTTAGCAGTTCGTTTAAATGTAGATCCACGTAAAGCTAATCAAATGGTTAGAGGTGTGGTTACATTACCACACGGTACTGGTAAAGATGTGAAAGTTTTAGCTTTGGTAACTCCTGATAAAGAACAAGAAGCTAAAGATGCTGGTGCAGATTACGTTGGTCTTGATGAATACCTTGAGAAAATTAAAGGTGGTTGGACAGATGTAGACGTTATTGTAACAATGCCTAGTGTAATGGGTAAATTAGGTCCTTTAGGTAGAATATTAGGTCCTAGAGGTTTAATGCCAAACCCAAAAACTGGTACAGTTACTATGGATGTTGCGAAAGCAGTATCTGATGTGAAAGCTGGTAAAATTGACTTTAAAGTTGATAAAACTGGTATAGTTCATGCAGCAGTTGGTAAAGCATCTTTTGATGCTGAAAAAATTGCAGGTAACGCAAGAGAATTATTAACTACGCTTGTAAAATTGAAACCTCAGGCTGCTAAAGGTATTTATATTAAAAGTATACATATGTCTAGTACTATGAGCCCGAGTGTTGAAATTGATACTAAAAGGTTTACTGAGCAATAATTAAATTATTATGACAAGAGAAGAAAAATCACAAGTAATAAAAGATTTAACTGCCCAGTTAGCTGATACTTCAACGATTTATTTAGCAGATATTTCTGGTTTAGATGCTGGCACAACTTCTAATTTAAGAAGAGCTTGTTTTAAAGCAGATATCAAATTATCGGTAGTTAAAAATACATTGCTAGCAAAAGCGATGGAAGCTTCTGAAAAAGAATTCGGTGAGTTACCATCAACTTTAAAAGGCAATACATCTATTATGATTTCTGAAACTGGTAACGCACCAGCTAAAGTAATCAAAGAATTTAGAAAAAAGAACGAAAAACCAATTCTTAAAGGAGCTTTTATTGATGAAGCAATTTATGTAGGAGATGAGTATTTAGAAACTCTTTCTAGCATTAAATCTAAAGAAGAGGTTATTGGAGATATTATCGGATTATTGCAATCACCAACTAAGAATGTTATTTCAGCACTTAAATCTGGTGGCGGTAAAATTGCAGGTATCTTAAAAACGCTTTCTGAAAAAGAAAGTTAGAAAATAGTACGCACTTTTTAATAATTATAAATAAAACATTTTAAAACGATAGAAAATGGCAGATTTAAAAGATTTCGCAGAGCAATTAGTTAACTTAACAGTAAAAGAAGTTAATGAATTAGCTGATATTTTAAAAGAAGAATATGGTATTGAGCCTGCTGCTGCTGCAGTAGCTGTAGCTGGTGGAGCTGCAGGTGGTGAAGATGCTGCTGAAGAGCAAACAGAATTTGATGTAATTCTTAAAGCTGCAGGAGGATCTAAATTAGCTGTTGTTAAATTAGTAAAAGAACTTACTGGTTTAGGTCTTAAAGACGCTAAAGGATTGGTAGATGGTGCGCCAGCTCCAGTTAAAGAAGCAGTTTCTAAAGACGAAGCTGAAGCATTAAAAGCACAATTAGAAGAAGCAGGAGCTGAGGTTGAGCTTAAGTAAGCTTAACAAGCAATATTATTTAGGTTTAGGCCTCAGGATGTAATCCTGAAGGTCTAAACCCTTTTGCGTATTTATGCGTTTGTGCAATATTTGCACGTTATTTTATAAAGTTAATTATGTGCTTTCAACTTTAATTTTTAAAGCTGAAAACCTCAAATTCCGTCCATAGATGTTAGAAAAGCAAACTGAAAGATTGAATTTCTCTTCTGTAAAGAACAGACCTGATTACCCGGATTTTCTTGATATCCAGATAAAATCATTTCAGGACTTCTTTCAATTAGAAACCAAATCAGAAGAAAGGGGAAATGAAGGGTTATACAATACCTTCATGGAGAACTTCCCAATTACGGATACCCGTAACCAATTTGTATTAGAGTTTTTAGATTATTTTGTAGATCCACCTCGTTATTCTATCCAAGAATGTATCGAGCGAGGGTTAACATATAGCGTGCCATTAAAGGCAAGATTAAAACTTTATTGTACCGATCCAGAGCACGAAGATTTTGAAACTATCGTTCAAGATGTGTATTTAGGTACAATTCCTTATATGACACCTAGCGGAACTTTCTGTATAAATGGTGCAGAACGTGTTGTAGTTTCTCAATTACACCGTTCTCCAGGAGTATTCTTTGGACAATCTTTCCATGCGAATGGAACAAAATTATATTCAGCAAGAGTTATTCCTTTTAAAGGATCTTGGATTGAATTTGCTACCGATATTAACAGCGTAATGTATGCTTATATCGATAGAAAGAAAAAATTACCAGTAACAACTCTTTTCCGTGCAATCGGGTTTGAAAGAGATAAAGATATTTTAGAAATTTTTGACCTTGCAGAAGAAGTAAAGGTTTCTAAATCTGGTCTTAAAAAAGTATTAGGCCGTAAACTAGCGGCTCGTGTTCTTAATACTTGGTACGAAGATTTTGTAGATGAAGATACAGGTGAAGTAGTTTCTATAGAAAGAAATGAAATTGTATTAGATCGTGATACCGAGTTAGATAAAGATCACATTGAGGAAATTTTAGAGACGGGAACTAAAACTATTCTTCTTCATAAAGAAGATAACTCAACAGGCGATTATGCAATTATTCATAATACGCTACAAAAAGATCCTACCAATTCAGAAAAAGAGGCGGTAGAGCACATCTATAGACAATTACGTAACGCAGAGCCGCCAGACGAAGAAACAGCAAGAGGAATTATTGATAAATTATTCTTCTCTGACCAACGTTATAATCTAGGTGAGGTAGGTCGTTACCGAATGAATAAAAAATTAGGTCTTAATATCGAGATGGATAAGCAGGTGCTTACTAAGCAAGATATTATAACCATTATAAAATATTTAATTGAGTTAATCAACTCAAAAGCAGAAATAGATGATATTGATCACCTTTCTAACCGTCGTGTTAGAACTGTAGGTGAGCAATTATCTCAACAATTTGGTGTAGGTCTTGCTCGTATGGCACGTACTATTCGTGAGCGTATGAATGTAAGAGATAACGAAGTGTTTACACCAATAGATTTAATTAACGCGAAGACACTTTCTTCTGTTATTAATTCTTTCTTTGGTACCAACCAGTTGTCTCAATTTATGGATCAGACCAATCCATTAGCAGAGATTACACATAAGCGTCGTCTTTCTGCATTAGGACCAGGTGGTCTTTCTAGAGAAAGAGCAGGTTTTGAGGTTCGTGATGTTCACTATACACATTACGGTCGTCTTTGCCCTATCGAAACTCCTGAGGGTCCAAACATTGGTTTAATTTCTTCACTTTCAGTATATGCGAAAGTTAACGGAATGGGATTCATTGAAACTCCTTACCGTAAAGTAGAAAATGGTAAACTTGATATTATCAATGAACCAGTTTATTTTTCTGCTGAAGAAGAAGAAGGAAAATTAATCGCACAAGCAAATATTCCTTTAAAAGATGATGGAGAAATAGATACCGATAAGGTTATTGCACGTATGGAAGGTGACTTCCCAGTAGTAGATCCAAGTGAGGTTCATTTTACTGATGTTGCACCAAACCAGATTTCATCTATTTCGGCATCTTTAATTCCATTCTTAGAGCATGATGATGCAAACCGTGCATTAATGGGATCTAACATGATGCGTCAGGCTGTACCGTTATTAAGAGTAGATTCTCCAATTGTAGGAACAGGTCTTGAGCGTCAGGTAGCTTCAGATTCACGTGTATTAATAAATGCTGAAAGAGCAGGTACCGTAGAATATGTAGATGCTAGACAAGTAACAATAAAATACGACCGTACTGATGAAGAGCGTATGGTAAGTTTTGAATCTGATTCAAAATCATACAATCTTATCAAGTTTAGAAAAACTAACCAAGGTACTTCTGTAAACTTAAAACCAATCGTAAGAGTTGGAGATAGAGTTGAAAAAGGTCAAGTACTTTGTCAAGGTTACGCAACTGAAGAAGGAGAACTAGCTTTAGGTAGAAATATGAAAGTTGCTTTTATGCCTTGGAAAGGGTATAACTTTGAGGATGCGATTGTAATCTCAGAAAAAGTAGTAAGAGAAGATATTTTTACTTCTATTCATATTGATGAGTATTCTTTAGAAGTTAGAGATACTAAATTAGGAAATGAAGAATTAACAAATGATATTCCAAACGTATCAGAAGATGCTACAAGAGACCTTGATGAGCATGGAATGATTCGTATTGGAGCAGAAGTAAAACCTGGTGATATTTTAATTGGTAAGATTACTCCAAAAGGAGAATCAGACCCAACACCAGAAGAAAAATTACTTCGTGCAATTTTTGGTGATAAAGCCGGCGATGTAAAAGATGCTTCTTTAAAAGCTTCTCCGTCATTAAATGGTGTTGTGATCAATAAAAAACTTTTTGCTAGAGCGGTTAAAGATAAACGTAAACGTGCTCAGGATAAAGAAGATATTGCAAGATTAGAAGACAAATACAGAGTGAAGTTTGAAGAACTTCGTAATGAGTTAATCGATAAGCTTTTCGCAATTGTTGGAGGTAAGACTGCACAAGGAGTGAAAAATGATTTAGGTGAAGATATTTTACCAAAGGGTAAAAAGTATACACTTAAAATGTTAAACTCTGTAGATGACTATGTACATTTAACTCAAGGTACGTGGAGTACAGATGATCATATAAATACTCTTGTTGCAGATTTAATTCACAACTATAAAATTAAAGAGAATGATCTTCAAGGTAACCTAAGAAGAGAGAAGTTTACCATTTCTGTAGGAGATGAGCTTCCTTCTGGAATCCTAAAACTAGCTAAAATTTACATCGCTAAAAAGCGTAAATTAAAAGTTGGTGATAAGATGGCGGGGCGTCACGGTAACAAAGGTATTGTGGCTAGAATAGTTCGTCAAGAAGATATGCCATTTTTAGAAGATGGAACACCAGTAGATATTGTATTAAATCCACTTGGGGTACCATCACGTATGAATATTGGTCAGATTTATGAAACTGTACTTGGATGGGCAGGTCAAAAATTAGGTCAGAAGTATGCAACACCAATTTTTGATGGTGCTACGTTAGATCAAATTAACGACTTAACAGACCAAGCAGGAATCCCAAGATTTGGTCATACTTATCTTTATGATGGAGGAACAGGAGATCGTTTCGATCAACGTGCAACAGTAGGTGTGATTTATATGTTGAAATTAGGACATATGATTGAAGATAAGATGCACGCACGTTCTATTGGACCTTACTCATTAATTACTCAACAACCATTAGGTGGTAAAGCACAATTTGGTGGTCAGCGTTTTGGTGAAATGGAGGTATGGGCACTAGAAGCTTATGGAGCTTCAGCTACGCTACGTGAGATCTTAACAGTGAAGTCTGATGATGTAATCGGTAGAGCTAAAACTTACGAAGCTATCGTAAAAGGAGAGCCAATGCCAGAACCAGGATTGCCAGAATCTTTTAATGTATTGATGCATGAATTAAAAGGTCTTGGTTTAGATATAAGATTAGAAGAGTAATAACATCGTCTTCAGCTATTTAGTTGAAGGCGACAGTTATCATTTAAAATTACAATAATTCTTTAGCACCATATATTATGGCAAGAAATAATGATAAGAATACACAAAAGAGATTTAATAAAATCTCTATAGGTTTAGCTTCTCCCGAGTCGATTCTATCTGAGTCGAGAGGTGAAGTTTTAAAACCTGAAACTATTAACTACCGTACGCACAAACCTGAGCGTGACGGTCTGTTCTGTGAGCGTATTTTTGGTCCTGTAAAAGACTATGAGTGTGCTTGTGGAAAATATAAAAGAATTAGGTATAAAGGCATTGTTTGTGACCGTTGTGGAGTAGAAGTTACTGAAAAGAAAGTTCGTAGAGACAGAGTTGGGCACATTAACTTAGTAGTACCTGTTGCACATATTTGGTATTTCCGTTCTTTACCTAATAAGATTGGATACCTTTTAGGAATTCCTTCTAAAAAACTCGATATGATTATTTATTACGAACGTTACGTAGTAATTCAAGCGGGTATAGCTAAAGATGAAGAAGGAGAGCCACTAAAGAAAATGGATTTCTTAACTGAAGAAGAGTACTTAAATGTATTAGAAAGTCTTCCGCAAGAAAATCTATATTTAGATGATTCAGACCCAAACAAGTTTATCGCTAAAATGGGAGCTGAATGTTTAATTGAAATTTTACGTCGTCTTGATTTAGATGAATTATCTTACGAATTAAGACACAAGGCAAACAACGAAACTTCAAAACAACGTAAAACAGAAGCTTTAAAGCGTTTACAAGTTGTAGAAGCTTTTCGTGATGCTAATAAGACTAGAGAGAACAGACCAGAGTGGATGATTATGAAGGCTGTACCTGTAATTCCACCAGAATTACGTCCTTTAGTGCCTTTAGATGGTGGTCGTTTTGCTACATCAGATTTAAATGATCTTTATAGAAGAGTTATTATTAGAAATAACCGTCTTAAAAGATTAATGGAGATTAAAGCTCCTGAAGTAATTTTACGTAATGAAAAACGTATGCTTCAAGAGTCGGTAGATTCATTATTTGATAATACCAGAAAATCTTCAGCAGTAAAGACTGATTCTAACCGTCCGTTAAAATCGCTTTCAGATTCATTAAAAGGTAAGCAAGGTCGTTTTCGTCAAAACTTATTAGGTAAACGTGTAGATTATTCAGCTCGTTCTGTAATTGTTGTAGGACCAGAGATGAAATTATTTGAATGTGGTTTGCCAAAAGGTATGGCTGCTGAACTTTACAAACCTTTCGTAATTAGAAAATTAATTGAAAGAGGAATTGTAAAGACGGTAAAGTCTGCTAAAAAAATCATAGACAAAAAAGAACCAGTAGTTTGGGATATCTTGGAAAATGTTCTTAAAGGACATCCAGTTTTACTAAACCGTGCGCCTACACTTCACCGTTTGGGTATTCAAGCATTTCAACCAAAATTAATTGAAGGTAAAGCTATTCAATTACACCCATTAGTTTGTACTGCATTTAATGCCGATTTTGATGGTGACCAAATGGCGGTTCACTTACCATTAGGACCAGAAGCTATTCTAGAAGCGCAATTATTAATGTTGGCTTCACATAACATCTTAAATCCTGCTAATGGTTCACCAGTAACCGTTCCTTCTCAGGATATGGTACTTGGTCTTTATTATATGACTAAGGAGAAAAAATCTACTCCAGAGGAAGTTGTAAAAGGTGAAGGTTTAACTTTTTACTCTTTTGAAGAAGTTAAAATAGCTTACAACGAGAAGAAAGTAGACTTAAACGCATCAATTAAAGTAAGAGCTAAAGACTTTAATGAAGAAGGTGAGTTGGTTTACCAAATTATAGCTACTACTGTAGGGCGTGTACTTTTTAACGAAGAAGTACCAGAAAAAGCAGGTTTTATAAATGAAGTACTTACCAAAAAATCTTTAAGAGATATTATTGGTAATATTTTAAAAGTAACCAGCGTTCCTGAAACAGGAGAATTCTTAGATAAAATTAAGAGTCTTGGTTATGGTTTTGCATTTAGAGGTGGTTTATCTTTCTCTTTAGGTGATATTATTATCCCTAAAGAAAAGTACGAGATGATCGATGATGCAAATGAGCAAGTTGAAGGTATTATGGCTAACTATAATATGGGGCTTATTACCAACAACGAGCGTTACAATCAAGTAATTGATATTTGGACTGCTACCAATGCTAATTTAACTGAATTAGCGATGAAGCGTATTAGAGAAGACAAGCAAGGATTTAACTCAGTATTTATGATGTTAGACTCTGGAGCACGTGGATCTAAAGAGCAAATTCGTCAGTTAACTGGTATGCGTGGTTTAATGGCGAAACCTAAAAAATCTAACTCAGGTGGAGGTGAAATTATTGAAAACCCAATTCTTTCTAACTTTAAAGAAGGTCTTTCAATTCTTGAATACTTTATCTCTACTCACGGTGCTCGTAAAGGTCTTGCAGATACCGCATTAAAAACGGCAGATGCAGGTTACTTAACACGTCGATTAGTAGATGTTTCACAAGATGTAATTGTAGGTGAAGAAGATTGTGGTACATTAAGAGGTATCGAAATGAAAGCGCTTAAGAAAAACGAAGAGATAGTAGAATCTCTTGGGGAGCGTATTTTAGGTCGTACAGCACTTAATGATATTGTAGATCCAATCACGCAAGAACTAATTGCAAAATCTGGAGACGAAATTACCGATGCTATTGTTTCAAAAGTAAAAGCTTCAGCTTTAGATTCTGTAGAAGTTAGATCTGCATTAACTTGTGAAGCTAAAAAAGGAATTTGTGTGAAATGTTACGGTCGTAACCTTGCTACTGGTAAAACAGTACAAAAAGGTGAAGCTGTAGGTGTTGTTGCTGCGCAATCTATTGGAGAGCCTGGTACACAGTTAACCTTACGTACCTTCCACGTGGGTGGTATTGCAGGAAACATTTCAGAAGAAAATAAATTAGTAACTAAGTTTGATGGTATAGGAGAGATTGAAGATCTTAAAACAGTTAAAGGTGAAGCTCCAGATGGTAGCGAAGCTGAAATTGTGATCTCAAGAACTTCAGAATTAAAAGTTGTAGATCCTAATACAGGTATTACATTAAGTAATAATGTGATCCCTTACGGAGCTCAATTATTTATTAAACCAGGAGACAAGGTTAAAAAAGGAGATACTATCTGCCAATGGGATCCATATAACGGAGTTATTATCTCAGAATTTGCAGGTAAGATCAAGTTTGATAATATTGAACAAGGTGTAACTTATCAAGTAGAAACAGATGAGCAAACTGGTTTCCAAGAGAAAGTAATTTCTGAATCTAGAAACAAGAAAAAAATCCCTACATTATTAATTATGGGTAAAAAGGATGAGATTATTCGTTCTTATAACTTACCTGTAGGTGCTCACTTAATGGTAGATGATGAAGAGAAAATTAAAGTTGGTAAAATTTTAGTTAAGATTCCTCGTAAATCTGCTAAAGCAGGGGATATTACTGGAGGTCTTCCTCGTGTAACAGAGTTATTCGAAGCACGTAATCCTTCAAACCCAGCTGTAGTAAGTGCAATTGATGGTGTGGTCTCTTTCGGTAAAATTAAACGTGGTAACCGTGAAATTATCGTTGAATCTAAATTAGGTGAAGTTAAAAAGTATTTAGTTAAACTTTCTAACCAAATCTTAGTTCAAGAAAATGATTATGTAAGAGCGGGAATGCCTTTGTCAGACGGTTCTATTACTCCAGAAGATATCTTGAATATTAAAGGGCCAAGTGCTGTACAACAGTATTTAGTAAATGAAGTTCAAGAAGTATATCGTTTACAAGGGGTGAAAATTAACGATAAGCACTTTGAGGTTGTAGTACGTCAAATGATGCGTAAAGTTAGAATTCAAGATCCAGGCGATACAATTTTCTTAGAAAATCAGTTAATACATAAAGCAGATTTCATTGAAGAGAATGATGATATCTTTGGTAAAAAGGTAATTGAAGATGCTGGTGATAGTGCAAACTTAAAACCAGGACAAATTGTTACGGCTCGTGAGTTAAGAGATGAAAACTCTATTTTACGTAGAGAAGATAAAAATCTTGCAAACGCTAGAGACGTGCAACCGGCAACGGCAACTCCAATACTACAAGGTATTACCAGAGCATCACTTCAAACTAAATCATTTATCTCTGCAGCATCATTCCAGGAAACTACAAAAGTACTGAATGAAGCAGCTGTAAGTGGTAAAGTAGATACTTTAGAAGGTCTTAAAGAAAATGTAATTGTTGGGCATAGAATCCCTGCAGGAACAGGTTTAAGAGAATACGAAAATATAATCGTAGGTTCTAAAGAAGAGTTTGATGAGATGATGGAAGAAAAACAAGAAGTTAATTACAATTAATATTTAAAACCCGACTAGTAATAGTCGGGTTTTTCTTTTATACAGCATATTATGAGTGAAGAAAAAGATAAAAAAAATAATCAGAAGCAACTGAATATAGAATTAGATGAAGCAACAGCACAAGGTACTTATAGTAACTTGGCTATTATTAATCATTCAGCTTCTGAGTTTGTGGTAGATTTTGTAAATATTATGCCAGGTGCACCAAAGAGCAAAGTGAAATCAAGAATTATTTTAACTCCGCAGCATGCCAAGCGTTTATTAAAAGCGTTAGGAGATAATATAAATCGTTTTGAAAAGGCTCACGGTGAAATCAAAGATTACGACAAACCGCCAATTCCATTAAATTTTGGCCCAACTGGTCAGGCATAAAACTGAAAACTCCGAAGTGAAAGCTTCGGAGTTTTTTTATACTATTTAATCATAATATATACAAGACCGGTATCTATCACTGAAATAAAAAATGATTTGCGTTAGTGATATTTTAATCATAGCTTTATAACATTAACCAAACCAATAAATTATGAAAAAAATTACTTACTTACTTACTTACATTAGCTAGTTCAGTAATGTGGGCACAAGAAACTTACCCAGAAGTTTATTACTATTATGTAGAAGAAAAAGAAGCTGGAGATTTAGAGCCACTCAGTAAAACTAGAGATAGAGAAAGTCAGGTTTTAACCTTAACTTTTGAGAATAATGAATTCAATTCATTTATTAATAACCAAACTGTATATGTTTTTAAAAAAGCATTCCCTGGAGCTTTGACCGAACGTCTTCAACGTATGTACTATGTTGGGGTAACCTCTGATACATTAGTCAATAGTTTCTATGCTTTTGAAGATATACCCTATGCCGACTTTTTGGGAACCCAAGACTTTGAAGAGTTAAGCATACCAGATGATTATATATCTAATGCCAATATACCTACACAGGGAGTAACTTCACAGGGGTCAACTATAAGTTTACCTGCAAGCTCGTATGCACATTTAGATTTAGTAAATGCAAAACAAGCTTGGAACCTATCTACAGGAAATCCTAACATCGCAATTGGTATTAGAGATAGTCGTATAAACCCAAACCATCCTGACCTAGTTAATAAAATTTCCCAACATTATGGCTCCATACCTTCTAACCCAGGTAGCAGCACAACTTGGCATGGTACCAAGGTGGCTGGGTGTGCAGCAGCAGACACAGATAACGGTATTGGTATTGCCTCTATAGGCTACAATACGAGTATGGTTACTTCAAATGGAGGATCGTCAAATACATCTACCGATCCTAATTTTCCAAACGCAGGACCTTTACCGATGAGTCTTTTATATATAGTACAAAATCATCCAAACGTTAAGGTTATTACCCATAGCAAATTAGAAAGTTGTAATTATATACAAGCAAATGCATTAGTCTATAAAGAAATTTGGGAGCAATATGGAGTGACTGTAATTACTGCTGGCGGCAATGGTAATTGGAAAAATTACTGCCCTGATGCTAACGGAGGCCATCAAGGCTACGCTTATCCAGCATCTTATGATCATGTGATTTCTGTAGGCACCGTAGGACATAATAATCCATACGGATATACTGATTCCAACGGTAATGCTTGGGGCTGGAAGGATGTGCATGAGTTTGTTATTGGCGATGACTATTACACTTTTACCCATAACGACAAAATAGATATTGTGGCTCCGGGCTATGGTATTCCTTCTACGAATTTAGATAATAAATATGCTACAGGGTTTGGAACTTCTTATTCTGGTCCTTTTGTTTGTGGTATTGCTGCTTTAATGTATGATGTAAACCCTAATATAACCCCAGACCAAGTAAAACAAATTTTAATGGATACTGCTGTAGATATTTACCAGATCCCTGAAAACCAACCCTATATTGATATGTTAGGTGCAGGTAGGGTAAATGCCTATGCAGCGGTTCTACAGGCAAAATGTTTAGCCAACCCCACAGCAGGATTGGATTTGATGATGCAAAATTCTGATGATGACTTTGGTATAGAACCAGATACAGTGACCAACCCTATTTGGAACAGTCCCGATATCTGGGTGCGTAACCAACCTGACGGTCATTTGGTACAAGAACATCAAGATTTACATTATGTGAGCAACCAAACGCCCGTATACGTATATGTAAAAGTAACCAATAACAGCTGTGAAACCTCCCTAGGTACAGAAGAGTTAAAACTATACTGGGCAAAAGGAGGTGTTTCTCAAACTTGGCCTGTGGTTTGGAGTACAGGAGCTACGCAAAATAATTTGCCTATAGGCAATGATGTTGGAGCACAAAATATACCTGTATTAGCCCCTGGGGAATCTACCATTCTTGAATTTGAATGGCAACCACATAACCCAGATGATTATGAAAATAACGGAAATTTCACCAAACCTTGGATGTTCTGTTTCTTGGCAAGGATAGAAGCACCTAATGATCCTATGACCTTTACAGAAGTTACCAATGTATCTACCAATACCCGTAACAATAACAATATAGCCTATAAAAATACCACGGTACTTAATGTAAGCGGTGGTCCAAAAGGAACCATTACCGCAGGTAATTATTTTTCAGAAACGCCTACAGTTGTAGACTTTAATTTTTTTACGGTTGGAGCTAACAATACCAACATCTGGAAGCAGGCAGAAATCTCTATAGAATTAGATGAGACGATTTGGGATAATTGGTTAAGAAATAGTGGAGAAGGGAGAAACTATGAAATAGTTAATAAAGAAAAGCATCGTATTTTACTTACTGGTAACCATGCCCAATTAACAAATGTTCCTTTTGGGTCTGATGAAGGAGGGCTCATTACATTAGAAGTGAACTTTTTAACTGATGAAGTAGATTCTCAAGATAATTTTGAGTTACATATAGAACAGTATGATGTATCTCGTGATGAAAGTAAAGGAGGCTTTACCTTCAATGTTAGAAGGGATGTATCAAGACCTGATTTTGAAGCAGAAGGAGAACGTGAAAGAATTAACAATACGACTACATTAAAAGCTATTTCTATCAATGAAAATGCTATCTACAATTGGTATGATGAACAGGGAGAATTAGTACATATGGGAGTACAATTAACTGTAACGGACCCTATAGCGCAAGAATATAAGTTGGAAATTATTGCAGATAGTGACGGACATAAAGATTATACTAGCGTAAATAGTGAAAGCCCCTATAAACTTGAAAGTTTAAGCCCGAACCCTGCCAACGACCAAGTACTGGTAACGTATGAAGCACAGGGTGCTGTTTCAGGTTACATTAGTATTACTTCCATACAAACCGCTGTAAGTAACAACTATATATTAAACGTAAATAATCCCGATTTGAATGTAGATGTTTCCACATATACTCCAGGAATCTATGTGGTTGCTCTTTCTTGTGACGGCGAAATCATCGAAACTAAAAATCTAATAATTCAGTAAAAAATAAAATCATGAAAACAATTATAAAACTAATAATTTGTATGCTAAGCTTTAATAGTTTTGCACAAGTAGCTCCTCTAGAAGATCATACGTGGTATCTGGAGAAAATTATCATTAACAATGCAGATTTTTTGGTTCCCAGTGAATTTGAAAATAATTATAATGCAGATTTTTCTAACAGTGCAGATTATTTACTTAGTGCTCCTTGTTACCCCATTGAGGGAACACTAATCTATAGTCAAAATCAAACTTTTAATATTAATGATGCGGGTACACCTTTGGATTGTGACGGGTTGCCGCAATATGTTGTAGAATATGATGATTTTTTTTTTCATGAGTTAATATTAAGCATTAATACTATATCCAACCCTTTTTCTTACACTTTTACCACCCAACCCAATTATATTGTGTTAACAATTACCAATGCTAATGGAGATCAAGCTATTTACCGTAACCAACAACTTGCGGTGCGGGGTAAGAAAAAAGTAGCGTTTAGCCTTTACCCTAATCCTACGGCAAACAGCTTTCAAGTAGAAATGAGTTCAGGCGAAAAAATAAAATCTATTCGTGTTTTTTCTGTTAACGGAAAAGAGGTGTTGCGTTTTAAGGAAAGTCAAACTAATTATGACGTCTCACAACTTTCAAAAGGTGTTTATTTTGTGAAAATTGAAAGTGAAATTGGGCAAAGCTTAAAGAAAATTGTTAAAAAGTAAATATTAGTAAATAAAAATCCGAAGTTTTTAGCTTCGGATTTTTTTGTGTGTGTTTTTCTGAAATTAAAACTCAGAAGTATAATGGAATTTAATATTCTTGTATTTCTGTTCAGTCATTTGCAAACTAAACATAGAATCTGCTAAAAATACCAATTGACCTCGTTTGTCTTTAGCTAAGTATTTATTCTTAACTCTTTTAAATTCTTTAAACTCTTCGCTCTTTTCATTTTCAGGTTCTACCCAACAAGCTTTGTGTACGTTTAGGGGTTCGTAGGTACATTTGGCACCATATTCATGCTCTAATCTGTATTGAATTACTTCATATTGAAGCGCACCAACCGTACCAATAACTTTTCTATTATTTAATTCTAATCGAAATAATTGTGCCACTCCTTCATCCATTAACTGATCGATACCTTTTTCTAATTGCTTAGACTTCATAGGGTCGGCATTATTAATATACCTAAAATGTTCTGGTGAAAAGCTAGGAATACCTTTATAATTTAAAATTTCACCTTCGGTAAGAGTATCTCCAATTTTAAAATTACCAGTATCATGAAGACCTACAATATCACCAGGGTAAGATGTGTCTACAATTTCTTTCTTTTCAGCGAAAAAAGCATTGGGACTGCTAAATCGTAATTTTTTATTATGCCTTACATGTAAATACGGTACATTTCTTTCAAATTTTCCCGAAACAATTTTAATAAACGCCAAACGATCACGGTGTTTAGGATCCATGTTAGCGTGAATTTTAAATACAAAGCCAGTAAACCCTTTTTCTTTAGGCTCTACAATTCTCGTATCACTCTCTTTAGGTCGAGGCGAAGGAGCTATATCTACAAAGCAATCTAATAATTCTCTAACTCCAAAATTATTTAAAGCAGAACCAAAAAATACAGGTTGTAAATCTCCTGCTTGGTAAGCATTTTTATCAAAATCTGGATAAACTCCTTGTGTTAAATCTATCTCTTCTCTTAGTGTGTTGGCTGCTTTTTCACCAATTAAATCATCCAAATCTGAAGAACTTAAATCTGAAATTTCAATTGTTTCTTCAATATCTTTTCGAGGGTCACCGGTAAATAAATTAATATTTTTTTCCCAGATGTTGTAAATTCCTTTAAAATCGTAGCCCATACCAATAGGGAAACTTAAAGGGCAAACAGTAAGGTTTAGTTTTTGTTCAATTTCATCTAATAAATCAAATGCGTCTTTACCCTCACGATCCATTTTATTAATAAAAACGATCATCGGTATTTTTCGCATTCTACAAACTTCAACAAGTTTTTCGGTTTGTTCCTCTACACCTTTAGCAACATCTATTACTACAATTACACTATCTACAGCAGTTAATGTTCTAAATGTATCTTCAGCAAAATCTTTGTGGCCAGGGGTGTCTAAAATATTTATCTTTATATCACGATATTCAAAAGCTAATACAGAGGTAGCGACAGAAATTCCTCTCTGGCGTTCAATTTCCATAAAGTCACTCGTAGCTCCTTTTTTAATTTTATTAGACTTTACCGCTCCAGCTTCTTGAATAGCTCCACCAAAAAGTAACAACTTTTCTGTTAACGTTGTTTTACCGGCATCGGGGTGAGAAACGATACCAAACGTTCTTCTTCTATTTATTTCTTCTATAAAACTCATGCTGCAAAGATATTGTTTTCTTGTACCTTAACAAGTTTTAAAAAAAATTAATCTAACTGTTACTAAGAGTATATTTTGAAGGTTTCAATTTAGGGGTTTAGGTCATTAAATATTAATTTTCTTACTATAAAAAGAAAGATAAGTAAATGAATAATTAAGAAATTTATAATTGATTTTGTAGCTTTGAAAGCTATGGAAGAAAAAGTTATCCTTGTTAACGAACAAGATGAGCAAGTTGGCTTAATGGAAAAAATTGAAGCTCACGAAAAAGCTTTATTACATCGTGCATTTTCTGTTTTTGTATATAACGATCAAGGTGAAGTAATGCTTCAGCAACGTGCCTTATCAAAATATCATTCTCCTGGTTTATGGACCAACACCTGTTGTAGCCATCAAAGAGAGGGAGAAACCAATATAGACGCAGGTAAAAGACGATTAATGGAAGAAATGGGCTTTACAACAGATCTAGAAGAAACCATTTCTTTTATTTATAAAGCTCCTTTTGATAATGGTTTAAGCGAGCACGAATACGATTATATTCTAATAGGTAAATATAATGGTGAGCCAACGATAAACCCTGCAGAAGTTGCCGCTTGGAAATGGATGAACTTAGAAGAGGTAAAGAAAGACTTAAAAGAAAACCCTTCTAACTATACCGCTTGGTTTAAAATTATTTTCGATAAGCATTATAATTCAATTAAATAATGGGTAATAAAGTTACAGTCAGTAGAAAAGCTCATTTTAATGCAGCACATCGTTTATTTAAAAAAGAATGGAGCGATGAAAAAAACGAACAAGTTTTTGGTAAATGTAGCAATCCCAACTATCACGGTCATAATTATGAACTTATCGTTTCTGTAACCGGAGCTGTAGATCAAGAGACCGGTTTTGTAATGGATATGAAATTGCTGAAGAATTTAATTTATCAAAAAATAGAAAACCATTTTGATCATAAAAATTTAAATATTGAAGTTGAAGAATTTAAAAACTTAAATCCTACCGCAGAAAATATTTCTATGGTCATTTGGAAACGATTAAGAGATGAAATTAATTCTAACTTATCATTAGAAATTACATTATATGAAACTCCTAGAAATTTTGTAACTTATAACGGTTAATCATAATTTATGAAACTTAAAATAGGCGATAAAATACCATCATTCACTCTTACAGATCATGAAGGAAATCTTTTTAAATCTAACAAGGTAATAGGAGATAAGGTATTAGTAATTTATTTTTATCCTAAAAATTTTACTCCTGGCTGTACTAAAGAAGCCTGTAGTTTTAGAGATAGCTACGAAGAATTTAAAAAATTAGGAGCAGAAGTAGTAGGGATAAGTTCAGATTCTGTAGAGTCACATCAAAAATTTAGTAAAAAACACCAATTACCGTATACTTTTCTTTCAGATCCTACAGAAGATATTAGAAAGAAATTTGGTGTAAAGGGTCACTTATTAGGGTTAATCCCAGGAAGAGAAACTTTTGTGATTGATAAAAACGGAATTATAAAATTTAAGTTTAATAGTCTTAGTGCTTCCCAACATATGGAAAAAGCTTTAGAGACGGTAAAAAAAATAAGCAATGAGTAGCCATAAATTACATCCATTAAAATTTGTACCCATTCTCAAAGAAAAAATTTGGGGTGGTGAAAAGCTAAAAAATTATCTTCATAAAGATTCAAAGGGAACTCAAATAGGAGAGAGTTGGGAAATTAGTGATGTAAAAGGCGACTGCTCAATTGTAGCAAATGGTAGTTTAAAAGGAAAGTCATTACAAGAATTGCTAGAAGAATATCAAGCACAATTAGTAGGGGAAACAATTTATAAGCGTTTTAAAAATAAATTTCCTTTACTTATTAAATTTATTGATGCTAAAGAAAATTTATCAGTTCAATTACATCCAGACGATACTTTAGCAAAAGAACGACACAATTCTTTTGGTAAAACTGAAATGTGGTACATTATGCAAGCCGATAAAAACTGCGGAATAATTGTTGGTTTTAAAGATGGAGTGAGCGTAGATGATTATAACCAATCGTTACAAGAAAATACTATTGAAGAAATTTTAAATTTTGAAGAAGTGCAGCCTGGCGATACCTTTTTTATTAAACCAGGTTTAATACACGCTATAGGTAAAGGAGTAGTATTAGCAGAAATACAACAAACTTCAGATATAACTTACCGCGTTTACGATTATAACCGTAAAGATAACGAAGGTAATGAGCGTGATTTACATACAGAAGAAGCCAAAGAAGCCATAGATTTTGAAGCAAATAACGAATATAAAGTAAATTATTCGGCTACAGAGAATGAAAAAACTTCTTTAGTAGAGAATCAATATTTTATCACCAAACAGCTTCAACTATCTAAAAGCTTACATTTAGATTATACAGCAACCGATAGTTTTGTGATTTTAATGAATATTGAAGGAGAAACTCAAGTAGATGTAGATAATTTTAGTGAAACATTACATGCCGGTGAAACACTACTAATCCCTGCTTGTTTTAATCAAGTTAAATTAACTTCAAATAAATCTACATTATTAGAGGTAACTATATGATTTTAGATTACTTTTGCGGAATTAAATTTTATAATTAATTATGGCAAGCGTAAGAATTTTAAAGCGTGATCTTAATTATGTAATGGGCGATATTATTGAAGCTTCTTACATTCATCAGATTGCAAATCCAGATGAAGATCATTCAAAATCAGATCAAATAGTAGAAGATGCAATTTCTTCTTTCAATGAATTTATTGTAGAAATCAACAAAAAAGACGTTGAAAACAGAGGAGATCACTTAAAGAAAGTAAACAAATCATTAGAAGTAAAAGCTAATGATTTAGTGAAAAGAGTGAACGAACTTTAGAAAATAAAAAAAGCGGAACAATTTGTTCCGCTTTTTTTATGATTTTACTTTACTTCTTTTTAATCTTTTATTTTTTCTTCTAAATCATCAAGCTTTTTTCTTTCTTTAATAAAGCTTTTTAATTCTTTACCATATTTAGATTTTCTCACTTTTTTATCTAAAGAATTATAAACAGTATCTAAATATTTTGTGTTAGCATCAAATGCTTCTGTTAGCATAACGTATGGAGCTACTTCAAAATTTTTGTGATTCATAGCAAAATTAACCGTATATAAATATTTTCTTTTTAAGCTATTTTCATATTTTTTATTGACGGCTAGAATTTTTTCTTCATCATTTTCTTTTTGTGCTTCAAAATTTTCTTTAATCAAATCTAGATTTTGATTATTAAAACGTTGCATGATATCTCGGTATTCATTTAGCTTTTCATGATTTTTAGAGCCGCTTACTTGAGCATCTACGGCAAAATTTCTCAAAGAAGTGTTAATGATCATTTCTCCTTCTTCAGCAAAAAACTCTACTATATCATCATTTTTATCTCCGTTTACTTTGTCTAGGTATAAAAATAGAATTTGTGGTTCTTTAAGATTAGCCGCTAAATAGTAATTAGAATCTCCATTTACATCTACAGAATCTAGATTAACGACAAGCGTATCTTTTATTTGTTGCAGATATAGGGTTCCTTTTTTTAGTCCGTTAACTTTTCCTGAAAGCTTAAAGTTAGCTTCTTTGTTAGCACAGGCAAAAATAAAAATAGTCATTAGACCAAGGGTAATCAACTTTTTCATATCATTAATATAAGGCTGCAAATATCATATTTTTTTATTCAAAAACTAATTTCCGGAAGCTATTTGCATTAAAATAGCACAACCGTATGCAGACCAAGTTCCTACTACATATCCCATCACAGCTAGAAGCACGCCCACTGTAGCTAAAGAAGGGTGAAAAGCTGCGGCTACTACGGGAGCAGAAGCTGCGCCTCCAACATTGGCTTGACTACCAACGGCTAAAAAGAAAAATGGTGCTTTTATAATTTTAGCCACTACAATAAGTAATGTAGCATGAATAGCCATCCAAACTAAACCAATAGCAATTAAACCTGGGTCATCAAATATCATGGTAAGGTCCATTTTCATACCTATAGTAGCCACTAGAATATAGATAAAGATACTCCCTATTTTGCTAGCTCCTGCGCCTTCATATTTTTTAGCTTTAGTAAAAGAAAGTAAAATACCTAATAGCGTAGCGATACTAATCATCCAAAAGAAAGTAGAGGTAAAAGAAGAAAGAGCAGAACTCTTGTTATTAAATATTTTAAAATTTGAAGTTAAAAAGTTAGAAATATGATCGGCTCCAAAATGTGCAACGCCAACTGCACCTAAAGCAAGTGCTAGCATCACCATATAATCAGTAAGACTCGGATTTTTAGTAATGCTTTGCGTATAGTTTTCGACTTTATTTTTTAATTCTGTAATTGCTGAAGCATCAGCGTTAAACCATTTATCAATTGCTTTATTTCTACCTATACCTAATAGAATAATGGCCATCCATAAATTAGCAACGACAATATCGACAAAAACCATTCCGCCATATTTTTCAGGATTAAACTTGAAAATTTCCAGCATTGCTGCTTGGTTAGCGCCACCACCAATCCAGCTGCCAGCTAATGTAGCAAGCCCTCGCCAAGTAGCATCTGGACCAATACCACCTACAGTTTCGGGTGAAAATATAGAAATTAACAAAATAGCCAATGGTCCACCAATTACAATACCAATAGTTCCTGTAAAAAACATGATGAGTGCCTTGGGGCCTAAATTAAAAATGGCTTTTAAATCTATACTTAGCGTCATTAAGACTAAAGCGGCGGGTAAAAGAAATCTACTTGCTACAAAATAAAGTTGAGAATTTTCAGAATCTATAACATGAGTAGAGTTTAATATTGCAGGTAATAGGTAGCACATTAATAGCGCTGGTACGAACTTATAAAATTTTCCCCAAAAGCCAGTTTTTATTGAAGAGGTATAAAAAACTGCCCCTAAGAGCAGCATTAACATTCCTAAAACTATAGCATCATTTTCTATAAAAGCTACTTGTTCCATATATAATTTTAGTTTACGTTAAAAAAAGTTCTTCTAAACTTTTAGCGACTCCATCATCAATGCTAGCATCGGTAATCTTATTGGCTACCGCTTTAGATTCTTCTCTAGCGTTGGCAACAGCAATACCTAGACCAACACCATTAATCATTTCTACATCATTGTAATTATCACCAAAAGCAACGGTTTCTTCAATAGATAGGTTGTAATGATTTTTTAATAGGTATTTAATAGCTGTAAGTTTTGAAATTTGTTTGTCGGCAATTTCTATATAGGTGTTTTTAGAACGATAAACGTGCAGTTGATTGCTATAATTATCCTTTAAAAACTGATACATGTTTTCAATTTTATTCTCTTCTCCCATACACATAATCTTATGTGCACCAAGATCACGCTTTCCCCAATCGTCCATCACATCATGAATGTGTTTTATAGAAGGTGTTACTTTGGTATTTCTTTCTTCACGTTTTGCCCAATAGTCATGTGCAGGTACGTGCCACTCGTCTGCATTATAAAGACTTAAATGTACTTGGTTAGTTTCATTAAATTTAGCGAGTTCTTGAATTGTGTTTACAGGAATAGCTGTAGAGCTTACAGGTTTTTCATCTACAAGTAGAAAACCACCGTTGTAACATATAATAGGTTGATTTTCTATTCCTAATTGTTGCTGTAAATGACGCATTGCTTTTGGCATTCTTGCAGAAATTAGTACTACAGGAATATCGTCTTTTATAGCTTTAATGGTTTTTATAGTTCTTTCTGATAATTCTCTCTCCTTATTAAGTAAGGTTCCATCAATATCTGAAAATACAATTTTATAGCTCATAGGGGATTAGTTTAAAATGAAGTTTGAAATTTGTGTTACCAATTCTTTAGAAATGGGAAGTTGAGGTTCATTATAAGATTTTTGGTTAGCAATATCGTCGTTTTTATCTATAATTCTAAATATATGATTCATATCTTCAATAATCACTAATTTGGCTCTGGGTTGAGCTGCTTTTAATTTTTTTGCTTCTTCTAAATTTACTTGTAGGTCTTGATCACCATTAACCAATAAAACAGGAATAGTCAGTTTTTTTATTTCTTGTTGCGGATCGTAATTCATCCAAGATGCCATAAAGGGTTGTACAGATTTTTTAAACAGAGAAGCTAACCCAGGATTAAAATCTTTCGATTTTCCTTTTTTTCTCAATTCATTAAAAGATTCACGAGCACTTTCTTTTAATCCCGGCATTTGTCTGCCAATCTGTTCTACAATTACGCTATCTATAGGTTGTCCTGCACCAGCAATACTTATAAAACCATCAGCATTATTTTGTGCAGCCACCATGCCTACTAACGAACCTTGACTATGACCTATAATATAAATACTAGTAAACTGTTTATCGTTTTTAAATTTTTTAAGCACCGCAATAGCATCTTCAATAAAATCACCAAAACGCATATCTTCTTCTTTTGTCTCTAACTTTTGCGCTTTTAATATTCGTTTGTCATATCTAAAAGAAGCTATATTGTGTGTAGAGAGAGCTTCTGCTAGTTTTTTAGAAGAATCGTTTTTCATCATCATCTGGTTACCATTACGATCGGTGGGGCCAGAACCATTAATAATAATTGCTAAAGGAATATTTTTTTGTCTTGGTGCTAATAATGTTCCTTCTACATATCGATTAATTCTAATATCATTAGCGATAAAATTTTCTTGTGCATGAGTCAGGAAAAAACACATAAAGGTGAAAATGAAAAATTTTAATTTCATATTAGCTGTTTAATTTTAAGCTATAAATTTATAATAAAAAATAACCTTAGCCTTAAACTGAAATGATAAGTGTTGAATTTTAAAATTTATTATAAGTATATGTCGAGTTACTTTTATATTTTCGGCTTCTAAATGAATTGAAATGAAAATTAAGATATTTTTACTGATAGTTATATTAAGTCTTGGCAATACTATACACGCAAACAATAAAGAAGACTGGGGGAAGAATGGTCATCGAAGTACTGCTAAAATTGCTGAAGGTTATCTAAAGAGAAAAACCGCCAGAAAAATAGAAAAATTACTAGATGGTAAATCTTTAGCTTTAGTTTCAACTTTTGGAGATGATATTAAAAGTGATCCTAAGTATAGAAAATACAGCAAATGGCATTATGTAAATATTCCTGAAGGTAAAACTTATGCTGAGGTAGAAAATCAATTAGGTGAAAATTTAATTTGGGCAATACAAGAATGTGTTTCTAAATTGAAAAACGAACATACTTCAAAGAAAGATAAGCAGTTTTTCTTAAAGATGCTTGTGCATTTAGTGGGAGATTTACATCAACCTCTTCATGTTGGTAGAGCGGAAGATAAAGGTGGAAATGATATAGAAGTGAAATGGTTTAATAAAAGCTCTAACCTTCACCGTGTTTGGGACAGTGAAATGATTAATTTTTTTGATATGAGCTATTCAGACTTAGCTATAAATCAGAAAAAATTAACTAAAAAAGAACTTAAAGCAATTCAGGAAGGAGATGTTGTAGATTGGGCGCAGGATTCTCGAGTTTTAGTAAATAAAGTTTATAATTCAGCTAAAGAAGGTGATAAACTTTACTATGGTTATATGTACGATTGGTTTACACAAGTTAGAGCCCAATTGCAAAAAGGCGGTATTCGTTTGGCTGTGCTTTTAAATGATGTTTTTGCTTAAACCCATTTACCTTTTAGAAATACTATTGTGAGTGATATGTTTTTGCCTTGAAGATTTAAAGGTATTTACATCATCAGTCCTTAAATTTTGATGTTTTGTTTTTCTACCCTGTACACGTTTACGCCACATTCTAAAGCTAGATGCTTTCATGTGTTTTTGCATAAATTTAATCACATCTTTTTCTGTTAATTCAAATTGAAATTCAATAGCTTCAAAAGGAGTGCGATCTTCCCAAGCCATTTCTATAATTCTGTCAATTTCTCTGTCGGTGAATTTTTTCATAAATTTTCTATCCAGTTTTGTGCTTCTTTTTTCTCTTGTTGAGTAAAATATTTAATTTCGGTATTCTTAAATGGTTTCATAAGCTGCGTTAACCATTCTTGCCATTCTTTACTGCAAACCATCGCTATTTTATGAAGCTGATTTTGTGAATCAATATCAATTTCAAGGTTTTTCCAAGTATCGATTGCCGACCATTCATCAAAATTTTTTATTTCAAAATACCAATTTACATAGTCGTTAACATCAGTTTTTCGTTCTAAAAAAGGAATCAACTGTTGGTAATCATCAAGGTCTAGATTTTCTTCGGCTATAGTATAAATTGCATTTCCTTTACACTCCAATGAAATCATAACTTTTTTAAGCAAAGTTATCTTTTATAAATCAATAGCTTTCTTAAACATTCTGTAAAAGTTTAGTTTTGAGAAGTTAATAAATCTTAAATATTTAAAGTTAGAGAATTCTAAACGTAAGATTAATACGTTTATCGATTTTTTTTTGAGTTTTTGGTATTTGGTGCTGCCAAAAATGTTGAGTTTCTCCTTTCATTAAGAGTAAACTGCCGTGCTCAAGTAGGAGTTTATGATTTAATTGATGGTTAGATTTGTGTCTAAGTTTAAAATTCCGCTCGGCTCCTAAACTTAATGAAGCAATTATGGGATTTTTCCCTAATTCTTTTTCATCATCGGCATGCCACCCATTACTGTCTTTTCCGTCTCTGTATAAATTTGCAAGGCAAGAAGTGAATTCTAAATCCGCTAATTTTTCAATATCACTTTTTATTTTTTGTAAAGTAGAAGTAAAAGGTAGGGGTTTCATTTTTAGTGAAGAATAAGAGTAAGTTTTGATATTATTAGCGTAAAAGGCAGTAAGTCGAGGTTGCCAGTATAATTTTCCGAAAATCTTTATTTGATCTTCTTTCCATTTAATTTTTTGAATCAACTCTTGAAACAAAATATTCGATTTTTCTTCGGAATAAAAATTCGGATAATATAATAGAGTAGAATCTGGTAATTTTAAATCTATTTCTTTCATTTTCTAATAGGCTAAATAATAATAAGCCCAATACATTAATACAAATTGAAGCGGAATTCTTAAAATAAGTACCCATTTAGGTAAGCCTGATCCAGCTTTTTCTGAGCTTAACATATAAAAATGTACTAAAAAGAATACAGCAAGCATAGCAATTATACCGTAAATAGCTGTATTTTTAGTTGAAGAAAAACAAAGACCAATACCAAGAATAATTTCTGCAATTCCACTTAAGTACACTAATAATTTATGCGCTGGTAAATAATTAGGCATAATTCTCATATACATTTTAGGTTTAATAAAATGATTAATGCCAGCTAATACATAGATAATAGCCATGAGGTAAAGATGCCAAGGATAGTCCATTCTTTTAATTTAAAGATAAGAAAAATATGTTAAGAAATTCCAATTCAAAATTTATAGTTTTCTACTCCATTGATTAATAAAACATTATAAGTTATATTAAATAAAAATTAAGAAAACATTAAAAAAAGTTTGTTTAGGGAAGAAAAAGAGGTGTATATTTGCATCCGCTTTTAGAGATAGAAGTATGTTCATTGAGAGTGTAGTTTGGGTTTAGATTAAGTTAGAGATTTGGTTAAAAGAAAGTTTTATTTTTCTTGCTAGAATTAAAATTAGTTTTACATTTGCATCCGCTTTTAGAGGTAGCGAAAGTTCATAGAGAAGATGTGTTTTTAAGTTGAAAAACTTAAAAAAAATAAAACTAAAAAAAACTTATTTTTTCATTGCAGGTTTAGAAATTAGTTTTACATTTGCACCCGCAAAACGCGCTAAGCGTCTACGTTCATAACGAGGTATTAAAGAAAAGAAAAGCTAGGGAATAGCGATTAACTGTAGAGTTAATAAGTAAGGTTCGACTCCTTTATTTTCGACAAAAACGGAAGTCTTTTTTAAAGGTTGAAGTTATATGAGTTCATTGAAGTATTGATTGACAGTAAAAACGAATTAAGGCTAAATAGCTAATTTTTAAATTTTGAGTCTTGTTTCT
>NZ_JAHWDF010000029.1 GCF_019311235.1 Mesonia aestuariivivens | reverse complement strand
CCTTTGGCGGGTGGTCAATTGCTTGTATTTTTTCATGCAAGATTAATATAACAATTGTTCCTAAAACTCTTGGGGCTAGCCCCAAGAGTTTTAAACATTAATTTTGCACTTATTACTTGAACTTAGAAATGATATATTTGATGTTTTTTTCTTTTTATCTTCTCTAGAAAACCTAGTAAATTAGCGTTTTAAAATTAATTAATGAAAATTCACAGTTTAGAGCAAGGTTATTTTGGAATTGGCATACAAAATGGAAAAACCCCTGAAAATTTAGGCGTACTTTGGCGATCAGCTCAAAATTTTGGAGCTAGTTTTATATTTACCATTGGTAATCGCTATCAAAAACAAGCAAGTGATACCCATAAAGCTGTGGGCGCTTTACCCTACTTTCATTACGATAATTTTGAAAATTTTTATGAGCATTTACCTAAAAGTGCATTACTTATTGGCGTAGAGCTTACGCAAGAAGCTCAATGGCTAGAAGAGTTTGAACACCCAAGAAGATGTGTTTATTTGTTGGGCGCAGAAGATCATGGGTTAAGTAAAGAAGCTATAGCCAAAAGTCATAAACTTATAAAATTTAATACACCATTAAGCTTAAATGTTTCTGTTGCAGGAAGTATTGTAATGTATGATCGCGGATTAAAAGGAACAATTATTCTTTAAAATTTTGCAGTTACCGTTAAGTTCTTCTTAAAAATGAAGTAAAATATCATAATATTCTTTATATTAAACTAATCCCTTTTCGGACTTCTGGTCTGGAAGGGGATTTTTAATCATAAATAAGCTATGAGTAGAGGATTTGTAAAAGAAGAAGATCAAGAAGAAGCACCTATGATTCCGCCAAGAGCAGCATTGCCAGATGGAGTTACCAATTACGTAACTCCAGAAGGATATGAATATCTGCTTCAAGAAAAAAAAGAGCTTGAAGAAGAAAGAGCCTCTAGAGATTATAGTAATGAAACTGAAAAAAGAAGAGCGTCAGGAGTTATTGATGGTCAGCTATTATCATTGAAAGAGCGTATCGCTTCTGCTAGAGTTATTCAGCCTGAAGATCAAATTCAAGATGAGGTAAGGTTTGGCGCTCGAGTAAAATTGAAAATTAATGGGAAAACCCAAGAATTTAAAATTGTTGGTGTAGATGAAGCTAATATAAAAAAACAGAAAATTGCTTTCGTTGCACCTTTGGCTAAAGCTATTACAGGAAAGTCTGTTTACGAGGAGGTCAATTTTAAGTTAGGAGAAGAAAGCAGAAGTGTTGAAATTTTAGAAATTAATTATTAATTTTTCGTCTAATCATTAGGCTTCTTTCGATTTCAACTAAATTGAAAAATTTTATTTTGAAAATATACCCCTCCTACTATAGCCAAACAGAAGAACGTATTAATGTTATTTCTCACGGATTTGGTCTTTTATTAAGTTTAATTGGTATGGTTTGTCTAGTGAAAAAAGCTTTGCTTCTAGAGAGTTCAATGTATTTTACCACGTCCATAATTTATTCATTAAGTTTAGTGATATTATACGGCGCATCTACTTTTTATCACGCTGCTAAAAATAAAGTATTAAGAGCTCGGCTCAATATTTTTGATCATGCTTCTATCTATTTACTAATTGCAGGAACTTACACTCCTTTTATGCTTGTTACTCTTTCGGGAGATTTAGGTATACTACTTTTCGTAATCGTTTGGGCATTAGCTTTTATAGGAATTTTCTTAAAGCTCTTTTATACTGGGAGGTTTAAATTAATTTCTACACTTATGTATATAGGTATGGGGTGGTTAGTGATTTTTGCTTTTAAGCCGTTGCTTCATCAGCTAGCAATAGAAGGTGTTTGGTGGTTATTTGCAGGCGGAATATTCTATACCTTTGGCGCTCTACTATTTATGTGGAAAAAACTAAAGTTTAACCATGCAATTTTTCATTTTTTCGTCTTGGCTGGATCTATTTGTCATTACTTAGCTATTTACTATTATGTAATTCCAACAAGAAATTAGCCTTTAAATTTCTATTCATTTCTTAAATTAGCGACAAATTAATTTAAAGAAGGTTTATGTATTTAAAAATGAAATCACTCTTAGGTTTAGTCTTGGTGACCTTTGGTGCGATGAGCGTATTTGCGCAAGATGCAAAAGAAAACAATCAATCGTTGTTCGACGATTTTATGTATAGAAGCGGTAATGTATACCGAAGCGCTTCTGGGAAACCAGGACCAGAATATTGGCAAAATAAAGCAGATTATAAATTAAAAGTAGAACTTCATCCAGAAACACATACCGTGACAGGAGAGGTAGAAATTAAATACTACAATAACAGTCCAGAAAAACTAGATTTTATCTGGTTGTATGTAGAACAAAATAGATTTACAGATAATTCTCGAGGCACTTTAACCACTCCAACCGCTGGTAATCGTTATAATGGAGACACCAGTGGAGGTTATGCACTTTCTGAGGTGGAAGTAGATGGCGACCAAGCAGAATACTTAATTACGGATACAAGAATGAAAATATTCTTAGACGATGCTGTAAAAGAAGACGGTGGTAAAGCTAAAATTTCTATGAAATTTTCATATAAAATTCCTGTAGATGGTATGGACCGTATGGGAAGATTAGATGTAGAACAAGGCTGGATTTATGCTATGGCTCAATGGTACCCTAGAGTGGCGGTATTTGATGATGTAACTGGTTGGAATGTCGAACCTTATTTAGGAGCAGGAGAGTTTTATCTAGAATATGGTGATTACGATTATGAGGTGACCGTACCTTATAATTATACTGTTGTAGGTTCTGGTGATTTGCAAAATCCTAAAGATGTACTTACCAAAACTCAATTAAATAGATGGAAAAAAGCTAAAGAGACAGAAGAGACCACTTATATCATTAAACCAGAAGAAGTAGGTACAGCTCAGGCTTATAATAAAACTTCAGGTAAAAATACGTGGCATTTTAAAATGGAAAATACGCACGATGTGGCCTTTGGAGCTTCCAATGCTTTTATTTGGGATGCTGCCAGAATTAATTTAGAAGATGATCGTAAAGCTTTAGCACAGTCTGCTTATCCTAAAGAAAGTGATGGACAAAAAGCTTGGTCTAGATCTACCGAGTATACCAAGGCTTCTATAGAATTTTATTCAGAAAATTATTACCCTTACCCCTATAAAAATGCAGTAAATGTTGCTGCAGAAATTGGAGGGATGGAATATCCTGGTTTAAGTTTTTGTAGTTGGAGATCTAAAGAAGCTTCATTGTGGGGAGTTACCGATCATGAATTTGGTCACAACTGGTTCCCTATGATTGTTGGTTCTAATGAAAGAAAATTTGCTTGGATGGATGAAGGCTTTAACACCTTTATTAATCACTTTAGTTCAAATGAATTTAACGACTCAGAATATCCTTCGACTTTAGATCAAACTCGTTCTATCGTTCCTTACCTTAAAAAAGAAACCAGAGAAGGAATAGATACCTACCCCGATGTAACTAATTTAAGAAATTTAGGCTACACGGCATATTACAAGCCTGCGGTAGGGTTAATCACATTAAGAAATTATATTTTAGGTCCAAAAAGATTTGATCAAGCGTTTAAATCTTACATTAAAACTTGGGCATTTAAGCACCCACAACCTGCAGATTTTTTCAATCATATAGAAAACTCGGTAGGAGAAAATTTAAACTGGTTCTGGAAAGGTTGGTTCTACGGAACAGAAAATATAGATATTGCGGTAAGTGATGTAGAAAAAACCGAAAACGGATTTTTAATTCATCTTTCGAAAGAAGGAGAAATCCCTATGCCCGTAAAATTAAAAGTCACCTATACCGATGGTACAGCAACAGCTGTAAATCTTCCAGTAGAGATTTGGCAAAGAGGCAACAAATGGGAACATTTTTTACCCACTAATAAAGAGGTAGAGAAAGTAGAGTTTGATGCAGAAAAACAAGTGCCAGACATTCATAGTAGTAATGATGTTTGGAAGAAGAAAAATTAATCTTCATTTAAAAAAAGCCACTCCTTTGCGAGTGGCTTTTTAGTTTCTAATCAATTTTAAAGTATCTTTGTCGCTTAATTTATTTTTTATGGCACACAAAGCTGGTTTTGTAAATATCATCGGAAACCCTAATGTAGGGAAATCTACTTTAATGAATGCGTTTGTAGGAGAACGGTTATCGATCATTACTTCAAAAGCGCAAACCACACGTCACCGTATTTTAGGCATCGTAAATGGAGAAGACTTTCAGGTGGTGTTAAGTGATACTCCCGGTATTATCAAACCTGCTTACGAGCTTCAATCTTCGATGATGGATTTTGTGAAATCTGCTTTTGAAGATGCAGATGTATTGGTTTATTTAGTTGAAATAGGAGAGCAAGAATTAAAGGATGAAAGTTTTTTTAACAAAATTACTCATTCTGAAATTCCTGTATTATTACTGCTAAATAAAATAGATAAAAGCAATCAAAGCTTGGTTGAAGAGCAAGTGATGTTTTGGAAAGAAAAAGTACCAAATGCAGAGATTTTTGCCATTTCAGCCTTAGAAAATTTTGGCGTTCCAGAAGTATTTAATCGTATTTTAGAATTACTTCCAGATTCGCCACCTTTTTACGATAAAGAAGCCCTGACAGATAAGCCTGAACGCTTTTTTGTAAATGAAATAGTTCGAGAAAAAATTCTTTTAAATTATAAGAAAGAGATTCCTTATAGTGTAGAAGTAGATACTGAAGAGTTTTTTGAAGAAGAAAATATCATCAGAATGCGAAGCGTTATTATGGTGGAGCGTGAAACGCAAAAAGGGATTATCATTGGTCATAAAGGTACTGCCATTAAAAGAGTAGGTGTAGAAGCTAGAAAAGATTTAGAGAAGTTTTTTGGTAAACAAGTACACTTAGAATTGTATGCAAAAGTGAATAAAAACTGGCGTAGTGATGACCGTCAGCTAAAACGCTTTGGGTACAACCAGAAATAAATTTCAATAAAAAAATATAAAACAATCTTTAGCATGCTTAAAATCTATATTTTAAGCTGTATTTTTGTGCCGTAAATATCAATTCATATGAGCAATATTGTAGCTATAGTTGGGAGACCAAACGTAGGGAAATCTACCTTTTTTAATCGTTTAATTCAACGTCGTGAGGCGATTGTAGACTCTGTAAGTGGCGTCACAAGAGACCGTCATTATGGTAAGTCTGATTGGAATGGTAAAGAGTTTTCATTAATTGATACTGGCGGCTATATTGTTGGTAGTGATGATGAATTTGAAGCAGAAATAGACAAACAAGTAGAGCTAGCTATTGATGAAGCAGATGCTATTATTTTTATGGTAGATGTAGATTCTGGTATTACTCCTATGGATGAAGATGTGGCTAAATTACTACGAAAGGTAAAAAAACCAGTATTTTTAGCTGTTAATAAAGTAGATAATAGTGCGCGTCAAGCAGATGCTGTAGAATTTTATAGTTTAGGCCTGGGGGAATATTATACCATTGCGGGAATTAATGGTAGTGGTACTGGTGAACTTCTAGATGCCTTAATTGAAGCGCTTCCTGAAAAAGAAGAAGTAGAAGAAGTAAATTTACCAAGGTTTGCTGTAGTAGGTCGTCCAAACGCAGGAAAATCATCATTTATCAATGCTTTAATTGGTGAAGATCGGTATATCGTAACCGATATTGCGGGTACGACTCGTGATGCTATAGATACTAAATATAATCGTTTTGGTTTTGAGTTTAATTTGGTAGATACTGCCGGAATTAGAAGAAAGACCAAGGTAAAAGAAGATTTAGAATTTTACTCGGTGATGCGAAGCGTTCGTGCCATTGAGCATTCAGATGTTTGTATTCTTATTTTTGATGCCACTAGAGGTTTTGATGGACAAGTACAAAATATTTTTTGGCTAGCACAACGTAACCGTAAAGGAATTGTGATTTTGGTAAACAAATGGGATTTAATGGAGAAAGAGACCAATACCATGAAAGAAATCGAGGCGAATATTAGACGAGAAATTGAACCTTTTACCGATGTGCCTATTGTTTTTATTTCAGTCTTAAATAAACAAAGAATCTATAAAGCCATCGAAACAGCTGTTGAAGTTTATAAAAATAGAAGTAAAAAAATTAAAACAAGTGAGCTTAACGACACGATGTTGCCAATTATAGAGCATTACTCTCCCCCAGCATATAAAGGGAAATTTGTAAAAATTAAATTTGTTACTCAGTTGCCAACTCCGCAACCTCAATTCGCATTTTTTTGTAATTTACCACAATATGTGAAAGATCCCTATAAGCGATTTTTAGAAAATAAACTTCGAGAAAAATTTGATTTTAATGGAGTTCCTATTTCTGTTTATATGCGAAAAAAATAAATACTTTATACTTTTATTTATCTTATAACGTAATGCTCTCAATTAATTCTTAGTTGAGAGCATTTTTTATGTGTTAAAATTAACACTTAAGGTGCGGTTCATCGGTCTAAATGGTAGTTTTGTCGATAAATTTAAAAATATAAAAGTTTTAAATTTATTTTTAGCTCAGCATAAACCCCTCGTTATATGAGTAAAATAATACTTGTTTCAGTATTTTTATTTGTTTGTATTTTTTCCAATGCACAAGTTGGTATAGGTACAGATCTGCCTAATTCTTCGGCGCAATTAGATGTAGAATCTAGTGATAGAGGAATCCTCATTCCTAGAATTCAATTAAAAAACCTTATTGATCAAGAAACTATCACGTCAGGAAATGTACAAAGTTTACTTGTTTTCAACACGAATAAGACTTCACAATTGGTTCCAGGTTATTATTACTGGTATGCTGGTCGTTGGAGGAAATTACTTATTTCAGAAGAAGTAGCGGAGGAGACCAATACTTCTATTGCTAGTTACCCTGATGGTACTTTTATATATACTAACGAATCGGGTAATGAGGTAGAATTTGATGCCAATACCGTAAGTTACACGATAAACCCTGATGGGAGCTATACTTTTACCAATGATAATAATGAAAGCCTAACGATCAATGTTATAGGTGATGTGGTTAATGATATTGAGAATGAAGGCGCTGTTTACGACGAGATCATCGAATTATTAACCAGCAATAGCGATGTATTTACAGATCTTGGAGAAGGAAAGTTTAGCCATACTTCTGTAGATGGGACAGCGGTAGACTTTGATGCCAATACAGTGAGTTACACTAGAGATGTGAATAATAATTATGTATTCACCAATGCCAATGGAGAAGGGGTTACAGTAGAAGTGATCGGTGATGTGGTGAATGATATTGAGAATGAAGGCGCTGTTTACGACGAGATCATCGAATTATTAACCAGCAATAGCGATGTATTTACAGATCTTGGAGAAGGAAAGTTTAGCCATACTTCTGTAGATGGGACAGCGGTAGACTTTGATGCCAATACAGTGAGTTACACTAGAGATGTGAATAATAATTATGTATTCACCAATGCCAATGGAGAAGGGGTTACAGTAGAAGTGATCGGTGATGTAGTTAATGATATTGAGAATGAAGGCGCTGTTTACGACGAGATCATCGAATTATTAACCAGCAATAGCGATGTATTTACAGATCTTGGAGAAGGAAAGTTTAGCCATACTTCTGTAGATGGGACAGCGG
>NZ_JAHWDF010000028.1 GCF_019311235.1 Mesonia aestuariivivens | reverse complement strand
AAAGCGCACAGGAAAAGAAGTTCAGCGTTACCTATTACCGCGCAGAATACCAGCGCAACATCGCCCGGGTAGAAAGCCCACAGGGCAGGTATATGAAAGGCAAACGACAAAGCACGGTAGAACCCGTCTTTGGAACCTTAACTCAGTTTATGGGGTTAAGGAAGGTAAATACCATAGGCTTAAGACAAGCTAACAAGTGTATGCAGCTCTCCGCCATTGCCTACAACCTCAAGAAATACCTGAAGTTTATTGAAAAGCGCACCAAAAGTGGAGCAGGAATGCTCGGCATGTTTTTAAAGTTCATAATGACGTTAAATCAGGAGTATAAGTTCATTTTAAAGAGACTATATTCTGCTAATTTACAAACGATATAAAACTAGAAAACCACTCTAAAGCGGTTTAAATAAGTGAGATTTTCTAAGAATTAGAGGCTTGTGCAACGGTTACCGGTGTTAGCTTTAGTTTTTTTAATCAACAAAAGTTTCTTTCATTACAGATTTAAATTCTTTGATTTCAGGTTTTGACATTTTTCCTAAACGTTTCACAATTCTAGTTTTATCTACAGTTCTGATTTGGTCAACAACAATCCAACCAATTTTATCATTATGTTTGATTTCAATTCGTGTTGGATAATTTCTCGAACTTGTGGTCATTGGAGCAACAATAATTGTTCTCAAATACTTATTCATTTCGTTTGGAGAAATAATTACACAAGGACGAGTTTTATTGATTTCACTACCAACAGTTGGATTAAGATTAATCAATACAATATCATATTGTTTTAATTCCATTCTTCAAAGGTTTCGTCTTCAAAGACATCATTAAACAATAATTTATCATCTCCATTCTCAGCCATTTGCTTAAAAGAGTCTTCCCATCCTTTTCTCGGAGTTGATAAAGGTTGAATAATGATCTTACCTTTTTCAAGAATTAAATCTACTTTATCTTTAATGTTGTATTTTTCAAGAATAGTTTTACTGAAACGTATTCCTTTCGAATTTCCTATTTGTATTACCGAAACTTCCATAACTTAATATTTTTTGTTATTACAAAGTTATTACTAATTTTTCAATTACACAATTAAAGCTAACATGTGGATAAACGCTATTGCGTTTATTTACAATTTATCGATTATCCAAATATAAGGAATCTAATGGATTTTTTTTTTAAAAAATTGATATTTAGTTACATAGATGCCAATTTTGGTCGTTTTGTGTACTAAAACCTGTAGCAGATAGCTTACCTCTATCCCATTTTCCAAGAAATGATTAGCGAAGCTATGCCAAATGAAAAGTATAGTAAACGTTTATTATACTTATATTCAACATAAGTCCAAAAAAGAAATAAATGAATTAGTTAAGGTGTGTTAGTACAAGATGTTGAACTAAACCTAAAGGTAGCTTCAAGAGATCGCTAAATCACTATTCACTATCTTTAGGTATGTTTAATTTCAATACTTAAAGTTATGAAAAAAAAAAGTAGTACCCTCATTGAAAGGGCCTGTAATTCTGTTCCTGAGTTCGACCAGCACTACCGTAAATTAAAGCGTTCCGTAGCACTCGCCGGTAAAAGTCAGCGTACCCTTCCGCTGCCTTTCGCACATGACCTTCCATTTTAACTGTAGTCCTCTGGTTCTCGATGAAGAACAGGTTTTGGACTACCTGCACCTTTTGAAATCGCAGCACAAAACACCATCGGATAGTTTCTTTAAGCATACTGTTTATGGCCTTCGTTATGCCTATCGTATCTCCGGAATGAAAGCGATGCGGGTGATGTTCCATTCCATAGAACGGCCCCACAAACTCCCGGTGTTACTAAGCCGTAGTGAAGTAAAGCAACTGCTTAAGACTCCAAAACTTCTCAAGCACCGCTTGGTATTGGCGATGCTCTACGGTTGCGGCCTTCGCTGTTTTGAACTTCGGAACTTGCAACTCAAAGACTTGGATTTTGATCGTAAAATGCTCCACATTCGCCAGGGCAAAGGATGCAAAGACCGTTATGTTCCATTATCCCAGATGCAGATCCGTGGCCTAAAAAAATATATCGCTGCAGATCCGCCAACCATTTGGTGCTTTAATGGCAACAATAGAAAAGGGAATCCACCCCAGTTATCGGCAATGGGGGTACAGTGGATTGTTAGCGAAGCCCGTAAACACAGCGGGATCCAGAAGGAAATCACTACCCACAGCCTTCGGCACAGCTATGCCACCCATCTTTTGGAGATGGGATTGGATATTATCAGTGTCAAAGATTTACTGGGACACGCTGATATCCAAACCACCCTTACCTACCTTCAAGTGGCACGAATCGGTAGGCAAAAGCCGTTCAGTCCGCTGGACCAGCTCTACAAGGAGTAGCCTTGAAACCTACTTCTTATGAGGTGTCCCAGATACTGGAGCGCAACACAGAATCTTTATCCAACTATTGTTACAACAGCTGGCAACTAAGAACTCTTCACGCCTTTCGCAAATGCCGTACTGCTGCCCTGGGGAGCCATATCGACCGCTGTAATCATCCTTCCTGCCACAGCCTCCACCTTAGTTACAATAGTTGCCGCAACCGCCATTGTCCCAAGTGCCAAGGACATAAAAAAGAGCAGTGGATCCGGGCCCGGGAAGAAGAACTCCTAAAGATGCCTTACTTCCACGTGGTCTTTACATTACCATCCGAGCTCCACCGCCTATGCCTGTATGAACCTAAAAAATGTATGGGTACTGTTTAAAACAGCATGGGAGGTCATCAAGGACTTTGCCTCCAACCCTAAATTTTTGGGTGTCAAACCAGGGATGATCGCCATCCTGCACACCTGGGGACAAAACCTTTCTTTGCACCCGCACCTGCATTGTATTGTTCCCGGTCAAGGCTATGAGCACCGTTTTTAGGGCCCGTTTTGTGGCTTCCCTTCGCAAGGAACTTCCTTCACAATCCACGGACTTCTATGAAAGCCTGTTCAAACACCACCGGGTAGTTTATTGCAAACGACCATTTTTAGGCCCCGTACAGGTGGTAGAATACCTTGGCCGCTATACCCATAAAATCGCCATCAGCAACCATCGGATAAAAACCTGGATAATAATGGCGTTACCTTTTCTGTAAAAGATTACCGTCACAGGGGAAGCAAATCCCTGTTACGTTTATCCGATCCAGAGTTCATCAGGCGTTTTGCCCTGCACATCCTTCCTAAAGGTTTTGTGCGCATCCGGCATTATGGAATCTTGAGTTCCTATCACAAAAAAATCAACCTTCCGGCCCTTCAGGCCATCCTGGGTCCTGTACAGCTGAAGGAAAAGGGGCCTTTACAGCACCGGGTATGCCCGGAATGTAAGAAAGGAAAGCTCATTACCATGGTCACCTTTACAGCACGTGGCCCACCAGGGCAGTGGCTGGAAAAATTAAAAATACAAACTAATAGAAACAAGAAGAAAAACAGCTCCCAAAAAGCGTAAGAGGCTAGCTATGGCTTAAAACCAACCATTAGGGCATCATTTAATGATGAATTGTAGAAATATTCATTCTGAATTTCATACTTTGTCCTCTGGCTGAAATAACCCAACCTGCTACAGATGAAGAAGAACTAACGGTTCTTCATAAATTAAATCTCTAAAAGGGAGTAATCCTCATAGACGGACAATCCGCAAAGAACCGGTTTAGACAACAGGATCTTCAGGTTAGGTCGTACCGACCACACGAAGACTTAGTTATTACCTAACGTTTTTATTTGTTTTCAGCTATTAAGCTTTCAACTTCCTTTCTAAGTTTCGGAATATGATTTATAATAATTGACCAAATATTTTCATCAGAGATATTATCGTACGCATGTATAACTTGATTTCTCAAACCAATTATAGCTTTTGCATTAGAGATGAATTTTTCAAAATTTGGATCTCGTTTTAAAATTCGATTAACAGCTTCTCCGATAATTTCTAAATCCCTTTCCACGGCTCTCTTAAGCATTGTGTTTTTTCGATACTCAAAAAAGTGTTTTTCTGTATTTTCAAAATAAGATTCAATTTCTTCAAAAGCAAAATGGATATCATATAACCATTTAAGTATTCTTTCATCCATAAATTAATTCTTTATTCTTATTTATTGAATTAATTAAAATAGGATTTTTAAGAGTTTGTTCTTCTACTAAATCAATATCTCGTTTAAATATTTTTCCTAGTTTTTCTTTAAAGGAAATGTAATTGTCAAAATATAGACTTAAGTCAGATATGTTAAATTTCACAAGAAAATCAATATCACTATTCTCTGAAAATGTTTCATTTGTAGCAGAACCAAATAGATACAACTTTTCAACCTTATGTTTTTTGCATAAAGTCTTAACTCGTTTTATATTTCTATCTATCATTAACATCTTTCAAAGATAATTAAAATTCTAAGTGATGATAACTTATCAACGAGATTTTTTAATGTTAGCCAACGTCAGTCTGTCTCAAAACTACCATATTTGGTTTTAAAAATAGTTGAAATTAGGATTGAAAACAAAATTTATACTCTGATCAGTATTTTTTGTTGTGCATTCGGTAAAAGCTTTATTCCTTCTTATAGAGGCTTTTATACACTTCTTGAAGGTTAAAAACAGGGCTACGATGAGTTGCTGTAAGGCGATTTTACTATTGAATAATCTTCTTAAATTATAAGCCAGAGCGATGAGTCCAAAATCTGCAGAAGCTGCCTTGATGCCCCTTTTGGTCATGATATGATCAAAGCCCCATTGCCGCTTCATAGTACCGTAGGGATGCTCGACCAGCGCCTGCCTCTTTTTATAAAGCTCTCCGCTTTGTTCGACCCGCTTGGCGTTGCCTTGGATGTTCTGGGTAAATTGAGTACGCTGTATAATCTTACCGTTAGCTTTGGCCGTGGTACACTTGCTGCGTACCGGGCATTCCTTACAGGCCTTGGTCTTGTATTGTTTAAAGGTATAGTTTCGGGCTTTGTACCAGGAGCCATTGCTGTATAAAGTATTTCCCTGGGGGCAAGTGTAGGCATCATCATCAGGATTATAAATGAAGTTTTCAGCATTGTATTTAGGATCTGGCGCCTGACTTTTACGTCCAATGGCTGGAATGGCCACCAGGGTATCGATACCTAGACTATCGGCAGTATGGAACTCGCTCCCGGTATGATAGCCTTTATCATAGAGTGCAGTAAAGGTATTGTTTCTTAAAATAGTTTTGGCCCTTCTGAGCATTAGCCCCATTGCTTTTTTATCATTCTGATTAGTAATTTTGTAATCAATAAGGAATTTATTTTGTGCGTCTACCGTTGTCTGAGCTGTATAGCAGACCTCGGTAACGGTTCCCCTTACAATTTGATGTCTGCTATCAGGATCAGAGGTCGATCGTTGTGGGTTTTCAGAAGAAGCATCCTTGTCTAATTGTTTTTGTATAGCCCGGTATTTGGTCTGTTGCTGTTTGCGCCCTTTAATTTGCTCTTTAATTTCTTCGGTTTTTTTCTGATGGCCATCAGCCTTGGCCAGTTCTTGGTTATGCTCTTCGGGCTTTTTATCGATGTACTCTAAATGCCGCTGTATTTTCTTTTTGTTGTAGTTATTTTTTTTGCTGTTTTGCGTCCTTAGCTTGGTAGAATCCCCGGCAATAAGTGTTCCCCCGATCAGGTTGAAGTTACGGGCGATGGCCACACTTTGCCGGAACACCTTTCGGATGGCTTTTGGGTTTTCTTTTCTAAACCGGGCAATGGTATTATGGTCGGGTTTTAGGTTTTTGATCAGCCAGATCACTTCTATATTCCGGTGGCACTCTTTCTCCAGCCTTCGTGAAGAGCGCATACGGTTCATATAACCATAGATAAAGAGCTTGAGCAGGTCTGCCGGGTGATAGGGCGGCCTTCCCTGAGTGGCTATGGTCTGAAAGCCCATTTTTGATAAATCGAGCAAGTTTACAAATTGATCAATGAGTCGTACGCTGTTATCCTCTGGGATCATATCATCCAAACAGGTCGAATAAAGGCTGAGCTGTTCGCGGTCTTGTCCTTGTTGGTATTCCATACCTTAAAAATAAACATACCAAAGATCATATCCTGAAAAATAATCGGTAAAGATAGCATGGTTTTGAGACAGTCTGACGGTTTTGTGTATGATTAGCGGCGTATTTAAGCAACTAATTTAGCAAATAAAGACCAACTAGAAAATCCGTGAGGATTTTCGTAAGCAAGCTCGAACTAGCCATTAATTATACACGGTGTGCTTGTTGCACAACCTCTTTCTTAATCAAATTTAAAATTAATAGTAGATTTCAATAACACCATACCCTTAGAAAGCAACAATTTAACTATTGCTAAAAATCAGAATAATCCTCTTTTCTTAGAAATTTAGACTTGTGCAACGGTTACCGGTGTTAGCTACAGTTTTAATTTTTTAATTGCTTTATAAAGAAATTAATTACATCTAAATTCACAGATGAAGTTGTCCAATGACCAACCTTATCATAAGTTTTAAATTGAGCTGAAATATATTCTTTTTTGTAAATGTTTTGGCAATTTATCCACCTTTCCTGAACATTGTTGCCAAGAGTAGAATTTATAGTATTTCGTTCGATATTATTATATGCATCATCAAATTGAACAGCGTCATTTTGATCTTCTTTTCCCATATAAATATATTGAGGAATTTCTTTTAATTCATTTAGATTAAATTCTTTGTTAAATATACTTTTAAAATCATTGATTCCTAATGGGTAATTAAATTTTTTGTTTTTATACTTTTTTAGTGGAAGCATTAATTCTCCATTCAAGCCACCCATTGCAGCGGCTTTCACTTTATCTGGATGAATAAATAAAAATCGATTTGTAAATGTGGCAGAAGCGGAAAAACCGTTCATAAAAATCTTATCATATATTAATATATCATTTTCTTTTAATACAATTTGAGCATCTCTAATCATTGCTATTAGTTGCAAATCTAATCTTTCTAGTTCTTCATCTTTTTCAAAGATAACATCTCTATCTAAAGAATGAGTATACACGAGTGGTTTGGAATTCGGTCTTGGAAAGATTGGAACTAGAAGAGGAATTTTTATATAAGTAGAAATATTATTGCCAACTGAACTAATAGAAGCTAACTCGATAGCACTTTTTTTATGGACTTCTATGGAATCACTAATTTTACCGGTATTATTTGGCTCAACCAATAGATAAGTCAATTTACTCTTGAGCGTTCCTTTGGGTATAAAAAGAATATATGAATTATTAAATCCCTTAGAAGGATTACTTTTTATAATAATTAAGCTGTCTTTTTGAAAAGATTCAGATACTGGATTTTGACTGTGTATAACTAAAGGAAGTAAAAGAAATAATAAAGTAAATAGTCTCATAAATTTTAATTTTTTAATAAGACGATTCTAATATTAAAATGTTACAGTGCAGTTCAAATTGTAGCTAACGAATTTGTATAACGAAAGTAAGGGAAATTTTAGAACTTACTTTTCGGTTATTGCCGTTGTGTTGTTGCGGTCAAAACTTTTGGGCGTTTGACCTTTGCCCTTATTTTTGTTATACATTGTGCGTGTTGCACAATTTACTAAAAAAGATTAATTTCATGGTATGCAAGGCAAAAAAGTATATCAAGAGCAGTTATTCAACAGTTTTTGGTTGAGTGACCGCGTACCGCCCACTAATTTCTACCGCCGATTGAAAGAAGCCTTAAACTTAGATTTTCTCTATGATCTTACTCGAGGTTTTTACGGCAGCAGTGGGCAAAAGAGTATAGATCCTGTTGTGTTTTTTAAGCTGTGTCTAGTGG
>NZ_JAHWDF010000027.1 GCF_019311235.1 Mesonia aestuariivivens | reverse complement strand
AATCCAACATTCAAAATCATGCTTCTTGTTTCTTGTTTCAAAAAAAAGTCTAGGCTGATTTTAGCTATCTTGAAAACGACATAAAAGCTTTATCCTGCGTATAGCAATCGCTTCGCTAGGCTATACTCCTCTGCCCGCGCTGCTGCTTTTATTTGTTTTGCTACGAAAACTAAAAATAGGCTACGTTTTTAATTACAGAAAGCTTTACTTAATCTAACTGTGGTAGACCTCATTTTTTTATATGGTGATTTCGATAAAGGAACGATAGAAATCTGTGAAGCTCTTGCATTACATTCGTTAGCTTACGATGCCCCCCCCATTAAAACTTTAATAAGACTTCGTATAAAATTAAGGAGAACAATTAGATGAACTAAACGTTAATACGATCTATTTTTTTTTCCTCTTGTAGTTACGTCCGTACCACAATAAAGCTCCAGTTACCGGTAAACTTGCGGTTAGCAAACTAACCAAAAACGCAATAATTTTACCCGCAATTCCGCCAATGGCTCCAATGTGTATGTCGTAATTCATGCGTTGAATTTTATCGGCTACTTTGGCATTTTCGTATTTTCCGTAAATGCTAGGAGTTTCAATTTCTTTCAGTGTATTTTGATCAAAAAATCTAAAATCAGAATCGTAATAGATTCCTTTGCTATTAGAAATTTCAACATAAATACTTTCTTCTTTTGTGTGAGGATAATGCAGTTCAAAACTTTCAGCTGCGGGATGTTCTAGGGCAAGTTTTACAATAAGCGTATCCATAGGTACTTTAACCGTTCTATCTACGCTATCGCTCTGGTTTTGAGGAATTATAAAACTCGTCTCTTTTTCGCCACCTGTCGATTGATAAACTACATATTTAAGCCAATTGTAAGACATCATTGAGCCTGTAAATGCAATTATAAAGGCAAGAGCACATACGTAAAAGCCAACCACAGTATGTAAATCAAAATTTTTACGTTTCCATCGTGTGGTTTTCTTCCAATCAAATGTTAAGCGTTGCTTTAAGTTTTTACGTTTTTTAGGTAGCCATAGAAAAAAACCAGAACAAATAATGAGAATAAAAATTAGAATTGAGACCCCCACTACCTGTTCTCCAATAGATTTTGGTAACCAAAGCCGCATATGTCCTTTTAGAATAAACGCAAAAAATCCTGACAAATGATTATCTATTTGAATCACTTTACCGCTATAGGGGTTTAAAAAAACACTCTGATAAAACTCGGGTTCAGCATCATAGAATATAACCTCTATGGCATCATCTTCTTTTTTAAATAGGGTACCGTGTACGGTATGCGTTGGAAAGATTTTTTTTCCAAGTTCTTTTGCTTTGGTAGGTGATAAAATAGGGGCCTTTTGTGGAGCTACTTTTTTATAGTCGCTGTAAAGGTTTTCAATTTCGTCTTTAAACGCCCAACAGCAACCCGTAATCGCAACGATAAAAACGACTAGGCCTGTAGCTAGTCCTAAAATTTTATGAAGTTGAAATACAAATTTTTTGAAGGTCATCGATAGCTATTTAAAAAAGAGCAAGATGTTTAAAAGTACTTGCTCTTTTATGAGACAGATTAAAATTGATAAGAAATATTGGCCAATAATGCTCTTGGCTTTTGTGGATTTATGGTGGTCCAGCCTTTGTAATATTCTTTGTTAAAAGCGTTGTTTAATTTTAATCCTATTCTGTACTTATTAGCTTGGTAAAAAATAGAAGCATTGGCAATGGTATAACTTGGTAAAATAAATTCACCAGTCGATTTGTAGTTGATTGCAAAACGTTCGCTGGCTCCATTAAATCCTAATCCCATTCCAAAACCGCTTAGGGCTTCGTTTTGAAATTCGTAGCTAGCCCAAAAATTGTAAAGTGTTTCTGGTCCAGCATCTAGCGGTCTTCTATTGAGAATCTCTGTATTGTCAGATTTTGTAGTTTCACTATCGTTGTGACTAAAACCAGCTCTAATATTTAAGCCTTTCATGGGGTTGGCATTAATTTCAATTTCTAAACCTTTGCTCACCACTTCTCCTCCCTGTATTTTATTAAAAGGCGATGAAGGGTCGGTAATTACGCGATCTTTTACTTTGATGTCATAATAACTTATGGTAGCATTTAGCCGGTTATTAAAAAGATTTGTTTTTATACCAGCTTCTAATTGATTGGCTTGTTCTGGGTCAAAAGTTTGTAAGCGTTGGGGGCCTTCATCTGGATTACCCACTAATTGTGGGGCTACATTGGTAAACCCATTTTGATAGTTTCCAAAAACAGATAATTTATCTTTTATAGGTTGATATACTAATCCAAATTTTGGAGCTAAGGTTGTTTGGTTAAAATCATCTTCTGGGTCTGCCAAATCACCTTCGTTATCAAAATGATCCAATCTTAATCCTAACATGGCAGAAAAATTATCGGTGAAATCAATCACATCAGAAGCATACATGCTATAAATATGGTAGGTAGATTTGAGGTTGTTAACTGCCTGCGAAGCCAACACCGCATCGACGCCTGAAGTAGAAAGTGGATATAAATTTTCTTCTACCGCTTCGGTGAAAGGATCGTCTCCATTTACCCCCCCATTTGGGGTTACATTTCCGTAAAATGCATAACTTGTACTATTGTCTGTTTGTGTTTCGTTAAAATAATCAATCCCCACAACCATTCGATTTCGTAACGAAGCAATTTTAAAATCTCCGATAAAGTTTTGTTGGATGTCGGTGGTTTGTGTATTCGCATTCTGTTTATTAATAAAACGAGAATACGTATTGCCTTCTAAAATACCATAATCAAATAAGTAAGAATAATATCCCTTGGTAGAGGTTGAGCTTTTAGAAAGTAGGGTTTGCGATTTCCACGTATCAGATAATTTATAATCCATTTCAACTCGGTAATTCTGGGTGGGGTTTTCTAACGTTAAATCGTTACTCGTAAACGATAATTTATGATTATAGCCTAGTTCATCAAGATTTGAAGCTGCTGTTGGAGCACTTCTATTTAAATATAAAAACGTAGGGTTGGTTTGTTCTGCCTGGGTAATTTCTCCATAAAAAGAAAATGAAAGCTTATTGTTTACTTTATACGATAAGGAGGGGGCTATAAAAAAAGACTCTCTAAAACCAGCATCTTGAAAACTTTGCTCTTTAGTGTATGCTGTATTTATTCTAAAATATAAGTTATCTTCTTTACTTAGGGCGGTATTAAAATCTCCAACAATTTGATTGAGACCATATGTTCCAGAAGTGAAAGACAGTTCGCCACCAGTGCCTACATAAGGTTTTTTGGTAACCACGTTAATAAGTCCACCGTATGAACTTACTGCGTTTCCGAACAAAGTTGCGGAAGGTCCTTTCATCACTTCAATACGTTCAATATTGGCGGGGTTTATTGTTCCGTTTGTGAGACCAGGCAGTCCATTCACCAATTGTGGCTGTACAGAAAATCCTCGAAGTGAAAAATAACCAGCTCCATCGCCACCCCGACCCGTAGAAGTCCAAAGTTGCTCGACACCAGTTGCATTTTTTAAGGCATCATTAAAATTGGTGACTACCTGCGACTTTAAAATTTCGTTAGTCACGGTACTGTATACCTGTGTATTCTCTATATCTTTTAAAGGAAGTTTTGAGACATAAGCGGTTTCTTTCCGAGAAAATTTGTTACGGCGTTCTCCCTGAATCATCACCTCACTCAAGATTTCATTTCCTTCATAAAGAGTAATGGTCGGTAAGTTTATATTTTTATTACCTGAAACTGAAACTGAAATTTCTTTGGTTTTAAAACCTAAATAAGAAATTAAAACGGTGTAATCGCCATTTTCTAAATTAGCGATTTCAAAGTTTCCATTGCCATCAGTCTGTGTGCCTTTAGCGGTGTTTTTTAAAGAAACATTGACTCCAAAAAGAGACGTGTGATTATTGTCTTTTACAGTTCCAGTAAGGGTGGCGTTTTGCGCTAACGTAACAGTAGTTAGCAGGCATAAACTTAAAATTGATAATAATTGTTTCATCTGTTCTTATTTAGACGCTATATAAAAAATAAATTTCCGCCAAAAATAGAATGGTCTTCTGATACCACCAAATTAATTATATTAAATCTAAATAAAGATATTAAATGAGCTGGTAACTTAATGCTACTGCCTGCTCCTTTAATTCGGAGCTATAGTATCGTTTTTTATGTTTCTAAGAGGTTTGTTTTCTAACAAAAAGACTTAAATTTTATGTAGTAGTGAAGGTAGCCACTCCAAAACGGCATTGTGATGCGTATGACCGAGCAATACAATCCGTATGAAAACCCTGTAGCCGAAAGAATCAATAGAACTATGAATATGGTCTAAAACAAACCATTAAAAACAAAGAATTAGCTCAACAAGCGATATATATTTACAATAATCTGAGAACACATTTTAGCCTGAATTTGAGAAAACCAGCCGAAGTACATTTAAATCCAACTATCAAATACAAGTCCTATCGAAAAAATAATGTAAGTTTACCTGAACTTACAATTTAAAAAATTAATAATTCTAATCAAAAAGAGTCAACCTATTCCAGTATAATACAAAATGAATCATACTCTAAGATTAATATTTCTAATATTTGTTTTTATATTTAATTCTTGTGGATACCAAAGAACAGAAGAAGATAAACATCCTGAAATCCCTATTTTTCCCGAGCATACAAATAATAAAATTTCCATAAAGGAATTTCCTTTTTACTTAACAAATATCAAATACAACCAAAAAAACGTATTTGCAAATAATGAAAATGGTGATTGGCTAGTTTTGGATAGAAAATTTAATAAAATAAAACAGTTAAATAAACCTTCTGGTTATGTGCATAGTTATATTAGCAAAGATGGAACTATTTACTTTTTAAAACCTAAAGAAAAAACTGAATTAAATGAAGTTTATAAATTCTCCATTAAAAACAATTTCAAAAAACAGAAAATAGAAAAATTAATACTAAAATCTAGAGAAGGTGTTACAATTAGAGATTCGTTAAATTTAGTTTATAAAAATCAAACTAATGAATATATAGATAGTTTAACTTCTGATATTTATCAAAAAGAAGAAAAATTAATATCTGAAAAAATTAAAAAATTAAAATCAAATTTGATTTCGATTTTTCCATTAGCGAATGAAGTAAGTGTTTTAAAATACGAAAACAAAGAATTCGCTTTACATACGAGATATGACCATACGAATGAATTTAAAGATGTTTTAGAAAAAACACGGCTTGATGAATTAAAACCTATATGGAATTTAGAAAAAAGTCCAAAATCATTTGGTAAGGTTGTTTTAGGAAATTCATTCTCTGGAAATCATTATGTAGGTGGCTATACTCCTTATGGCTATAATTATGTAGAACTTTCATTAAATAACGAAACAACAAAGTTTAAAGCAAAAAATTCGAACAATGGAAATGGTGTAAATATTTTATATAAAAACAAAGACACAATTATCCTCAATGATTTTGAAAAACTATACTACATAACATTAAAAAAATAATTACAGCCAATTGAATGTCTGCTCTGTTCGGGTCCAAATTACATTGGGTTTAGCCATTCCAAATTTCTTTTATGCATAGCTTCTTGAGAAATTAGTTTACCGTTTTTAATATCTTGCTTACTCATTTCTAACATAATTTTTAGCTCTTTCGTCAGTTCAATAATGTCAGATTCTGAAGCACTTGAAGTAATTAGTTTATCAAAAGCTACTAAAAAATCTTTATTTCTAATAGATAGTATTTTATCTATCAATCCATTTTAACAGTTCTGAATTTGGTTTAACCCCAGATGATCAAAAAAAGAAAAACCGCTTAGAGCGGCTTATTTGAGTTGGTAATATTGCGTTTTACAGTCTTGTGCAACGGTTACTAGTGTTATGCTTTCGTTCTTTAATTTTTATTTCTCACTTTTAATGTAATCTCTCCAATATTGTATGCATATATGGAAGCAGGTAGAAAAGTGAATTTTAGCCCTTGTATTTCCTTCATTCCTAATTGATCAATTGAAGTAACAACTGCCGATTCAAATTTATTTGTTTCACAAAATTTAATTAAACTTTTTAATTCTTGAGGTTTGTCAAAATATCTATTACTCCATTTAATTTTAACTCCCCAAACTGGCTTATAACTTTTATCATCTACCAAGACAAGATCAACTTCACCTTCGTTTCTGCCTTCTTTCCACCTAGCATAGGTTAAGTCTAGTTGCTCCCTGTGCATCCATTGTGAAAGAATTGCTGTTTCTACCATGTTTCCCATTTCTTGGTCTGTTTCACTTATCGGGGAAAATAATGCAGTGCGAAGGGATGGGTTGGTAAGATATACTTTGAAGCTTGTTATTCTTTTTAATCTTTTTGCATTGACTCCAACCTTATTTAATACTTTAATTAGGAATGCTGCTTCTAAATATTCTAAATATTTTTTTAATGTATCTTTTTGAATTCCACTTTCCCGAGACATTGTCTCATATGAGAATTCGTTTCCTGTATTATACGCTATGTATGTAAAAAATCTGTTTAATTCTTGAACATCTTTGATTCCATACAAGCTTGGCAAATCTCTAAGAAGAACTTTGTCTACAATGTCGTTTTTAACGTATCGACCCATATCTCCTTGTATTTTTTCAGATAATACAACCTCTGGGTATCCTCCAAAATTTAAATAATGGAGAAATTCTTTATTTAATGCTTTTGAATTATGAGGTAAGCAATACTTTACATCCTTGTCTCCATATTGAATATCACCTTCAAAAATTAAATGGTCTAATTTCTTCAAATGGATATATTCTTGAAATGTTAATGGAGGTAATAGAAAATCAGTAAATCGGGTTGTCAATTCCGATAAAGAATAGTTTATGAGGATTTGTTCCTTCTTTCAGTAAGTTTTCAATGCAATGAAATAGCATTACTGTTTTACCAACCCTTCTAGGGCCCATAAGAACTAACGCCCTTTTAATACTCCTTTCAAGAACGAATGGATAAAAGAGGTCAAAATATAGTCTCTTGGACATTGAGCTATATGTGTTCGGGACCTCTTTAGTAATCCACCATGGATTTTCATATCGAAGACGTTCAATAATCTTTTCTGTCGGAATAAGGTTTAGTATTGCCATTTTTTTATCTTAATACAACATATATAAAATAAACAGATTTAAATCTACCTATTTAAACGAATAATGCATTTTTAGAAACTTTATTGAAGTAGAGAACTGCTAATTCGATAGTAGAATCATGTTTTTAATGAAGCACAACAATCTACTTTATTTTATCATCACTAATAAAGTAGTTATTATTTTTACTAAGAAACAAGAGGAGAACTAAAAGGGTCTTTGGAATAGCAGTTCCTTTATACGTATCAGTTCTCTTGTCTCGTATAACCGTCAGTTACGGGTTGGACTTGCAACAAAAAGTCGGACAAATTTTTTAAGACCTATGCCATATTTTTAAATTGATAAAATTCTTGTCCTACTTCGTAAGGAGTTTTGTATCCCAAAAAGGTGTGTAATCGTTTCCTGTTATACCCTATTTCTATATATTCGAAAATAGCGGTTTTAGCCTGTTCTATAATTTTAAAATCACCCTCATAAATAAGTTCTACTTTTAAAGTTTTAAAGAACGTATCCAACGAATTAACTTGTTGATCCGAGGCTGGATAAATTATTTCAAACCTGCATCCATTCAGGGAAAGCTTAAAAAGCTGGAAGAATTGCTGCGGAATCGTTTACGGTATTGCACCTGGCTCCACTGGAAAAAGCCCGAACGAAAACGGAAAAACCTGATTCGCTTGGGGATTATCCCAGACCAGGCCTATGCTTAGAGCCTTACCAGAATGGGCGGTTGGGAAATTGCTCAGAGTCCTATTTTGCGTACCACCATTACCGTAGAACGCTTAAAAATGAAAGGTTATGTTAGTTTAATAGAATACTACAATCGATGAGTTTCATTATCGAACCGCCGTATACGAGACCCGTACGTACGCTGGTGTGAGGGGTGCACTCCGTCATTTGTTGGCAGAGTCATCCACTCGATTACCTGCTGGCTTTCTTGGAGAAGAAACAGAAATATGATTATCTAAAGAAAGTTTTTCTGAATTGAAGAGGAGTTTGTTCCGTTTTTCTTTTAAATAGTTTATGAAATGACTGAGGATGTATGAATCCTAAATTGTAGGCTATTTCGTTTACTGAGTCTTCTGTGGTAGATAATTGTAATTTAGCAATTTCAATTATCTTTGCTTGAATATGTTGCTGAGGAGTTTGTCCTGTTATTTCTTTCAAGAGCTTACTCAAATATTTGGATGAAATATGAAGTTGTTCTGCTAAAATTTGTACACTAGGTAAACCTTTTTGTGACGCTATGTGTGATTTAAAATGGTTTATTAGTAAGTTTTCAAACCGCTCAACAATGTTACGGTTCGTTAATTTTCTATTATTAAATTGACGTTGGTAAAAACGTTCAGAATATTGAAGTAGGGTCTCTATATGAGCAATAATAATGTTTTGACTGTATTGGTCAATATCCGTTTGATATTCTTTCTTTATTCCTTCTAGAATAGGTTCCAGTGTTACTTCCTCTTCTTCTGAAAGGAACAAAGCTTCATTTATTGCATAGTCAAAGAAATCATATTTCGATATTCTTTTGGCTAAAGAAGTATTCCAGATAAAATCAGGATGAATCAGTAACATCCATCCTGATCTTTCTTCATTACTACTTTTGTCAGGCTGAATGCGAAACACTTGTTGAGGTGCCACAAAAAACATAATGCCATTATCGCAATCATACCGTTGTTGTCCATAATACATTTTACCTTGCAGGCCACGTTTTATAGCAATAAGATAAAAATCAAGCATCCAGCTAGAATCCCGTTCTCTTTGAGAAATATTCAACCCAGCATAATTAATAATACTTACTAAAGGATGCTGTGGAGCCTCTAAACCCGATAACGAATGAAACTCTTCTATCGTTTTTACTATACAAATGTTCTGCATGTAGATACTTTACTTACAACAAATACAAATTTAAGCATCTAATTCATACTATCAGCGAACTAAAAATTAAATCGATTAGGTAACTTACCAAGAAACTTCTCCCTGATCACCATAAAATTTTCCAGAAGTAAAACTAGTTGATTCAGTAGCAATTTTAACAATAGGAGCGGCACCTTCTTCAACCGTTTTTGTTCCTTGATGATCATTGAGATCGGTTGATGTATAGCCTGGTGTTACGCTAAACACTTGGAAGGGACTATCTTCTAATTCATTGGCAAGCATCACCGTAAATGCATTTACAGCAGTTTTTGATGCTCCATAAGCACTCCAAATTTCTAAATTAGGATCTTTTCCTGTTGACGAATGGATTTCTAAAGATGCAACTTCACTGGAAATATTAATGATAATTGGCTGTTCCGCTTTCTTCAATAAAGGCAAAAATTTTTGAGTTACCTCAACAGTACCAAAGAAATTAGTGTCAAATATATTTCTTAACGTTTTGATATTATTATGAGAAAACTTTTGTGGTTGAATACCACTAATACCAGCATTATTGATTAATATATCTAAAGAACCTATTTTTGATGCTAGCTCAATTTTAGCTTGCTCTATTGATGTGCTATCTGCTACATCAAGCTGAATCCAATCTACGCTGCTCCCCTTGAGCTTTTTTAAATTTTCTACTGCTTCCTGCCCTCTTTTTTTATTTCTACAACCTATATAGACATCATAACCCAGTTTACCCAGTTGTTTAGCGGTTTCAAATCCTATTCCTTTGTTTCCTCCTGTTATCAGTACTGTTTTCATCTTAATAAATTTATGATTATTTATTGCAAATTTATCAAGGTTTGGATGGTTAAAAGTAGCTGAATTTCACAAGCTTGTAGCCTAATGTAAGATTAATAGATTGCTGGCAACGGCAGTCTGTCTCAAAACTACCTAATTTTTTTTTAAAAATAATTGAAATTAGGGGTAAAGCCAAAATTTGCATTAATTTTTGTTTGCTTTTGTATTAATGCCTTAAAAGTTCGTTTTAGTCTT
>NZ_JAHWDF010000026.1 GCF_019311235.1 Mesonia aestuariivivens | reverse complement strand
CCTTTGGCGGGTGGTCAATTGCTTGTATTTTTTCATGCAAGATTAATATAACAATTGTTCCTAAAACTCTTGGGGCTAGCCCCAAGAGTTTTAAACATTAATTTTGCACTTATTACTTGAACTTAGATAGTAAAAGGTCTTCTTTAAATTGGTTAAGAAATAATTCACTTGAGGTTAATACAGTTTCAAAATCATGAAGTGTTTTTTCAAAATTTTCAAAATTTCTACTTCTAAAATAAGCGTAACTTAAGCGCTGTAAAATATCTATGTGATAAAATACATGACGTTGGTGTAAATTTTTTTTGTTAACGAGATCATATAAATGTCTAAAATAATTAAGATTAGAAAAATAATTACTTTCTACTTTAGACTTGATGTCAAAAATAGTAATAATTTGATGTAGAGCTTTATGGGTAAGGTTTTCCTCTAATTCAATTTGATGCTGATTGAGAGTGTTTTGAATAGATTGAAGACTTAAGATTGAATTTTGCTGGAACTCGTGATTCAATTTTGCATAAACCATTTGTAAGCGTAACTCTATTTGTTGTTGCTGTTGATTCTTTAATAATTTTTCATTAGTTGATTTAAAGATATTTTTTCTGAATGATAATGATGTGCATATTGTAATATAGTCGTATAGATTTCATTTAGAATACTATACAGTTCTAGATTGATAGCTTTTATTTCGGCAACACTTAAGAGTCTAAAAGCAATTTTATATAAGCGATGTTCAAATAATATTTTTGCAGATAAGATTTTTTTAAATAACTCTTGCTCTGCAGAATTCACATTTTCAAAGCCTTTAATTGCTAAATAATCCAGTACACTATCTTGCAGTCTTTTGCACAGCGCATGGTATGCATTATTATTTCCGTTGGGATATATAATTGTAGAAAAACTATCAACTTTAGGATTTTGAATAATAAGGTTTAAAAGTTGAATGTTTTTTTTTGATTAGTTTTATCCTTAACCTTTAGAAATTTTACAAAATCCTTTTTTTCTTTTTCAGTTAATATTTCAATTAGCTTATTAATTTGCTTCAGTTAAGTCATAAGTTTTAAAATCATTAATATCTGTAAATATAGAGTTTAACTTTATATTTAGTTTATTAAGTCGTAAGTTTCAATTAAAAATAGCTTTTTTAATTGAAATGGTTTTCTTCATTTTTGATTAAACATAAAAATTAGTATTATGGAAAATCAAACTTTTAACTCAGAGGAAAAAGAAAATAGTAAAGCCTTAAAAAAAACTATTTTAAACGCACATTCAGGAAAACCTACAGGAGCTTTTATGTCTGCATCTTGGGTAGCATTATTTACAGGAATGGTCTCTTACTGCATAGGATTGTGGAATGCGACTATGTGGTTAAATGAGAAAGGTTATTATTTCGCTATTCTTTTATTTGGATTGTTTTCAGTTATTTCTGTTCAAAAAAACGTACGCGATAAACAAGAAGGTATTCCTGTGACTGAAATTTATTATGGTATAAGCTGGTTTACTACGATCGCTTCAATTTTATTACTGGTTATTGGTTTATGGAACGCAGATTTAGAACTTAGTGAAAAAGGTTTTTACGGGATGGCTTTTGTATTGAGTATGTATTCAGCCATTTGTGTACAAAAAAACACTAGAGATTTAAAATATTATCACAGTGAAAAGTAAACATTTAAATCAAAAAAGAGGATCACCAAGGTAGTTTCTCTTTGTTATTTTGAAAAGATAGTATTTCAATATAAATTTCTTTGTAATCAAATTTTGGAACATAAGGCTTTTCTAAAAATGTTCGGCTCCAGAAATGCTTCTTGAATAAAAACAGTGGGTCTTCTACCATAAAGTATGGTATAAAATGATACCACTTTATATGACAAAGGTTGAGATACCTATGATATTCATATTGTAAGTTTAACTCATAGCAAGCAACTTTTAAAGCTCGACGCTGGCATTTGGAGACCTTATAGTTGTTAGCAATTTTAGCTTGAAAACCATACATGAAAAGCTGATCTTTAAGTCGTTTATAGTTTTGAAAACGAGACCAACTGTCTAATAAAACCAAAAAAATATGTGTAAAAGAGAATAAAAAACAGCCTAACCAAAACAAAGTGTAAATATCGTTATCAAGTTCTTGAGCTCTATTTAGTTGAATTTTATAAAGAACACTTTCAGCAATAAATAAAAGTAGAGCTATGTAAAGCCAAATACTTACCTTAAAATAAGAATACAAAAGAGAAGTTTGTTTAGGAATACACTTTTTCATCTAACTAATATAATAATTAAATTAGCCGAACATGAATTTTATCTTTTGTAATAGCAATAAGGCTTGATATTCTAAAAAGTCACTTTCTTCTGGATCTAATTGTTTTAAATCCCAAGCTTGAAAGCTTAATAATTTATATTCTTCTATTAAGCTAAGCTTATTATTAGAAGTATTCTGATTTAGGTATTGAGTATTTACAGACATAATAAAAATTTTTAGTAGACTGAAATTACAATATCTTTTCTCTTTCAAGATTATATTTTTGTTGAAACTAATATTGCTTTAGTTGAACGGTGGGAAAGTATCGTTTATTAAAAAAAAGGAACCAATCTAAGAAGAATGGTTCCTTTAAAAGTCTGAAACTTATATTACAAAGGATTAATTCACGTTAATTATTTCTGTCGACTTTTTTTCATCTAAAAAATTAATCAAATAAATCTAACGTGTCAATTTCTTTATAGCCATTATGCCTAAAACCTCCCGTTATAAACTGAAAATGTTTGCTGCCATATACTAAGGCAATTTTTTTTAGTTTAGATTCGTAAACTCGCTTTTCAATAGTATCATTTCTAGTATAAACAAGGATATCGTCTGTACGAACTTTTGGAACAGGTTCGCATTCATATTTTTCTAAATAATCCGTTTGCCAATCACAGGTGGTTAATTTTATAGGGCCGTATTTTTCTTCATAAATCTCAATCAACTCATTCATCCGAATATCGACAGTGATGTCTTCGGGTTGTATTCCCATATTTTCATGGCTTTCAGAGATATATTTGCTATTTCTGATAGCTTTTGGAATAGACTTGTTTTCCTCGTTTTTATAGTTACTCAAGTTATACCCCGTAATTTTTCTCATCTTGCGTGTAATTGTGTCTATTTGCTGAGATGAAAAAGCAGTTGAGTCTTCTAGGGCTACACCTTCTAAAAATACAGTATATCCTTGTTGTCGAAGTTTTTCTAACTTAATTTTTGCATCTGCATAGAACTCAGGATGGTTAATATGTAACATGGGAAAAATTACTAGCGTCTTATCTTTTTCTTGATTATAAAAAACTTTAGTTTTTATTTCTTTTGAGGTAATAAGCTTAAGAAGAATTGAAGTACAAGAAATAAACGTAAATGTGAAAATAATTAGTAAAGAAAATTTTAAATATTTCATCAATTTCTATATTAAATTGAAGAGGCTTTATAAGATGAGTTTTAGAAAGCCTCTTTAAAATTGTAATTAAAATATTAATTTTTGCAATGGTTAACCTACTAACCCTAAAGTTAATATTTTAATTCCTGTGTCTACCCAACAATTTGCCTTGCAGCTACCTCTGCCTTCGCCTTTTTTGTGTTTATCTTTACAAGTCTCTATACATTTAGCATGAGGTAATAAACCGTCATTCGGATCATCATCATCATCATCATCTCCACCATTTGCAACATTTATTAATTCAGCTTCAAGCTCAGCTTTTGTGATACCTTTTAATTTGAGTATATTGTCTGAAATATCAAAGAACTGTAAATTATCACTACCTTCTGATAATCCTATGCGAAAACTAATTGGGATTTCTTGATTTGTAGCTTTGTCATAGTATATTCGTTTAATTTTATAAATGTTAATTTCTGATTCAGAATAATTTTGATTTTTATAAACAGGATTATCTGTTTTGATAATTGTATTTTGATTCTCTTCAAAATTAGTATCCTCAACTGCATTATCATTTGAGCATGAAGATAAAAATAATAGAATAAGAGAAATCTGTAAGTAATTTTTAATTTTTTTCATAAAATTAAAGTTAAATAATTAAACATTAGTCTGATCAGGTTCTCGAAACTACGGATATATATATATTAAAAAAATGTTAATTGTATTGTTTTCGGATACTTTATAGAATTATTTATTCCAAAAAAAAAGGAATCCTTCAAATTTGAAAGATCCCTTTTTATAAATAGTAATAAATTTTATATTCTTAATTAATTTTATTTTTCTAAGGTCACAAACAAACCATTATCAGTTTTGTTAACATTAGCAAGGTTATGTTTTCTTAAACCTTTAATGGCTTTATCCCATTTTTTGTTGCTTAAGCCTGAAGCTGCTTTAATTGTTTCTAACTCTTGCGGAGATTCTTTTTTTAATAAATCTGCTACCGTTTTTTCTTCTTCAGTTAATTCTACCTTTTTGCGTTCAGGTTTCATTTGTGGGAAAAATAAAACTTCTTGTATAGATTGGTTATTGGTTAAGAACATAATTAAACGATCCATACCAATACCTAAACCAGAAGTAGGAGGCATACCATATTCTAAAGCCCTTAAGAAATCTTGATCGATAAACTCGGTTGCTTCATCATCTCCTTTCTGTGCTAATTTTAATTGTTCTTCAAAACGTTCTCGCTGATCGATCGGGTCGTTTAATTCAGAATAGGCATTGGCAATTTCTTTACCACATACCATTAACTCGAAACGCTCGGTTAATTCTGGATTCTCACGGTGTTCTTTACAAAGCGGACTCATTTCTTTTGGATAATCGGTAATGAAAGTTGGCTGAATAAAATTTCCTTCACATTTCTCTCCAAAAATCTCATCGATTAATTTTCCTTTCCCCATCGTTTCGTCAACTTCTATATTCATCCCTAAGGCTGCTTCACGAAGTTCATCTTCTGTTTTTCCAGTGATATCAAAACCTGTAAATTGCTTAATCGCATCGGTCATAGTAATACGCTTGTAAGGAGCTTTGAAATTTACTTGGTGTTCACCAAATTTAGTTTCAGGAGTTCCGTTAACAGCGATTGCACAATGTTCTAAAAGCTTCTCTGTAAAATCCATCATCCAGTTGTAGTCTTTATAGGCTACATAAATTTCCATAGCGGTAAATTCTGGATTGTGGGTTCTGTCCATTCCTTCGTTTCTGAAATTTTTAGAAAACTCATAAACGCCATCAAAACCACCAACAATTAATCTTTTTAGATATAACTCATTAGCAATTCTTAAGTACAAAGGAATATCTAATGCATTGTGATGCGTTACGAATGGTCTTGCGGCTGCACCACCAGGAATCGATTGTAAGATTGGTGTTTCAACTTCAAAATAACCTTTATCGTTAAAGAAGTTACGCATTGCCGTAAAAAGCTTGGTGCGTTTTACAAAAACATCTTTTACTTTTGGGTTTACTACTAAATCTGCGTAACGCTGGCGGTAACGCATTTCTGGATCGTTAAATTTATCGAACTCATTTCCTTCTCTGTCTACTTTTGGAAGCGGAAGCGGTTTTAATGATTTGCTTAGCAAAGTGAAATTTTTCACCATCACGGTTTTTTCTCCTACTTTAGTAGTGAATAATTCGCCTTCAATACCAATAAAATCTCCTATATCTAATAGTTTCTTGTAAACATCATTATAAAGTGTTTTATCTTCATCTAGACAAATTTCATCCCTATTGAAATACACTTGAATACGACCGGTAGAATCCTGCAATTCTGCAAACGAAGCTTTACCTTGTATTCTTCTAGACATAAGTCTACCTGCAATGACCACCTTTTTGCCTTCTTCAAATTCTTGTTTGACTTTGGTTGTAGTGTGGTTTACCGGATATAACTCTGCCGGATAAGGGTTGATGCCTAACTTTCTAAGGGAGCTTAATTTTTCCCTACGTACAAGTTCTTGTTCAGATAATTGCATAATACAGTTTCTATTTTTGAAGGGGCAAAGATAATTACTAAGAAGTTATCAATCAAAAAAGGAGGAGAGCATTTTACGAAGATTTGTAAATATGATTAAAGGGGGATTTTCTATTTAGAGTTGTTTTATATATACTAACCTGAAAATTTTTAATTATGAAAAAATTACTACTATCTCTTTTTGTTTTAATTTCAGTTCATGCATTTTCTCAAACATCAGGAGCATCGGGCTCTATTGAAATGTGTGATGATGATAATGATGGTTTAGCTTTATTTGATTTAACAGTAGCAGATCCAATTGTTTTGAATGGCCAAAATCCGAATGATTATACTGTCAACTATTATGAAGATTTACAAGATGCAGTAGATGGCATTAATCCTTTACAGGGAAGTTATATAAATACAATTGCGTACCATCAAACCATCTATTCAAGAGTAGACAATTTATCAAATGATGAACATGTTGTTACTCAATTAGAACTTTATGTTACTAACCAGCTCAATATAAATCAAGCTCCTTCCTTAGTTTACTGCGATATGGGTGATGGCACAGCCGAGTTTGATCTTACTGTTAACTCACCTATAATTCTAGAAAATATAAATAGTAGTATATCGGAGTTATATTTTTACCTCAGTCAAGCTGATGCAGATACAGGGACTAATCCAATAGTAAGTTCTTCATTATTTACTAATACTGCAAACCCACAAACAATTTATGTTGGAGTGGGAAATTTTCAAAGTGGTTGTTATGCTACCACTTCTTTTTCAATACAAGTTTTAGTTTGTGATGAAGACGAGGACGGTGATTTAGTAGATAATGAAGGTGAAGATGTAGATGGTGAGTTAGGTGAAGAAGACCGATCTTTTGATAATATTAGTGAAGGTGACGGAAATTTAGCTAATGACGATACAGATGGCGATGGAATCCCTAACTATTTGGACGACGACGATGACGGCGATGGAATCTTAACCGCCGATGAAGATTATAACAATAATGGCGACCCTACAGATGATGATACCAATAATAATGGTATTCCAGATTATTTGGATACTGAAGTTGCTTTATTTACCAATACTTTTTTACAAGCTAACTTTTCGATTTATCCTAATCCTACTTCGGGAGTGATTAATTTTAGATTGGATAATAATTTAGATATTGATAGTGTCAAAATTTATGCTATTAATGGAAAAATAGTAAAAACTTTTTCTGAAAAAGAACTGAAGAATAATAACCAAATTAATGTTTCAGAATTATTAAGTGGAGTTTATTTTCTTCAATTGCAGTCAAAAAAATCAGAAGTGACTAGAAAGCTTATAATTCGATAAACTCTAATTATATTCGCATAAACCCCAGAGCATTTAGCATTGGGGTTTTTTATTTCACCTGATAAATTAATTGTAACTTTGCACACAAATAAGTGAATAATGCGTTATTACTACTAATATCTCACTTCATTAAATTGCTCAAACAGATGAACAAGAAAGTAGCTGTACAAGAATTAGGGATTAAAGATTATAAAGAAACTTGGGAGTTTCAAGAAGAAATTTTTCAAGAGCTACTTCAAATTAAAAGTAGTAATCGCAAAGAGAATAAAACCGTGGCTACTCAAAATCATTTTCTTTATGTAGAACATCCTCATGTCTACACTTTAGGGAAGAGTGGAGATTTTTCTAATCTTTTAATTTCTGAAGAAGAACTAGCGGCAAAAAATGCAACATTCTATAAAGTGAATAGAGGCGGAGATATTACTTATCATGGCCCTGGGCAAATTGTAGGCTATCCTATTTTAGACCTAGATAACTTTTTTACTGATATTCATAAATACTTGCGTTTTTTAGAAGAAATGGTTATTAGAACATTAGCCGAATATGGCTTGAAAGCAGAACGTAGTAAAGGTGAAACTGGCGTGTGGTTAGATGTAAATACACCATTTGCTCGTAAAATTTGTGCTATGGGTGTACGTGCTAGCCGTTGGGTAACCATGCATGGTTTTGCCTTAAATGTAAATGCAGATTTAGGTTATTTTGACAATATGATTCCCTGCGGAATTAAAGGTAAAGCTGTTACTTCTTTAAATGTTGAGTTAGGCAAAACCGAAATCAATATTCCTGAAGTGAAAGAAAAATTATTAAAACATTTTGCAGATCTTTTTGAAGCTGAAATGATTAGAGATTAATTAATTCAGTTGGTAGATAAGTACGCTATTTTCTTCACCTTTTACACAAAGCTCTAACTTGCCACGATTGTCCATGTTGGCAATGCTAACTTTAGAATTTCCATATACTGGGAAACCTTCAATTAAATTAGCATTGTTGTTAAACAAATAAACTTTACTTGTTTGCGTATCGGTAATAGCAATGTAGGTTTTGTTATTAGTTTCAATAAGTTGCGGAGACGTGTATAAGCCATAATCTAAGTGAGCTTTTTTTCCGTTAATGATTAATTCATTTTCATCAAAAGAGATTAAGGTTGTATTATTAGCTAAGAAATTATGGTTTTCGGTGAGTTTTAAATCTTTAGTAGTTATTTTTCCGCTTTCGTTAATTTGTATTAATTCTCCATTAATATTGGTGGTAGTAAATAAGTTTTTATACAAATACCACTTGTTTTTAGAAAAATTAAAGTCTTTTTTAGCAGGAACACGAATGTCTCCAGTTCTATTTAATATATGAAGCGTTCCATTCATTTCATTTACCAAAATATAATCTTTTCTTCCTATTCTAATGTGTTTTGGAGATTGTAATAATTCAGAATCGGTGGTAGAGAACTTAAAACCGTTTACTTTTTTACCTTCCTTATTAAGCATACTCATCTGGTTGTTTTGTGTAAGAACAAATCTATAGTCGCTGTTATGATCATAATCAAATACAGAAAGCTCTTGGGTAATCGTATTATTAAATTTTAGAGGGAATGGGTTAACTTGGTTTCCGTTTCTGTCTAAAATGTAGATCTGGTTTTGAGTAGCAAAAATAAGTTGTAGCCTCCCGTTATTATAAATATCTATTTGCTGAATGTCTCCAACAATTCTGCTGTCTAATTGCTTTTTCCAATGTAATTCACCGTTATTTTTATAAACAAATAATAGGTTACTCTCATCTTGAGCTGCAATTTCCATTTGTTTAGTTTTCCAGTTTTTAACAAACTGTGGTCTTGTTGCTAAATTTGCAGGAAGTTTAATGCTGTTAATTTGCGAAATTTGTTGGGGAGAGTGATTGGCTTTTGATTTTTGCATCACTGCATTTACGTGGGCAAAATTATTATCGTAAATAAATTGTAACGCACCTATTTTAAAATCATTGACTTTAAGATTTAGCAGCGGTTCTTTTAAATTATCTTCAACTCTATTGGCTAGGTTTTTTTTGAAATTTTCATTGATAGTAACTAATAAAAGAGAAGACTCGTCACTTAACTCATCTTTGGTGTTTTGAAAAGCTTCACTATTTTCTAAGACTGTTCTGTTTTGATAACTCGCAATGATATTTTCTAACGTTTTTAATTGTTTGGCGAAAATAAAATAGTGATCTAAAACAGTATAGTAAGTCAACTCTTTTTGTTTAATAAGTGGCTGGTAAGCTTCAAAAATGTTTTCTTTATCTGGGAAATTGTAAATACTAACTCCTCTAAATTCTGAACTTATATCCTGATAGGCTAAAAGCGCTTCAGTAGAAATGTTAGCATCTATAGAATTTAAAATAATTGCCTGAGTTTGATCTGAAAAATAAACTTCACCCACCTCTTGTATAGAATTGAAAAAGCTTTCATTTTGAAGCGGAGCCAACTCTTTAGCTCTATAATCTGTTAAGTTAGATTTTAAGTTTTCAAAACTATCATAGGTAAAGGCTACATAACCCAACGCAGAATTAGGAACTACAGCAGCAAGTTCATTAGTTTGTGGTTTTATATTTTGAAATAAATTTAAAGTTCTATTATCTTGAATCGTAGCCGAAGAAACTCCGTTAAGATGTATTTCATCTTTATTAATGTCTAGGTCAAGCACCGTCCAGTCTGAAAAGTTCTTAAGATAGTTATTATTTCCATTAGGAAACAGTATGTCATAAATCTCATTAAATTCTTCCTGATGAATAAATACCGCATGCTTTTTTGAAGCTGCAGAGTAAATTTTTTCTAATGTCGGGTCTTGTGGTAATTGGTTTTCATAAATTCTAATTATGTTTTCTAATACTAATTTAGAAGAACTGTAGACATAGATATTGTTAAGCTGTGTGCTAAAGGTTTCGTTTGCTTCTAACGTAAACTTTTTAATTTCTTTCGAATCATAATTAAAGGTTTCTACTTTTTTATCTTTTATGCTATCTAAGTTAATTTCAATTTCTTTTTCAGTTAAGATGGTGATGGCTACTTGTTTTCTCCCTACTTTATTTAGACATAACAAGCTTTTGCCAAAAGTTTTTATATGTTTTAATGATTTAAATTGTTCGTGAAAACGCTTGTAAATAGGAGAAGCTTGATTGGTATGAATTAATTCATTTTTATTTAAGGTTTCAGCAAGTTCTTTAAGGTTATCACTTTTTAAAATGATAGCCGTGTTTGGGGGAATAAAACTGAATAATTCTGAAGGTGCTTTGGTCTCTTTTTGGCAAGCAGAAAATAAAATAAGAGTTAAAAAACAAAAGAGGAAATATTTCATAAGACAAAAATTCAGAGATGGTAAATGTAGCAGGATTGCTATAGATTTCTGTTAAACAAAATTAAAAATTAAAAACAATATATCTAAAGCTTTAAAGCGAGTTGATCTGGTAATAAACGAAAGCTTTTACGATGATATTTTGTGATGCCGTATTTTTTTATAGCTTCTCGGTGTTGTTTAGTGGGGTAACCTTTGTTCTGCTTCCAATTATACATAGGGTATTCTTCATGAATTTTTGCCATATACTCGTCTCGATAAGTTTTGGCTAAAATAGAAGCGGCTGCTATGTTTAAAAACTTCGCGTCACCTTTTATAATACAGGCGTGAGGTATTTCTTGATATGCTTTAAATTTATTTCCATCTACGGCAATATGTTCAGGTATAGTTTGAAGTTGATCTATGGAACGATGCATTCCTAAAATAGAAGCATTTAAAATATTAATTTCGTCAATTTCTTCCATCATTACATGAGCTACCCCGTAGCAAACGGCTTTTTTTTCAATTAAAAGACGTAAAGAATTCCTGTTTTTTTCAGAAAGTTGCTTTGAGTCATTTAAAAGTTTATTTTTAAAATTATCTTTCAAAATAACTGCAGCAGCGGTCACAGGTCCTGCAAGACATCCTCTTCCGGCTTCATCGGTTCCGCATTCAATTAAATCTTTATGGTATTTCAACTTTAGCATAACGCAAATTTACATAAATTGAGCCTTATTAAAAGCTAAAGCAATTAATCGAAATTACATTCGTTAAAAAATTATACTTTTGCCGCAGTGATATATGAATATGATTAAACAAATTAGCCTTATTTTTTTCTTAGTGATTTCTTTTTCTAGTGTTGCTCAAGTAGAGCTGCAACGGGGAAGAGGAAGTGGTAATCTTATGGGAAATAATAATAGAGATATTGGTCAAGCACCAAAAACTGTAGTAGATAACAGAGAAAAACCACCGGTAGAAGATTATAAAATAATTTCTATAGAAAATGATACTACTTATGTAGATACTACACTTACCATCTATAAAGATTATAAGTATAATTATTTAAGAAAAGATAATTTTGAATTACTTCCGTTTTCTAATATCGGACAAGCTTATACCCGATTGGCTTGGGATTTTGATGAAGTAGATTTACTGCCAGATATTGGTGCTAGAGAAAAACATTATAGTTATTATGATGTAGAAGATATTTTTTACTATAATGTACCTACACCTTTAACCGAGTTATTTTTTAAAACAACATTAGAGCAAGGACAAAATGTAGATGCCTTTTTTACCACCAATCTAACCCCGCGTTTAAACTTTTCAATCGCTTATCGTGGTTTGAGGTCTTTGGGGAATTATCAAAATATTATGGCTAGCCAAGGCGCTTTTCGCTTTGGACTAAGCTATCAAAGCAAAAATAATCGGTATCACTTAAAAACGCATTTTGTTTCACAAGATACTAATAACGAGGAAAATGGAGGCTTAACGGCGGTTTCTAATCAGCAATACCAATCAAAAGACGAAGAGTTTAGTGATCGTTCTCTTTTTGAGGTGAATTTTGAAGATGCAGAGAATATGTTGTTTACTAAACGATTTTACGTGAAGCAGCATTACAAAGTTGTTAAGGGAAACGATTCTACACAAAACAATCAAATTAGAGTAGGGCATACCTTTAATTTTACAGATAAAGAGTATAGGTATAGTCAGACAAATCCTTTTAACGGATATGGAAAATCATATAAAAATAGTAACCTTAGTGATGAGGTAGAGTATCAACGCGTAAGTAATCTATTATATGTACAGTATTTCAATAATTTGTTAGGTGATATTGCTTTTCAAATAAAACATAGCAATTACAATTACGGCTATCAGCGCAAACTCATATTAGATCAAGGAACTATTAATAATAGAATTAGAGGAGATGTAGTTTCTGTAGGAGGAAGGTATCATAAGAAGATTGGAGGTTTCGATTTAACAGGAGATCTCATGATTAACCTTTCAGATGAATTTTCAGGAAATTACCTTAAAACTAAGGCGAATTATCAATTAGATACTTTAAATAAAATTGAAGCATCTTTAGTAATTAATTCTCGCGCCCCAAATTTTAATTTTCTGTTGTTTCAAAGTGATTATGTAAATTATAATTGGCAAAATGATTTTGATAATATACAAAAGCAAGATTTACAATTAAAGCTAACTTCTAGAAAATGGGTAAACCTCACGGCTCACTTAACTCAAATTAATAATTTCACATACTTTGCCAGCGTAGATGATCCAAATGGAAATACTGAAGAGTCTACCCAAATAAAGCCATTTCAATATAATGATCATGTAGGTTATTTTAAAATGAAAGCAGATCGAAAATTTAATTTCGGGAAGTTTAATTTAGCAAATACCATAATGTATCAAAATGTATTTGAAGGTGAAACTGTGTTCAGAGTTCCAGAATTTGTGACCAGAAACTCACTTTATTTTGAAGATTATTGGTTCGATAAAGCCTTATATCTCCAGACTGGATTCACTTACAATTATTTTACAGATTTTTATGCCAATGGTTACGATCCAGTTTTATCAGAAACTTATGTTCAGGAAGAGTTAGAATTAGAAGGATTTCATCGCTTAGATTATTTTTTCAACGCAAAAATATCTCAAGCACGTCTTTTTTTAAAGCTAGAGAATGTTATTTTCTTACTTGATGATAATAATAATTATGTAGCTCCTTCACAACCTTACCGAGATTTTGTGGTTAGATTTGGTATAGTGTGGGATTTATTTCTGTAAATAAAAACAT
>NZ_JAHWDF010000025.1 GCF_019311235.1 Mesonia aestuariivivens | reverse complement strand
AGAGAACAGAATAGGTGTAATACGGAGATTTTTCCCAAAGAAAACAGACCTGAGAAAAGTCTCAGAAAAAAGAATAAAAGAAGTTGAAAGATTACTAAATTACAGACCAATTAGAAAATTTAATTATTAAAACCCAATTGAAGTCCTAAAAAACAAATGTTTTGCACTTATGGGTTGAACTCAGCACTACCATGTCTACTTATAAAAGCAAAATAAAATTTATTCCTATTCAAAATTTTTAATTCTCGTTCTAATTCATAATTTCATAGAAAAATTTTATCTTACCTTCTTTAATTTTATTCTTGAATCCGTAGGTAATCAATCCCAATTTTAACCCTAACGCTTATTTTTCTTTACGCATTAAATTCTAATAAAGGTCTACCTTAGTAATCAAATGGAAACTATAGAACTCAAATTAAGAGAACGCATAAAAGAGCTTACCTGTTTGTACGAAATCTCTTCGATTATCGGTAATACAGATACAACTTCGTTACCCAATAGCCTGCAAGCAATTTTAAAAAGTTTAAAAAAAGCATTTCAATATCCTGAATTTACAGAAATAGCTATAAGCTATGATGATCATTATTTAGCTACGGGAAGTATGAACAATAAGCTTACTATTTCAAGTAGTATTCAGCTTTTTAATAAACATAAGGGAGCACTTACGGCGAGTTTAAAGGAAGAAAAAAGTTCATTTTTAAAAGAAGAAAAACAATTAATAGACAGCGTAGCCTTAAAAATTAGCAATCTGTTAGAACGAATTGAAATCAAAAAAAATGAAAATTCGTTAAGAAGACAAATTGAACGTACAGATCGTTTAAACATTTTAGGTGAAATTACAGCGGGTATTGCTCATGAGCTTAACACCCCATTAACCAATATATTAGGTTTTTCTGAATTACTTAAAGAAGAGCTCTCTAATAAAGATCATATTGCTAAAGATGTCGATAAAATTATTCAAAACGCTATTTATTCTAGAGAAGTCGTAAAAAAATTGATGTTTTTTGCTTGTGAAATGCCACAAGAACGCGAAATTATAGATATAGTGCCTACCATAAAAAGCGCTATAGATTTGCTAAAGCCAACGCTTCAAAAAAAAGAAATACAATGTATTGTAAAAACAGAAAATAAATTGTTTTTAAAAGCTGATGTATTACAACTAACTCAAGTAATTTTTAATTTGGTGATGAATGCAATTTATTTTACTCCTGAAAATGGTAAAATAATGCTGAGTGCTTTTAGAGAAAACACAACTATTGTTTTAAAAGTAATTGATGAAGGCATAGGGCTTAGCGAAGATGTTAAAGAAAAACTCTTCGAACCTTTTATCACGACTAAACCCATAGGTCAAGGTTCTGGTTTAGGCTTAAGTGTGGTTCATGGGATTGTCGCTAGCCATCAAGGAGAAATTACAGCAAAAAACAACACGCATAAAGGCGCAACGTTTCAAATTATACTACCTGTAAATTAATATGATGAAATTAAAAGAAAATATTTTAATCGTAGACGATGACCTCTCCATCTTAGAATTATTGCACCGGCACTTAAGCAATTGGGATTTTCATGTTTTTAAAGCCATATCGGTAAAAGAAGCGGTTAATATCTTAAAAGATACCAAAGTAGATCTGTTAATTACAGATTTAAAAATGCCACACATAGATGGTTTTGAGCTAGTTAGTTTCGTAAGCGAACATTACCCCCAAATACCAAAATTAATTGTAACAGGATATCCTTCTGTACAAGACTCTTTAAAAGCCATTAAAAATGGCGTAGCAGACTACCTTACCAAACCTTTTACCAAACAAGAACTCAAAGAAGCCATAGAGAAATCTATAAGTTCAAAAACCAATCCTTCTACAAAAACAAATCATCATAAAGACCCCGTAATCCCAAAAGAAATCATTGGTAAATCTAAAGGGATTAAAGAAATTTTTGAAATAATAGATCGCGTAAAGAATAATAAAGCTACTGTTTTTATAGAAGGAGAAAGTGGCACAGGAAAAGAACTTTTAGCCAGAGCAATTCATTACGAAGGAAAATTTTCTAAGCAACCTTTTATTGCGGTGAATTGCGGAGCCATACCTGAAAATTTATTAGAAGCAGAACTTTTTGGATATACCAAAGGAGCTTTTACTGGAGCAGAAACCAATAGAAATGGTTTTTTTCAAGCAGCCCATGGCGGAACCATTTTTTTAGATGAAATAGGAAATGCCCCTTTAGTCGTACAAAACCGATTATTAAGAGTACTTCAAGAAAAAGAAGTGGTAAAAGTAGGCGCTCAAAAACCCGAAAAGATAGATGTAAGAATTATTGCCGCTACCAATAGCAATTTAAAAGAAATGAGCAACAAAGGTCATTTTAGAGAAGACTTATATTATCGCTTGGTTGTAGTAGAAATTAAAGTACCACCATTACGCAATCGAAAGGCAGACATCCCTCTACTCATCGATAAATTTTTATTGAAATATGGACTAGAATATAAAGATAAGTTCATTAAGATTCATCCGCAAGCCTTAGAAATTTTAAAAAGGTATGATTGGCCTGGTAACATAAGAGAACTTGAAAATGTAATTCAGAGAGCGGTAATTTTATGCGATCAGACGATAGAGATACCTCATCTACCTGAACACTTAAAATACAAAATAGATTTTCCTGAAGATTCTTTAGTGAGTTTGAAGGAAATGGAAAAAAATTATATTCAAAAAGTTTTACGCGCTACCCAAAACAATAAAACCAAAGCCGCTGAAATTTTAGGTATTGATCGAAAAACTATCCGTATTAAACTCGATTTATAAAACTGGTTCAATAAGTATCAGCTGAAACTTTTCACCCCAGTCAAAAAAATAAACCTCTTTTTTATATCGAAATAAGTCACTGATAAACAGTGACTTATTTTTTTGTTCTTAATTTATTTTTTTATGGCACTGGTATTGAAATTAGTACTTCAAAATTAAAAAAGTACTATGATAAATTCTATTCATTCTATATGTAAAAGCTGTTTACATCAAAACTATTGTGTGCTCACCATGCATAAAGATCAAACTTTGTCTTGCAATGAATACGCTTTAGAAAATAGAAATCTATAAAAATAAGCTTATGAACGCAACCATAAACACCCCCAAAAAAACAGGAGAAAAAGTAGCTCAAGGAATGATGGAAAATGTCTTAGCGCAATTTAACAGCGCTGCTCATCACATTGATTTACATGGGGACATTCAAAAAATTTTAAAAATAACAAATAATGAAATTATCGTTCATTTTCCAGTAAAAATGGATAATGGATCGGTAGAAGTTTTTACAGGCTATCGTGTTCAGCATAATAATGCTTTGGGTCCTTACAAAGGCGGTTTACGGTACCATCCTACCGTAGATATAGATGCAGCAAGAGCTTTAGCCATGTGGATGACCTGGAAAACCTCTTTAACGGGTCTGCCCTTTGGCGGTGGTAAAGGTGGAATTCAATTGGACCCTACGAATTATTCAACTTCAGAATTAGAAAGAATTACCCGAAGATTCACCTATGCGCTAGGTGATAATATTGGACCTGAACACGATATTCCTGCTCCAGATGTAAACACCAACAGCCAAACTATGGCTTGGATGGCAGATACCTTTATGAGTACTAGGTTGCCCGCTAAACGTTCTCTTAATCAGCATGTGGTAACAGGCAAACCCGATGGAATTGGAGGACTTGAAGGTAGGGATCGGGCCACAGGGTACGGCGTTTTCTTAACGATTAAAAAATTTTTAGCCAAACAAAATCAAATTTTAAAAAACAAGACATTCATTGTACAAGGTTTTGGTAATGTTGGTTATTGGACTGCAAAGTTTTTAGAAGAAGAAGGAGCTCTTCTGGTGGCTGTTCAAGATGCCTCTGCAAGCTTATACAATCCAAACGGTATAGAGGTAGATTCGTTAAAAAATTATATTAGCATTAACGATAACAGCGTTGGTGGTTTTCCAAGAGCAGAAATAATTGATAAAGAAAATTTCTTCGCCTTAAATTGTGATCTCATTATACCGGCCGCATTAGGAAATCAAATTACAGAAGAAAATGCCTCAAAAATTCAAGCTAAATTAATCGCAGAAGGAGCCAATGGCCCTATTAATAATGAAGGAGAGAAAATACTATTAAGCAATAACATTAGTATTATTCCTGATATTCTATGCAATTCTGGCGGGGTGATCGCAAGTTATTTTGAATGGCTTCAAAATAGAAATGGAGAAGTTTGGCAATTAGAAGAAACCCTCACCAAACTCAACCATAAACTAGAAAAATCGTTTAATAAAGTGTATGCCTATGCGCAAGAAGAAAGTATCGATATGCGCAAAGCTGCTTATTGCATAGCGATTAAAAGAATAGAAAAAGCGTATATACAAAGAGGGATTTTCCCATAATATATTCATGATGAAGTACGGTAGTTACATTATTGAGAAAAAGGAGTATGTCTATTTAAAAAGATTACTTAACATTTCAGGATATGACCATACCCTAGCCCACAAGCTAGCTTTAGAAAAGTTAAAGCAAAAGCTAGAAGATGCGCTTATCGTAGATGAAACAGAAATGCCCTTAGACATTATCAGGATAAATAGCATTCTAAAAATTAGATCGCTGTCAACCACATCTACAATGCCTCTACAAATTGTTATTCCTATGGATGAACAGCTTAACAAACAGAAATTATCTGTGTTAAGTCCGTTACCCATTGCTTTAATAGGCTATTCTGAAGGCGACACCCTTCCACTGGTTTTTGCTAACAATAACGAAGAAAAATACATTATTGAGGAAGTTAACCAAGATATAAACGCAAATCAACTAGATATACCTATATAATTATGCATAAGGAGTTTAATCCTATTTTTTCACACGATGATGAACACGTCATTTCTCATAAAAAAAATAGTAATGAGTTAGACCACTGGATGGCTCATTTACTATTTATAGTTAAAGAAATGAATTACTTAAAAAAACTTTCTGAAAAAGAACTTACAGGAAAGGAGTATTATTTTCTAAAACTTGAATTGGAAAGAAAAAAGATAGAAAACAATAAACTAATTACAACTTTAGAAAAGTATATCAAAAGCAGGTCTATTTTAAATGAATGTGACGATATGGAATGTGATCGTTTATTTATCTATGAACACGAGATTTATAGAAAAAAATATGATCGTTTCATTTCAACCTATAGAACTACCAAAGAAATGCTATTTAATTTACTCACTTAAAATTAATAAGGTATCAAATTTAATAGTTTAAAATGAATAATAATAAAGCGCTATGCATAAAAAAAGATCTAATAGAGCTCCAACAATGGCAAAAAAGATTAGAAGAAAATCATAGAGAACTAGATTTTATGAATCGTATTCATAAACAAATTATTCAAGCATCTGAAATTACCTATGACTTACAACATGTGAGACGTAAAAACACTTTAGGCTTGGCGAGTTTATGTAAATATGAGCTTCAACTCCTAAAAGAGTTAGAGAATAGCTGCGGGATGTATGACATAAGCTTAGCTAAAAATCACGAAAAAAGAAGGGTTGAATTTATAACCACAGATCAGGTTTTTTTTGAGCTAAAAATAAAACTCTATGAAAAACTAAGTTGCTATAGTGTTCGATAAAAAGCAAAAAAATGAATTTTCGGAAATTTGCAATCATGATTATTTTGATAGGAGTTGCTATCATGTTATTGTTAAGTTGGATTGTTCCTGCTCCTATTTTTTGTGATTAGAAATGATGAAAAAACCACGAAACATTGCATGTATTTTAGATTATAGTTTTGTAACGCTATTAGTGTTTTCTTGCATACTGGTCAATAAAACCTTAGGTGCATGCTTAGCCATTATAGCTATTATAAGTTTAATTGAAATAAGCCTAACTGCTTATCAAAGAGGTATGGGCAATATGCTCAATTTTAGAACACACGCCTTTTTCAATATCATCATAGCTATTACACTAATCATTTGCACCTTATGGCTTACTGAAGTTTTATTTGATGCTCTTTTCCTTCTTATTATAGCACTTATTAAATTCTTATTTTATAGTGTGGTCCTCATTAAGAATCACACTATAAAATAAGAATCTTTATTTACAAATTAACCATCGTTTTATTAATTTTGCTTAATTCTATACAAACAACAATACTGTAAGCCAAAAAATTACGAAATGAACATTTAGAGTATAACGATAATCAAATTGTTACTCAGGTTATTTTAGAGACTTCATTTTCAAAAGAAATTAGAATTCTCTTAAAAAATGGACAAACCATGAAAGAGCATAAAGCTCCACTTCCTATTATCGTTCATATTTTAGAAGGAAATATAGATTTTGGAATAGAAGGTGAAATCAAATCGCTAAAAAAAAGGAGATGTAATTACTTTATAAGTTAATATTTATCATGATTTAACAGCAAAAGAAGACAGTATTGTTCGGTTAACCTTATCTAAAATGGATGATGCCGTAAGGGTAGAAAAAGCGGCTCGTAATTCTTAATTAAAGAAAGATAATTAATTGCTTAAAGCAACATCTAAAAGATTTGGCTTACACCCTAGCAAAAAAAACTTTAACCCCCTACTTCTTATACATCAACTACTTATTAACAATTCTAAATCAGCGAGAACAATCCTTACAAGTTCCAGATAACACACAATTTACACTAGCTACCTGATAGCCATTGGGCACTGAAAAATTAACCGACACCGGCAAACATTCAATGGTTTCACACTCGATGCACCTAAAATGAAAATGGTGACCACTTAAAACTTTATCATCACAATTTGCACAGACAGCAAAATATTGCTTCCCGTCTTCTGCAACAATTTTGTGCACCACCCCATCTTCACAAAAACGATTTAAAACACGATAAATAGTTGCGCGGTTAATGTTCTGAGTTATTTTTTGCTCAATAGTATCTCTACTCATTGCCTCTCCGGATTTCACGAGCAATTCTAATACGGCTTCTTTCGTTGGAGTATTTCGTCTTTCCATATAAATGCGATTATTTCGCAATAACTATTGCAAACCATTTGCAATAATATACTAATTACTTAGTTTTACAAAAAAAACCTTTATCACTCTTTGCAAAATAAAATAATATGAACAAAAAAGAATTTGAAGTGATCATCATAGGCGGAAGTTATGCTGGACTCTCTGCGGCCATGGCTTTAGGACGCTCTTTACGAAGTGTATTGATTATTGATAGTGGCAAACCTAGCAATAGCACAACTCCTCAAGCACATAATTTCATTACGCAAGATGGGGTTAAACCAAGTGCAATTGCTAAAAAGGCAAAAGAACAAGTTTTAAATTATCCTTCTATTAAATTTATAGACGATCTTGCAGTCGAAGGTAAAAAGACAACTTACGGTTTCGAAATTTTAACACAAAAAAACATACTAGTTCAAGCAAAAAAATTAATCTTCGCTACAGGCATAAAAGACATAATGCCTAATATTAAAGGGTTTTCAGCTTGTTGGGGTATCTCTGTCATTCATTGTCCGTATTGCCACGGCTACGAATTTAAAGGACAAAAAACAGGTATTATAGCGAATGGAAACAGAGCCGTTCATGTAGCTTCATTAGTTAACAACCTAACGGCTACTATTTCAATTCTCACTTCCGGAAAAAATGATTTTACGATTGAGCAAACTGAAAAATTGAAAAAAAACAACATAGAAGTAATTGAAGCTGAAATTTCAGAAATTGAACACGACAATGGTTATATTAAAAATGTAATCTTCAAAAATGGAGAAAAAATGAATTTTGCTGCCGTCTATGCTGCCATTCCATTTGAACAACATTCTGAAATTCCAATTTCTTTAGGGTGTGAGCTTACAGAAGAAGGCCATATTCAAGTAGATAATTTTCAAAAAACAAGTATGGAAGGAGTTTTTGCTTGTGGAGATAATTCTACCATGATGCGATCCGTTGCTATTGCTGTAGCGAATGGAAGCGTCGCAGGAGCAATGGTAAATATGGAGTTAATACAAGAGAATTTTTAAACCAGCACCCTAATCACCTATATAAAAATAGCGGTTAGTATATTGAATTTTATATAATCAAACAGAAAACATGAAGCTAAAACCGTTATTTTTAGATATAAATGCTCATTCACTAACATGTTAAATCAAATAAATTAAAAACAAGTGTTTCGTAAATTAAAAGAAAATATAAATAACTCAATCAATTTACAAGAAAGTGAGTGGGCTATGCTACAGCAAAAATTCACTCCCAGAAAAATACTAAAAAATCAGTTTTTTATTCGTGCGGGAGATTCTTCTAATTTTGAAGCTTTTGTAACCAAAGGATTTTTCCAAATATATCATATTAATGATAAAGGCAATAAACATGTAATTTATTTTGCTCCTGAAAATTATTGGCTCATCGACCCCAGTAGTTTTAATCATCAAAAAGCTTCTCGTTTATACATTCAAGCCATTGAAGATAGCGAAATTTTAACGCTAACTCTGCAAGACAAAAATGAACTCTTAGATAAAATTCCGAAGTTAGAAAAGTATTACAGACTATTATTAGAATCTGTATATGAGCATTCTCACGATGGTATGATTAGTCGTTCAGGAAAAACAGCAAAAGAGAAATACATTCATTTCATTAAAGAAAATAAACATCTAAAAAATAGACTCTCTAACGTTAATATTGCTAACTATCTTGATTTAACTCCAGAAATTATTAGCAGGGTACGTAAAGAATTTTATACCGAAAAACAATAAACCAGATCAATGTTTTAACGCTCTTAATTTTTGAAATTTGCAGCTCATAAAAAATAAATGATGCAAAAAATAAAACTTTTCTCTCCCATACTTCTACTATTACTCACTATTGTTGGTTCGATCACCTTTTTCTTTACTTGGGTTAACTTAGGTTTTTCATCTCAGTTTTTAAGCGAATGGTTTACCTCATTAGTCATTGGTTTATTCGTTTTTTCACCTTTAGGGATGCTGAGTACCTTATTAATCACAAAATTAGTATCGCTATTCTTAAAGAAAGATTCTCTCCCAAAAAAAATTTTAATAGGCGCTTTAATAGGCTGTACCATGGAGTTTTTCATTTCTTTTATTGTAGTTACTATTAATTTTGGATTTACCCCATCTTTCATAAATCAATGGCTGAGTGCTTTTTTAAAATCTGTACCTATAGGTATTTGTTTAGGGCTACTCATTTCTTTTCTAATAAAACCCTGGATTTTCAATCGTATTCAAACGTTTAAAGAAAATAAACAAGTTGCTTAACAAGATGAAAAAAACAAATCAATATAAATTGAAGTTAACACAGGTGAAGACGGTTAAGCCTGATGACTACCAAGCTAAATCGCTAACAGTAGAAGTTGAAAATCACGATGAAATTTTTCGAATTATTGATCTTGTTAAAGAGAAAAATCTATTTGAAAATGAGAATCAATCTATTGAATTTGCCCTTGGTTTAAAACTGTTTACAGAAGTAATGCTCAAAAACAGAACCCATGAGCTATTCACTGAGCTTTCACCAGAAATAAAAAAGTTTATGAAAAAATTAAAAAACAGTTAATTTCAAGCATAAAAGAGGTTAACTTTATGGCATAAATTTCTATACCGAGAAGTAAAAATGTAAATCTCTTATGTTCGATATTCTTTTTAAACACCTTCAAAAGAAAGTGGAGTTAACCGCTCGCGACAAAAAAGAAATACCAACATTCTTCGAACCTAAAAAATTACGTAAAAAAGAACTTTTACTTCATCAAGGCGATTCTTGTAAGTACCTTAGCTTTGTTTCCAAAGGAATTATCAAATCCTACACCATAGATGAAAAAGGGCAAGAGCACATTAGTCTCATTGCCTGGGAAGGTTGGTGGGTTTCAGACTTTAGTAGTTTTATTTGCAAAGAAAAAGCTGTACTTTCCATCGATGCCATTGAAGACAGCGAACTCCTCTTAATCTCCAAAACCAATTATGACAAATTATTGGTAGAAGTACCTCGTATGGAACGCTATTTTAGAATTTTATATCAAAACAGCTTAATCACTAAAGACCGAAGACTTATCAGTTCCAATTCTTATACTGCGGAAGAAAAATACCAAGAGTTTATAGAAATGTATCCCCAAATGAGTCAACGTATTCCCCAAACGCTAATCGCTTCTTACCTTGGGCTCACACCAGAAACCATTAGCCGAATAAAAAAGAACTTACCCTCAGCCTAAGTAATGTACCTCAATTTTGATTCTTGATGCACATCAATGCACAACAGTAAAATTCAATATAGCTTTGTAACAAAGAAAAAGAATACTTATGAAAAATAGTGCATTAATAGTTGGAGCAAGCGGAATTGCAGGAAATAACCTTGCCCAAGAATTACTCGAAAATAAGTGGACCACCTATGGCATTACACGAAGCTCTGAGGTAAACCTTAAAGGATTAAAAAACATCAAGGCAGATTTGCTAGATCCCAAAGCTTTAGAAAAAGCCTTAAAAGACATAGAACCTACACACGTATTTTTTACCGCCTGGATTTTAAAAGATTCAGAGGAAGAAAATATTAAAGTGAATAGCAAGATTGTTCGAAACTTGTTAGACGTGCTATCTCCTAAAAAATCGGTAAAACACGTTGCTTTAGTAACCGGACTTAAACATTATTTAGGGCCTTTTGAAAATTATGCAAAAGCAGGATTTTCACCAGAAACTCCCGTAAGAACAGAACATCCAAGATTAGCATTAAAGAATTTCTATTATGCACAAGAAGATGAAGTATATGAAGCTTCTAAACGCGATGGATTTACTTGGAGTATACACCGTGCGCATACGATGATTGGGCAAGCGGTTGGTAACTTGATGAATATGGGAACCACCTTAGCCGTTTACGCCAGTATTTGTAAAGAACACGGAACGCCTTTTATTTGGCCAGGTTCAGAAGCGCAATGGAATGGAATTTCAGATGTTACCGATGCAAGCATTTTAGCCAAGCAATTTATATGGGCAGCCACTACCCCAGCAGCAGAAAATGAAGCCTTTAATATTGTAAATGGCGATGTATTTCGATGGAGCTGGTTGTGGAAAGAAATAGCAAATTATTTTGGTATTGAATACCAAGGCTATGTTGAAAACAACAAAACGCTTGAAGAAATGATGCAGAATGATGAAGCAATTTGGAAACAGATGTCAGAGCAACATAAATTAGTTGAATCTGAATTAAAAAAGTTAGCTTCTCCTTGGCATACCGATTTAGATTTAGGAAGACCCATAGAGGTCATGACAAATATGGCTAAAAGCCGCCAATTAGGTTTTAAAGAATATCACGACACAAGAGAATCATTCTTTAATTTATTTACAAAATTAAAAGAGCAGAAAATAATACCTGCTTAAAATTAAGATTAAATTAGCTGAGATGATATAAATACACTAGCAGTTTAAATTATACATAAACCGCTAGTGTATTTTAATAGGTTATTATTTAGAAGTGAGTGCTTATTTCACGGTTACTGTGCTTAACTTAGCAACAAGTTAAAAAACACCGAAACTAACAAAATAAAAATCAGAAATAAAAAGTTGGAAAACCAAAAATCTTACGAAAACTTATTTGTACGGAGTAAGAAGTGCAATCCCTCTTGCTAATGAGTAAATTCAAATTTTACTGCGAATGATTAAACATTTTAAACCTAACGTAAATTCATATATAGATTTGGGATATGGAGACGGAGTTTTAGGAAAAACTATGTACACAAATTGGATTGAATCAAACGTGCTCTTTCAACAAAAAGTATGACAATTTTTTTAATACCTACGCTACATTTTTAAATTGATAAAATTCTTGCTCTACTTTCATAAAGAGTTTTATACCCTAAAAAGAGTGTCATCGTTTCCTGTTATACCATATTTCGATGTACTCAAAAATAGCAGTTTTAGCCTGCGCTGTAGTTTTAAAATCATCCTCATAAATAAGTTTTACCTTTATAATTTTAAAAAAAGATTCAGCTAAAGAATTATCCCAGCAATTACCTTTTCTGCTCATAGATTGGGTAACCAAAGGGTTAGATTTAATAAATGTTCTAAATGTTGTTGAGGCATATTGTATTCCTCTATCTGAATAAAAAAATTAACCCATATTTATCTTTTACTTACTTACAGCCATTTTCCAAGCGGGTATAATAGTTTTATTGGTTTGAATATGAGTAATATCGCTAAACCAAGCAGCATTTAACCTGCTAGGGGTAAAGTTTCTGTTCAATAAATTTCTGTAAACCGGATATTTTTAATTGAATTCTGTGGTAGCCTTAAACTTCTTTTTGTGTTTGCTTAACCAATGATTCACTTTCATAATTTTAGCCGCTCTGCATCTAGATATAGAGTGTTCTTTCCGCTTTAGCTGTTCCGCTATCCTTGTGGAGCCATAGCGTTGTTTACTCAAATTATTTTTTTTTAAATCTTTGAACAGACTATGTTCCGTTGCCCGTTTTGACGGACCAGAGGTATACACTTATAAAAACTGCTCGTACTTTTTTTTAAAAATTCGCATATCTTTTCGATGAAGTATAAATGCCTGTAACTGGCTATAAATCCATAGACTTCCTATCGCTCTTGGAAAAGATGTGCACGGCCTTTTTAATAGTTCAAGTTCTTTTCTTTAAGAGCTTTTCGAAGTCTTTTCAGTTCTAAAGTATCATCAGGTAGTAGTTTTCTGACTTAGGTGATGTCTTTGTTGGCTGCCTTGCACCATTTATAAATCCTTTGGAGCTCTATGCTCAGCTCGTCCGCCAACGCCTTTATGTTCTTTCGCTCTGCTCAATTAATCGTACTGCCCACTCCTTTAATTCAGGAGCTATAATCTCGTTTTTTCATGTTTTAAGATATTTGTTTTCTAACAAAAAGTCTTAAATTTTATGTCCGTGTAAAGCTAACAACTCCACAACGTTTATAACTAATGGTAGGTAAGTGCCTGCCAGTATGGTTTGTAACTAGGTGGTAAAGTTCATGCATAGTCGATAGGAAGGCGCTCCAAAATCGCCACAAGCCATATACAAACCGTTGTGCATAATATTAAAAAATGGTATCGAATTTATACTAATTTTTGTAAAATATATGTGTCCAAATAGATCTTGAAAGCCTAAAATTTAATGTACTCGATAAAACGGAAATTATAATGATAATAAAAAATACATTAAGCGGCGATAAATCAACCAAATACCAAAATAAAACAAGGCTTGCAATCATTTCTGCCGCTCCTAGTGCATAACTTACAAACATAGCACCAAAAAAGAAACCCGTTTCTTTTTCAAATTTATAATCACATTTTTCACAGCGTTTATTCATTTCGGGCATTTTAAATAGAAAAATATTTCCCTTTTTATTGAACATATTCCCTTTACCACAATTTGGACATTTACATTTTAAAATATTTAAAACTTTACTCATGATCTAATATTTTTATCTAAACAAAATTATTAAGTTAAGTAACAAGTGACGTTATATTTTTATCGCCTATTTTTGTAATATTAGGACATACTTTATGAAAACTCCAATACTAAACATCAATCAATTTCAAGAGACAATATCATCAAATGATTTCTATATTAATTCATTTTCTAATCATTTACTTCTAAATAAAAATTTGATTTCAACACCTCACAAGCATAATTTTTATTTATGTGTTCTATTTACAGAAGGAACAGGTACCCACGAAATTGATTTTAATTCTTACAAAATAGAACCCGGTAATGTTTTCTTTTTAAGGCCTGGTCAAACACATTTCTGGAAATTTGACACCCCACCAGAAGGCTTTATTTTCTTTCACTCCCGAGAATTTTATGAATTACAATTTTTGAAGCATAAGCTTAACGAATTTCCTTTTTATTATTCTTTTCAAAATCCACCATTATTAAAGTTATCTACAAAAAAAACAAATATTTTAAGCCAACTTTTTGATGAAATATACAATGAATATCTACAATTACAACCTTTTAAAAAATTAAAGATAATTAATTTAATAACTTTGATTTATATAGAATTTTCGAAAAATTACACCAATAATATTGAACATAAAAAACTGTTTCCTTCAAGTTATTTAAATATCCTTGAAAATCTTATTGTTTTAATAAATGAAAATTTTAAAAATGAGAAATTACCAAAATTCTATGCAAATCGTTTGAACATAACTACTAAACATCTCAATCGAGTCATAAAAGAAACTATAAATAAAACTACTTCTGAATTGATCTCCGAAAGGATAATTCTAGAAGCTAAAAGATTAATTGTTCATTCTAATGAAAGTTTGACAGCTATTTCTTACAATTTAGAATTTGCCGAGTATTCATACTTTTCTAAATTTTTTAAATTAAAGACTGGTTCAACACCTATGAATTTCAGAAAAAAATATAGGAATAAATAAATACGATGTCCAACAAAGTACCTTGGTAAAAGCAAGTAAAAACTCATTCATTTCTCACTAAAGTACTTCTATGAGAATCTATCGTATACAAGACTTGATTTGGCTATGGCAAAAGCATGTTTTAAAAGCCTTGCAGCTCGGCATTCAACACCAATTTCACGAAAGAAACTAATTGTAATTCATTCGTGAGAGCTTAACTGCTAGTCACTACTTTTTAACATCTTACGTTTTCATAAAAAAACCGACTTTTCAGCCGGTTTTATGATCAGTCATTTTCGTGTTTTCGAAAAAGTAATTTAAGCATATAAGAAACCACAAAACTTGCCAAAGCACCAATAACGGCCAAGACCAGCGTTCTGTAAATTTCATCAAGATTAATAAAAGGAAATATGCTTATTAAGGTGCCTCCTAAGGTTCCCGAATACACTGAACTATTGGTCGACACCTGCAGATAATTTTTTTTCATCTTTGGTCAATTGGCTTACGCTAGATATAGCTCCACCTGCAACAGCCATATAACCTGCTACTGTTGTTACCAATGTTGGTAAACTTAGAGGTGCGGTTAATAAAACCCCTCCTACACTTCCGAGAACTAAGCCTATATTTCTTACAATTTTAAAAAATTTAGGTGTGGGTGCTTTGATACGTTTATGAATACTCATCTTTGTTTAAATTAAAGAACACCTATTTTACTTATCATTATTAATTTCAATAAAATAGGCGTTCTTGGATTATTGAATGGTTAATGTGACGACTTCTCGTTTAGCAAAGTGCGCATAAGTAACCTGTTTTAACTTATGAAATGCTATACGAGACTGTATGCCCTTCCCAGGAGCCGTTAAGGTCGAAACCGGCGCTATACAGCCTCTTAATTCTTTAAGAGCATTATTAGCCGGATGAAAAAGAATAAAGCTTCGTTTAGGCACCTCTTTGATCAACAAATGCCAGCCAAACTTTTTGCTGAAGCGTTTTTCTAAATTGTATGTCCCTTTAGGAATACAAGAGATCTGAGCTTGATTTTCTTTCCAAGGTAACTCTATGGTATAACATAATAAATTACCCTGGTAAAAAAGTTCGCCAGTACACCCTTGTGCATGATACGATCTTTTTAAAAGTAATTCCATTAGACCTGATCTACAAAACTTACCGCTAAGGCATTAAAAGCTCCATTTTTAAGCGGATACATTTCTCCATTCACTTCTTGAAAATACGCTACTCCAATAATGCCAATAATGGGTAAGTTAGCGTTTTCTGTTAAATTGGAGACCAATGTACTTCCCGCCTGTAAACTACTATTATGCGCAATAATGGGTGTTTCTGACTTAGAAAAATTAAAGCTCGAATCTTCAAAATTTAATTCGACGCCAGCCATCGCTAAACGAAAATGAGAGGTTCCTTTAGGCGCCGCTATTCTTACTGAAGGCTGATAAGCTGGCAAACTCACTGTTAACGTCCCTGCAGAACGATCTAATGAAGTTTCAAAAGGCACATATAAACTGGTGCCTAATTTTGCGTTTTGATTAAACTCAAAACCGTTGAGTAACTGAAAATTTCCTGCCTCCACTTGTCGCTCACCTCTGGGGTGAAGCTGATCAGTTTTGACAATAGCCAGTAATAAACGTGTTAAACGAGCCACGCAACGTTTGTCTTTTGCGTTTTGCAAAAGTACCTGTATCGCATTTCTTAGTAAACGACCTGCTTTTCCTGCAGTAGCGAATTCTGCATTATTTTCACGTGTACGTTGAAAAACAGGGTCGTTAGCGATGCGCTGAGCACTTACCCCACCTTTTTCACGGGCCAAATACCCGTCGCTGGTTTTGTAAAACGAAATCCCTCCTAGGCTTCCTTTCAATTTGATAATCCCTGATTGTTGAGCCATAATCTTAAAATTTATGAAATTAATGATAAGAATGATTATAGGTTCATTCTTTCAAACCTTATAAACCTTGTGATGCATCGTGTAAAAGATTTACAAGTCAAAGGTGTGAAGGTTATGGCTTTTTATTTCACAAGTTGGGGACGAATGGGGATGTTTTTAACAGATTAAGGAAGGAATAATTTTGAATTTTAAATGATGAATTCTGAATGAGTCGTAATGAACTTTCAAACTCAAGTCTCTAGTTTCTCACTCCTATTGAATGCTCTTTTCTTTTACTCATTCACTTTACTATTACTTAAGTATTCGTGAATCTCCAAAAGTCGATTTCCATTGCCGAAAAGACATCGACCCTAGGAGATGCACGAACTCCCAGAAAATAATAGCGCGTGAGCTAAACAAAAGTCTAGGCTTATTTTAGCCTTCTTGAAAACGACATAAAAGCTTTATCCTGCGTATAGCAATCGCTTCGCTAGGCTATACTCCTCTGCCTGCGCTGCTGCTTTTATTTGTTTTGCTACGAAAACTAAAAATAGACCGATTTTTTTAACTACAGAAAGCTTTTTTTCACTTCTAATCTCTAATCTCTATCCTCACTGTCAATTCAAGATTTATCATTCAAAATTAAAAATCCAACATTCAAAATCATGCTTCTTGTTTCTTGTTT
>NZ_JAHWDF010000024.1 GCF_019311235.1 Mesonia aestuariivivens | reverse complement strand
ACCATTTACCAAGTGACTTCTAAACGTTTTAAGGGCGAGATGCCCACCAATATCATCTCTTGCCTAAAGGCGAGCTTGTACAGTACCTTTAAAAAGAACCGTGATGCCTATTGGCGGGGCGAGTGTGCGCTAATGAATTTTAAAAAGGACATGCCCTTCCCCTTTACCACCGAAGGGATGAGTAAGCTGGAGTACAAGCCCGAAAAGAAAGCCTTTTGCTTTCGTTTGTTTAAAGTCCCTTTAAAAACTTATTTGGGTAGGGATCATAGCGATAAGTGGCGGTTATTGCAGCGGGTAAGTCAGGGAGAACTCAAATTGTGTACCTCTCACCTGCAACTGAAAGACGGCAAAACGTTTTGGTTGGCGGTGTTTGAATTGGAAAAAGAAGCGCATCACCTTAACCCAGGCGTCATCGCCGAAGTTTCCCTGTCTTTGGAATACCCTATTGTGGTGAAGGTTGGGAAAGTGCGACATCAAATTGGTAATAAAGAAGAGTTTTTACACCGTAGGTTGGCTATACAAGTCGCCCGAAAACGGGCGCAGGTGGGTGCTACTTATGCTAAATCGGGCAAAGGGAGAAAACGCAAACTGAAAGCCGTAGATAGGTTTCGACAACAAGAAAAAAATTACATCCGTCAACGATTACACGTATATAGTCGTAGGCTCATCGATTTTTGCGTTCAGCACCAAGCGGGTACATTGATGCTTATGAATCAAGAAGATAAAATAGGCATCGCCAAGGAAGAAGGCTTTGTGCTTCGCAACTGGAATTACGGCGAGCTACTCACCAAAATACAGTATAAAGCCAATAAAGCAGGAATTGAAGTGATTGTGGGGTAAGTAAATTAGTAGTGAGTAGTGAGAATAGAATTTAGACTATTTTTTTGAAACAGGAAACAGGAAGCGGGATTTTTGAATGTTGAATTGTGAATGTTGAATTGGTATTTAGTAGTGAGAATTGAGTAGTGAGTACAATTTTGAATGTTATCCTTCGGCAAGCTCAGGATGAAAGGGAAGAGAGAATAGAGAATAGAGAATAGAATTTAGACTATTTTTTTGAAACAGGAAACAGGAAGCGGGATTTTTGAATGTTGAATTGTGAATGTTGAATTGGTATTTAGTAGTGAGTATTGAGTAGTGAGTACAATTTTGAATGTTATCCTTCGGCAAGCTCAGGATGAAAGGGAATAGAGAATAGAATTTAGACTATTTCTTTGAAACAGGAAACAGGAAGCTAGATTTTTGTCTAAAAATAAAATTACTGAGGGTGCTTGCACACCCGTAAGGTGAGGTACGGGTTACACTCACTAAGTGTTTTACACCTGCAACGCGTGGGTTCTCTTTTTAAGCGCGAACTATTTTTGAATAGATTCCTCGATACCTCGTAATGACAGGAATCTAATGCCTTTACCAAAGGTTTTAACTGTTATTATTTAACAGTTTCTTTACAAAAGCGGTATACCTATTTCTGTAGTAAAGCCTTTATCGGTCAAGCGTTTTATTCTCGCCTCCGAAGAGCATAACGAGAAGATGGTATTATCCAAAATAAAGACCGCTAAAAGCGGTGCCAAGGCTATTTGTCATTATAGTTTGTCTAATGAAGTGCCGCTATATAACGCTTTTAGTGATGTATAGGCAGGATGCCTTGAGAAACAAAGCTCTCTGCCAAATTTATGAACGAAAATAGCCCTTGTCTCCGAGGATTGAGAAACGAAAGACGAGTAAGAAACTGGCGTTGATTGCAGTGGCCAATAAGCTTTTAAAACAAGCTTTTGCTATTGCTAAATCAGGATTGCCTTATAATGAATACTATGTATCTGTTCCAGCTAAAGGATAAATCAAAAAAGGAATAAATATTACAGCTAAGATCTATTTGTATAGATGTTAGTACAGGCTAGTTATGTCTCAAATTTAATGTAGAGAAAGCGTTGGTTTTTACCACAGTTCTTCTTAAAACGGGATATAGATTACTTAGGTAAGTTAGTGCTATCGATAGAGAAAACAATAAAAGAAATTTCATCGGAAGATCCTTCCATGGAAAAAATTATGAATTAATGTGGAATAGCTCCCTTTTGAGCATCGTTCTGGAACGAGTATTCATAAAAAAACAGTTAAAAGCTTGCTCTAGAACAAAAAGGAAAATTGATTCATCTCTTTCATAAAGATTAGAAATTTCTGAATGATGAAGCATAACTTGTCATGGAATCCCAAACCTTTATTTGTCATCGGCTTCGTCGATCCAGAGCATTGGACTTTAGAATGAAGTGGAACGGGATAAAAAATATTTCTCTTCAAGGGGGATTCAGATTTCTCGACACTTCGGAATGACAATACGATTATCAGATGCTTTGGTCATAGCTGTATCGAAATAAATGGAAAAGCTTAATTACTTTCCGATACAAAAAATGAGAATATACTGTTTATAAGGTCTTGCAAAAATTAAGAGACAAGTAAGTGACAATATATGTGGTTTTAAGGTGAAATTAGTACCAAATTAAGTTAAATTGAACTTGTATTTTGTCAATCTTTTATCTCCAGTTTTAACTAAAACTTCTTGTTCTACTGCCCATTTTAAATCTCGGCTTGCTGTGGCTTGACTAATATCTTTGTAATTTAATAAATAATCTTTACGGCTAAAATCACTATCTCTAATAATATCTTTGTAAAGTTCAATCCTATCTTGTGCTGTAAGGGTTCTATTTTGTGTTTTTAAGAGGTTTTCTAATGCTTGAAGTATAATGTTTAGCATAAACTCTATAAATGGCGTAGAGGTCGCTTTTTTATCCGACATACTCAATGCTTTATAGTAAGCCTCTTGATTTTCTTTTATCAGGCTTTCAACTGGCAGATATTCAAAAACTGGGTACTTCTGCATCAAGATTAATGTTTGCCATAGTCTGCCCATTCTACCATTGCCATCTAAAAAAGGATGTATAAACTCAAATTCATAATGAAACACACAACTTTTAATAAGTAATACATCTGTGTCGGTTTTTAGGTAATCAAACAAATCATTCATCAAACCTTTTATCATCTCTCCACTTGGTGCAACGTGCTCAACTTTTGATCCTTTTACAATACCAACATTTTTAGTGCGTAGTCTTCCAGCATCTTCAATTAATCCTTTCATAAGGATAGCGTGTGCTTTTTCTAAATCCTTTAATTTATCAGGATTAAACTCTCGTAATTGCTCATACACTTTTATAGCGTTCTGAACCTCTAAAATATCTTTTTGTGGTGCAATTACTCGTTTATCGTTTAAAAGTGCCGTAATCTGCTCTTCTGTAAGTGTATTACCCTCAATCTCTAAAGAAGATTGTATTGTTTTGATACGGTTCTTTTTTCTTAGTTCTGTTGGAGGCTTGTATAAGTGGGAAGCGTTAATTTCACCCAAACGCTCTGAAATGGCTACAATTAATTTTAAAATAACATCGGTAATTTGATATGGTGGCTTCATTTATGATAGTATCATTTGATAGTATCATAAAGATATGAATTTATAAATATTGGAGGTGTTTTTTCGTCATAATTTTTAGTTCGAGAAAACCATTAGCCTCCCTTAATAGTCCAAATACTGCAAAACTTTTGTTAGTAATATTTTCTTCTGAATCCGTGCAATATTGAAGTAACGTTCCCGAAATAGGTATTGAAAACCTAAACTTATTACTTAGCCTAAAAATCAACCGCTTTACTATAAATTTTTCTTTTGCCTTAGAGTTTTCCAATTTCTTTTCTTTAGTTTCTATATCCGCATTTCCCCCAATAATAACATAGTTGTCTAAACACCCCTCTTTCTTTCCGAAAAGCCTACTGATACTAACTCTTGGTATGCTTTCTTTCTTGTATTTATTTGATGAGGCTACTTGTGAAGTATTAGAGTGTTTATTGTCCCTAAAGTGAACTGTGCTGTTTTCCTTTTTCTCTTTTTTAATGAGCAAATTAATAGCCCCTTGTAGATTATTTTTAATTAAAAAAATTAGCCTTTCTCTATCTTCAACCTCATCACTTTTAATTAGTTTAGATATGCTCCTATTGGGTATATAATCTTCATAATGTTGGCAATCTTCTAAATGTTCTTGCTTGCTATTTGAGGCGTAATAAGGGGATTTGTTTTGTTTACGAACAATGTGTAAAGGTGCTGTAAGACATTCGGGGCAATATATCCTTTCATAGTGAATCTTATCTACGTAATCCTTAATCTTAATGTATTTATTCTTGGCTTTACGCTTTTCAATTTGTTGCTCGTAATAAGCAATAAAAGATAATTCCCCTTTTTCTTTAGCTTTAAGCTGTTCCAGTTCAAAGGCTGTATAAACTTCAGGCTTGTTTAGTTCGTTATCTCGCTTTTGGCGTATCTGTTCAGCTAGTTGTAAGGTCTGTTTATTATCTTGCTTTTGTAACGGGTTACTGGCTTTGTCGTAAATGTAAAGTCCTAAAAATTACCTGCGTGTGGTTTTATCTGAACCTGAAACGCTTATAGGTGTATAAAAATCTAAATAAAGGCTTTTACGCCCTTTACTTATAGGCTTTTCTCTTAATGTTACTTTAATTGCCATTTGTCTTTTATTCTGAATAATGTAATTAATGTACCTTAAAAAAATAAAAATAAATTAGGAGGTTGTAAATAATTTATCAATTTCGGAACGCTTTATAATTGTTCTTGAACCTACTTTATATTTATTGAGTTGACTATTTTCAAACAGTCGGTAAACGGTTCGCTTACTTATTCCTATTAACAAACAAACTTCATTTACATTTAAAAACTCTTTGGCTTTAGTGTGTTCAATATCCTGTGTTTTTGTTATTAAGGTTTGAGTGTTTGATTTTTTAATCTTTTTAGTTCTTATACGCTCTTTATAGGCTTTACTATTACACTTGTGGGAACAGTAACGAGTTACAGATGTTTTCACCAAAAATTCACTTTTACAATATTCACAAATCCTTGTTACTTCAATATTACTAATCATTTGTCTATAAATGTCTGTTTGTGTCAACTTGTGCCATAGCGTGCCAATAAGTATAAAATAAAAAGGCTAAAAGCCTAATATTTGTACCTCATAAACCAATAACACTTATTAACAGATATTAAACAATTACAACAAAAAAGCCCTAATTAAAGGGCTTTATAGTGTTTATTTATATTTTAGTTATTTGTTACTTAATAGCGGTTACTTCCCGATACAGAAATTAGCAAAAATATTCCCTAAAAGATCATCGGTAGTGATTTGCCCTGTAATTTCTCCAAAGTGATAAAGTGCCTGACGAATATCTATCGCCAATAAATCGCCCGTGAGCCCTAGGTTTAGCCCCTCTTGTACTTTACTGATTTCTGCTTGTGCTTTTAATAAAGCATCGTAATGGCGAGAATTAGTAACTATAGAATCATTACTTCTTAGCGCTCCTGTATTTACAAAACTTAAAATTTTATCTTGCAAGGCTTCTACCCCAAGGTTTTCTTTGGCTGAAATTAAATGAAGCTCTTGAATCTGTTGTTGGAAATTTTGTTGATCTGCTTTAGAAAGCACATCGGTTTTATTAGCTACAATAAGTAGCGGCTTTCCTGGAAAACGGTTTTTTATTTTTTCAACCTCAGTTTTAACCTGCGCTAACGTAAGATTTTCATTTTTAATTTTATGAGCATCAAACAAATACATCACCAACTGCGCCTGTTCTATTTTCTGAAATGTTTTTTTTATTCCTAAGCCTTCAATTTCATCGGTGGTTTCACGAATACCTGCGGTATCTATAAATCGAAAACCTACTCCCCCAATCGATATTTCATCTTCAATGGTATCTCGAGTAGTTCCTGCAATATCACTTACAATCGCTCTTTCTTCATTTAAAAGTGAATTTAATAAGGTAGATTTACCAACATTTGGTTCTCCTACAATCGCTACAGGAATACCGTTTTTTAACACATTTCCTACTGCAAAAGAGTCGATAAGCTTCCCTAATACTTTTTGAATACGAAAAACCAATTCTTGAAATTGCTTGCGATCGGCAAACTCTACATCTTCTTCTGCAAAATCTAATTCTAACTCTATTAGCGAAGCAAAATTTAGTAATTCTTCTCTTAACTTTTGTATTTCTGTAGCAAAACCGCCACGCATTTGTTGCATCGCCAATTGGTGGCTTGCTGCATTATCACTCGAAATTAAATCGGCTACAGCTTCAGCCTGACTTAAATCCATTTTTCCATTTAAAAATGCACGAAGCGTAAATTCTCCTGGTTGCGCAGAACGACAGCCTTCTCTTAAAAGCAAATTGATAATTTCTTGTTGAATAAATGGACTCCCGTGACAAGAAATCTCTACCGTATTCTCCCCGGTATAACTACGTTTCCCTTTAAATACAGAAACTAAGCTTTCATCAATAATTCGTTCGCCATCTACCATATTTCCTAGCTGTAACGTATGGCTTTTTTGGTCTAAAAGACTAGTTTTGTTTTTTGCTTTAAATAATGGCGCTGTGATGTGCAAAGCATCGGGTCCAGAAACTCGTATTACGGCAATGGCTCCACTACCTGGAGAAGTAGCTAAAGCTACAATGGTGTCGTCTAAAATCATAGCGTAAAGGTAAAAATAAATTTAAAGTTATAAATGTAACAAATTGGCTTATTTAAAGTCATATCTTAAAAACCCTTAAACTAAATAAACAAATGGAAGTACTTAATGAAAAGAAAGAAGACAAACAAATGCTCATGTATTTACACCTGAGTCAGTTATTGTTTTTATTTACTGGCTTTGGTGGTATTATTGCCGCAATTGTAATTTGGCAAACCAAAAAAGATGAAGTGATGGATATGGATGAACACGGTAAAATGGTGGTGAATTTTCAAATCAGCTTGATGATCTATGGAATTATTGCTGGAATTTTGATGTTTGTTTTAGTAGGATTACTATTATTCCCAATTATTTGGATTGGTGCTTTAGTATTACCAATTATGAACGGAATTAAAGCTAATGATGGCAAGCCAGTTAATTACCCGCTTACCATCAAATTTATCAAATAATAGTTATTGTTTATTTTAATAATTCTGAAGGAAAATTTCTTTTGAATTTATTAAACCTTGGAATAGAAACATTCTGAACATACGCATTTTCAGGATGTTTCTTTTTATAATCTTGGTGATAATCTTCTGCTTTCCAAAATTTCTGAAAAGGCATTACCTCTGCCGCAATTGGTTGATTATATTCTTTACTTAGTGCTTCGATTTTCTCTGAAATAATTTTCTGTTGTGATGGGTTTTGATAAAAAATAATAGAACGGTATTCTCTACCTTTATCTGGTCCTTGTCCATTTTTTTGAGTAACATTTTGAGATGCAAAATACACCTCTACCAGAGTTTTAAAACTAACTACTTCTGGGTCATAAATAACCTCAACGGCTTCAGCATGACCCGTGTTACCATAATTTTGATACGTAGGATTTTTACCAGTACCGCCTGCGTAACCAGAGATAGATTCTTTTACCCCTTTCACGCTTTCATAAATTGCTTCTACACACCAAAAACAACCGCTTGCAAAATAAGCTTTTTGATAGCCGTCTTTGGTAACTTCTGCTTCTACAGGATTAGCATTTGCTAATTTTTGCTGAGCTTTCGTTTTTTCTTTATTTGTATTGCCACAGCTTATTAAAACTGTAAATACCAGTAAGTATACTAACTTTAGTTTCATTATTTATTTTCTTTTATAGTTTCCTTCTAAATTTTTCTTTCCTAGTAATGCATAATCAATAGCCAACTCTCCGTTTTTAGTAAAACCTTTCCAATCTAATTCAAAATTATTAGGCGAAGTGAAGTTAACTATCGCTAAGGGTGAATTTTTATCAAAATCTTCCCAAGGTATTTCTTTTTGTCCTTTCATCTTCCCTTCTACATCTACGTAGTACATCGCTAACTTAGATTCATTTATTGATTTAAATTTCACTTCAATTTTAATACCAACTTCTTCATCAATACATAAAATTATGACTTGTTCTAAACTTATAGCCACACAATTACAAACACAGGCAGTGTTATTATTTTTAGTATCTATCCGTTGAAAATCACCATTTTTCGTTCTTTCACAAAGCTCTAATTCTTAAGAAGTTAAAGAACTATCCTTAGCATTTTATGTTGAAACTTCTTTTGTAAATATTGAATCTTTTGAACTCGTTTCTTCTTTACAAGCTATAATTATCGAAAATATTAGTACTAGCAGTATATATTTCTTCATAATAAATGATTTATCTATTCTAAAATAAACCATCACAAGCTGAATAGCTCTCAACTAAATGTTAAATAAAAAACCCCTCACGTATAGTGAAGGATTTTTATGAAATTCAATAAATGTTTTATATAACCAAAGTTTACATTTTAGCAAAAAGCTTTTCCATTTTCTGTCTTTGTTCTTCAGCTAATTCTTGATCTACTAAGATTCTACCACTATGCTCATCTGTAATGATCTTTTTTCTACCAGCAATTTCCATTTGTACCTGTGGTGGAATGGTAAAGAAAGAACCTCCTGAAGCTCCTCTTTCAATTGGCACTACAGCAAGACCGTTTTTCACATTTTCACGAATACGTGTGTAGGCTTTTACTAGTCGTTCTTCAATTTGTTCTTTGTAATCTGAAGATTTTGTAATAAGCGCTTGTTCTTCTTTTTCTGTTTCGTCTAAGATTTCATTTAACTCACTTTTTTTGTGATTTAAATGAGAAGTTCTTTGCTCGATACGTTCGCTACTTTGCTCGATTACTTGTTTCTTTTGCTCTATTTGAGCGTAATATTCTTTAATGTGTTTCTCCGCTAATTCCATTTCTAATTCTTGAAACTCAATCTCTTTAGAAATTGCATTAAATTCGCGGTTATTACGAACGTTTTTTTGTTGTTCGTTATATTTTTTGATTAAAGATTTAGATTCTTCAATCTGGTTTTTTTTGTCTTTAATATTATGATCTAATTTTTCTAGATCTACATTTAATTTTTCTAAACGCTTATTAAGACCGGCTACCTCATCTTCTAAGTCTTCTACTTCTAAAGGTAATTCACCTCGTACATTTCTTATCTCGTCAATACGAGAGTCGATTAGTTGTAAATCGAACAATGCTCTTAGCTTTTCTTCAACGGTAACCTCTTTTTTCTTTGCCATAATCAACTATATTGAATTGGATTGGTACTTTTTTGTGATAAAACGATTGCAAAATTACGGATTTTTTTTGTAAGATAAGAATGTAATAGATTTTTTGTGTATTGTTCACTTTCATAATGACCAATATCTGCTAAAACCAACTCATTTTCAGCTTGGTAAAAATCATGATACTTTAAATCTGCTGTAATGTAAATGTCTGCCTGTAATGCTTTTGCCTGCGGAATCGCAAAAGCACCACTACCGCCTAAAACCGCTACTTTTTTTATCTTTTTATTTAACAATTTTGAATGCCTAATTACTTTTAACTGAAATGTTTTTTTGATGCGTTCAAGAAATTCATGTTCACTTTCTGATTCTGGCAATTCTCCCAACATGCCAATGCCTATTTGTTGATTTTTATTTTCTAAAGTAGTTATTTCATAAGCTACTTCTTCATACGGGTGTGTTTTAAAAAGCGCCTTTAAAACTTTACTTTCTATATGTTTAGGGTAAGTGAGCTGCAATTGCGTTTCTTCTTCTGTATGCAGCTTTCCTATTTCACCTAGCGTTGGGTTAGCTTGCTCGTTGGCTTTAAATGTGCCTTTCCCTAAAATGTTAAAACTACAATTATCATAATTACCTATACTCCCTGCTCCTGCTTTAAATAATGCATCTCGTACTGCTTCTACATTTTTATGAGGAACGTGAGCTACTAATTTTTTAATGGTTTGTAATTGAGGAACTAGAACTTGACGATTAACCAGTCCTATTTCTTCACAAATCTGATGGTTTACCCCTTTAAATGAATTATCTAAAGCAGTATGAATCGCATAAATAGCGATATCGTTTTTAATGGCTTTTAATACCACACGTTCTACATAAGTTTTTCCGGTGATTTTTTTTAGTCCTTTAAATATAATAGGATGAAAACTCACGATTAAATTACAATTGTTTTGAATAGCTTCGTCTACCGTTTCTTCCAGTGTATCTAAAGTGACTAGAATTCCGGAAACTTCTGCAGTTTTATCGCCTACCAATAAACCTACATTGTCAAAATCTTCTGCATATGCTGTTGGGGCCAATTCTTCTAAAGTTGAAATAACTTCGTTTATAACCATACCTTTGTTTTTGTTTTCACAAATATGAGAAAATGGTTTATCTCATTTTAATTTTTTTGATTAGATTGATCTTATCTTTGTAAATTATAAATAAAAATATATGAAAAATTTCTTAAGTCTCTTATTTTTTGCAATCATTTTAAGTTCTTGTGGTTCTGACGATGATTCTACTCCTCAACTTCAAAGCAATTCTATACAAGAACTATTAGAATCTTATGATTTATGGTATGTAGAACCCGACCAGTTTTCAAGCGATTTTAATTTAGGGCAAGATGCCATTACTTTTTCTTTTCTTAACAATCAATTATACGCCAATAAAAACTTAGTTGGTTTTAATCCAGAAATCATTGGAGAACAAGAAACCAGTTATAGTGTTGAACAAACAGAAAATACAGCTAATGTAACTATTAATGATACTGAATTTAAAGTCATAGGAATTAGCGGAAACTCTTTAAAACTTGTAGATGATGACAATACAGCCTTCTACATTACAGGTTATAATGCTAGCGAATTCCCTTCTTTAGATATTATTTATTTCGAAAGAATGGCACATTTATTTAACGAATACAAGTTTTGGCAAAAAACTGAAACTGAAAATCCAGATGAAATCGACGGAGAATTTTCTAGTATAAATCACATTGAATTCTCTGCAATTAGAAACTTTAAATCTTCTGAAGATGCCGAAGGTTTAACTTATGATGAAATTAATTGGCAATACCAAGGTAGTTACAAGTTAACCAAAATGGAAGATGATGATGGTAATATAAGTAATGAATTAATATTTGTTTACCTTGATGAAAACAATAGAGAAAATGATACGCTTAAGGTTAGGGTTATAAACGAAAATAAAATTCAGCTTTCTGAATCTGAATCAGGCATACATTATCTATTTGAAGGAAATACAAATACTCCATTCTAATAGCAAACAGACATTATTGGTTAGATGAAGGTACTTAGAAAACTACTATTTCCATTTTCTATTTTATATGGAATTATTGTACTGCTACGAAACAAACTATATGATTGGGGCGTAAAAAAATCTGTTAGCTTTTCTGTACCTGTCATTTGTGTAGGTAATCTTAGCGTAGGCGGTACAGGAAAATCACCGATGATTGAATATTTAATTCGGTTAATAAAAGATGAGCACCAATTAGCTACTTTGAGTCGTGGTTATAAGAGAGAAAGCAAAGGTTTTTATGTTTTAACAGGAAATGAAAAAGGAAGTTATGTAGGGGATGAACCTTTACAATTTAAAAGGAAATTTCCTGAGGTAAAAGTAGCTGTAGATGAGCAACGTGTAAGAGGTATTCAGCATTTACTAGAGCTGCCTCAAAAACCAGAAATTGTTTTATTAGACGATGCTTTTCAACACCGAAAAGTAACCCCTAAGCACTCTATTTTACTGACTACTTACGATCAATTATATGTTAATGATTTAATGTTACCTGCCGGAAACTTAAGGGAGCCCAAAAGCGGTGCAAAAAGAGCCGACATTATTGTAGTTACGAAATGCCCATCAAATATAGAAGAGCAACAAATGCTAAAGATGAAGAAAAAACTACGAGCACTACCTCATCAACAGATTTATTTTTCAAAAATTAAGTATAGTGATACCGTTTTAAATATAGATAATGATTCTATAAAAAGTAGAGAATTACCTTATTTCACTTTGGTTACGGGCATTGCTAATCCGCAACAATTAAAGAATCACTTAGAGAGTTTAAATTTAAAATTTCAGCATTTAAATTTTTCTGATCATTATAATTTTAAAGAAAAAGATATTCTTAAAATTAAAGAATCATCGTTGGTGATCACTACTGAAAAAGATTTTATGAGATTAAAATCTCAACTAGAAAATAAAAAATTATATTATTTACCAATAGAAGTTGAATTTATAAATAATGCCTCTAATTTTGATAGCAGTATTAAACGTTGGGTGAATGTTTAGATTGAAGTGATTTATAAATTTTATCATAAAACAACTCTGTCTTATAAGGTTTAGGGATAACATCGGTAAAACCATATTGCAGAAAATCTCTTAACTCTTCAGATATATTTACTGCTGTTAATGCAATAATTGGAGTTTCTTTATCATTTATTCTAATGGCTTTTGTTGCCTCTACTCCATCCATCACAGGCATATGAATATCCATTAAAATAGTATCATATGTATTTTTATTTACAAGCTCTACCGCTTCTTTACCGTTATTTGCGATCTCACAAATTAAGTTTTTCTTCTCTAAAATCTTACAAGTTATTTTTTGATTGAGCTTATTATCTTCTACCACTAGAATTCTCTTCCCCTGAAAAAAACTGTCGCCCTCAGGACTATCAAACTGATTGGAGAGCTGTTCTTCAGACTCAGGATTAGGCTTATTAATTAAGCTATATGTTTTAACCTTATCAAAAGCGACCGTAAAGTAAAATTTTGATCCTTTTCCAGGTTCACTTTCTAAATTTATTTCACTTTTGAAAAATCTTAATAAGTTTTTCACAATAGACAGACCAAGTCCCGAACCGCCATAATTCTCATTTATACGATCTGAACCTTGATTAAATTTCTCAAAAATTAAGCGATGCTTATCTTTAGGAATTCCTACGCCATTATCTTCTACTTCAAATTTAACACTGACATTGGTTTCGCTTTCATTCTCTAACCTAACTCTCACCCAAACATCTCCATTTTTAGAAAATTTAATCGCATTTCCTACTAAATTGATGATGATTTGAGATATTTTAACCATATCTCCATAGAGCTTATTAGGTATATTTTTATCTATATCTAAATGCACACTAACTCCATTCTCTTTAGCTGTTCTTCTTAACGCATTAATGGTATTATTAAGTTGATTTTCAAATAAAAATTCAAAATCTACCCTACTTATTTTGTTTGACTCTAATTTATTGATATCTAAAATATTATTAATTAATGATAGTAAATGTTCTCCCGAATATTTAAGCGATTTTAAATGCTCCTTTTGCTCTTTGGTGGGATTTTCTTTTAGCAACAAATAGGTTAGACCAGTAACTGCATAAATAGGTGTTCTGAGCTCATGAGTTATGGTAGATAAAAACTGCTCTCGATACCTCGTAGCAGCCAACACTTTTTCATTAGAATCTACAAGATCTGCATTCTTTTTTTGAAGCAAATGATTTGCTCGAGCTCTTAAATTATTATTCTTATAAAGTGACACCGTAAAGAGTGAAAGAATAATGATAAACAAAACACTTAAGACAAGGGAAAGCTTATTAAACTTTAAATACTTTTCTTGTTTTGAATTGGTTAGAGAAAGTTCTTTAATAGTATTTACGGAAGACTGAATACTTTTAGAATCAGCAATTCTTTCTTCTGTAAATTCTAAATTTTGAAAACTGATAATACTATCTTGAACTTTATCTATTTGTTTTAGATATTTTACCTGAAGCGAATTATTAGCTCTTTGTTCTGACAACCTAGCTAACAGTTTTGTTGTTTTTAAATTTATAATGGTGAACCCATTTTTTTGTGATAACAAATAAGCTTTACCTGCATATAAATTTGCCTGATCTAATTTATTTAAGGCTAAGAGTGATTTGGTTTTATAAAGATAAAGTTCTATTAACGAATAACTATTAGGGTAATTTGAAAGTTGCGGCTCTAAGGAGTTTAATAATCGTAAGGCTTCACCATAATTATTTTCAAAAAAATTAAGCTTAGCCTCTGTTAAGGTTATTACATAGTTATGTACAGATTTTTTTTCTTCAATTGAAACTTCATTAAATAGTAATCTTGCATTACTAACATCTCCTAATTCTAAATATACATTTACTTTTAAATCTAAAACTAAAGGCAAAATTACTTTTTTACTCGTCTTCGTAATTTCGTTACTTAAAATTTCATCTAAAATTTTCTGAGTTTGATAGTTTCTATTGGCTTTATAAAATATATCTGCAGTATAAAATTTAGAAGTAAGCCATAATTCTTCATCTTTATTCTTTTCTGCAACCTCAGAAATAAAAACAAATTGCTTTACTATTTCTGGATACTCAAAGTATTTAAAATTGTAATGTAAACTATCCATAAGCTGACTATACCCATCAGCCCTTTCTCTTGAGAGTTGATGCTCGTCTCCTTGAGCTTTCAACTCTAACTGCTGAAAACTAAATAGTAATAAGCTTAAAAAAAATAGTTTTTTTAAATAAGTATCCATTAAATAAAAATACGTTTAGCTCTAACTAGGTTTTAATAAATCTATTAGATCTATTAACCTATGACTATAACCTCTTTCATTATCATACCAACCAATTAATTTAATTAGGTGGCCATCGATAACTGAGGTCATCTCTGTATCAAATATACAAGAAAAAGAGTTACCTAGAATATCTACCGATACTATAGGATCTTCATTATAGCTAATAATATTTTTATACCTGTTTTCTGAAGCATGCTTAAAAAGTGAATTCACCTCTTCTATAGATGTTTTCTGAGCGACATTTAAGGTCATATCTGTTAAAGATCCGTTAGGTACGGGAACTCTTATTCCACAACCTCCGATAACCTTAGCCAAATCTGGAAAAATTTTAGTCAAAGCTTTGGCTGCTCCAGTTGTCGTCGGAACAATAGATTGTGCTGCAGCACGAGATCTTCTCAAATCGCGATGGGGTTGGTCATGCAAACTTTGGTCTGAAGTATAAGAGTGCACTGTGGTTATATAAGCCTGTTGTACCTGTAACGCCTCATGAACAACCTGCAACATGGGAGCTGCATTGTTGGTGGTACAAGAAGCGTTAGAAACTATTTTTTCGGTTCCGTCAAGAATATGATCATTAACACCCAACACCACCATTTTAATATCATCATCTAATGGAGGAACAGATAAAATTACTTGAGAAGCCCCACCTTTTAAATGATATTCTAGATCACTCTTAATTTTAAATTTACCCGTACTCTCTACCACTATATCAACCTCAAACTTTTCCCAGCTTATTTTTTTTATATCTGATTGATGAGTTACTGGAAAGTTTTTACCGTTTACAATAATATCTTCATTTTCAAACTTCACGTCTTTTTGAAGCACTCCGTGAATACTATCGTATTTTAGCAAATGTGCTAAAGTTCGCGTATCGGCTAAATCATTAATAGCAACGACTTCTATTTGAGGGTGGTCTAAAAGCAGTCTAAATAAACTTCTACCTATTCTACCAAACCCATTTATGGCAATTCTTGTTTTATGAAGCATTAATTTATTGGATATGTTTTTGAGCTTTGTAAGAAGAACGAACTAAAGCACTACTTTCTACATGTCTAAAGCCTAAATCTAATCCAATTTCTTCGTATTTTTTAAATTGATCTGGAGTGATAAATTGTTGTACTGGCAAATGCTTTTTACTAGGTTGTAAATATTGCCCAATAGTAACGACATCTACATTTGCAGCTCGTAAATCTTTTAGGGTTTGGATAACTTCTTCTTCACGTTCTCCTAATCCTAGCATAATACCAGATTTGGTTCTATTAATTCCTTTTTGCTTTAAATAAGACAACACAGCCAAGCTTCGATCATATTTAGCTTGAATTCTCACCTCACGTGTAAGGCGTCTTACGGTTTCCATATTATGAGAAACCACTTCTGGAGCTACTTCTACAATACGATCTATATTTCTTTCTACTCCTTGAAAATCTGGAATTAAAGTTTCTAATGTCGTCGTTGGGTTCATACGGCGAATAGCTTTCACGGTTTCTGCCCAAATAATAGATCCCATATCTTTTAAATCATCACGATCTACACTGGTTACTACGGCGTGCTTAATATCCATCAATTTAATAGATCTTGCTACTTTTTCAGGCTCGTCCCAATCTAAGGTGTCTGGTCTTCCTGTTTTTACACCACAAAAACCACAAGAACGTGTACACACATTTCCTAAAATCATAAATGTTGCTGTACCTTCACTCCAGCATTCTCCCATATTTGGGCAACTACCAGAGGTGCAAATGGTATGCAAATCATACTTATCTACTAACTTTCTTAGGTTGGTATATTTTTTACCGGTTGGTAATTTTACACGTAACCATTTTGGTTTTTTTTGAGTGGTATTCGGGGTAAGTGTCTCTACTGCCATAACAATTTTTATAGAAACCAAAGATACAAAATATTGTATAGCTTCTTAAACGATAAATAATAGATTCTGTGTATGGTGAAACTAAGAATTTTTATCTTTTATAATTTCAGCTAAAAGCTTTTTTGCTCTTAATAATTTCACTTTTACATTGGTGATAGGCTCCTCTATTTTTTCTGAAATTTCTTTATAAGTAAGCTCTTGAAAATAACGCAACTGAATAACCTCTTGGTAATGTGGCTTTAACCTTTTTATGAGTTGAAGTAAATGAGACAAATTCTGTTCGGTAATTAATTGGTCTTCAGCGGTTGGGTTTTCATCTATAAAGTTTACTTCTGCTTTACGATCTACATAAGTAGTTTCAATACTTTTTTTCCGAATTAAATCGATATGAATATTTTTTGAAATCGCAATTAACCAAGTTATAAAACTATAGTTAACATCAAATGTATCTAGCTTTACAAAAGCTTTAGAAAAAGTTTGTACCGTTATTTCTTCTGCAATATATTCATTTTGAGTTCGCTTAAGCTGAAATTTGTACACCTGACTCCAATAATTATCTAACAAATATTTAAATGCTATTTGATTACCTTTTTTAGCTTTATTAATATGTTGCTCTAACTGTTCAGAAATCATTTTCTATAAAGAGGTTTTGAAAACTTATAAAAAATAAAGATAAACATTCGTAAGAAAACCCATAAAAAATCTTGAAATACAAGCCCCCATAACAATTGCTTTTCTTTAAAAACAGAAGTGGCTTTAGCATAAGTGATATAAAGAACTGCTGTTCTTATTAAAAAAATTAATAAAATCCAACACCAATCATAAAAGCAAAATAAAAGGATGCTAAAAAGCCAAAACAAAAACTGACTTGCATTAAAAACGGCTAACTTAAAAATTTCACTTTTTTTGTAAAAGGAAAAGACAGAAATTTGATTCCTTTTTTCTGCAAACCAACTTTTCCAGCTCGACGTGGCTTGAGTATAAGTAAAACTTTTTTCCTTATAAATAAGTGAAGTATTGTTTTTATTAGCTATTTGATTAACAAACAAATGATCATCGCTTAAAGGAATATTCATATGATCTACAAATCCTCTATTTTCATAAAATGCATGAGCCGTATACGCCAAATTTCTACTAACACCTTTGTAGGCTTTAAAATTTTTTGCTGCAGAAAAATACTTGATCGCATTTTGCAAATTTTCAAAACGAATAAATATATTTAGAAAAGAATTTTTAACCATGTTATAAGCTCCATATCCCAGTATTAAACTTTTACCAGGCTGAAACCCATTTGCGACTTGTTGTAACCAATGGGTAGAGGCAGGATAACAATTTGCGTCTATCGTAATCAATTTATCGAAACTTGCTTTTTTTATGCCTAAGGTAAGTGCATATTTTTTATTTCCCCAGAAGCGCTCATTACGCTCTACATTTACCAGCACTATTCTAGGGTCTTTGCTTTGAAATTCTTCCATCACCTCTAAGGTATCGTCATAAGAGGCATCGTTTATCAAAACTAACTCAAAACTAGGATGATCTTGATTTAAAAATAAGGGTAGAAATTTCCTTAAGTCTTCCGCATTATTTTTAGCATAAATAATTAGAGAAACAGGTGAAGTTATTTGTGATAATGATGATGAAGTATCACTTGAAAATAAAAAATTGAAAAAAGAAAAATAAAATAAAACATTAATTGTCGTTACCGCTACAAAGCAGTAGAATAAGGTAAGCAACATGGAAAATAATTATGCTTTATTTTTACTATCGCAGTCTCCAACCTCGTCAGGCATCTTACCGCAAAAACTACAAGGTTCACCTTCTTTATTTAAATAAGGATTTTGACTTGCACATGTTCCTGCAAATTTACCGTCTTTCTTTGCCCAAATTTTAATGGCAATACCTGCAAATGCAACTGCTAATAACGCTATGGTGATAAAAACTAATTTCATAGTACAAAAATAAAACATTATTACTTCACAAGAAAATTAAAATAAGCCTTAATAATTCATTTACACTTTTTAACTAAACTTTAAGCTCTAAACTACTATCCCATAATTGTTTAAAAGTATATTCGTACCACCAAATAACTAAAAAAAATATTATGAAAAAGTCTTTAATAATGATAGGTTTAGTATCAATGAGTTTTATTGCTTGTAAAGAAGAAAAAAAAGATACAGACCAAATGAATGACAACACCACAGAAATGGAAGAATCTACTTCTATGGATAATGATGTTGATATGGATGAAAATGATGCCACTACAGAAAATGATAATGAGTTGAATTTAGCTGAAGTAGCTATGAATTCTGAAGACTTATCTACTTTTGTTGCGGCAATACAAAAAGCAGGTATGGTCGTTAAGATTAAAGGTGAAGGGCCTTTTACAATTCTTGCTCCTACAAACGAAGCTTTTAATAAACTTCCTGAAGGAACCATGGAAGATTTAATGAAACCAGAAAATGCTGAAAAACTAGAAGCTGCACTTAGTTATCATATTATTCCTGGTAGCGTAGATTCTTCTAAATTAAAAGAACTAATTACCACAAACGATGATAATACTTATGAATTAATTACTGCTAATGATGGTAAAATTATGGCAAGCATTAATGATAAAGATCAAGTGGTTTTAACAGATGCCAAAGGAAATAAAGCGATGGTTACTGAAGTAGACCAAAAAGGTAATAACGGTGTAATACATTCTATAAACACTGTATTAATGAGAAAATAATTTTTAGAAATAAAAGTTATTTAGTTTGATTGAGTTAAGTTAGTGAAAAAGCAGCCGTTTGGCTGCTTTTTTATTTAATAATATTCACTTCCATCTCTAAAAATATTTCAAATTTTTTCTGAATTTTCTGCTGAATCAATTTTGCTAGATTCAACAAGTCTTCTCCCGTTGCTTCACCATAATTTACCAATACCAAGGCTTGGTGTTTATGAATTCCTGCATCACCATCTCTGTAACCTTTAAAACCAGCTTGATCTATTAACCAACCCGCGGGTACTTTTATTTCTTTTTCTGAAATTTGATAGGAAGGAACCTCAGGAAACTTTTCTTGTAATTTATTAAATGCAGCAGCAGAAACAATTGGATTTTTAAAAAAACTTCCGCTATTGCCTATTTCTTTAGGATTAGGTAATTTTTGCTGTCTTATCGCAATAACCACATCTGAAATATCTTTTATGCTAGGATCAGATATGCCTTTTTTATCTAATTCATTTAAAATTGCCCCGTAACCTGTTTTTAATTGATGATTGTTTTTGGTAAGTTGAAAAGTTACTGAAGTAATAATATACTCGCCTTTTATTTCATTTTTAAAAATTGAATTACGGTATCCAAATTTACATTCTTCTTTAGTAAATATGCGCTTTTCTAGCGTTTGCATATGAATTGCTTCACATTCTGCAAAAACATCTTTTAACTCTACACCATATGCGCCTATATTTTGAATGGGAGATGTACCAACCTGACCAGGAATTAAGGATAAATTCTCCATTCCTCCATAATTATTTTCAACACAAAATAAAACTAGCTCGTGCCAATTTTCTCCTGCATTTACTTTTAAAAAAACTTCATCTTCGGTTTCATGAACTACTTGCTTTCCTTTTAAATTAATGTGCAACACCGTAGCCTCAAAATCTTTAGTGAATAGACAATTACTCCCGCCACCCAAAACAAAAAGTTCTGAAGCATAAACTTGCTTCAGAACTTCTTTTAACTCTTCTTCATTGGTTATCTCTACAAAAGTTTTTGCCTTTGCTGCGATACCAAAAGTATTATAATCTTTTAATGAAAAATTTTTCTCTTTTCTCATTTTCCATGATTGTAAGCTTTTAAAGCTTCTTTTAAAATGTTAACCGCTGTAAGCAAGTTTTCTTTTTTCAACACGTAAGCAATTCGCACTTGATTAAGCCCAGAATTTGGGGTAGAATAAAAACCTGATGCTGGAGCAATCATGACTGTTTCTCCTTTATAATCATAACTCTCTAATAACCATTTTGCAAAATCTTCAGAATCTTTTACTGGTAATTCTGCAATACAATAAAAAGCACCGTTAGGAGTAGCTACTTTTACGCCTTCTATTTCTTCTAACGCTGCAATTAAAGTATTTCTACGGTCTACATATTCTTCAATTACATCATCAAAATAAGACTGTGGTGTATCTAGAGCGGCTTCACTAGCAATTTGTGCAAAAGTTGGTGGGCTTAATCTTGCCTGTGCAAACTTCATTGCGGCCGTCATAAATTCTTTATTTTTAGAAACTACACAACCAATTCTTGCACCACACATACTGTAACGTTTAGAAACAGAATCGATCATAATAGCATTTTCTTCTATTCCTTCTTGGCTTAAAACTGAATAATGTTTTTTCCCTTCGTAAGCAAATTCACGATACACTTCATCTGCTACTAAAAACAAATCGTGCTTTTTAACCAAGGCTGCCAATTGTTGCATCTCTTCTTGAGTATACAAATACCCCGTAGGGTTTCCTGGATTACAAATAATAATAGCTTTGGTTTTAGAAGTAATTCTTTTTTCAAATTCACTTACTGGTGGTAAAGCAAAACCGTCATCAAAAGAAGCGGTTACAGGAACTACCGTCACTCCAGATGAAGTTGCAAATCCATTATAATTTGCATAAAAAGGTTCTGGTATAATTACTTCATCACCCATATCTGCAATACTTCCCATGGTAAATAATAATGCTTCAGAGCCACCAGTAGTAATAATAATGTCTTCTGCATTTACAGGAATATCTTGCTTTTGATAATAAGCTGCTAATTTATTTCTATATGAAGCAAATCCAGCCGAATGACTATAAGAGACAATTTCTAAATCATTATTCTTAACTGCGTCTAAAGCACAATTTGGAGTTTTAATATCGGGTTGACCAATATTTAAATAATATATTTTTTTTCCTTGTTCTGTAGCTTTTTCAGCATAAGGAACTAATTTTCGTATAGGTGATTCGGGCATTGCCAGCCCTTTTGAAGATATTGCAGGCATAAATTAATTTTTAGTGCAAATTTGCAAAATTTATTCAGATAAATATACCTTTCTACAAAAGATCTCTGCAATAAAAAAGCCGCTACAAAATGTAACGGCTTTATAAATTAGTTAAAGTAATGATCTATTTTTCCAATACACTTTTAGTATCTTTTTCTAAAATTTTACCTTTAATTTTTATAGAGTGAGGAGAACCTTCTGCATTAGAATAAACGGTAATTGTCTTTCTTATATAACCTACTTTTCTAGTATTATATTTTACTTTCAACTCTCCAGTTTCTCCTGGAGCGATTGGCTCTTCTGGTTTTTCAGGTACGGTGCAACCACAAGTAGCTGTTGCTTTTTCTATCGTTAAAGGTTCGTTTCCTGTGTTGGTAAACCTGAAAGTTCTTAAGCCATCACCTCCATATTCAACATCACCGTAATCTACGGTTTCTTCTTTAAATTCAATTTTAGCTTGGGCCTGAGCTGCAATTCCTACAAAAAGAAATAGCGCAAATGCAAATAAGTTTTTCATTGTGTTAGATTTAGGCACTAAAGTAAATGATAATTACTCATTATACAAATGCCATATTAATAAATTATAATCTTTTAAAATAGTCTATATATAACTACTTTTGCTTTTCAATTTCAAAAATCAGACCATTCATGGCCATTGCTGCAAAATATAACGCGAAAGAGATAGAAGATAAGTGGTACGACTACTGGATGAAAAATAATTATTTTCATTCTGAAGTTAATGAGAAAGAACCTTATACCATTGTGATACCGCCACCAAACGTAACTGGAGTTTTACACATGGGGCATATGCTAAATAATACGATTCAAGATGTATTAATTAGAAGGGCTCGTTTACAAGGTTACAATGCGTGTTGGGTGCCAGGTACAGATCACGCTTCTATTGCTACCGAGGCCAAAGTTGTTGCAAAATTAAAAGCCGAAGGGATTGACAAAAATACCATTTCTCGTGAAGAGTTTATGAAACACGCTTGGGAATGGACAGAAAATTACGGAGGTGTAATTCTTAATCAATTAAAAAAACTTGGAGCCTCTTGCGATTGGGAGCGAACCAAATTCACTTTAGATGAAAAATTATATTCTTCCGTAATTAAATCGTTTGTAGATTTATATAACAAAGGATTAATCTATCGGGGTTACCGAATGGTCAATTGGGATCCAGAAGCTAAAACTACGCTTTCTGATGAAGAGGTAATTTACGAAGAAAAGCAAGGTAATTTATATTACATTAATTATAAAATTGAAGGTAGTGATGATACCCTAACTATCGCCACTACTCGACCAGAAACTATTTTTGGAGATAGCGCTATTTGTATTAATCCCAACGATGAGCGTTTTACGCATTTAAAAGATAAAAAAGCAGTCGTACCTGTAGTTAATCGAGTTATCCCTATTATAGAAGATGAATATGTAGATCTTGAATTTGGTACGGGTTGCCTTAAAGTAACGCCTGCTCATGATGAAAATGATAAAGTTTTAGGCGAAAAACACAATTTAGAGGTAATCGATATTTTTAATGATGATGCATCTTTAAATGAATACGGACTTCATTTTGAAGGCAAAGATCGCTTTCAAGTAAGAAAAGAGTTTGTAAAAGAATTAGAAGAAAAAGGGTTTTTAATTAAAACTGAACAGCACCTGCATAAAGTAGGAACTTCAGAAAGAACCAAAGCGGTTATTGAACCTAAAATGTCTGATCAATGGTTCTTAAAAATGGAAGATTTAGCAAAACCAGCTATTGAAGCCGTTTTGGAAACTGGTGAAGTAAAACTTTTTCCAGATAAATTTAAAAACACCTATAGCCATTGGATGAATAATATTCGTGACTGGAATATTTCACGTCAGCTTTGGTGGGGTCATCGCATACCAGCTTTTTATTACGGAAACGGAAAAGAAGATTTTGTAGTTGCAGAAACGTTAGAAGATGCATTAGCCTTAGCCATTAAAAAAACTGGTAAAGAAAATCTTTCTACCGAAGATTTAAGACAAGATGATGATGCTTTAGACACTTGGTTTTCTTCTTGGTTATGGCCTATGAGTGTTTTTGACGGAATTAATAATCCAGATAATGAAGAATTCAACTATTATTACCCTACTAACGATTTGGTTACGGGACCAGATATTTTATTTTTCTGGGTGGCTAGAATGATTATTGCCGGTTATGAATATACAGGCAAAAAACCTTTCAACAATGTTTACCTTACTGGATTGGTACGCGATAAACAACGACGAAAAATGTCTAAATCTTTAGGAAATTCACCTGACGCTCTTCAATTGATTGAAGATTACAGCGCAGATGGAGTTCGTGTTGGTTTACTGTTAAGTAATGCTGCCGGTAACGATTTAATGTTTGATGAAGCACTTTGTCAACAAGGAAAAGGTTTTGGTAACAAGATTTGGAATGCTTTCCGTTTAGTAAAAGGTTGGGAAATTGATAAAAACAGATCACAACCCGAGTCTGCCGCTATTGCAATAAAATGGTATAAAAATACCTTTCAAAAAACCTTAGCAGAAATAGAAGATCATTTTTCAAAATATAGAATTTCTGATGCCTTAATGGCTACTTACAAATTAATCTGGGACGATTACTGTTCTTGGTTATTAGAGATGGTTAAACCAGCTTATAGTGAACCTATCGATACTAAAACTTTTGAAGAAGTGATTTTATTATTAGAAGAAAATTTAAAAATTCTTCATCCGTTTATGCCTTTCTTAACCGAAGAAATATGGCAAAACATCACAGAAAGAAATCAAGAAGATGCATTAGTTATTGCTAGTTGGCCAAACCAAACCGATTATAATAAAGAACTTATTGCTGACTTTGAAATGGTAAAAGATATTATTTCTGGAATTAGAACCGTAAGAAAAGATAAAAACATTTCATTTAAAGATACGATCGAGTTATGCGTACTTAACAATGAAAGCCTAACGGAAGATTACGACACCGTAATTGCTAAATTAGGAAATATCTCGGCTATCAATTACGTAACAGTACCACAAGAAAATTCAGTATCGTATAGAGTAAAATCGAATGAATACTTTATTCCTATACTTGGCGCTATTGATGTGGAAGCAGAAATTGAAAAATTACAAGAAGAATTAAAATACAATCAAGGTTTCTTAAAATCTGTAGAGAAAAAACTTTCTAACGAGCGCTTTGTAAATAATGCTCCCAAACAAGTTGTTGCTATAGAAAAACAAAAGCAAGCAGATGCTGAAGCTAAGATTGAAGCGATCAAACAAAGTTTAACAAAAATGCTGTAAACTATCATAAATCAAATAGAAACAATAGGTTAAATTTGAGATCGATAGCATATCATAATTATTTTTAACACAAAAAGGCTATTCAAATTAGTGTTGAATAGCCTTTTTTTATATCGAATAATTTGTATTTACTTCAAAACAGTCTAACACTAAATTATGAAATTATTATATTGAATCAGAAATTTACCCAGCACTATATTATATTTAATAAAAAAGAAGCATAGTTTTTCACTCCAAATCAAGATGGTCAAAATGATTATTGGACTATTGCTGCTCTAAAAAATCAACAACAATTAGAAATTCATATTTTCAATCGCTTTGGTAAACTTCTACAAGTTTTAAATTCAAAAAAGTAAAGGATGGGACGATACTTACAATGGTAAAATTATGCCCTCTGGTCAGTATTGGTTCATAACAACAGTAACCGTTGCACAACCCCATAATTAAAAAAAACGTATTCATTTAAACCGCTTTAGAGCGGTTTTCTAGTTTTATATCGTTTGTAAATTAGCAGAATATAGTCTCTTTAAAATGAACTTATACTCCTGATTTAACGTCATTATGAACTTTAAAAACATGCCGAGCATTCCTGCTCCGCTTTTACTCTTTTTTGAGTGAATTTGAGGTACTTCTTGAGGTTGTAGGCAATGGCGGAGAGCTGCATGCATTTATTGGCCTGTTTTAATCCTAAGTTGTTTACCTTCCTTAAACCCCATAAACTGAGTTAAGGTTCCAAAAACGGGTTCTACCGTGCTTTGTCGTTTGCCTTTCATATACCTGCCCTGGGGGCTTTCTACCCGGGCGATGTTGCGCTGGTATTCTGCGCGGTAATAGG
>NZ_JAHWDF010000023.1 GCF_019311235.1 Mesonia aestuariivivens | reverse complement strand
TGATTTTGAATGTTGGATTTTTAATTTTGAATGATAAATCTTGAATTGACCGTGAGGATAGAGATTAGAGGCTAGAGATTAGATTATTTTTTTGAAACAGGAAGCAAGAAACAAGAAGCAAGAAGCAAGAAACAAGAAGCAGGAAGCAGGAAGCATGATTTTGAATGTTGGATTTTTAATTTTGAATGATAAATCTTGAATTGACCGTGAGGATAGAGATTAGAGGCTAGAGATTAGATTATTTTTTTGAAACAGGAAGCAAGAAACAAGAAGCAAGAAGCAGGAAGAATGATTTTGAATGTTGGATGTTTTCTTCGACAGGCTCAAACTATAAGTAGAGAATAGAGAATAATTCTCCATTTATAAAAAAAGCAGAAGATGATCTCTTCTGCTTTTTTCCCTTATTTTCTTAAAAAAACCTTTCTATTTCCAAAACATCCACCTTGGATAGTCTTTTTCAGCATGATAACCGTAACCATAGCCATAATTAGAACTGTTTTTTACGCCATTAAACAATACCGAAATATGAGGGAATTGTTTTTTTTGCTTTAAATTTTTAATATGATCGATCAAGCGCTTATCGGTATGTTCTTGCTTGACCATATATACTGTTAAATCTGCATTATCTGCGATTAATAAACTATCGGTGACATAGATCGTAGGGGCCGTATCGACAATAATATAATCGTAATGATTTTTAGCATCTTTAATCAACTGGGAAAATCTTTCATTTCTCGATAATAATTCAGCAGGATTAGGCGGCACACTTCCAGAAAATAGTATGTCTAAGTTCTCAAAATTTGATGAAGATTGTGTAATATATGGCGCTAATTCTGCAGCATCATCTTGCAAATAATTTGATAAGCCTGGTATATTTTTATCAAGCTCAAAGTAGCTGTGCAATTGCGGATTTCTTAAATCGCAGCCCACCAACAATACTTTTTTAGAAAAAGAAGCAAAGATTTTGGCTAAGTTTAACGAGCTAAAAGTCTTCCCCTCTCCTTTAATCGATGATGTAACAAAAACCACCTGGTTCTGCTCTGGACCGTTACGGCGCAACTGCCCCATAATATTGGTACGTACAATACGGAAAGCTTCCGCTAAAATAGATTGATCATGTTGGGTAATTAACTTATAATCGCTATCTTCTAATAAGGGAATTTCACCAATAATAGGAATGTCGCCTAAGTAATTTTCTAACATTTCACGATCACCAATACGGGTGTCGAGCAAAAATTTTACATATAAGATTCCGAATGGGATCAAGAGTCCTAATATAAACCCTGCCAATAGAATAATTTGCTTTTTAGGCGCAATGGCTTTTGGAGGTGTATAGGCATAATCGACCACCTTAATACTCGGCGAAGCGACCGCATACGATAAAGCCGCTTCTTCTCGTTTTTGCAACAAGAATAAGTATAAGCGCTCTTTAATGCCCTGTTGACGCAAAATGGTTTTAAGTTCTTTCTCTTTTTGGGGTAATCTATTCAATTCACCCGAATAACGCCCTTCTCGCTGCTCTAAGCGGCGATAAGAAGTTTGCAAGCCCCCTAAGTAGGCATTTAGACTCGTTAAAATATTTCGCTTGAGCTGCTCTAATTTAGTGCTGAGTTGGCGCACCATCGGGTTTTCTTGGGTAGAAGAAATTAACAAGCGATTGCGCTCGATAATCAATTCATTATAACTTGCCGTAAGTTCATTGATGCTGGCATTTTCGATGCCTAAGTTAGCCGGTAACAACTCAAAAGCGGTTTGTTTTTGCACCAAGTCTTGAAAATCTGAAGCAATGGCCAACTGGGTTTCTATGCGAAAACGCTCGGCCTCTGAAGTGGCCTCTTTGGTAAACAGGTCTTGCACACTCGACTCTACCGTTACGACATCGTTGGTTTCTTTAAAATCGACCAGCCCCGACTCTACGGTATCGAGCTCACTAACCAGTAAAGCTAAGCGCCCTTCTACAAAATCTTGGGTACGTTTAGAGACCAAGCGTTTATCATCTACCCCATCTTCATTAAACACCTCGATTAAGGTATTGATAATCGCTTCATTCTTAAGTGTATTAGGCCCATTTATCTGAAGGCGTAAAATATCACTTTTATCTCCTACTTGTTGTATAGTTATCTCAATAGCTAAATAATTTAATAGCTCGGCTTCGCTTTGGTAGCTAAATTTATACGTAGCCTCTCCCTCAACTGGTTTCTTTTTTAGGTTGGGATGCAAAACGAAAGCGCGGTTGAATGCCTTAATGGTATCGCCGTAATTTAGTTTTAGCTGTTTACCACTTTCTGTATGCAGCAATCGTACCACAGTATCGGTGACGCCCTGGGTTTCAAACATCAAAGCCTGGGCTTCATTTTTCTTATCATTAACCGGCTGGGATACAGGCAACCATTCTACCAGAAACGGCAATTGTTCTCCAAATATCAATTCATCGCCAAAACTAGACGCCTTATAAAAGCTGGTATGAAGTTGTAAGCGTCGAATCACTTCTCGGTGCAGGCGTTTAGATTTAAAAATCTGAATTTCGTTCTCTAAGTTTACCTTGCTGTAATTAAACATGGTAGTAGCATCACTTAAGCCCGACAAATCTACCCCGCCTTCATCATCTTTTAAAACCTTTACCTCAGATGCGGTTTGGTACACGGGTGTCGTGTATTTAATATAAATTAAGGCCACCAAAATACAGGCCAATACAGAAACGATAAACCAAGGCCAGTGGCGTAAATACTTTAACAAGAGATACTTGATATGTTCTCCCTCTGCGGCATGAGATTCTTGTAACCCTTGCTGTTCTTCCATTATTTCTTTCATCTTACCTAAAAATTATTACGGCGGTGCTTAATAAAATAGAGACCACCGACACTACAGTTCCTACATTCCCGATAAAACCTGCCGATTTTACACGAGGCCCATTAGGTTCTACATACACCATATCATTAGGGCGTAAATAATAATAAGAACTATCGATCCAGTCTGTGCTCGTTAAATCGATACGTTTACTGGTGAGTACTCCCTCTTCTTGTCTGAAGATCAATACACTTTCCCGTTCGCCTTGTATAGTTAAGTCGCCCGCCATGCCCAAGGCCTGGGGTAAATTGATGGTTTCTTCGGTAATGGTATAGGTACCTGGGGCTTTGACCTCACCCAACACCGTAAATTTAAAATTGACCAAACGTACTTTTACATGCACGTCTTTTACAAATTTAGACAATTGCTTTTCTAATAAGGCTTGTACTTCTTGGGTGGTCTTACCACCAACCTGCACCAAGCCCAAACCCGGGTACTGTATACTCCCCTGTTGATCTACCAAATAACCTTCTAACTGTAACAACTCTAAACGCATATTCGTAGGTTGCTGCGCCACTGTTTTTTGAAACCTAAACGGCAATAAAGTTTCGGGCTCTAAGGCCGTCAGGTCTATTTTTAACAAATCATTCACTTGAATTTTGGGGTGCTGGTAAATTGAGTCTACATTTACATTTGCCATCGAGGCACTATCTTGAAAATACACCACTTTTTTTTTGGTTGCACAGCTTGCCATCATTGCTAAGAGTGCTATCATTATTATCTTTTTCATACGCACAAATATACTATAGTTTTGCACTTATCAAAACCTAACCCCTACATATAAAAAAGTTAAACTATTAAATTTTTATTATTATTTTTGATTATAGTAGGATTACCGCTAAGTTTGTTTTATAAACCCACCTTGTGAGAACTATGCTGAGTGCCTTAAAAAAATTGATTGTTCAAGTTGCAAAATACTTGGTTAAAGACTATGTACCCCGTTCGATTATTTTTAGTATCGACTTACTTTTATCGATCATTGCAATAAATAGCGCTTTCTTTTTAATCTCTACCCTTGACAGCCATGAATTGCAGGTGTTAAATTTGAAATGGGAACTCTGGATGATTGCAGGCATTCAAGTTATTTACTTTATTGCTTTTCGCTCCTACTTTGGTTTGGTACGTTACTCTAGCTTTCAAGACGCGATTAAGCAAATGCAAGTTACCTTAAGCTGTATTTTTACCGTACTAATAATTAACCACCTCGATCTCTATTTTTTTGGCCATAAACTTATCCCTGATGCGGGCATCTTTATTTATGGGTTTATTGCATTTTCGCTGCTTTTCTTTTTTAGAATCTCGGTAAAACGCACCTACGAACTGTTACACAGCGATCAGAAATCTTACAAAAACGCTTATATATTAGGGACTTCGGTCTCTGATGTAGCCATGGCAGAGGGCTTGGTTTCTCAAAATGCGGAAGCCTTTAATATTATAGGCTTTATCAACTTGAATCCAAATGAAAACCCTTCGAGAAATCGCATATTTAACCTTCCTATTTACGACCTAACCCAAATAAAAGAAGCTTCTAACCGAGCCCAAGCGGTTATTGTAAGTGATAGCAAATTGCAAAAATTACAAAATTCGTCTAATCCTGTTATTACTGAATTGTTAGAGCTAAAAGTTAAAATCTATAAATTACCTAAAATTCAAGATTGGGACCATACCAATTTTAAGAATGTACAAGAGATTCATATTGAAGATCTTTTACAACGCACCCCTATTAAATTAAATAATAAAAAATTATTTAGTATTTACGAAAACAAAAGTATTTTAGTCACTGGTGCTGCAGGCTCTATTGGAAGTGAAATCGTACGACAACTCATTCCTTTTCAGCCTGAAAGAATTATTTTAGTAGATCAGGCAGAAACCCCTTTACATGAGCTAAAGCTTGAATTGCAAAAAAATTATCCCGATCTTAGCTTTGTAAGTGTGATTGCCAATGTACGGGATAAAAAGCGCCTGCAACAGGTATTTGAGAAGCATTTACCGGAAGTAGTTTTTCATGGCGCAGCCTATAAGCATGTACCGATGATGGAAGACAACCCCTTAGAAGCGCTAAGCGTTAATTTTAGAGGCACTAAAAACATGGCCGATTTAGCTCTAAAATATCAAGTAGAACGTTTTGTTTTTGTTTCTACCGATAAGGCCGTGAACCCTACCAATATTATGGGCGCCACCAAAAGAGCGGCTGAATTATACATTCAGTCGTTAGCCAATCGATTAGACAATAAGGTTTCATTTATCACCACTCGTTTTGGAAATGTGCTAGGCTCTAACGGCTCTGTAATCCCTCATTTTAAAAAACAGATTGCCCATAACGGACCAATTACGGTTACCCATCCCGATATTACGCGGTATTTTATGACTATTGATGAAGCTTGCCAATTGGTCTTGGAAGCAGGAGCGATGGGAAAAGGAGGTGAAATCTTTGTGTTTGACATGGGGTCGCCTATTAAAATTATAGATTTAGCCAATCATATGATTAGGCTTACTGGGCTAACTCCCCAAAAAGATATTCAAATTGAATTTACTGGTTTACGCCCTGGAGAAAAATTATATGAAGAATTGTTAGCCGATAAAGAAACTACTTTACCTACGCATCATCAAAAAATTATGATTGCTAAAGCTTCTCATCATTTTGATCACTCAACAGTAACTTTACTTTCTGATTTAGAAGCCTCTATAAAAGCCAACAAAGAAAAAACAGCTTTAGATCACTTAAATTTTTTAGTGCCAGAGTATATTCATGCAGTTGTTAAAAACAAAAAAGACCAATTCACCCCCCTCCCGAAAGCAATTGAGAAGAGCTAACTTTCTCAAAATACACTTTTAATCGGTATTAAAAGTCGTTAAACGTCTTTTTTTGATCGCTTGAATAGCATAGATTACTTTTGCAGCATTATTATCTTTAATTCTATTAGATATGCTGCAAAAGTACATCTTATTAAAATTAGTGTTTAGCACTATTTTAATACAAGCAACGGCACCCGCTTTTGCCCAAAGCCCTACCAGCGCTGCCCTTGGCTATAATGTTTTTCTTGAGGGAGACGCTACCCTAACTACCAATGAAGCGGAAGGCCCAATTGCTTTAGGTAATAATTTAACCCTAGGCGGAAATTACCAAGTAGCGAACCATAGTGCCGGAACTTTTGAAGTAGGCGGCCATAAGATTGGTTTGCTTGTTGGTGGAAAGGTGAATTATTCTTCTACCAGTGCTTGGTCTTCTTTAAAAATAAACAACGGCTACCTTAAAATTGGAAATGGTACTAATTCTTATGTTTGGTATTACGATCAAAATAATGCAGCCTCTAATATTCGCATTACTCCAGGAGCTAATTACAATGCATATCCGCAAATCATGCTTCAAAATAACGCCAACAGTTTAAATGTTGGGGTTAACCAAAATCCTATTATCGAAGGTAATCTCATCGACTTTGGAAGTGCCTTTCAAGAGATGCGTACTCTATCTACCAGCATTTCACAGCATACCGGTAATGCACAACTTACGAACCCTAATGGCCAATCTATACCTACCACTAACTTACCTAATCAGGTAAAAATAAATTTACAAAACGGTATTAATTACCTAAATGTAACAGGAGCAGACTTGAACCAAGCACAAATATTCACGTATAACCAGCAGCCTAGTGCTTCTAAAGTTTTAGTGATTAATGTAGATGCCCCAGGAATTTTTAACTGGAATGTTTGGAATCAAGCAGGAATTGGTTTTCAAAACTGCCCTTATATTCTTTATAATTTTTACAATACTACCACTTTAAATATTGAAGGCTGGTCTACTATTGAAGGGACGGTTTACGCTCCTTTTGCCGATATTGTTAAAACTCAAAACCAGTCTAACATCGAAGGGCAAGTCATTGCAAAATCACTCGTTCATAGTGGTGGAGAAATGCATTATGCTATTTTTGAGCCTACCATTCCTACTTCTACTCCTACTCCAGGAATTGCTCCTACTGCAGATTTTACCACCAATTCTTGGGAGGAATGTTTTAACGGGAATAAATTTTCACTAAAGAATCTTTCTCATACCGACAATGCCCTACAACCAGAAGCGCCATTAACTTACGCATGGGATTTTGGTGATGGTACGACGAGCAACGTGATGAATCCTGAAAAAATTTATACTGCTGCTGGTATTTACACCATTAGCCTTACCACCACCAATACCTACGGAAGTTCTACTAAGAGTAAGCAAGTAGAGGTGTTTCCTAACCTAGAAGCTTCTGTCTTAGCAATTGCAACTAGCAGCGCTAACGGAATCGCAACCAAGCAATTCAGCTTGACTAATGCCTCACAATTTGCAAGTTATACCTGGGAAACACATGATGGAGCATTTGTATTTGCTAATCAACCTCAAGTAAGTTTTGATTTTGACCAAGCTGACTATTATGAATTTTATATTCATACGGTAGATCTTAACGGATGCGAGCATACTACGTTAATCCCGATCACTATCGAATCTGAAGAAGTGAATACGGGTAATGATGGTGGTTTAGAAAGTGAAAGTTTAGGAGATGCGGTTTCTAAACAATATATTAAACGTAAAAAGAAAAGTATTGCGACACGCTTTAATAAAGCCGAAGCCAAAACTTTTAAAAAACAGAAATTAACTGCTAGCAGACTTACAGCAAGAGGGCATGGAGATTTAACGATGTTAGAGATGTTCCCTTCTAATTTAGGTGAAGATTATACCGCTAAAATTTCATCACCTACCGATATTCTAGACTATACCATTGCTAATGAAGTGTTAAGTGTAGATTTCTCAAAAGACGGAAAAACGAGAGGAGTGGTGTTAGGCGTTAAAACCATCGATGATGTCTATAACCACACCAAAGCTTCTTGTGACCGATTAAAAGGTGCAGAAATTTTAAGTATTCAAACTAAAAAAATTAATGCTTATCATTTCTTGATGCAAGCTATTGAACAGCGTAATGGCGTGATTGAATATGCCATCTCTTTCTCGATTGGAAAAAATGAAAACGACCAAGCCTACAGTCTTCAAAGTAACTGGTATGTAAATGGTTACTTTAATGCTAACGAAGTATTTAACTTTCAAGTTTGGTCTACAAATCCTGAAAATACGATAAAATTAGTACAGGATATTTTAACCAATATAACTGCTGCTGGACCAATTATTCAAGAAGAAAACTCACAAGTACCAAGTACCTATGTTGCTAAGGTTTCTAGAGACAACACCATGTTAAATCTTCAACTAAGAAGTACGCAACTAGGAGAAAGCATAGAAATAGAAATGGATGAAGTGTATAGTGAAACTCAAGGAAACGGACTTCGTTATAACCCTTTTAAATCTAAAAAAGAACAATTGGTAAGCCTTGATATTAAAGATGCTTATGAGCTTGATGGGCGTGTGTTGGTGAATGGAGAAATTCAAGATGTATTTTACCACGCCGATGGAAACTGGGGCTTAGACTATGATACCAGTTATACGGCTATTGAAGACTACGAAGTATCTAACGCGTTTGATAGAATCTATGAAGAAGACCAATCTCCATTACACCGTAATGTACATCTTAAAGCGCACAGTGAATACGATTATTTAACCCTATATAAGTCTTTACTTCCTGGAAACCTACCTTCAGATTATACCGAATATAAGTATATTTCGTTCACAGCTAAAGGTACTGGTTTAATTGAATTAGGTTTAGTAAAATCTTCTATTGAAGCGTGGGAAGAGCAGTACAAAGCAAATATTAATATCAAAGCTACGGCGCAAACCTATTACGTTCCTTTTGATTTCTTTACTTCTACAGGAACAAATGAAAAGTTAACCGCAGAAGATTTAAGCATGCTTACCTTTACCTTTTTACCTATGGAAGCGGGTAGTAATGATGTAGATTTACAAATAGAAAATGTAGCTTTTGCAAAAACGGCTCCAGTAGGAAGCGAAGAGTTATTATTAGACGTAAAAAATGAATTTATTGTTTATCCTAATCCGTCACAAGGCACATTGAACTGCTTATTGTATAGCCAGTCTAAAACTTCTGCTACGATCAGTATTTTTGATATGGCTGGTAAACAAGTATATACCCAACAAAAGAATTTAGTGGAAGGAAGAAACGAATTACGTTTTACTCCTGAAGTAGGTACAGGGATTTACTTTTTGAAAATTAACAGTGATCAAAGCGATTATGGCGTTTCTAAAATCATGATCCAATAAACCAAATATTTACCCCACATTTAAAAAAAGCTATCTTCTAGGAGATAGCTTTTTTTATGGAAATAAGTTAAATAAATTTGAAGTGCTTATGCTTAGTATTGGAGCGCTATTCCTACGCCAATTTTAAGCAACAAATAAGGATTATGATCGATCACCAACACATCGTTAGTTTTACTTAACTGCTGAAGTATTTCAAATAACAAATCAATATCTGCGTAATGCAAACCGGTACTAGGTTCATCTAAAATATAGAGTTGATTCTCTTGCTTTTGCTGAAGCCAATTCAATAACAACAAGCGTTGCTTCTCTCCAGAAGATAATGTAGTGACGCCTTGATCTAGTCGAATGTGACCTAAACCTATTTTCAACAATTGTGGAATAAGGTTAGCAACAGAAGCTTTGGACTTTATTGGGGGTAACCAGCCCCACAATTCTTCTAAACTAAAAGCCAGCACTTCTGCAATATTTTTATGGTTCAATTGATAATTTAAGACCTCTTTTTGGTAACGAGTCCCTTCACAGACTTCGCACACCTCCACCGAATTAGCGACTACATCTAAACTCGTTTCTACCACCCCAGTACCTTTACAATTTGCGCATTGACTGCTTTTGTTTTTATAGGAAAAATAGCTAGCAGATGCATGGGTTTCTTTGGCAAACAGTTGAGTGATCACTGGCAATAGATTTAAATAATCTACCACCAACGTTTTATGCTGAGCGCTTAACTTTTGAGGCTCAAAATAATCTACTCCTGTATAGCTAGCAGGAAATTTAATAGCTTCACAATTTACAGGAACACCTTGCGTAATGCTTGGCATTAAAATTTCTTTCACCAAGGTGGTTTTACCCACACCAGATTTCCCGGTAATGGCGGTAATACCTCCTATCGGGATTTGCAAACTTTCTTTTTTTAAACGGTGGCGATGCAGCTGTTTGATGTGAATATTTTCCTCACTAGGTTTTAAAACTACTGCTTGGGAAGGCGCTTTTAAAAATGGATGACAAGTACTGGTTTTTAAATAATCTTGCGGACTTCCTTGAAACATAAGTTCTCCCCCCAATTCTCCTGCTTTAGGACCTATTTCATAAAGCTGTTTTGCTGCTAAGATGATATCTTTATGATGCTCGATGACAATTACCGTATTCCCTTTAGCCACTAATTCTTTTAAAAGTTGAATTAAATCTGGAATATTATCTTGTGACAATCCTGCCGAAGGTTCATCTAACAAATAAGTCACCCCTTGAAGCGGACTATTTAATTGTTTGATGAGCGCTACACGCTGTTGCTCACCGCCACTCAAAGTTTTTGATTTTCGGTTTAATTGTAAGTAATCGATATGTAATTGCTCGGCCCGTGCTAAGGTATTTTTTAAATGGGCTTGCATTCGAGCCACAAGTTCTTTTTCTACTTTTGGAAACGCTGAAGTTTCATTTAAAAAAACGGTAAAATCCTTAAAATTCATCGTTTTTAAATCATGTATTGATTTCCCTCCAAGATGAATGGTTAAGCGTTCGGGTTGTAAGCCACTCCCTTGACAGTGGCTACAGCGTTGTGAAGAGAGTAAAGCTTGCAAAGCTTTGATGTGTTTATTTTTTCTGGTTTTTACATATTCTTCTTTTAAGTATGAAAAAAGCCCGTCCCAAGTTCTATTCAATTCTTGGGTTCCCGTGCGGGTTTTGGTTTTAAATTCCCAAACGGTTTGCCATTTTTGATCAGGGACTCCATTAAAAATAATGTCTACCTGCTCTTTCGTGAATTGTTTAAAAGGAGTTTGTAAATCGAAACCATGAACCTTCCCTACTTCTTTTAAGATTGCCATGTATTGCCCGGTTGGGCTGCCATAATAGGCCAGCGCTTTGTTATGCGTAAATACACCTTCTGCTATGCTTTTTTGTGGAGCTAAGACTAGCTTTGGGGGATCTGGCAATTGCTCTTCTCCCAAGCCATCACACACTATGCATTTTCCTAATTCATGTTGGTTAGAAAAATGACTCGCCGTCCAATCTTTACCCTCATACTGAGCTTTTCGAGAAAAAGCGAAACGCAGCGTTTTATCGATATCGGTTTGCTTAGCGATGTCTGAGCGTTCGGTAAAATTCTTTTCTTTTCGGCTAATACAAATACTAGGGGTTAGCCCTTCTATATGTGCTACCTCTAATTGAAAATTAACGCCTACCCGAGATTGTTGATAACTTGAAAATTGCTTGGTCATTTCTTGTAATCCATAACCGTGTAACGTATCGATGACCAAAGAAGATTTTCCTGAACCTGAAATTCCTGTGACTACCGATAACTGCTGCTTTGGAAATTCTAAATTTAACTCTTTTAATGCGTGTGTACTCGCCCCGGTAACGGCAATTACCTCTTGACGTGCTGCTGTAGGAAGCTGAGGAGATTGAAGACTTACTTTTTTGGTATTATTAACCCAAGTATCGGCTTCTTGTTGAAATAATTCATGATTTTCTATACAAATAATTCCGGCGGTTTGGGCTTTTAGTTGCTGTAAGGCTGTTAATAATTGTTTTACATTTTGTTGGTGCAACCCAATACTAGGCTCTTCTAACCATAGCAATGTCTTTTTAGCCGATTTGATAAAATGTTTGGTTAACTTAATACGTTGCGCCTCTCCTCCAGATAAGGTATTAGAGGCTTGCCCTAGTTTTAAATACCCCAAGCCTAATTGCTGCATTAATGAAAGAATCTTTACTAGTTTTTGTTCTTGCGCAAAAAATGCATGCGCTTCGGTAACGCTCAATTCATAAATATCTGAAATATTTTTTTTGTGCCAAGTTACTTTTAAGACTTTAGGCTGAAAACGTTTACCTTGACAATGCGGACAGGTTTGATTTACGCTGCCCATCACACTCATCGATAGCGTGATGACGCCTGCCCCTTCACAATGCGGACATCTTCCGCTTTTATTATTAAATGAAAAATCACTTTTGGTGAGCTTGGCTTCTTTTGCCTGAGGAGTTTTCGCTAATAAATCTCTAATCTTATCGGCCAATCCTGTATAGGTAGAAGGGTTGCTTCGTGGTGTTTTTCCTATAGGCTGATCATCTACTTGATAAAGCTGAAATTCGTTTTTCGTACAAAAATCAGTAACTTTCTGGGTAAGTTCTTTTGTTTTTCTACTCACCACGCTTAAGCCTTGTAGCTTGGGTTGAAAATTAATCAAGCTTTCGGTCACTACTTCTTTAGCTGAAACTTCTTTTTCTTCATCAAAAGCCTTGCGTGTTGGCGTGCTTAATTTTTCTTCGGTTATAAAATCTTTGAACTTCCCATTAAATAAAATCTCTCCCCCTTCTACACCAGCACCGGGCCCTAATTCTACTAGCCAGTCTGCTGATTTCATAAATGCTAAATCGTGCTCAACGACCATGACCGTATTACCCCGAAGAATTAAACGACGTAAAATATGTAACAAATGTTTTTGATAAGCTGCAGATAAACCGATGGAAGGTTCATCAAACACATATAAAATTCCTTGTAAATGACTATTAACTTGCTTGATGAGCTTGATGCGTTGCGCGTCTCCCGATGAAATTTCATGGCTGGGTGTACTCAACGTATAATGCTCCATCCCCAATCGGATTAAATCGAATAACTGTGTAGAAAGTTTTTCTACTAAAAGTTGTTCTCCTTCCGAAAGAGATAAGCTTTGCAATTGATCGTATAATTGAGCTAAGGGAAGCTCCATCCATTCCTGAAAATTGAATCCCTGCCAAGTAAATTTTAAATGAGCTGCTTTAATACGAGCTCCGTGACATTTGGGGCAGGTTCGCGCACTTACAAACCTTAGTATACTTTTATTACGATCGAGGCGCAAGATATTTTCCATAATAGGCATTACTCCTTTGTAGTAGCCTTCTTCACGAGGTTTTGCTTTAAAACCCTGCCAACGTAAACGCGACTCTATACTATGCTTACCATAAAACACCTGTAAGCGATCACTACCATATAATATGACGTCTTTTTGCTCTTGGCTAAGCTCTTTCCAGGGTGTATCTACATTAAATCTGTGCGCTTTACATACTTTATTTAACTCTTCTACGGTCACTTGTGAATACACTATATAACCATTGGGCAAGGTAGTGACAATGGCACCTTCTCGAAGGGTTTTGTTTTCATCACCAATCAATTTTTCTAAATCGATGTATTCTTCTTCACCTATTCCTCTACATTGTTCGCAAGCCCCTTTAGGATGATTGAAAGAAAATAAAGATTTACTCATTTTCTCTTCTGCAGAATACCTCGCAAATAATACTCGAAACATGGGCGCAAGTTCTGACAAGGTTCCAAACGTAGCTTTGATAGACTGAAAGCGTTTGGATTGCTCTACCTTTACCACTGGCGGCAAGTCTTCAATAGCATCTACTTCTGCCGTGGGAATAGCCATACTATTTTGTTGGTGGTAAGCTGGTAAGCTTTCTAAAAAATACCGATAGCCTTCATTTGCGATCACTCCCATAGCCAACGACGACTTCCCAGAACCAGAAAGTCCCGTCACCACGATGAGTTGATTTTCAGGAAGGTCTAATGAAACATTTTTAAGGTTATTTTGATAGGCATTCTTAAGACGCATAAATAGGTGTTTGCAGGTGTAAAACTCAAAGGTATAAAGAATTGAACCGATGCTGTTAATTTTAAGAAATTGGATTTTATTTTAACTTTACTACGTAAATTTGCAGCTTTACATACGATAACTCTTAAAATTGAGTTCATATACAAAAGCCCCAAATTTATGAGGAGTTTTTCCGAAGAAAAAAAATTGTTAACTGATTTAAAAAGAGGTAAAGAAAAAAGCTTTAAAAAAGCTTACTTTCTTTATTATGATCATTTGATTGAGGTGGCTAAACATTTTAATTTTCAACTACTCACCCCTGATGATTTTGTTCATGAAACCTTTTTAAGAGTTTACGAAAAGCGAGAACTATTAAAAGAAGATGTAGCGCTCGATAAGCAGTTATTTGTGATTTGCAAAAACTTAATTTTAAATCATCTTCAACGCGAACAAAAAGTGATTCGATTAGATCCGCATTTTTCACCTTCCAGCAAAGCAGAAGAATTTATGGAAGATGATGAGGTAAATCAACAAAAACAGTTACAAGAGCTCATTAAGCAATTGCCTGAACAACGGCAAAAAATATTTGTTCTTCACAAAATTCATAATTATTCTTACCAAGAAATTATGGAGTATACTCACCTCTCTCCCAAAACCATAGCTAATCATATTTACTTAGCTAACCAGTTTATTTTAAAAAAAGTAAAAAAAGCTTAGGAACTTTTTATATTTCGATTGTCTTACAGGTAACCAGCAATTTTGTAGCAAAAATAATTGCAACGAAGACATTTAAGCGATGTCTATACTAAGGAATTGAATACGGATGGACGAGCAACAAGTAAAACGTAAATTAGAAAAAGTATGGGAGCAATCGGCTACAGCTCCCAACGCTGCCATTCAAAAAGAAGCCTCTTGGAAGAAATTTAGTACTGAAAAATTTCCAAAACAAAAATCATATCAATTTTATTATGGGACTGCTGCTTCAATTTTGATTATAGTCGCAGTGACAGCAGGGGTTTTATATCAGAAAACTAATTTATTTTCAGGAAGTTCTACATTAAGCCAAACCATTATTCACAATCCTACTCAACAGCTTAAAATTGTTTATTTACCAGACAGCTCAAAGGTAGAACTCGCCACCAATGCTCAGCTTAGTTTTTCTCAGAACTTTAATACTCATAGAAACGTAAAGCTAACGGGAGAAGCAGTTTTTGAAGTGCAAAAAGATAAGGTACATCCTTTTACGGTAGAAAGTCAACAAACCACCACTACCGTTTTAGGAACAGTCTTTCGGATAAAAAACCCTGCGCCTAACCACACTGAAGTTAGCCTATACGAGGGTAGTGTACAATTACAAGTTGAAGGTCGTGCTCAAAATTGGTGGATTGCTCCTGGAGAGACTTTTGTAGCAACTCAAAATCAGGTAGCTGTTCATGATTTTAGCTTATATAAAGAATTTCACGAAGCGCCTTTATCTGATTTTGTAAGTTATATTCAAGAAAATTATGGGTATCAAATTAAAGTTGAAGCCCCTATAGATGATCAGAAAATCACCTTAAAAATTGAGCGGAGAGAGCAACTGAGTTACATTTTAGAAGTGATCTCTAAACTGTATCATTATCGATATAATATACATAATCAAATTATTTATTTTACCCCTAAAAACTAACGCTATAGACACCTACTTCTTATGAATAAATTACTTTTTATTTTATTTTTAATAACAGGTTCATTACTACAAGCCCAAAGTATTCAACTTGAACCTGCCCCCACTACTTTAAAAGACTTAATCAATTTAATAGAGACGCAGACGCCTTATAGTTTTGCCTATAGCAATACGGTTAATGTTAATGCACCTTTAGCAAGTAATCTTCAACACTCTAACGCTATTAATTTTACGGATTTGTTAACTCAACTTAAGCAAGACCAAACCTATAATTACGATAAAATTGGTCATACCATTACGGTAGAACCAATTGCCGCGCAGGAAAATCAAAAAACTTACCGCTTATCGGGAAGCATCACAGATCCTTCAGGTACTCCTTTACTAGGGGCAAATATTTATGTTAAGGAAGCCGCTACAGGAACTTCGACGGATGAAAACGGACAATTTTCTTTACAATTACCCGAAGGAATTTATAGCCTTAGTATTAGTTATATAGGTTTTGCTCCCCAAGAGAAAACCGTTAACTTAAATAAAAATATTAATATCAGTTCTAAATTGGAAGAAGGCGGAGAAAATTTAGACGAAGTTATCATCACTCAAAATTCTAAAGCGGTAGATATAAAGAAACCTCAGATGAGTATGAATAGGCTAGATATGCAAGAAATTAAACAAATACCGGTTGCTATGGGAGAACCTGACCCGCTAAAATCGCTGCTTACTTTACCGGGAGTCACCAATGCAGGAGAGGGCTCTTCTGGATTTAACGTACGAGGAGGAGCGGCCGATCAAAATTTAATTTTATTAGATGGTACGCCTATTTATAGTGATTCTCATATGTTTGGTTTTTTCTCTGTTTTTAATGCCGATGTGGTTAGCAATCTAGAATTATACAAAGGAGGAATACCTTCGAAATTTGGAGGCCGTGTTTCTTCGGTACTTGATGTACACCAACACACGGGCAGCGACGAAAACATAAAAGGGACTGGAGGCATTGGGTTAATCTCTAGTAAACTCATGCTAGAAGGCCCCATAAAAAAAGAAAAAGGATCGTTTATGATAGGCGGTAGAACCTCTTACGCCCATCTTTTTTTAAAACTCGCTGATAATGATAATTCAATTAAATTTTACGATTTAAATACCCGATTAAACTATCGTCTAGACAAAAAAAATGCGCTTAGTTTTTCAGGCTATTATGGAAGAGATCTTTTACAGCTAGGAGATAGCTTTTCTACCACCTACGGAAATACTATGGGTAATCTGAAATGGGAACACCGTTTTAGTGAAGACATTCTCACTCATTTATCTCTATTTTATAGCGATTATCAATTTAATTTAGATTTGAACATTAAAAATTTTGAATGGAAAAGTAACATTAAAAGTTTCGGGCTAACCTACGAGTGGAAACATTACCTCTCTGAAGCGATACAGTTAGATTATGGAGCTGAAGCAATATATTATGAAGTAAACCCGGGTACCTTAGCTCCTAAAGACGCAACTTCTGCTATTAATTTTAAACAAATCGCCAAGGAATATGCCTTAGAACCTTCTGCTTATATAGATGTAAATCATCAACTAACTGAAAAGATTAACCTACGCTATGGTTTACGATACAGCACCTTTTACCGTTATGGCCCGCAATCTATAAATACGTACGCCAACAACCATCCGGCTGTTTACAACCCCAATTTTAATATTTACGAAGATGCCACTCCTACTGGAAGTATTGATTATGATAGTGGAGAGGTAATTAAAGATTTTAATACTATTGAACCTCGAGCAGCTTTATCTTATGCTTTAAATGAAGAAACATCGTTTAAAGCCAGTTATAACAGAATGGCGCAGTATATGCATATTATTTCTAACAGTCAATCTCCTACACCTGTGAATATCTGGACACCTAGTGGTTCTTTTATTAAACCACAACTATTAGATCAATATGCGTTGGGATTCTTTAAAAATTTTAGCCGTAAAAAATACTCCCTAGAAACTGAAGCTTTTTATAAAGACATTAAAAACCGCATTGATTATGTAGATGGAGCAGATCTGATTGCTAACGATAACATAGAACAAGTTTTACTTAACGGAAAAGCCAGAGCTTACGGACTTGAGTTTCTATTTAGAAAAAATTCAGGTAAATTAACCGGTTGGCTTTCGTACACCTTATCTAGAGCAGAACAAAAAACTCAAGGAAATACGGCGGAAGACCCTGGTATAGCCAAGGGCGAATGGTACCTTTCTCCTTATGACAAATTACATAATTTAAGTGTGGTCGCCAATTATGAGCATACCGACAAATGGTCGTTTAGTGCTAATTTTTCTTTACAATCGGGGCAACCAGTGACCTACCCAAATGGTTATTATGAAATTGGCGGCATTCCCGTCCCTAACTATTCACAAAGAAATGAAAACCGCCTCCCCACCTACCATCATTTAGATTTAGCGGCAACTTACACGCCAAAACCTAACAAAAACAAAGGCTGGCAGAGTTATTGGGTTTTCAGTATTTACAATGTTTATAACCGAAAAAATGCGGCTTCGGTTAGATTTACGACCAATGAAGATACCGGCGCAAATGAAGCTAGACGTCTTTCAATTTTTGGAGCCTTACCAAGTGTTTCTTATAATTTCAAATTCTAAACAAGTATGACAACGCTATATCAATTTAATAAAAAATTCTGGACATACACCCTACTCTGCACGTTTAGCTTACTGCTTTTTTCGTGTGAAGATGTGGTAGAGGTAGATTTATCATCGAGTGACAATCGTTTAGTGGTTGATGCTGAAATTTTATGGGAAACCAACACCCCCGGAAATGTACAACAAATTTACCTGAGTAGACTTACCAACTATTATGAAGACGAAACTCAAAAAGTAAGCGGCGCGCAAGTTGAAATTACCAATGCTAACGGAACTATTTTCAGTTTTATAGAAACCGAAACTCCCGGCACTTATCAATGTAATAATTTTGTACCTGAGCTTCATGCCAACTATGAATTGCAAGTAATCGTTGATGATGAAATTTATACCGCTACAGAAAATCTAGTGAGCACTCCCGAAATTACTAGAGTTGAGCAAGCCGATGATGGCGGTTTTTCAGAAGATAATTATGAAATTACGTTTTATTTTAATGACCCCATAGCCGAAGAAAATTATTACCTCGAAGATTTTCAAACCGATATTCTAATTTATCCTCAATATGGAATTAGTAGTGATAATTTTTTTAATGGAAATGAAGTAGATTTTAGCTTTTCTGATGAAGATTTAGAAATAGGATCTACCATTCATACTAGATTTAGAGGGATTTCTAAACAGTTTCATAATTATATGAGTTTGGTTTTAGAAAGCACCAGCGCTAATCCTTTTAGTACACCTCCAGCGAATATTAGAGGTAACCTAATTAATGAAACCAATGAAGATAATTATGCTTTAGGCTATTTTAGCTTATCACAGGTAGAAAAATTCTCGTATACTATTGAAGAATGAAGGTGAAGAAATGGATTAGAAAATGCTTACAAATACTACTCGCTCTAGTTTTACTGTGCAGCTTAGCGATTGGCATTGTGATAAATTTTATAGTTACGCCAGAAAAAATCACTCCAAAAGCTTTAAGTATCGCTAACAAATTTTTAGTGGGTAAAGTAGCCTGTGAACGTATTGAACTTACCTTTTTCTCAAGCTTTCCAAATTTTGGTTTAAAATTTCAGAAAGGAGCTTTATTACCTAATCCCAACTATGCTGACCAAGACACACTGGTACAATTTAAAGAAGCTAAACTTTCGTTTAACCTCTATAAATTTTTAAAAAATAATGAGGTTGATGTTAAGCATATAAAGCTCGACCAACCTCAACTTTATTTTCAATTAGATTCGTTAGGCGATTCAAATTGGAACATTATAAAACCTCAGCGTGAAGAAGAAGCTCAAGACTCTACAGATGATGGGTTAGACATTAAGGACTTTAGCATTCAGAAATTAGAAATTAATCACGCTCAAGCACGTTATAAAGATGGTGTTTCGCTGCTAAATTATGCCGTTAATGACTTTAATTTAATTTTAGACCTGGCGAAAGACAACAAAGGCTTAGGGCTTAACGTGAAAAATCTTAATCAAGAAATTGCCATTTATCGAGTTCCGGAAAAACAATTTAAGATTGAAAAAACCGGAATGGATGCCGAATTGTATTTTTCATTTTCAGACACGCTGTTAAGTCTTCAAAAAAGTGATTTTATAGTGAATGATATTCATTTTCAAAATAAAGGGAAAATTCAATTTTTTCCGCAGCAAAAACGTACTTTTATTGCTATTGACAGTGAGCTGCAAACTAAATCGCTCAAGAATATTATCGATTTAATTCCGCATACCTTTTTGGCTAAAGAAGAAGTCACCACGCAAGGAGATTTAAAACTTCAACTTCACACCGAAGGCTTTTATGATAAAAACCAATACCCTAAACTAACGGCAAATTTACAGCTAGAAAATGCTTCTTTAGCCTATAAAGATTTTCCAGGAAAAATTAGCCACTTAACCACGCATATTACTTCAGAAATAGACAGACAAGCACCCAAAAATTCATATGCAACGATCAAAGATTTAACGGTGGTTGGCACTGGAATTAATTTACAAAGTTCAGGAGATATTCAGCAAGTATTGTTAGATCCGTTAGTTCATCTACAGCTAAACGGAAATTTAAACCTTACCCAACTTTACCAAGCCTTTCCTTTTGATAAAAATATTACAGCGTCTGGCGCTATTACTACAAAAATTAAAACCAACTTCTTCGTTTCTCAACTTCAAAATAGCGAATTTGAAGATTTAGCAATTGAAGGTAAAGTTCAGTTAAACGATTTGGCTATCGCCTCTTTTAAAGACAGTCTATCGTTAAATTCAAAGCGTTTAGAGCTCTATTTTTTTAAAGATAAAGAGAAGTACAACACCTTAGCGTCAACGATTGATCTTAAGGATTCTAATATCGAATTTAAAGATCAATTTAAAGCTTCCGCAGAAAAATTAGCGGGAAAAGTTTGGGTGAAACAAACGGGCAAACGAAAAGCTCATTTAAACGCTGAAATTGCGCTTAAAAAATTAAGGTTTAAAGCACAAGATTCTATTTGGGGTTTTGTTCAAAATGCACAAATTGATGCCGAATTACACCCCAAAGAAAAAGATCTACCAACTTCTATTAACTCTCAGTTTAGCATTGATAGCGTTGCGGTTGGGCTAAACAAATCTTATGTGGCCATTGCTAAAGGAAACTATGAGCTTGAGCTTACCAAAAAAGCACCTAAAAAATGGCTCCCAAAAGGGTCGGTCAGTTTTAAAAATTTAATCGCTTACGATCCTAAATTAATACATCGTTTAGAAATGCCAAGCTCTAAAATAGCCTTTAAAAACGACAAGCTAACTTTAGACAAAACGGCTTTAAATTTTGGAGATTCTGATATAGAACTCACCGGAAATCTTGACCATGCTATTGGCTTTAAAAATGGAGAATTAGTCACCGCAAATCTATCGGTGAGCGCTACTAAAATTAACGCCAACCAACTCATGCAAGTATTTGCTGGTGTTAACCAACAAATGGCGGTTACCTCAGACACTAATAAACTCACAAAAGTAGAAAGTGATAGCTTATCACAAGAAAAGCACGCGTTTAAAATTCCAGAAAATTTAGCCTTTCAATTGAACACCAAGGTGAAGCAATTAGAATTTGGAAAAATGCAACTGAATAATATTTATGGAAAGGTGATGGTTAAAAACGGTAATCTTAAGTTAGATCGTTTGCACTTTAATACGCTTGCAGCGAATTTAGATGCCAGCTTAACCTATACCGCTAAAGACAGACAAAAACCAGCACTAGATTTTGAGTTTTATATGACCGAAGTGGAAATGGGAAAATTAAATGAAGTTATTCCTGCTTTAGATTCTTTACTGCCCGCAACCAAAGCTTTTGAAGGTAAAGCTGATTTTAGAATTAAAGGAAAAGTTAATCTTAATGAGCAATTAGCGTTTGAAGCTTCTAGTTTACGCGGTATTGCGGCAATGAAAGCCAAAGATATTATGGTACTTGACGGACCTACGTTTAGAGAACTAGCCCAAACGTTTATGTTTAAAAACCAAGAAAAAAATCCAGTTAAAAGCCTAGAGGTTGAAATGGAGTTTGAAGAAGATGATGTAAACATTTTACCAGCGCTATTAGAAATAGATCGCTATCGATTAGCGATTGGCGGCGTTCAACATTTAGATATGACGTATGATTACCATATTTCTGTGCTAAAATCTCCTGTGCCTTTTAAAACTGGAGTAGATATTACTGGTGAAGATTTTGACAACTACGCTATTTCTATAACCCGCGCTAAATACAAGTATTATTTTACCGATAAGAAGCGTTTACTTAAAAAAGCAGATTCTAGTATTATTAAAAATAAAGCACGAATTTTAGAGGAGTTACATTATAAATAATCTATGAGACATTAAGATTCACTTTGAGCTGGATTTTTTAGCTTGCTCTAAGTTTTTTTTTAGGCCGTAGGGAACACCTTCTACATGAGCTAAAGAAAAAGTGGTATTATTTTCACTCATCGAAATCACACTAAACTTTCCGTCAGTTTCTAAAACTACAGCATATACTTCATTTACATTAGGTATTCCCTTTTCTCATATTGCTGCATAAATCTCGGGCTGGGTAATACGTTCTTTGTGCATGTTTTCTGTTAAAAACTCTCCCTGAAAAACTAAAAGTCTGGGCGTTGTACGCGCTAAATTTCTAACCCAAGTTGAATGTACGATAAGTTTTGTCAAGACAAATTGCATCGACATGAGCATGAATATAGCTAATGCACCCGCCAAAATAGGCACACTTTTCATAAGTACTGTAGAGGCTACAATAGACCCCATCGCTACGGTTACAATCCAATCAAAACTATTCATCTGCGAAGTGGTTCGCTTTCCTAATAGTTTAGATTAGGTAAAAGAGCGGAGCCGTAATTAAAATACGTCTAAATGTTTCTGCATTTCCTATCCATAAATTATCCATATCATCTAGAATTTTTAATATTATATGTCTGCATCTTTTACAAAATCTCGTGTGCTAATTTGATGAGATTTTGGTGTGAATACTAAATTGGGAGCCAGTTCAAAAAGGTGCGCTTCGGTTTCAAAAAAGTGCATCATGTATCCTGCTGTATTTACAAAAACCACTATATCTCCGATAGCAGGTAGTTGCGGCAACGTGATTTTTCGTTTAAGTAAAATATCTCGCTCTAAACAATACGCACCCGTAAAATATACCTCTACAGCTGCATTTTCAGCTTCTTCTTCTTCAAGGTTTTGATACATCACGTACGGATCTAACATAAAATCTGCACTAGAACTCATCATTTGACTCATATTCATTTCTAACCCCACTAACCACTGCCCTTTTGCATCTTGCTTTCTGTGTATCACTTTAGCCATGGTGATTCCCGCTTGATTAACCAATGAGCGCCCAGGTTCTATTCTAATCTGTAACTTTTCTTTGTTTAGCAGCTCAGCTAATGATTTGCCTTGAGTGGTTTTAAAGCTTAATACCTCTTTTAAAAATTGCTCTCCATGCACTTGATTATAATAAGGGTACGTCGCACGTTTACCTTTTACCTGCCCATCTTCTAACCAATAACCTAAGCCCTGATAATTAAATGTAACTGGTGCCGTTTCTTGACGTAAGCTTTCTTTTAACAAATGATCAAAGTTTTTCCACTCTGATTGACTTGCTAAATAATTAATTAAAATACCGCCGCCCATATCGATAAAACGAAACTCGAATCCCTTGTTTTTCAATTTTCGGATGAGCTTAATGCATTGTAAAAGTGCATCACTACGCTGAGGAATAGAATACCCATCTAAATGAAAATGAAAACCTTCTACCTGTAAATGAGTATAGGCTTTATCTTGACCTACCAATTGGGTGATGTAATCTTCAAAGCTATCTACATCAAATCCAAAACGACTATATAGTTTTTCATCCTCAAAAGTGAAGCCGCTTAATCGAAAAGCTACTCGAGCATTTACGCCCATTTCTTTGGCCAGACGATTAATTAACTTTGATTCATCATCATTATCAATCATCACCACCACTTCATTTTCTAAGGCGATTTGAAGCTGATCTTCAGTTTTAATTGCTGCGGTAAGCACCACCTGATCTTTAGAAGCTCCAAGTGTTAATGTTTCTGAAAGCTCTCGTGTACTCGCGGTATCTACTCCTATATGATCTGCAAGAGCTTGCGCAACGAATGCTTTGGCTTTATTTGCTTTACGAGCATAAAATATCTGCCCATCTACTTCTAATTCTTTAAAAACATCTTGGAACTTTTCTCTATTAAGACATAAACTCTTTGGATGTAATATATTGAGAGGAGATCCATAAGTTTTAAATAACTCTTGAATGATTTGTGGCTGCTCCATGAGTTGATGCATCCATGGAGAGGTGATTGGGGTAAGTCCCTGTTTTTGATTTCCTTTACTATACATAGCTTTCTTCATAAACTTGTGAGTGAGTCTTTTTTAGGTTATGGTTTTTTATTAACTTTAGGGTCTCTCGTGCCCAAATAGAACCAAAATCATTGCGATTTCTAGATAAGGTGTCATTATCAAAAGTTACTCCTTCTGTGGCGGTGCCATAAATGATTAATGGTAATTTTTTCTGCTCAGAAGAAATAACTTCTCCCTTTTTACTCAACGCTATAGCACCAGGTAAATAAGAAGCTTGCTTATCTTTATTTTGAAACGGTTGCATATGGCCTTCTCGATAAAGGTGTTTATATACCAGCGAGCATTGTTGTTGAAGATTTATTTTTGGGATTCGAGCATCAATATGATGGGTTACTTTTTCTGCTTCTTGCTTGGAAGAAGAATCGTTTGAAGTTTTTAACTTTAACGCATCAGTTAAAAATTCAACCTCTGGAGATTTCCCAAAACTAAAGTCTAAAATACCACTACGAATCAGTGCTTTAATTTTATACATATTGACTAAAGGCGGTCCATAACTTAAGCGATTAAACAGCGAAGCATAATTCGCATCAAATAGTTGCTGACTCTCAGGAGTTAATCCGCCAAAACTATAGAGCTCATTAAACATAGGACTTATAGCGTGCCAAGCACTTATGGCTGCTAGTAGCGGACTATTTTTACCTAAACTTACTTCTGAAAGAATATAATCTAAGTAATGTTCTAGCGCCGCAGTAGTATAATTGTTTTGGTTTTTAAAAGGAGTACATAACATTTCAAAATCAAAAAACTTAGCGTCTGCATAACGCTGATGAAAAGTATCTATTTGTGATTGCAGTTTATCAAAATCTGAATCGTATTGAAGTGTTTCTCCATAGTTTTGAAAAGCAATATCATAATAGCGGTATGTAAATTCTTTCATGATAAGGGGAAGTAATTCTCCTACAAAATCTATTTTTTTAGGAGAGGAAAAATTTTCTATTAAAAAATACCTTAACTCAGGAACTTCAGGCATTTCACCGACTCTAGGTATCATAAGCGCTCCCGAACGAGAATAAGGAAATAAGCGTTGTGGTTCTCTGCCGCTAGCTACATATTCTAAGTCCATTTCACTTCCTCTAAAAACTCCGCCTCTGCCTTCTGTTAAGGCTAAAACAGCATCGATAAACGTTAAGCCCATTCCTTTTATGGCAATTTTTGAATGCGCTGGAATAACAGAAAGTTTCTCTGTTACTGGATATATAAAATTAATATGATTTGATTTTCCTTTTTCTGATGAAGTTTCTTTATTTCTTACACCATCATGACCTGTAGTCATTAATACATTTTGAAAAGTAGTGAGTAACTCTTTCTCTGAAGCTTCTTCAGTATAAATTTGGAAACCTTGATCTTCTTTATTTTTTTGAATATGCGTTACTTCTTGCTCACGAATATGAAGGTGCACGTTAGCAGGAGCAGCACGTTGTAAAATTAGAAAACAAGCTCTGAGGTATCGCCCAACCATAGCGCGAGAAGAAAACTTTCCATACAATGCAGATTCTTCTAACTCTAACGCTTCACTTAACCATTCTATGTAGCTTGGTAAACCAAACACATTTTGATGGGGTTGAGAAGGGCCTGCATTTATTTTTTCATTCGTGAAATTCATTTTTAAGAATTCAGGCTGATCGGTTCGATAAATATCTCCAGCTCCAAAAAATTCGTTTTTATTAAATAAATGGATATGAGTTGGTTCGCTAATCTTTTCTGTAACAATAAGACTAAGTAAGCGCTCAAAACTATACAAACCTTTAGGCCCTACACCGACAATAGCTGTATTGAAAACAGAAGCAGAAGCTAACTTCCAACCCCCAATAGGCTGCACGTTTTCTTTTACATGAGGAATATGCTTGAGCAACCAAGAAGGATTATAAATTGTATCTAAATAACGTTCACCCCCATCACTTAAAAGCACTACACATCGAGCGCCTTTAGGTAATTGAGGTTGGTATTTTTTTACAGCAGAAAGTATTCCTCCTGAAGAACCTCCAACGAGTATATTTTCTTTTTTAAGTAAGTCCCAACATCCTTGCACACATTCTAAATCGGTTACTTTTATAACCTCATCAATAAGTTCTTCCTCTAAAAACTGAGAAGGTACCCCAGCGCCATGCCCAGGTACTTTACGGTCTCCTGCTTCACCTTCAAAAAGCACACTCCCTAAAGCATCTACGGCAATAATTTTAGTAGAATGCCCCTGAGATTTTATATAATTAGTGCATCCCATAAGCGTACCGCAAGTACTGGTAGCCACAAATAAATAATCTATAGAAGTTCCCACTGCGGCAAAAATTTCTCGGGTAGTATGCTCGTGTGTACGTGGGTTATCTAGGTTACCGTATTGATTACTCCAAAAGCTATTGGGCGTGATTTCTAAGAGCTCTTTCACTTTTTTTAAACGTGCTCCTAATAAGCCTCCTTTACGACAAGGCTTGTCTACTTTTACAATAGTTGCCCCATAAGTTTTTAAAAGTTGAGCGGTAAGACGGTTTAATTTTGGATCTACCACCACAATAAGCTGAAGGTCAAAATAAAGACAAACTTGTGCTAAACCTACTGCCATATTCCCTGAACTCGACTCTATAACTGTCCCCCCTCTCTTTATCTTTCCTTCTTCAATAGCCTTTTGTAAAATGTAAAAAGCTGTTCTGTCTTTAATACTTCCGCCAGGGTTAAAACTTTCTAGTTTAGCGTAAAGTTCTAAATTTTCTAAGGGCAAAAATTGTTTAAGCTGAACCATAGGCGTATTTCCTATAGTTTGCATAATATGTTGATAGGGCGTGGCGGTATTTCTCACAATAGTAAAATTCAGGTTGTTTGGCCTCATCCATTTAAAAATAAAGCGATTCAAAAATAGAACCTATTACGCTAGCATCATTAATTTTAACGAGGTGATAAGCATACATTTACTATAACTTTAACGTTTTAGCCGTTATATAGATGAAGACCAAAATTTATTTAATGTGATAAATTGTTATAAATTCACCCAAAATACCTAACTATAAACTTAATAAGTAACCACAAATTACTAATCTAATATAAAATGAAAAAACTTTTATCTATGCTGCTCATTTTAATGTACCTGTAAATTTAAAATACGGGAACAAACTCTATCTAACTGTAGGACCTCAAATTGGATTTTTACTTGATACCAAAAAAGAATCTGCTGATGATGGAAATTTAAAATCTGATATTGACTTTGGATTAAATATAGGCGGAGGTTATCAATTTAATCAAATATTTATTGAGTTAAGAATTTATCAGGGACTTACTACTATTTATGATTTTAAAACAAGAAATGGAGCTATACAAGAATTAAAAAACTGCTTGCTTCGGTTAAGCTTAGGTTATAAATTATAATAAAAAAGCCCATATGAATATGGGCTTTTTGTTTTCTAAATAAAAGATTATTCACACCAGCCTTGAAGTGTTACTGTAAATGTTCCATCTATGGCATTAGCTTCAGATAAAGTTAAAATTTCACTTGAAGCTCCACAAAAATGCCCCTCGTAAGCAGTAAACTTATAAGTACCTGCAGGTAAATTTTCAAAAAAGTTTTGCCCTCTATTGGTATAAATCCATTCTCCTGTCGCTAAATCTTTTGCTGCATAACCGTCGGGCTGATACGTAGTGACCTCCATAAAAACCGTAAAATCATCTGTAGAATTTTGATTAGGTTGGTTAAAGTTAAACAATACCAAAAAAGGTAACATAAATAAAAGTTTCATAATCCTAAATTTTTAAGTTCCCTATAAAAGTAATCAAATTACACTTTACCCGTATTAATTACTTTTTAACGATAAGTTAAGTTACCAATAACTCATAAAATTTATAAAAAAATAAAAATGCCACACTAACATTTTAATTACGTCTTTCTATAAACCATAAATTTAAAACGTATGAAAAAATTAGTATTTGTAGGATTAATCATGATTTTCGGGTTAAGCACAGGATTAGCACAAGAAGTTCAATTTGGAGCAAAAGCAGGAATCAATTTTGCGACTTTAAGTGGAGATCAAACTAGTGACTTTGAAACTGTCACTTCATTCAACGTAGGAGTCGTTTCTGAAATTTCTATCTCAGAAAAATTTTCTTTTCAACCAGAGCTAATGTATTCTAGACAGGGCTACAGTTTTGGTGATAACGTCATTGCTTTAAATTACCTAAACTTACCACTAATGGGAAAATATTATCTAACGGAGGGTTTGAGTATAGAAGCTGGACCGCAGATTGGTTACCTACTCAGCGCAGATAACGAAGGTGATGATGTGGAAGATTCTTTTAATTCTTTTGATTTTGGGGTGAATTTTGGCGTAGGTTATAAATTGGACAATGGATTGAATTTTGGGGTTCGCTATAATTTAGGCATATCTGATGTAAATGAGTTGAAAGAAGTCAAAAACACTTATAAAAATGATGTGTTTCAAGTCTCAGTAGGCTATTTCTTTTAAGAAAAACTAGTTTAAAAAACCGAAGTTTCTCGCTTCGGTTTTTTTATATAAATATTTTATGCTAGCTTAGAAACTAAGTTTATTTAAATGATAAAAAAGCTAAGTCATGGAAGAAATAACGGTTATTGTCTATATAATTAGTACTTTTTTTAACCTTCCCGATTCAAAATTAATTGCAGATCGTACGCAAGTAGTAATTCGACCAAAAGTTCAAGAAATTGAGATTATTCAAAATGATCTTTTTGGCTTGATTACTAACGAGCAGGATAAAAAAGAACTTTTAGCCTTTTGGCAAGACCTACAACAAATCAATCCCAAGAAACCTCCTTTGGCTAAAGAACTTAATAATTTTCAACTTAAGTCATTTACTATTCATCAAACAGATCATAAATTTCAGACCCATCTGGTATTGAAATATTCTAAACTTCAAGATTTGAGAGTTTTAGGAATTTGGTATAATACCAACAAAAATCTATTATCCATTAATGAGCAACCTAAAGAACATATACAAACTTCCTCAGGAAAACTAGATGGAAATTACTGGTTTTTTAGCGCAGATAACATTTCAAGCTATACAGTAGAGCCTTTTAAAGAAATGCCTGAAAGCTATATTCGTCAAAAGAGAACTATCGAAGAAATACTTCTTGATTAATTATAAGACAACTCTCTACCATGATTTTTATCCCCATAAAATTAAAAGACCTCCCTACCGTATTGAATCTATTTAAAGAAGCCGCTGAAAGAATTCATAAAATGAATATCGACCATTGGCAGTATTGGAAAAATCCGCCCAAAGAAAAAATACAATGGGTAAAAGAAGGCATCAAAAACAAAGAATTCTTTTTTATTGAAGATACAGAAGGCTTGCTTATAGGGGTGGTAAGAATTCTTCAAGAAGATTTACGCTATTGGGGGAAACAAAAGGAAAAAGCTAGCTATATACATTCTTTGGTCGTACAGGAAAAATATAATGGTAAAGGAATGGGAACTAAAATTATACATGAAATTGAGAAAAAAGCTCATTACGCCAATACCTCTTATCTACGTTTAGATGCTGATGCTAAAAACCCCAAACTGTGTAAATACTATGAAAACCTTGGCTTTGAGAAAGCAGGTATTAAAGAGTTACAATTATCTACCTATCAACTTTATCAGAAGAAAATTCTTTAGATATTACATTCCCTAATCTCTAGCAAAAAGAAAGTTAAGTAACTATTAATGGTGAAGTTTTTGACTATCACCAATCTAAATAAGTGATCAATCTCAAAAGTTGGGTCTAAATTGAAAAATAACTTTCTTTGCGTTTTAAATTCCATTGATGAATAAAAGCACTGAGTTTTCCTTGTTAAGTTTAATATTACCAGAAGGAATATTAGAGTATT
>NZ_JAHWDF010000022.1 GCF_019311235.1 Mesonia aestuariivivens | reverse complement strand
ATATCCAAAAACTGCCGGAAGATAAAAAAAATGTCGTGATGGAACTGTTAGATTCCTTCCTTAAACAGACCAAGCTCCAAAGTATTATGTAAACAATAAACCCCGCAATTTTAACCTTGCAGGGATTTTTTGTTATTAGATTCAAAATATAAGTTTTTTATAAAGAATTGTCATCTAAAGAATCGATTACAGTAATTTCTTTTTCAAAAAACAAATCATTTGTAAAATTTTCAACTTTATTAGGCTGATCTTTAAAATAGCCTTTAGAATATTCCCTTAAAACACCTTTTATTTTTTTACTGCCTGTAGTTTTAAATTTCAATCCAAATTCAACTATATGATTTTGTAGAACATCTTTTGGTACTTCTGGATGAGGAATTCCATCATTTTTTAAACTTAAAAAAGTATCTTTTTTAACTCCTTTATAATTATAAAAATTTTTATTCGATTTATTATTATCTTTAAATAATAAAACTTTTACATCCGATAAATTATTTAAATACGGATCCATAAGTACTAGACGAACCCTGACTATTTCATTTAATCTTACTTTATTTTTACTTAAATAAATTTGATAATCATTTGATTCATTCCATAATGTATCCCCTCTTTTGTTTTTAATCCAAAATTGATTTGCATGGGAAGTATTATCTACTATAACATATTCAACAATACTATCCTTTTCATTTTTAAAGTAAGTCCAATCATTGATTTTTAATGTATCATTTATTATGAAGCCTTGTGCTGTTTTATGATCATTGTCAAATAAAATAACTTTATTTTTCAAAGAATCTAACCAAATTCTTTTTTCACGAAGAATACTTTTTTTATCATAATAAAAAGAAGTATCAATATTTTTACCTTGTAAATATTTGTGAATTACTTTTAACCCCCCATCTTGATAGTATTCTTTATATAATCCATCATAAAAGTTATTTTTCAAACGATAATCTTTATATAAAGTTCCATCTTGATAATATTCTTTATGTGTCCTATCGCAGGAAACCATTAATAACAAACACAGAATGAGTATTTTATTCATCTTATTATTTTTATTATTGAGTTCCTATTTTTGTTGAATCAATTGTAAAACTTTTGAAACCTTTCTGCCTTTTTGATGCATCTCTTAAATTGGCGTTTTTAATCGAGTCAGCTTTAAATAATGTAGTTGTGCTTTGCAGCCAAATAACATTCTGACTCCATACTTTATTCCCGATCCCATTATCACTTGCATAATTTATAATCCAAAATGGATCACTTGAATTAAATCCGTCCTGTTTATGTACATCTGATTTTCTTGGATTAGGAACTCTACTTGCTACTGAAAAAAGATTGCCAAACCAACCACCTGCATCTAGTTTCATTGTACTTCCAGTTGTTTGAGTAATTGTATTGTCAATACCAGGTAGATTACCACTTCCCCCATCAGAAAATGAAACACCATCTTGATCAGTCGTGATTATCTGAGTTGGATCATTGTTCCAACTTGATTGATTAACTTGTGACAAACTTGTAGTTGAAATAGACTCATTATTACAAGTTCCACAATTATCATTATTATTTCCTACATATACATTATCACCAATTTCCACATCTGACATCAACATCCCATCAGATTCCCTAATATAATTATCACCTAATTGGCTTTCCACTATACTGTTTGCCTCCTCCATTGAGATACCGGCATCTTTAGCTAGTGAATAAGCACTATCGCCCGCTTCCGCCGTCCAGGTACCGTCACCATTATCAACCCAATCAGCAGACCTGCCATCGGGATCGATCATATTTATAGGGTTATTGTGAACATAAGCATATGGACTCCATCCCGGGAACTCCTCCGCCATTGGGTCAGTACTTAACCAAACACTCCACTTAGGGTTATAATAACGTGCGCCATAATAATAGTTGTCGGTCTCCTCGTCGAGTTCCTTGGCATTGAACTTGTACGGACTGTTATAAGAGTTTAAATGCTCTTCCACTAATGTTTCTCCAAACGGCAAATATTCCATATGCTGTGTGATCTCTCCTGCTAAGTTAGTGATATAACTTGAACTTCCCAAATGGTCGGGATGGTACCAGTAGGCATCATAATCATTCTTATTATGAAAAAGTTTACAGCCTAGCACTTTCCCTTTATAAAGAAACGGACTGTCTAATTGCAGCTCCTTCTCAAAAGAAGCATAGGTAGCGATCAGGGCCTGACCTGCCTCGCCCACTTTATTATCTAAGTCTACAATAACCATTGAGCTTCCTCCTTGAGGGTCAAGATAGGCCGGAGGTTCATTAGTTTTACACAATACGCCTAGGTCTTTGTTATCCAGGCTTCCCAATGCGCTGCTAATGCGTTCACTACCTATGTAGTAGTGCTTGGTGTAGGTGGTAATGGGTTCACGTCTACCGGGGCCGTTAAGAAAAGGCAAAGTTTTCACCGTAAGTAATGGGCTTGGGTACAAAATGGACTCTAGCCGTCTATTGCTGCCCGCAGCCTTGGCACTGTAATAGGCATCCATCCTGCCGGGCAGGTACCTGATGATACGATCACCGTTGGCATCGTAGGTATAGGCGGCCACTTCCGGTTGGTTGGCAGGGGCCTCCGGGTCCAAATCTACAGCACGCAACCTGTCCTCTTCGTCCCAAAGGTTCTTCCTTAGGGTCACCTCGCTATAGCCCAAGGGCTGTTCTGGGTCGGTCACCTCTTGTTTGAGGGTCGTTAGGTTCCCATCGGCATCATACTCCAACAATTGCTTTTTAATGCGCGGGTCTTCTTGGTTACCGCCAAAATCTGTGGGGTATTCTGTGATGGTACGCGGCGCGTGGGGCTGTACGTAACTTTCGCCTCCGGCAGAAAGCTGCCCGGTGGCATAATCTTCATAGACCAGCTCATAATCTGTACGCAGCATGGTCTCTGCCGAACTTCCCAATACTTCACTTGCACTGTTCACCTGCCCTTGGATATGGGTCTGCCTTTTCCCTAAAATATTATGGGCATCGTCGTACTCCATTTTTAAAGTGTATTCCTGCTTGAGCAGGTCTGAAGGCTGGTCGTTGGGTCCCACATAAAAGCCATCGGCTTCGGTAAGGCGGTTAAAGTTATCGTATTTGTAGGTGTGCGTGACCGGCCCGGCCAGAGCCCCATTGGTAGGGAGACCGGTATTGGTGGTTAATTTAGTGATATTACTGTAGCTATCATAGGTATAATTTTTTTGTATGGTCTGGTTGAGGTCGTGGGTCAACTTTTTTAACCTACGCCTACTGTCATAGTCCTGATATAAAGTTTTGGTGCCATTCCCATAGGTAATGCTTTCCCGTTCCCCATAAGGAGTATAGGTGATGTCGGTGATGACGTTGTTGGGGTTTACATTGGGCAGGGTATTGGTAATGGACCGGAGCTGACCCGCGCCATCGTAATGGTAGTTCACTATTTCCTGATCGGGGTAGGTAATGCTTCTAATTCGGTTCCAAGAATCGTATTCCCATTGCGTTTTAAACCAATAGGACATTTTACCCGCCACGGCAATGGCCCTTCCATTTAGGGTAAGTTCCCCTAAACTGCCATATTCGAACCACTGCATCCCCGAGGCGTCCTTTTGCATGATCAACCTCCCTATACCGTTTACCCCGGGATTGGAATTATCGCCATACACATATTCCACATCATTGGCCGAGTTGGGGTATTGAATGTTGGTAAGTCTATGGTAATGGTACTCATACTCAATTTCGCCAGTAGTGCCCTGTTGCATCAGGTTGGCAGTTACTTTTTTGGTCATATTGCCAATCTTGTTATAAGTGAACCTAGTTACCCCACGGTCGGGATGAAACTCTTGAATCCTTCTTCCCGCCAGGTCGTAGGTATATTTGGTTTTGTAACCATTAGTGTTGGTCACCTCTATCAGTTCATTAACCGTATTGTACTTGAACTGGGTAGTCACACTACCGTTCTGTACGGTTTTGGTCTGCCTTCCCCTTGCATCAGTATAGCTATCATTAGTCTGGTTCAGGCCATCGGAATTACTTAACATATGAGTCACCAACTTATCGTTTTCTACATAATAATCAAACTTGGTCAGGAAACCGTCGGGCTGTACCATTTTCTTTTTACGATCTTTTATATCATAATCGATAGTCACGGGACTGGTTAATGAACCGCTATAATAGCTTAAATTACTGGTACTTGTACCATAGCTGCTTTGGTTGGTGGGGAGATATTGCGCAATCACCCTACCAAATTCATCCTTCTTTTGGTAGCCACTCACCAACCATACCATAGTGCCCCCGGTGTAATGAGACTTTTTCAACTGGATCTGGCTGCCCAGCCCATCGACCATACTTACGGTAAGAAGCTCCCCATTGTTAGCCCCATCCACTCGGTGCTTGGTAAGCGCGTGGTGCTCACTATCGGTAGCTTGACTTGAACCGGGCAATGATGCCTGAAAGCTGCCATGGGCATCAAACACATAGGTGTTAGCACTGGCACCATTTACCTGCGAGGCAACATCATTTTCCCCCTCGTATTGGTTTCTAATGGTCCAGTCTTCACCATTAGTATTGTTCATTTCTTTGGGCGAGGTAACCTCTATCACCCTTCCACGGTCATCAATACGGGTACGCATCTGGTGGCCATTCATATCGGTGACCAGAACGGGTACCCCAAACCAGTAATCGTAGACGGCTGTTGAGCTACGCTCAAAGGCATCATCAAATTTAGTGGGATAAGTATGTATTTGATTATCGTATTTAATTTCTTGGTAAAATGCAGTGCCATTTGCTACATTGTCCAATTGCTTAATTTTGTTGATGTTACCATAAGCATCATACTGAAATGTAATCCGGTTGGTCTGTGAACCGTTCAACTTTATGGTTATCTTTTGCAATGAACCTTGGTTATTATAGAGTGCAATCCTTTGACGGAGCAATTCATTATCCTGCGCTCTCCTTACCTCTATTTTGGTGGGCAGACCGGGAAAATCGGTGTCTTCATAGGAGATTTGGGTATGGTAAGCATCGGCGTCACCAGTACCCCAGTCTTTATATTGGATAAGGTTCCCGGTATCGTCGTATGCCGTGAACTCCTTGATAGAGTTGATCATGCCGCCATCTTCATAATTGGTAGAGATGGTTTTTACCAAGGCCGGGAACAACCGGGTCCTGTCCAACTCGCCCGTTCCCTGTTGATAGGCTTCCTCCAGCCCCACATTGCTATTAACCACCGGGTTTTCGGGGTTAAGCATATTGTAAAAATTCCTGGTTTTGGAAAGCAGCTCTCCCCCTGCGTTATAGGAAGCAGATTCCTTGAGCATGCCTTTAAGATAATAGTTCTGGTTATGAAACTTTTGAATGGTGTACCTAAACAGGTTTTCATCAAGATCTCGCTGTTCGGTAATGACGGTTTCAAAGCCATAGGAACTTCTATCACGTCTGTCGTATTTTCCGTTTTCATAATCGAACGTGGTGAGGGTCTCGTTAGGGCTAAGGTTGGAATCTCCCGTAAAACCGTCATGGGTGGTCAGTTTGCTCATCACCCATTTGCTCTGGGGCATGGCATAAGTATTCCCTTTGCGCTTGTAATCTACCGCCCAACTACCACCCAAAGGCAGATTTACCTTTTTAAGCAGATGGGTCTTCCCGGTTCGGTTTAAATTAGCATCGATTGAGCCGTTCCCGTTTGCTTTATGAAGCACATCGGGAAGACCATCTCCATTAATATCCCTTACTGCAGCGGTAGTCTCATTAAAGCTGGCAAGGCCTCCTGCCGTTGCGGAAAAGGTGACCTTGAGCACGATAAATAAAAGTGGTATGGTGAAACCGGCAGTGGCCGATCCGAATATATTACCTGATACGCTTATGCTCTCTTCCAATTGGCTATTACCATAAAAAGTTTTTTGCTGGCCTTCAATTACAAAACCCAGCCCGGTGTTTAAATAGTATTTATAGGAACTGCCTTGCCTTCTCACCAAATCCGGGAGACCATCTCCATTCACATCCAGTAAGGTGGTTCCTGTATTGGCTTCACTACGGGAAGCCCCAAAGCCTGCCCCAAAAGAGGCATTGAAGTTAAAGGAAGGGCCTACGGAATTGTTCTCCCGTTCACTGGTAAGCAGATCACCACTGTAGCCTGTACCCCATGTCATATCATTGGTAAAAGAGCCATACCCCGTATTCAGGTTCACGGTAATCGCTGTTTTGGTGAGGTGTACCTTATCGGTTAAGCCGTCCCCGTTCATATCTACCCATAAACGTTCATTGAAGGATTCCCCCTCGCTATGATTGATTCCTGAACTTACATTGGTACGCGTCTGGTTGCCGGTAGATTTTTGGTTGGCCGCTTCTGTAGAGTTGGGTTGCATTCCGGAAAGGGTAGCCCCTACGGTCTCGTCTGAACTTTCACTTCCCGTTCTAAAATTATTGGAATAGATCATACCGTTCTGTAAGCCCCCCTGCATATTGGTATATTGGATATTGGACCCGGTCACCAGATCCGGATACCTATCGCCATTTAAATCGATATACTGGTTCAGCACATCGCTTTTGGCCTCACTAAAGGTTCCGTTCACTACTCCTGCGATATTACCGGATTTTGCTTTCCCTTTAGATTTGGAACGCTGCTTTAGCCCCACAAAATAAGTGTTGCTACTAGTGGTAATGGTTGCAGGATCCACCCAGACATTATAGATATTGGCCTCTCCAAAACGGCCTACGGTGGCGGTAAGCTGATTATTGCTGTTATATCGGTAATGGGCAAATTCAATTCCTGTGTTGGTATTGATATAGGCCTGCTCTTGCAGGTCATATTCTTGTCCGTACACGGTATAGCGCAGGCCGGACTGTTCCACTTCTACATTGTCGGGGTCCTGTTCATCAATCTGCTGTTCAAGTTCATCCACATCGGTTTCTTCATCCGGATTTTTAAAAACCGTGGGGTCTATGGCCCCGGAAAAATAGTCGGTGCCCGTTATATTATCATCCTCATCATAGGTAATGCTCAAGGCCCCATTGTATAGGAACTGGCCCCATCCCCGGTAAGGTGTCCCATAAAACGTGGGGGTGTACGAAAGGAAAGGGGACGATAAGGTAATGGAAGAAAAAGAAGGGTAATCATTGGGGTTAAGTGCCGGAGAGGTACCCGAATATAAGTCTAAGGTAATGTCTGCAGGGTTGTCTTCTGCAAATTCGGTATTGGACACATAAAAAGCTGAAAAAATAGTCCCTGAAGTATAGATTTCCTGGGCCTTTTCTTTGGCAATGCTAAACTCCCTATAGGAAGTATTGGAACTGACCGAACTCCCATTCTCATCCATAAAACCATACACAGCCCCAAAACTAGTTTGGATGCGTTGTACATAGAAGGTCCGTTTATGTAACACCTTACCGATGTTCCCCGATAGCTTCTCTTTGGTCACCCAATTGACTTCTATAGGGAATTCCTCATCTTCAAATTCGTCCAGAAAATTAATGTACGATTGGGAAAACATATCATGTTTAATGGTGTACATCGGGTTTTGGGCATCATTATTAATTGCTGCACTAATAATAGGATTGGCCAGCTCATCCCCATGGAACCAATATTGGTTTTGGTTAACGTTGTCGTGATAGGGCCTATGATTGACTGGTGCAGTGGTGGTTCCCGAGGTATTGCCTGTAGCGGTGGGAAACCATTCTATATCTTCCCAGCTCACATTGGAGTCACTTTCTACCTCAAAATAGAAGATATACTCATAACTGGAACTGAGGCCTACCGTAAACTGATTGGAAGCCGAATTAGCGGTAAAATTACCGGTACTTGCCATGAGTGTTTTTTGCCAACGGGTTTCGCCGACAGCTTCCCCTGTGGACGGATTTATTTGTACCCGGGTGATCACAAAATCCACATCGTCTGAAAATTGATTAGCGGAGAAATTGGAATTGGAGAGGTTGAAATTCAAGCTTGCTTGGGTATCTCCATTGCCGGGGCTCCATTGCCCCCCGGTGACCAGGTAATCTTCTTTGGCATCATATCTTTTGATCTGCTTGTTGTTTTCATCTACAAGATTTTCATCATTACCGGGGGCTTGATCCGACCATACCTCCTGAAGGTCGTTATCTTTATCAATCCTGGTATAAGTAACCCTAGGGTTCCATTCTACCTCCCCTCCACAACCATAATCACGGTTATGTACCCTGAAAAAGATCAGGTCTCCTTTAGAAACCACTCTAGTGACATTAAAACTTTCCGTATCCCCTTGATTATTCAAGTATCCATATTGAATAATGTTGTTCACCACCTGATCTGTTTTCATATGCTCGATGGTCAACCTAAACCTATTATTCGTTGAGGCTGCCGAAGGAGGAAATCCACAATCATTATCCGTACGTAATACAGCATTTGCCCCTCCAATCGAAACTACACCATCGTAAGGTGCTCTCCATGCTTTTACATGGTCAAACTGAGGGAATTGGGCCCGGAGTTCTTCTTCGGTTTCCAGATCCAGTCCCTGTATCACACTAGCATCGACAGACCCCGCTAAAATTGGGTTTTCTGACTCATCTGGGGAAGTACCAAATGAACGCCAGGTATAATCTGCATTGGGCTGGGTAGTATTGAAACGCACCCGGTTGCTTCCCACTACATCGGGCAGGCCATCCCCATTAAAATCGGTAAAATAGAAATCTGTATCACTCTTGGTAGAACTTGTGCTTTTTCCTACGCCTATAAGCCCCATGGCATTGGCATCTACCCCGCCGCCTGTGGTCCTCGATTCTGTTTTGCTTAGTCTACTAAGCCCCTCTATGGGGATTAAACTCCCAAAACCCTCATCTTCCCCTAAATTGGGGCGGTAATGTACCTTTCCGTTTTTATAGACCACTTTGTCTGATAGGCCATCCCCATTGATATCTATAAAACTGATACGGCCCTCTTGGGTATTTTCACTATAATTAAATGAACCGCCTATCGTGGTATTTACGCTGGTGGCCTTAAAACCAATACCGGCACCTCCCCTTAAACCTGCGGAAAAACCTTGGGAAGTACTAGCCCCCAGTGCTGACCCTTTGGGGATAAAAGTACTCATGCCACCGGTGGCTATGGTATGGAGCGGGGAAGATATCTCATCTTTATTCCCGTCCCAGGTTTTACTGCCACCAATAATGGCCGAGCTCCCTACTTCATCATAATACTCCAAGGTATTGCTATAAAAAAGGTCTCCATTGGCATCATATTCTTTAATTTGATTGAGTAAGGATTTGCCAAAATTACTCGTTTCGTAAGAAAACTTATACCTCCTAATTGGGGTCGTATTTTGCCCGGATATATATTCTACCTTGATCTCATCAAGCAATTTATTGGTTATTTGCACAAAACCATTTCTTGCTGTGACGATAGGGTCAGGACGTTGCTGTGCCGCTGTTCTATTGAACTTAACCCTATAGTAATAATTATCATTCGATGTTTTTCTAGTGTACTCAATTTCAGCTAAATAAAAAGAGGTGCCAAGTACAAAGCCCCCATAGCTATTGTAAGCTACATTTTGACTGTTCTCATCAAGTTTTTCATAGGAATAAGATATGTAATTGCCGTAGGGGTCTTGCTTTTTTGCCAAGGCCCAATGAACAATATGACCGGTATCGTCTTTTATGGTATAGGAAGAGGAGGCACTGCTTATCCCTCCATAATAACTTTTGTTGCCGAATTTATCTTCTACCACCCAATAGTAATTGGTGGTCCCACTTCCTTTACGGGTAATTTTCAAGTAACTGCCCTCTTTTCTCAGGAAAAACTGTTTATCACCAGTACCGCGGCTTATATTGGGATTCCGTTGGGGACTGGTATAATCGCTGCCCACTTTAAGGACGAGGTCTTCCCCGTTCATGGAATAAAGTTCCGATTCTTTACTGCCATTGAACGTGGGCACCCCCCACTTGGTGTTCAGGCTAATGGCCGGGGTATTCAGGTTCCAGCCCATCCCCATCCAGCTGTTTCCCCCTTCACTATTATAGGTAAGTTGGAGGGAGGGCTGCATCCCATTTCTTCCTTGAGGAATTTTAATAGGAAATTGGGCACTTACACTCCCGTTATTGTTGGCGGAGGGCGAGGCTATACTTGCCACCCCGGTCGCCGGATTGGCAAATTTAATATCGCTCATGGCCGTCGGCACGAAACTGGAAGTTTCCGGATTCTCCGGTACTTTAATGATCCCATTGATGTAATCGGTCTCTTGGGTCACCGTAGAGATGATGGTATGGTTTTCCATATCGATACTGTCCGTATAGACGGCTTGCCAGTTACGGTCTTCTTTGTTATAGAAATAGGTTTTTATATCCTTTACGGAATAGCCTGCCGGTATTTTGTCTTCATCATATGTTAAATGCAGCTCCAAAGGCAAACTATCGCTTACCCCCTTTTTGCTGATCCGGTACCCCAAATAATCCCCCGCCGTTATATTTTCCAGTTCATGGGGCAATATCCTAAAATCCTTATACTCCAGGCCCAGTATTTCTATCTTCCTATTGGACAACATAGCATCGATGTCTTCCTCTTGAAGCTTTACCGAGAGGGCAGGAAAAAATTCAATTTTTGTCCGTAGCTCTTTGAGAGAACGGGTGCTCCTATTGATTTCGTTAGACTTAAATGGAACCTCTAGTGCTATAGGGGCATTTTTGCTGTACTTTACTTGCCAATAGGTCGTCTGCTGTTGGTTATCACGGTCTTTGTACGTTACCTTAAGTTCCCGGATATGGGGAGGTTGTTGTTTCAGGAGCCCTTCCACATAACGGTTCCTTACCTTGAACACCTTCCCTGCTATCCAAATCTCCTCTATACTTTCATCGGCAACAACACCTGAAAAATAGAGGGTTCCCCGGTAATTTGTCAATTCCTTTTCACTGGGTACGATTAACTCATCTGCTTTGGTCACCAATTCCACCTGAAGCCCTTTTATTCGGTATTGGTAGGCTTTATTGGAACGGCGGTTAAAATAGATTTCATTTTTACCGTTCTTTAACTGCGCGCTGGGTATATGTTCTTCGATAACGGACCACGTATCGGTTTCTTCCAAAAGCTTTCCGCCCACCGCTGAATGGTTATTGATACTCTTGGTGGTATGTAAAGCACTGTTGACCCCATACACCTCATAGCGGAGTATCGCCCCATAGTCCGCTAGATCGATATCGTCAGGGATCTCTACGGTAAAAAAGTTATCGGCCGGGTTTTCCCGTTCTGACTTGGTTTTGATCCCTACTACCGCTTCTGTTTCCAGGGCTGAAAACCTATGGGATGGGGAACTTGCACCGGCGGTTCTCCCACCGGATGAGGAGTAAAAATGGGTTACCTTATCGCTATCGTGATCAAAATAGTTCAAGTTGACCGCCATCTGGTGGATGGGCTGCCCAAAGACGAGCACATTGCTCAAAATGGTGGTCAGTAAGGTATTGGTAATATAAGATTTCCTGAGGGTTGTAAAGTAATTGCTTGCCATGTTATTCTATAATTATTCGGTCCGTGGTTAGTTTTCCTTGGGTTTGGGTAACGATCAAGTACACCCCTGATGCGATCAGGTTAAAGGGAAGGGTATAAGTGGACTGGCCTGAAATTTCCAGTTCTTTTATTTTTCTTCCGTTCATATCATACAGCACCACCGTTCCGTCAAAATCCTCTTCTGCAGAAACATCGTAGTAAAAGGTGGCCCCTTGCCCACTCGGGTTGGGATAGACTTTGGTGACCAGGTCTGCACCCCCACCGCCGGGACGACCGGTAGCATCATTTAGGACAGGGCAGTAATTCTTATAAAGAAAAATTGTTTCTGAAACACTACAGCCAGTGCTTTGATCGGTGGCTGTTACCGTTACAAACACCACTCCACATTGGGTTCCAGGTCCGGTTTGATGGTATTCATTAGTTGTACATAATTCCATGACCATCATTGGATCACTATAATCAACCTCTTGCCCCTCTATTTCCCAACTATATGTCACTTGTGGGTTGCCACCTATTAGCTCTGAAGCATCTACGGTATAAGAAGGAAGACAATTGGTGTTAAAAACTATTGCGGGAATATCCGTATCGCAGGCATTCTCATATATAGAACAACTACATTCATTACAATAGCTTAATTGTTGTTCTAGGAGATTAAGTTGGAGTTCTGTTCCCGGAAAATCTACTATTTCTTCTATAGTGTTGCCAAATTCATCTTCGATAGTTACCTCATAGTTCCCATAGGCTATATCGGCAACCGTAAAATCACCGGTATATCCCTCATAAAAATAGGATTCTCCATTATCACCTATCAGGCTAATGTTATAAGGGGGGATTCCAAACTCAAAAATCACCGAAAGCCTATTTAAATTAGCATCACAATTATCTACACTCTTTAAAATTTGTGCCCCAAAATCCAATCCTATTTGTAGGGTAGCCTCGCCGTTACATTCATTATCGGGAAGGTCGACCAGCACTTTGTATTCGCCAGGTGTATCCACGATTAACTGGGCCGAGGTTTCCGCTAAGAGTTCGCCATCTCGGTACCATTGATAAGTTCCATTGGCACTCGCGCCAAAGGGGGCAGTCCCATCCAAGGTGACTTGTGGCTGGGTGGCCGTCAATGTCTGGTCCGGCCCCAAACTGCCATTCACCACCGGGCTATTTCCTATGACGATGTTCTCCTGCAAGACCGCACCTACCTGGTCTTCAATGGTCACTTGGTAGTTGCCGGGGGGGATATTCGGGATATCAAACGTATTGACCACTTGGACTTGGGTAAAATCCAGGCCGTTACCTGCAATATTAATACTGTAAGGGGGGGCGCCCACTTCGATATTGACATGAACATAACTCTCTTCTTCGTTACATTCTGAAATGCCTTCCACCTTTGCATCCAATTTTGTATAGATACGCACACAGTCTTTTAATTGACAGATCATATCGCTGGTGGTTACCGTTACACAATATTCACCCGGCTCCTCCGCCAGCAAGGTGCTCCCATTATAATACATCTGTTCCCCATTAAAAGTCCATTGATATGTAGCATCGGGATCTTGGATACCCTGTCCCGCATCCAATTCAATTTCGGTCTGCTGCCCGGTCAAAGCTTGTTCACTTGGCCCTAAATTCAAGGTATGAGCATTCGCTTCTACAAAAAAGCTATAGTCGACCGTAGCTCCGTTCTGATCGACCACTTTCACCGTATAAGTTTGATCCCCACACACTTTAGCGACGGGATAGACATATTTATTCTCATCTTCTATATAGTAGCCCCCCACAGCAACGGCATTTCCACTTTCGTCCCTTAGGTCTACATGGTAATCGGGCTTGCCTCCCTGTACCACCAATTCCACCGCAAAGCATTCTTCTTTGCATTGCCATTTTTTATACCGTACCTGTACAATGATCTCCGGACCAATGGCAAAGGTGTACTGGTCAAAAAAACTTTGGTCTCTATCAAACATGGCTTCGTCTTTCCAGTGCGCGTAAACCTTGCCATTGTTCTGAAAATCGAGATCGGTGGCCTTATAGAATTCCACGTTCCCATTGTCAAAATCAGAAACATAGCTGTTATCGGTATATTTATCGTGCAACATCCACATCACCAGGTCCCCTGAATGAAGTGCATTAAAATAGGGTTGAAACTCATCGTTGAGGTATAGCCGGAAATGAATGGGTACATGCCCCCGGATATCATCCCCGGTGGTCTGTGCCAACCATACATTCCTGAGCAAGCGCAAATTGAGGTCATTGGGTGAACGAAGCCCTTTATCCCCCGTATCCCCAAATGCCAAGAAATTATTATTACCTATCGAATAGTGGGATTTCACATCATCATTGGTAGGTGCGATTTCATAGGTAGCTGCCACCAGGTAATCCCTTTTATGTGCACTCTCGCATTGTAACTGGTAAAGGCCGGAAATATCATCCCGCCCTATCCCAAAAATATGATGCCTAAAAAAGCTATTGTTTTGACTGTCCCAGAAGATTTTATTTCTGGAATTTTTATAATCCTTTTCTCGATCCAAGGTTATCCCGTACTTGAAGGCGAGATAGGAATCTACCCGGTTACGTTCGTTATCGGTTAGCTTACGGTCGTATAGCACGAACTCCGGCATCAGGCCCTTAAAGCCGAATCCATCGGGGACGGGTTCAAAGGGAAAGTGACGGCCAATAAAATATAGGCTCTCCCCCCGCTCACCATAGCTTTTCAAAAGCTTGTCCTGATCGTAATTGCTCCAGCTGTAAAAATGGACGTGCGTATTTTGATGTTGGCTAAACCCACTGGGAAGTCCGCTCGCATATCCTTGTTGGGTTTCCAGCACATAACTGTTGCGGCTTAAGCTGTCCGGAAAAATATTATCGGTATAACTGTTAAACCTAGTACTTACATGACGGTATGACTTATTATTATCCAAGGGGTCACTCACGATAAAAAAGTTATGGTTGTTGTCCTCTTCCAACTGACTTTCAAAAACCAGGCACAGTTTATCACTTTTCAAAGTAGGGTTGAAATTGAAAAGGCTCTTGTCAAGGGGATTACAATCTGTTATACGCACCTCATTGCCGCTATAGTCCCCATAGGTACCGTTTTCCAAATCTTCAAAAGTGGTCTTGTACCAGACCTCTGCCCCGGGAACGCCCCCCGGGTAAATATTTGTTGATTCAATTGCGGATAATTGTTCTTGTGAAGAAATATTATAAGAAGCTAGTAAAAAGAAGAAAAGTAGTTTTTTTTCATAAAAGAGTACAGTTAAAATGGTTAATAATAAAAACACAGCAACCTTAACACAGTGTTAAATTAAACAAAAAATTAAATATTTAATATTTAATTATTTTGTTATTTATAAAAATTAATTAAAAAACATTAAAAAATTAACACTATATACCACTAATGATAGAAATAAAAATCAATTAATATTTCTAAATCACAAATTTTGAGTTTGGTTAGTTTAGTATCTTAAATCATCTTATTTTTAAAAAGAATTAAAAGCTTATACTTTGAAAGGAGTATTTAAACATACTAAAAATACCGATGGCACCTCTTTAATAGATGGTAAAAAAGTGACCGGATTTACCAATGAAGAGGAAGCAGCCGTTCAACTTACCAATGTGGTTCCCTTCTTGGTAGAAGACATGCTGAAAAAGAACGGTGGCGTTTATTCTAAAAAAGAAGCTTGGGCTCCTTATGCCGTAGAAGACGGTTTATTAATTACCGGACAAAACCCAGCTTCTTCTGAAAAAGTAGCCGAACTTTTAGCAGAACGATTACAATAAGAATTATAGTTTTTGCCTACATAAGAAAGAGCGACTTGATTAATTTTAAGTCGCTCTTTTTATGTAGTTTATTTAAAATTCTTTTGGCTATTGACTATTCCCGTATACAGGGTTTTTATTATGACCAATTATTAATTTTCTAAAATTTCAGCGAGGTTGATGATTACTTTTCCCTGAGCTCTTCCAGTAGCTAAATATTCATAGGCTTTTATGGCATCTTCAAAAGAATATACCAGATCTATAGTTGGTCTAATCGTGCGATCTTCTACCATGACTTTAATTTCAGTTAGTTGATTAGCATTTGGTTGCATCCAGGTATATTGATATTTAGCTGATTTTTTTTCGATAAGCTTAGCTAGCTTTTCTGGTAGCTCGTAATTTTCTATACCCATTTGTTCAGCAGATTGCGCATCTGGCGGGCCTACTATGGTAGTAACTCTTCCGCCTTCTTTAATAATGTCGAAAGCTTCAAAAGTATAATCATCACCCAAAGTATCAAAAACGATATCTAGGTTATTAGCGACTTCCTTGTAATCTTCCTTTTTATAATCGATTACACGATCTGCTCCCAAAGCTTTTACCCAATCAAGGTTTTTGGTGCTAGTTGTTGTGTAAACAATCGCACCTTTAGATTTTGCGTATTGTATAGCAAAACTTCCCACTCCGCCAGAACCTGCATGTATTAACACTCGATCATCTTTTTTTAGATTCACTTTCTCTAAGGCCTGTATAGCGGTAAGCCCAGTTAATGGCAGTGAAGCGGCTTTTTCAAAAGTCACATTATCCGGTTTATGAGCAACGACTTTACTGTCTACAGCAACAAATTCGGCTACTGTTCCCATATATTCTTGTGGAACCCTGGCAAAAACCTCATCTCCTACTTTAAAATTTTTAACCTCATCTCCTACTTTTACAACCTCACCACTTACATCATACCCAATTCCGACAGGAAAATCAAGTTGAAGTAGATCTTTCAAGTGACCCTGAACTATTTTATAATCGATGGGATTAGCTGCCGCAGCTTTCACCGCGATCAGTATTTCTGAACCCGAAATTTTAGGCGTATCTATTTCAGCGATTTTAAGACTGTCTTTAATCTCTCCGTATTTGGTAATTTGTAATGCTTTCATAAAATTATATTTTTTCTTCGCAGTGTTTTTAGAAGCTTTTAAAAGAATATTCATTCAAAACTCTAATTTTTTCTTATTAGAATCGCCTCTGAAATTTCTACGTATTGATTCATTATTACTTTCAAAAAAATTTACGGAATAGCATAAACTTTATTTTAAGTTTAGCTTCTTTTCCTTCAACTTACCCAATATAGAAAGAATATCAGGTTTTGGAATAAGGTTTAGAAAAGGTTTAACGCTTCATGAAATTAAATGTAAGTTAGTTATCTTCCCTTTACAATGATAATTTTTCTAGCTATTATTCAGCGAAATCATAGCCAAACTCGTTTTGCATCATCCGCCTTATACATCGAAAAATTGATTGAAGTATAAATGTTTTCTTTCTTGATTTGGGTTTTCAAGCTATTGCTAAAATAAAAAGAGAATGGATCGGATTTATAAGGGAAATGAAAAATTGCTAAATTGCATTCAATCCGAGAATAATAGTTAAAGTTCGTCGGAATTAGGAATTGAATGCAACTCGTTAAACAGAATCTATAATCATGTCATCAACAAAAAAGCAAGAAGAAAAATCAAGCTTACACCCTCGAAATAAAAATAGAAAAAGATATGATTTAGCAGCATTAGTAACTTCCTTTCCAGAATTAGAGAATTATGTAAGGCCTAATAAATATGGTGATGATTCTATAGATTTCTCAGATCCTGTTGCTGTAAAAACGCTCAATAAAGCCTTACTACATCATTATTACGGAATTAAAAACTGGGATTTTCCCGATGAAAATTTATGTCCGCCAATCCCCGGCAGAGCAGATTATATTCATCAGATTGCAGATCTATTAGCTGAAAATAATTTGGGCAATATACCCACTGGCGCTCATATTACTGGTTTGGATGTTGGTGTAGGCGCTAGTTGTATTTACCCAATAATTGGTGTTACAGCATATCATTGGAAATTTATTGGATCTGATATTAACCCTAAATCGATAGCTTCCGCTAAGCATATTATCAATGCTAATCCACAGCTTAAAGATAAGATTGAATGCAGATTACAACAAAATAAGAAGCATATTTTCGTGGACATTATCGGCAAAGAAGAAAAAATTGATTTTACGCTATGTAATCCTCCTTTTCATTCCTCTCCTGAAGATGCTGCCAAAGGAACTCGAAGAAAAGTTAAAAATTTATCGGGCAAGAAAGAAAAGAATCCCAGGCTTAATTTTGCGGGAATTAACGACGAACTTATATATGAGGGAGGAGAATATAAGTTTATTGACCAAATGATTAAAGAGAGTAAAAAGCTTTCTAACAACTGTTTTTGGTTTACCACCTTAGTCTCTAAACAAGCTAATCTCAAAGGAATTTATAGATCCTTAAAGAAAATTGAGGCTCAACAAATTAAAACGATCCCCATGGGAACCGGTAATAAATCTAGTCGGATTGTGGCTTGGACCTTCTTTACTGAAGAAGAAAAAAAAGTCTGGAGCGCAACGAGATGGAAAAATTAAAAAATGCTGTGATCATTTAACGCCCAACTCTAGTCGCCTGCTTCCATATTCAAAAACTTGATGAGCTTATAGTTTTATAGCGCTGCCCCTTCAAATGCCCAAGGTTAGTTTTTCCCATCTCCTACGCATTAACGTATGTTAAAACTTATTCTTGTGTATTACAAGGCTTTATGCTATATTTATCTTCCACTCCATTTAAAGACATAAGAAAGGTATATCGCTCTAGGCTAACCTACACTTTAGCCACAGCGACCCCACACTAAGCCCACACTTTTTCAGAAAAAAGTGGCTTCTATGTGCTTGAATTGCGAAGTGGTGCTTTGTTTAGTACGAAGTAAATTAAAGTTTCATCTTAAGTAAAAAACTATGGCACATTTAGATAAGCATAACCGCCTCATTGGGGGCTTAGGTAATTTGGTGTTTAAGCAGGTAAATGGCAAAACCATTGTACAGCTGAAACCCGGGAAAAACAATGTTAAACAAACCAAGCGTTCCAAACAATCGGCTTCTGATTTTGGCACGGCTTCCAGAACCACCAAGTGTCTTTCTGTTAGCTTACGAAGTCTTTTTCAGCACTATTATGATGGGCAAATGTTTAATCGGTTTCGGAAAACGGTTTATCAAGCAATGCTAAGCAACACCGAAATTTTAAAAGGACAGAAAAATTTATGGGAAAGCGATAGTTCCTTATTAGATGATTTTGAATTTAATCTGGCTAGTTTATATAGCGATTATTCTACGATTACGTGCAACAGCCAGCTCACCTCAGCACAAGAAATAAAACTCGATATCGCGGCATTTAATCCAAAAACTCAATTAAAGTGGCCGGCAACCGCGCAAAAAGCTAAACTTTGTTTTCTGGTTAGTACCTATGCCAAAGAAGATTTTATGCCCCTAGCCTCCTTAGCTTTTAAAGTAGAGGTGAACCGCAATTCTGCTCCCCTCTCCGCTCAAAATTTTCTTACAGATCCGCTCCCTTCTCCTTGCTTTGTACTGATCTCTACTTGTGTCTTGTATTTCAAAGAAGATCCTGTGTTGGGCCCCATAAGTCTTAACCATAAAACTTTGCATCCCGCTAAAATTGAAAAAGCATTTAGGGTCGTTGGCTAATGTTATCTTTTACAGGAGTCTTAACGATGTTTTACTTTCTAAGCTCTAAGTGAAAATTCAGCCTTCTTCAGTTGATGATTTATCACCAACTATAAGCTGATCAATTTTTATTAATGGTCACAAAAGGCTAGAATGTAAGCTATTTTCCACAGCAAGTGAGGTGAAAAGCATTTTAGTGAATCTCTTGATCAAGCCTACTTAAAGTATTTTTACTTACAGCCATTTACTCCATGAAGGTATAATTGCTAGCTCTACCCACGGCTTTAAAGGCTTTTTTCACCGGTGAAGAAAAGTATTTTGAAGATGGGGACACTATAGTTTTTTATAAAGTTCTCGTTTTAAATTAGTGTTTCAACTATGCCTTGTCCCATTAAAAATAAATTATTCAAGCCTCTACATAGTTTGTTTCTATCTTTTATAATCTCTCTAATAATTTCTTAGGTATTTGTATGGAATTCGTGATTAGAATCCAATTAAAATTTTCAAAACCATCGATTTTCAAATTTTACAGAATAGCTAATTAAAGTCCTCAGCTCAATTTAGCGACTGTTCTTGTTATTCTAGCTTATCTTTTTCCCACATGCTAAATGAGGCTTAGCATCGTATCCTTACGATTTTTTAACAGCACTGCCCTTCCCTAATTTTAAAATGAAAAGAGCTCAAAAGTACAGCTTAGTTTTGATCAATGAATTAAAAGTAAACTAGGAATTAGAAACTGAAAGAATGTGTTTTGACTTTAACCTTCCTAGATTCAATAACTCAACGGTCTTGTATATTTGTCAGTTGTGGGAATTTGGGATTAAAGTTAATAAAAAGAAATGACTTTGACGCTTGAGCGTCTGTGTCCGCAGGACACAAAACCACAATTGCTAATATACGTCTTAAGTTTGATTCTTATTAAATTTAAACAATAAATCAGAAAGAACAAAGAGAGGATTAAGGTTATGATATACGGTGAAGCGTTAGACTTCGACAACATTGATAATCCCCTCTCTTTAACTACTTTAATCACGTTCAGTTCTTTGAGGCTTTAGACCTCGTTTTCAAGTTGTTGTGATTACGGTAGTATGCTCTTTCATAAAATCAGTTCTTATGGATAAATATAAAGAAACTTTTGGAATCGATATCAGTAAAGATGTTTTTGATGTTTACGGAAGTAAAAGTGGTCATCGCCAGTTTAGCAATGATGAGTCTGGGTTTGTCTCTTTTTTAGGTTATATACCTAAGGATAGCTTAGTATTGATGGAAGCTACGGGATATTACCATTATCGATTTGCACAGTTTCTTTACAATAAAGGGGTGAGCGTAGCAGTAGTCAATCCTTTATCAGTCAAGCGTTTCATTCACTTGCCACCGACGAGCACAGCGAGAGGATGGCATTATCAAAAATAAAGACCGACAAGAGTGATGCCAAGGCAATTTGTCATTATGCTTTATCTAATGAAGTTCCTTTATATAATGCCTTAAATAATGTACAGGCAGAATGCTTGCAGCTTTTTCGGCTTATGGATAATTACTTAAAGAAGCGTACGGCTACCAAGAATAAACTTCACGGTGAGGAAGTCCTAGGTATTCCCTCTAGGTATGTTTATAGGTCTTTAAAGCGTGATCTCAAACATCTAGACAAAGAGGTCAGGGGAATTGAAGTTCGCTTACTGGATCTAGTCAAACAAGAACAGCAACTAACCTTGCTAACGAGTATCCCTGGAATCGGAATGAAAACGGCCTTGTTTTTAGTGGTAATAACAGATGGATTTACCAAGTTTGAGAAGGCTTCGCAGCTGTGTAGTTACGTAGGGATCACCCCAACGATACGGGAATCAGGCAGTAGTGTTAGGGGCAGAAGTAGAATAAGTCTTGCCTCCGACGAGTAAAGAATGAGCGAGAGGAAGGCAAAGTAATAAAAGCTTCGGAATCTATTATTTTTATGCGCTTTCAACGCTTGTAAACACAATAAGGGTTGCAGGGCAATTTATGAGCGAATTGTAGCTACTTGTCTCCGACGAATGAGGCACGAAAGAGAGGAAGACAGGAGTAAGAAACTGGCGTTGATTGCAGTGGCCAATAAGCTGTTGAAACAGGCTTTTGCCATTGCTAAATCTTGATTACCCTACGATGAAAACTATGTATCTGTTCTAGCAAAAGGATAGCTAGAAAAAAGAAGTAAATATTACCGCTAAGATCTATTTGTATGGATGTTAGTACAGGCTAATTATGTCTCAAATTTAATGTAGAGGCAACGTTGGTTTTTACCTCAGTTCTTTGTTGGCAACTGTATTTATTTTTGAAACTAAAATATACTATTTAAATCTTGACTTCCAATTATCGCCATAATTTCTACAAAATCGTTATTAATTTTATAGTAAATACTATCAGAACCACAGACGCAGCGTCTGTAACCTTTTTTTAAAGAATCAACAGATTCAAATGAATAGGGTTGCTTGGCAATTATTTCAAAATATTCAAAGAAAGTTTCAAAATATTTATCCGCTTGATTTACACCAAATCTTTGCATTCCATACTGATGAATTCTTATTAAATCTTCTTTAGCTAAATTACTTAGTTTATATTTAGCCATTAAGTAAAGACTTTGATTGGGCTAAGATCTCATTTTTGCTATCGTTAGTAAAACCGCTACTTTCAGCTTTATCCAGTCTAGATTTTATCCAATCGATTTGAATTTGTTGTTTTCTAGCTTGTCTAATTAAATCATTAACTAATTCGCTTTTACTAGAATATTCTTTATTATCAATTTGATTTTTTAACCAGTCATCATTTGGTTCTGTAAAAGAAATGCTTTGTCTTCCCATAATATCATTTTTGATGTAAATTTACACCAAAATTACATTTTAAACAAAAATTAATTGATGTTTGTGTGTGATTTTATATAGTTGCCAACGGTCTCGGCTCGTATGAGTAGTTGCGTAGGTTAACACTTAACTTTGCAAGTACACACCAAGCTGAAAATCCGCGAGGATTTTCAGAAGAAGGCGAGAACAAGCAATTACTTATAGCCATTGTGCTTGTTGCACAACCTCTTTCTTAATCAAATTTAAAATTAATAGTAGATTTCAATAGTACCATACACTTAGAAAGCAACAATTTAACTATTCATAAAAATCAGAATAATCCTCTTTTCTTAGAAATTTAGGCTTGTGCAACGACTACCATTGTAAGCGGTAGTACTTTTTACTCAATTAAAAGATTGTTTAAATTCAATAGGGGAAATATTAGTTTTGTTCTTAAATAGTTTACTAAATGAAGCAGGATACTCAAAACCTAATTCATAGGCAATTTCGCTCACGCTTAATTCGGTAGTTGATAATTTTTCTTTGGCTTTTTCAATTATTTTGTTCTGAATATGTTGTTTTGTACTCTGTCCGCTTATAATTTTTAAAGTACTACTTAGATAATTGGGTGAAAGATTTAAATCGTTTGCAATTTGAGTAACCGTAGGAATTCCATTGTCCAGCATTCTATTGTCATCAAAATAGAAGTTTAGTATTTCTTCTAGTTTCGCCAAAATTTGATGATTATTAATCTTTCTGGTTATGAATTGTCGCTCATAATATCGTTGAGCAAAGTTTAAGAATAGTTCAATTTGAGAGATAATTATACTTTCACTAAACTTGTCAATATTTGATTGATATTCCTGTTGTATGCCCTTTAGTAATTGTTCTAAATTGAGTTCTTCTTTTTCAGAAAGGAAGAGAGCTTCATTTACGGCATAGCCAAAAAAGTCATATTTTTTTATTGACTTCCCCAATTTTGTATTCCATAAAAAATCTGGATGTACAAGTAAAAGCCAACCAGATGCATTGACTTCTACATTTTGATTTATTTGAATCTGTAAAACCTGATTTGGTGCAATAAATGACAAAACACCTTCATCAAAATCATACTTTTGTTGCCCATAATTGAATTTTTCATTTACATTCCGTTTTAAACCAATAGAGTAAAACTCTTGAATCCATTTAATCTCTTTTGTGTCTGTAGGATAATTTACGTTGCTGTAATCTACCAGACTAATTAAAGGGTGTTCGGGTTTTGGTAGATTGCAGTATTTGTGAAAATCGCTTATCGCTTTAAAACGGAATGTGTTTATCATTTCTTAAATATAAATTATTATTGTTCTTTATATAATATCATACCTGCGTGATAAAGAATGCCGTTTTTAAATTCTCCATCTGCAGTAAAACCTGTATCATCTTTATAATTAATGTGGTTTCCGGTTACCCAATAATCACCTTGGTAGGCACTTTTTCGGTTTCCTCTGGCTTCATCATAACGGTCATTTGGTAGTAATTCGTGACGTATGTTTCCATCCTTGGTTACCCATATTCCAATATATTCCTTAGTTTGTTCTATCGTCATTTGAATTTAAAATTTAATTTTTAAATCCTGTAGATATTCCTAAAGTTCTGTTTTCTTCCATAGCTTTCTGGATTGTATCTATTTTTAGGTTAGCATAATGATGTGCATCATCTCCCATAAAAAAATGTACTGGTGGATGCTCTTGTTCACTTAAAGTAATCAAAACTTCAGCACCTTTTTCTGGGTCGTTGGGTTGATTACCATTAATTTCTTTTAAATGTGCTTGTTCCATTTCACGAGCTGTTTTATAATCTTCAATTGGATTATTAGGTGTTTTAACAGAACCTTCTGATAAAAAATTGGTTCTAAAATATCCTGGATATACCAAAGTTGTATATACTCCAAATGATTTCATTTCTTCTGCTAAAGCCTCTGTGAAACCTGCAACAGCAAATTTAGAAGAACAGTAAATACCGAAACCTGCAAAATTTCCTGTATAACCGCCTATAGAAGCGATATTAAATATGTGTCCAGATTTTTGTTTGCGTAAATACTGTGTAGCATTTCTAATTACGTTTAGAGAACCAAACACATTTACTTTAAAATTATCTTCTACTTCTTTTGCTGAAAGCTCTTCTAAAGTTCCAATTTGGCTGTAACCTGCATTATTAACTAAAACATCAATTCTACCAAAATGACTAATCGTAGCTTCAATAGCATTCTTAACATTTTCATTTTCTGTTAAATCCATTTGAATTGGTAAGAATTTTTCATTCTCTTCTCCAATTTCATTAATTAAGGATTGTTTGTTTCTTGAAGTAGAGGCAACATTATAACCTTGTAAAAGAAGTTTTTTGGTTAATATTAACCCTAAACCTTTAGATGCTCCTGTAATAAACCATACTTTTTTTGTGTTCATATTCTTAAATTTAGATTAGGGTACAAAATTGACTTATTCCAGCACTTTTAACTTTTCCAAATCTAAGAACGATATAGTCAAATCTATCTTATCTGATGATTTTTGGTCGTATTACCGCTAACGTTCCGGCTAAAAAGCGTTACCATCCCGAAGGGTGGCTATGATTTTTAGCCATTGTGCGTGTTGCACAACCTCTTTCTTAATCAAATTTAAAATTAATAGTAGACTTCAATAACACCATACCCTTAGAAAGCAACAATTTAACTATTGCTAAAAATCAGAATAATCCTCTTTTCTTAGAAATTTAGACTTGTGCAACGGTTACCGGTGTTAGCTGTAGTTTTTATTTTTCATTAAATTTCTTACAATAATCGTTATGTCGGCTACTAAATATCCGCCAACAACAATAATTCCAAAAATCCCTAAAGGTCTTTGTCTTGAGTGATTTGGGTCAGGATTTAAAATCATTTGAATACACAGATAAAGGATAAATAAACAGAATGGATATAGGATAATCCTTGTCAAAATCTTCGTAAAAGTCCATTCTTTAACCTTTACTTTCTTTAAATCCGCTTTTGGTTTGTTTACAAGTTCAGGGTTATTTGCTCGTTCTATATTTCCTATGGCTTCTTTCAGTTCGTCAGTCAAATTTTTTGTTTCGTACTTTTTTGCTTTTGACATTACTAAATGCAATAAAGTTCCAATTACAGAAATTCCGATTATTCCAATTAAGGCAGTTTTAAATTCAGTCGTAAATAAAACAACCAAAACAAGTACAATAAAAAATCCTATTGATATTTTATTCAGAAGTTTGTGAAAAGGGTTTCTTTCCATTTTAATTCCGTTCATTTTTCCGTTTTGGTCAAAAGTCAAATGAAAAATAGGATAGGCTCCTCTTAAAAAATGTGCAGACCTCCAAATTAGAAGTTCATTCGGTTTTATTTCTCCGCTGTATTTTGTGGTGTTATAAATAAACACATCGTTCCAATGATTTTTCAGAGTACTTTTTTTGTTCTGAATTATTAATTTTTCGATGTCTTTTTTTTCTACCATAAAGGTTGGTTCAAATTACAGCTAACGGTTGGTGTCGAGTAGACAAGGGGAGTTTCACCCCGAGCCTCTCACAGAACCGTACGTGATAGTCTCCCATCATACGGCTCTTCTAACTTGACATACAAAAATAGCTCATCCTTTTTTCAAGTTGGCAGTATGTACATCAAATTAGCTAACCCCTTTGCTCCACTCCCATTACAGGAGCTTCTTCACTACTACGAGTTAGTCCGCCCCTATACCAAGCATCGCTATTCTGCCTCTAGTTTGCGCTATTGTACATTTCACTTTGCATCTTGGCACAGGTTCCCGAGTTCCGTAAATAAGCCCAAATACTGGTCATGCCTCCTAAATGACGCCTGCCGCCCAGCCAATAAACAGGTGACCGCTGGACTTATAATGTTGGTCATACTTCAAACACTTTTGACAGAAGGTTGCACGTTCTCGACACTTCATCAGAGGTTCATTTGCATTCATCTCCAGTATTCATACCTGACTAGCTCGTGGCATAGCCTTTTCCATAACGCTCAATACCTTGACTCTTTATCAAAGCACCTTATGGTGGTTTAATGCTCTCCCCTGTAGGACAACATTGGTGGGTCGGTTCCACCATCTTATAAACAGTTGCGTAACGACTTTCAGCCGATCGTTACTCTCAGCACACATATGAAAAGTAGCGGTTTTAATGCACTAATTTTCAGTAAATGACTAACCTTTATTTTATGTTTTTGCTTTCGTTTTAGCACTTATTCCGCTATTTTTTATATACATTGTTACCTGGCTGGCTTTTCTTTCCGCAAACTTGCTAGCTTTGGCAGAAGACATGCTCTTTTGATATTCTAGGTGTAGCGTTGGCTGGTGCAAATTGCAAATGTGTATGGCTTTTAGCCTTAGCTTAATATATTACCATATCATTCTTCATATTGAATAATAAATCAGCTAAATTTCTATTTTCATCTTCAAGAATCGCTTTATTAATTCTTTTATTTAAATGTAAGTTTAAATAATCTTTTAAAAATATAAAGTCTTTAGATTCATCCTTAAAGTATTCAAGCAAACTTAATATCACTGTTTCATTAATCGCTTGTTTGAAAAGTTCAATAGTTTCCAGTGTGATTCCTTCATTTGCAAGTTTTTTATCACTTTCAACTTCTTCAATTTCTGTTGGTAAAGGACCAAATCCGATAGCTTTATTAGTTTTGGCAATACGAAATGAACTTTTTATTAAACTGGCGGAATCACAAGCAAGTAAAAATAAATTCTGGTTTTTGAAAATACCCATTTCATTTCTTTTTACCAATGGTTGCTTTGGAAAATCATCAAGTAATTCACCACCGTAAATTTTGTCGTCCTGACCGTGTCCTAAAAATAGTATTGTGGTATTTTCTGGAAGTTTAGCAATATTATCAAGACAACTTTTGTATGAATCTGTGTTAGGATGAATTTCAATTAATTCAAAAACAATGGAATTAGATTTTAAGCGATCTACAATATCAAACAGAAACTTTGTTGAGGGGTCAATCGAAATAATAACTATTATCATCAATCCTCGAATTTATTTAAATCAATTAAATGAGCTATAGTTAGCTCAACCAAATTTTTCTGAAAGTCGATTCCATTTGGCAAATCTTTATCGATTTCGTGTGCTATGTCTGAAAGTTTTTTTCCTTTAAATTTTGGATAGACACTATTAAAAACTAAGTCCGGGTATTTTTCTAAAAATTTTATCAGATGATCTTTATGTTTATATATTTCTTTAGGAGTAACAGTTAACCTTGTTAACTCTTCAGGTATCCTATCTCTATCTATAAATTCATCAATTTTCAGCTTTATCAAGCTTTTGACTTTTTTTGGCGTGTCAAATGTTTTTGCAACTTTATCTTGTTCAGATGAATAAAGACAAAATTTAGCTCGTCTTAATCTATGTTTTTTTGAAGTACATTCGTTTTTAATCCATTTAAGTAATTCAAAGCCATCTAAATACACGTCTTTAAAATCATAATCTGAAGCAACTATATCAAAATTCTCATTCATACAGTTATCATTAACATAAGATTGAATTTTGGCCTTATCAAGTATCACTCTTCCAGTAGATTTATCTCTTTTCTTGTAATGATCGTTGCTTAAATCTAAAAAAGTTTCATCAAGGTCAAAACCAACATTTTTAAGTTTTTTCCTTAGATTATCTATTTGAGAATTTATCTTATTATCATCTACGTATAATAATCGTACTACACTCATATTGTATTGAAAATAAGTTTAAAAGAGGCTCCAGATAATTTTAAATTATTACCTATAAAGTCAATCTCAGAATTCATATCATTTAAAAGATTCTTTGTGTAGAATAACCCTATTCCAGATCCATTCATACCGTTTGAGGGTATATCACGAACAGAGAGCTCAAAAATGCGTTTATGTTTGTCTAAAAATTTATTTGATAAACCATCACCATCATCCGAAAAAATCATTTCTAATTGTTTGTCGCTTTTGTTGTTAAACTCAATCAGAATATTTTCTGCTCCCCATTTGATAGAATTGCTTATTAGATTATCAAGTATGATTGATAAATTTAATACACTAATATTTTTGTTTAGGTATGAGTTGTTAACCTTAAATTCAAATAACATCTTATCAGAAAATGTCTCACCGTATAATGAAATATATTCCTGAATATATGATACTAAATCAACGTCCTTTTTTTCAATATCTTCTTTGAGATCTGATCTAGTAACAAACTCGGCCATTTTTAAAGAGCGTTCTGCATTAAGTTTTAGGAAACCTAGTCTTTCAATTAAGTTATTTATATTGAAATCATCTTCAGTTAAGTCGTCAATTATATTATCAATACCATCTCTTATTTCGATATTATTGATTTTTATGGTATGAATTAGCCCATCTGCATCAGGACTTAGAGTTCTTCTTGTTGCAAGAAGGTACAAGTTTTTTTCTTTTTCAATTGATAAATCTACTTCTGCTTTCTCAGCTTTATCTTTATATTCTTTGGCAGTCTTTTCAGCACTTTGTTTTTGATTTTTTAAATCATCTAATTCATATTGAAGTTTTGCTATTAGCATAGTTTGTTCCTCAACAGTCTTTTTGTAGTTCTGTAACTCTAGAATTGCTTTTGTAGTAGCTTCATTGGTTGAATATTTAGCAAATTCTTTGAGTTGTTTTTCTAATTCGGCATTTTGTTCAGCCTTACGCTGTAAAATTCGCCCCAAAGTTTCCGAATCAATTTTTTTATTATCAAAATCTTCAATTAACTGTTGAAATTCTCTTTCGGACTTTTGCCTTTCTTCTTCAATCTTTTGTGTAATTAAATTTTCATTGATATATAATTCTATTACGTCATTAACTCTTGCAGATATTATTGAATGTATCGCACCATATGTTCTTCTTTGCTTTGTCTGGTCGTCTTCACGGAAAATCAATTCATTTTCTTTCGCTTTTCCTGAAATAATTTTTTGTTCAATTTCTTTAAACTGAGGGTCTTTATTATCATAAATAGAACTATCCCAATTAAGTCCTTCTACTACATATCTTTCAAGTCTTCTATGTGCTTTATAATAGAAACTATCATTTCTTTCAGAATTAGTTAAATCTTTGTAATTATCATTTCTTACAATACCTTCTCTACTAGATATGATTTGGAAATCATTTAACTCATCAAGAATTTCAATTTGACCAATTATATCTCTTAGACCTAGAAAGCTTCTTGTTTTTTGTGCTTTTCTTTGATCTAATCCCAGCCAATCATTTCCTACATCTCCATAAGGTGAAATTCTAAATCCATTAATAAACAGAAATATCGATCCGTAATTAACTGATTGTATTCCAGTTTGTTTAGTAAAAAAAGCTTTAGCGTATGGATTTAAGTAATAGATTGAGATCTTTACATTCTTAATTGAAGGATAGTAAGGGTTTTTTTCTTTTAGCCAAAAAATCGTATCACCTTTGTCTTTAAGTTCTGTATAGATAATTTCGCCTCCATCTTGAGTTCTAGTTTCAATACTAGTCGATTTGAAGTCCAATTTATCAAAAATTCGATTCTCTACTTTACCAATGAATTTTTCATACTCATTCCTTAAGTCATTCTCTTTTATAAACTCAGGTGTACTGATATAAATGCCGAAATCATCATTTTGAAATGCTTGATTAGGATTGATAAGTTTTTCTAAATATTTTTTTAAGTCAACGAACTTTTCTGTATCCCATTTTATGGTATTTCCGCTTTTGTCTTTAATGGGATACGCCCAAGAACTCCTTAATTTTATGACTTCCAATAGGACACCATTGTCAAAGGCTTTAAAACCAATATTTTCAATATCATTTTTTGATAGATATTGAAATTTTAAAGGTATAGATTGAATTTCCTTTTTTTCATCTTCAATTTCGAATAACTTCCAATCTATACTAAGTTTTAAATATTTGTTATCATCTTTTGTTTTCGCATATAGATTAAGATATTCGCCAAGTCGGTCACAAGAAAATCTCCCTACCCCTTTGGCTCCAGCCATTCTTCTATTATGTTGCTTCTTGTTAGATTTTTTTTCTGAATAAGCTATGTTCAACCATTTATCTTGGATGTCTTCTAGATCCATTCCTAAACCATCATCTTGAATAATTAATCTAGATGTTTTGTTCGAAAATGAAGGTGTAATCTCATCATCATTATTCTTGAGGTTTAGATAAGTTACATTAACTCTTTTTGCATCTGCATCAAAAGAATTTTTAACCAATTCAAGAATTGCGATATTGTCATCATTGATAAGGTCTTTACCAATTATACTTTTTAACTGGACATTAGTTTTAAAATGTAATTCGTTCGGATTTGTCATTAGCTAATTAGTTTGTTTAAAACCAATCCGCTTTGTTCACCGAAAAGAGGTGGTATCGCATTGCCTATTTGTGAATATCTAGGAACTTCTTGTGTTCTTCTCTTACCCCCAGTTGTATATTTACCCTTAAATTCATACCAATCGTTAAAAGATTGTATTCTAGCATATTCTCGAACTGTGAAAATTCTGGGCTCACAATAATGCACATAATCGTCTGGTAAAGTAGTGATTGTTGGAGTGGGAGTGCTTCCAGATAAGGGTATTATAGTTCTCTTTTTTAGATTAAATCTTTCTTTAATTTCGTCAGATAATGTTTTGTTTTTATCTGCATTTTCAAGTATATATTTGAGTTTTTCTACTGTAGAAGGATTGTGTTTTGCAAATCTATGACTGTCAGGGATTTTGCGTGAGTAATTTCCTTTTAATAGCTTTTGATATTCTGATTTTGTTTTATTATAAAAACCTGTTTTAAAGGATGCAGTATCAGGTGATGTGGTTTCATTAATTCTTAACAAATCAGATATTGCATCTTCCAGACTATTTGTTAGACCTATTCCTTTGTTTACAAGAAATTTTTCTCTTTCACTTTTTAATGAATCAAAAAAGTCTATTGGTTTTGCTTTGTCGACTATGTCTTTTCTAATTCCAACTAAAATGAAACGTGTTCTTTTTTGCGGGACACCATATTCTGAAAAATCAACGAGACGACCTTCGACCTTGTAGCCTAAATAATTTCCGCCTTTTGGAGTATATTCAAGTGCACTCTTTACATATTCCGAATACACTTTTCCTTGGATTTTATTTTTATCAAACTTTTGAGTAAAACCTTTTACATTTTCAAAAAAGATAACTTTTGGTTGTACTTGACGAATAAATCTTATGTATGATTTAATCAATTTATTTCGTAAATCATTTTCATTTCTTTTTCCAGCCGTAGAAAAACCTTGACAAGGTGGTCCACCGGCGACCATATCAATTTTACCTCTCAATGATTTGAGTTCATTAGGATATTCCTTGATAATTGTATTAATATCATGGTTGGATTTCGGTAACCAATTTGGCCAATCGAAATGGTTATTATTTTCAATTAAATTATGGTTGAAGGTTTCAAATGCATCTGGGCTTTTTTCAATAGCGAATAGTCCTTTCCATAAGCCAGAATTATAAAGTCCGAGTGAAAGTCCACCACAACCTGCAAATAGGTCTATATATGTTTTCTTATCGCTCATATTAACTCTCAGAATTATTAGTTGAATAAAGTAAATCTCTGATGTCTATTTCTAAAGCATTTGCAACTCTAAGCAGGTTCTCTAAAGATGGTTGTCGTGCATTTGTACACCATTGAGAAACAGTAGATTCATCTTTACCTATTTGTTCTGCTAACCATTTGTTCTTTCTCCTGGTTTCGGCAAGAGCAACTTTAATTCTGTTGATTTCCACTTTAGCCAATTTATTTGTGTTTTACGCAAATATATTAACTTATTACTAATAATATTAACATTTTTAAAATTATTTTCATTCGGGTGGCGGTGGGGAAGTGAAAGCTCTTTTTATTTTGTGAGGAACGAGCAAAATGAAATGTGCTTGAACGTGTGGTTGGCTCTTTTTTCAGCTTGCAGGTAACGGCAGTCTGTCTCAAAACTACCTAATTTGTTTTTAAAAATAATTGAAATTAGGGGTAAAGCCAAAATTTGCATTAATTTTTGTTTGCTTTTGTATTAATGCCTTAAAAGTTCGTTTTAGTCTTATATGTGCTTTTATAAGCTTTCTGATGTTAAAA
>NZ_JAHWDF010000021.1 GCF_019311235.1 Mesonia aestuariivivens | reverse complement strand
ACCGGGCAATGGTATTGTGATCGGGTTTTAAGTTTTTAATCAGCCAGATCACTTCAATGTTACGATAAGCCTCTTTCTCCAATCTTCGGGAAGATCGCATCTGGTTCATATAGCCATAGATAAAGAGCTTGAGCAGGTCTGCCGGGTGATAGGGCGGCCTTCCCTGAGTGGCTATGGTCTGAAAGCCCATTTTTGATAAATCGAGCAAGTTTACAAATTGATCGATGAGTCGTACGCTATTCTCCCCAGGGATCATATCATCCAAACAGGTCGAATAAAGGCTGAGCTGTTCCCGGTCTTGTCCTTGTTGATATTCCATACCTTAAAAATAAACATACCAAAGATCATATCCTGAAAAATAATCGGTAAAGATGGCATGGTTTTGAGACAGTCTGACGGTTTTGGCTAGGCTTTGTTTGGGATGAAAATCGCCAAGATTTTCGAACACGTACTAAGCCGAAGCTTTTTTGGGATTTGTTTTTTTAATTTCACAAAGCCAAATCAACAAGATTTGGCGACTAAGTAAATATACACAAAACTTTGAGAAAGCACAGAACCCGCATAAAGTTTAGCCGGTGTTGGGCTTTCGTTATTTTATTTCAATTGTATGTGAATATGATCGTCATGTCTCACAGCTCTACAACCATGATATCGGATTTTATTATTTTTCAATTTGAGTCTATTTTTTAAATGAGGTTCAATAAATATTTTTCCGATATTACTTTGAACTAATATTGATTCAATTAATTTTTTTGTTCCATTTTCAGAGAAATTTAATTCAGGATTTATTTTTCCAAGTGTTAAGTATTTCGGATAATCATATTGAAAATATCCGCTATTCAAACATTTTTCAATTTGATTAAACTCATTATTTCTTGGTTCTACAAAACTTCCATAACCACTAACAGATTTTTGTTCATTTGATATTTTTCCATTTTCAGATTCATAGATTAAACTTAAATCTATTTTTTTACCGTCATTATGGCTCAAATGAGGTAGAAGAGGGAATTTATCAATGAAAGGAAAATTAGCATCTAAGTAATGTATTTCAATATTTGAATCCTTTAAACTGTATTCTACGTTTTTCAACAACTTGTTCATTTCAGGTTTTACATAATTTCTATTACATAAAATTGTCATAAAATTAGTTGGTTTTATTTTCTCAGAATTAACAATTGCTTCTCGACCAAATAAAGGAGCAGTAAAAGGTATAATTACAAAAGTCGTGAATAGATATATTATTAAAAATATAATACTTTTTCTCCCTTTAAAATTCCTTTTCAATTTTGAGTTTAGGTAAGAACTTAAAATATAAATTATTCCTCCAACTTGTGTCAGAATTGTTAAAATAACAACTAATAATAATTGTAAAATTCTTTTTATAATCAATTTTTCGATGTGTGTTTTAATGAAGCCCAACGTTGAGTATAACCGATGGGCGTGAATTAGGTGTTAATTTTCAAAATATAAATGACTTATGAATATACAAGAAACTTTCAAAAATGCAGAAACTAAGCCTGACGGTTGTACATCTTAAGTTTGATTCTTATTAAATTTAAACAATAAATCAGAAAGAACAAAGAGAGGATTAAGGTTCTGTTATACGGTGAAGCGTTAGACTTCGACAACATTGATAATCGCCTCTCTTTAACTACTGCAACCACGTTCAGTTCTATGAAGCTAGACCTCGTTTTCAAGTTGTTGTGATTACGGTAGTATGTTCTTTCATAAAATCAGTTCTTATGGATAAATATAAAGAAACTTTTGGAGTTGATATCAGTAAAGATGTTTTTGATGTTTATAGCAGTGAAGGAGGTCATTCTCAGTTTAAGAATGATTCTTCTAGATTTAAATTATTTGTCAATACATTAGCAGTAGACTCTTTGGTAGTAATGGAAGCCACAGGGTATTACCCCGACGATAAGGGAGTCAGCCAGTAGCGTAAGAGGTAGGAGTAGAATAAGTCTTGTCTCCGACGAGTGAAGAATGAGCAAGAGGAAGGCATCGTAACAAGAAACTCCGAAACCTATTATTTCTGTGTGCTTTCAATGCCTGCAAGCACAATAAGGGTTGCAGGGCAATCTATAAGCGAATTGTGGCCACTTGTCTCCGACGAATGAGGTACGGAAATAGAGGAAGACAGAAGCAAGAAACTGGCGTTGATTGCAGTGGCCAATAAGCTTTTAAAACAAGTTTTCGCTATTGCTAAATCAAGATTGCCTTATGATGAAAACTATGTAGCTGTTCTAGCAAAAGGATAGATAGAAAAAAAGAAGTAAATATTACAGCTAAGGTCTATTCGTATAGATGTTAGTACAGACTAATGATGTCTCAAATTTAATGTAGAGGCAACGTTGGTGTTTACCTCAGTTCTTTGTTAGGCACAGTACTTTTTTAAAATCCATAAGTTAACCTATCTATTGTGTATGTTCTGTCGACTGGGTTAAAATTGATAATATTTTTATATGCCGAGTCTGTACATATGAATAAGTCAGGTAATGTAGTATTCAAAACTTCTTCATTAGTAGCTATGTGCGTAATTGTAATTGATATATTATCCAAATAAGAGCCAGGATAATTGCTGTTGTTTGGATATTCGGGGTCAAAATACCCAAGATAGATGGTTACATTTAAATTATTTCTAATTTCTCCTTCCTTTTCATGATAGTAAATATCTCCAGAACCTTCAGCTGTTTCAGAAATAGTATCACTATCGTCAAACTTGTAATTGATTTCATAGTGCAATAAAACATTTGATGAAAAACCACAGTTACCTGCAGTTCCTGTTATTTCTAAATTAACTTTATATGTTGGCGCTAAAGTTTTGAAAGTTTCTTCATTTCCATACGCAATACCACTTTCATTCATAGCATATGCTCTCACATAATAAGTTGTGTTTTCTTGTAATCCAGTAATCTCTGAATTAAATTCATAGTTATTTGTATTATTTTCTATGTGGTTGTCGTCAATTGTGGGATTTTGAGAGGTACTCCAACATATTCCTTTGTTTATTATTGTTCCATCGCCATCATCATTAATTATTCCTCCGCTCGTTGCACTATTTAAAGCAATGTTTTCTATAGTTTTTGTCGTAATATTAATTTCTCCTATTACTGTTGTAAGTTCAATTTGATTACTATAATATTCGCCAGATGGGTTTACAAAAAATGCTCTCATATAATATTTTGTATTCCGTTCTAAATTATTTACTTCGGCTAAAATATTTTCTCCATTGACCTCTACGACAAAATCATCAGTCTTTGGAAGAGTTGTTTTGGCATAAACAAAACCTTGAGAAGTTACTGTGCTTTCACAAGTTGGGGAAATAATTTGTCCACTAAATGTTGCGCTAGTTTCTGTAATATTAGAAGCTTCTTCTGCAGATAAATCTGGTGTGTAAGTGCAATCAGGATTATTCTCATCATCAGAGTTTGAACAGGATGTAAATATGGTTAATAGAATTAAAATTTTAAATGTAAGTCTCATATCATAATTTTTTTGATTCGGTTTTTTCTTCGTATTGTGCCTAACAGATTGGCTATAACGCAGTAGCGCGCAAATAATCCATTTCATTTTTATTAATTTAACAAAAACCCCCGAACTTTTTGTTTTAGCCTAAACCCGAGCTATTGCTTATAGCTGTTGTGTGTGCCCAGCATGGGTATCTTTATCATATCTAAGATATGATATTAATCTAGAGGGTGCAGGTCCCTTATGGGCAGGGGTAACCCTTCGACTAGGCTCAGGACAGGCTCTTTGAACCATTAGTAAGCTGCAAGGGTGGTGACCGCGAGGTCACATCTGAAGAAATGCTTCGTATTCACGAATACCTTAAAAAAAGAATAAAAAAGGGGTGAGTAAAGCGGGACTACAAACCCCGGTACTGACCGTACTGACCCTTCGACGCTGCTCAGGATAAACCAAGCAGGAACCGGATAAGAGGCTATAAGGTTGGATGAGCAAGCACATCATTGTGATGTCCTAAACGTTTCTTTGGAAATGAATACCGAAGTAGTAGATCCGGCAGGAATCAGGGGAAAGAAGATGTCCTTACCTGGAGGACGGAGCGTAAAGAAAATGTCTTGTAGACATTTTTAGCGAACGGGCCAGCATGCCGCGCGGGAATATCACGGGTTGGTACAGGAGAAGTCAGCAGCGGTCATAGTACCTAAAGGAAACGCGTTGCAGTAAAGCTGCATAGGTCTCACAATTAGGGAAGGACTGAACATAATCCTTTCGGAAATTAGAATAGGAGCATTGTTTTTCATTCATTGGGTGAGCGAATCCCAAGAAAATCTGTAGCCTATTCATAAAGTACGAAATAGTTTCAATTGGTGTAAAGAGCGAGTGAAAAGATGGATTATGAACCGCTGTATACGAGACCCGTATGTACGGTGGTGTGAGAGGCGCACTCCGTCAGTTACTGGCGGAGCCGTCTACTCGATTGTACACAGTTTTTATTTCCGTTTTTTTAAATAATCAAACTCATAAAATGTCTCTCTTAATGGGTTAAAAGCTGCTATTTTTTTTGAAATTTCAGATTTTGACGCAGTTTCTTGGGCAAATTTATCAAACTTTTCTTTAGATGCCCAAGTAGCTTTATTGATGACTATAGTTTTCTCTTCATTAGTGAGAATCTGAGAAGATATAAAACCAGGACTAGAATTCACTTCTTTTTCAAAAAATTCTTTAATCAATGAGTACAAAGTTTGAAACTTCTCCTCTTGTATTTCAAAGCGGACTAAAACGTGATAGGTGTTTTTCATTTTGTAAAATTTTAATTATTATTTAAATAAGCTTGAAATTTAGGTAATTCTGCATTAAACTATTCTTCGTATTTAGTAAATTCAAGAGCATTTATATTTCTAGCTTGCGTTTTTAGTCCAATGTTCTTTTGGAATTGCATTTTTCATATCGTCAGAAAACAGCATTAATAGCTGTGTGTAATAAGCTGCTTAAACAAGCTTTTGCCATAGCAAAATCAGGACTACTTTATGATGATTCTCATAGAAGTAATTTATTAAAAATTAAGGAGTTTTACTTGTTTTTTACCACAGTACTTTGTGCGTATTGCACAACCTCTTTCTTAATCAAATTTAAAATTAATAGTAGACTTCAATAACACCATACCCTTAGAAAGCAACAATTTAACTATTCCTAAAAATCAGAATAATCCTCTTTTCTTAGAAATTTAGACTTGTGCAACGGTTACCATTGTTGGCAGCTGGCTTTATTCTCTCATTTTTTTAACGATTTTTATCTGCTCTTTGATAGCTTTTTCGGTTCCCATAATGTCTTTTACATATAAAATCATAATTTTCTTTTTATCCATATTTGTTTCATTAAGATTTTCATTGGCAAAATTCATTAAATTATTGCTTTTTGCTTTCAAAATTTCTTTTGATTCTACTAAATCTGAAAGAGGCACAATTAATTTATAATCCACCAACTCAAGTTTGGAATTTGAAATAGCATTCCAGGCATTTGTTTTTATAGAAGCAACGTTTACACCACCTACTTTTAAAATAGTTTGCATAATACTTATATCTTTATTACTTGAATAATGCTGCAAAGTATCAATTAACGACTCCTGTAAAGGCATTAAATCATTTGCCCGCCTGAAACTTCAATTTGTCGAGCATTTTTCCATCATGAATATTCTGTACATAAAAAAGTCAGTACAGCACCAATAGCATCAGATAAAGCAACTCGACTTAATGCAGTATTTAAAGCAATAGTTTTGTTCCTATTTTTAGTATCTCGAACAACTCCGCCACCAAAATCGGTTTCAATTGCCCAGGCGCAATTATGTTTGTTCTATTTAGCCAACTCCATAAGCATTACAGAAAGCTCGTTGGGCATGGTAATCATGGCATCATGACCTGTATTCAATGTTAAATACTTCCAACCTGGTTTATTTTTGAGCGCGTCGCTTCTATCTTTTAAAACCGAAAGTTGAGGATTTGTACAGGCGATGTAAACCATGGGAAGCCCGTTGCCAAAAGCGTGCTGTAGCTGTAATGGTTGGCCAAAGGTCATATAAGGTTGAGGGGTCAACCTTGCATTTACCCATTCAACCTTTTCAATATCAGAAACGCCAAAATATGTTGAGGATATAGGGGCGAAATGTTCCTTTTTATCAAAAACTTTCATCTTTTTGAGCTGTTCTGATCTAGGTTCTGAAGTTATCGGGCTCTCTCCATCGTGTACGAGCATGGCATCCAGAAAGATCAATTTGTTCAGTCGTTCCGGTATGCTATCGGCTACACCGGTAATTACAGAACCAGCATAGCTATGCCCCACTAAAACAACATTCTCCAGATCCTCCATCACTATCAAGCTAATGATGTCGAGGATGTGGGTTTTCAAACTTATACTATCATTTAGATTATGCCTGTGCTCGCCCATGCCACTCAAGCTGGGAGTATAAGTTGCAAAATCTTCCTTGATCAAATTTTCTTTGACGTCTTTCCAGCACCATCCGCCGTGCCATGCACCGTGTACTAGAACAAAGGTAGGGTTATCGCTTTTTGATTGCGCAAAATTTATTTGAACAGTAAAGGCCAGAATTAAAAACAGAAGTACTCTCATTGTATTTTTCATTATATTAGTTTTTGACAAAATTAGTTTTAACAAATAGAAAGGACAATATCTCACCCGAAAGTGAGTTAGAAAGGCATACAGAAAAAAGATACCATGGCAAGCGAACTCAAATTACAGTCGACGAATTATGAGAACTTGAAAATTTTGGCAGAATATTGCAATGTCAATAGTATTTTAAAAAGAATAGGCTTACGCTGGAAAATGCAGTTGTTATATTGTATCTCAGAAGAGGTCTACCAATTTAGCAAACTAAAGAAAGTTTTTCCAACCATATCTGATCAGGTACTGGCCAAACGAATAAGTGAATTGCAGGATGAGGGATTGATCTGCAAAAGAGAGATATCAGGCACCAACCCCCAACAATTGAAATATTCAGTTACCGATAAAGGTAAAGATCTTATCGAGATCATATTGGCACTGAACAGCTGGGGTGAAAAGTGGGAGAATTAAATGTGGTCAATAACATTAAATTGGTTATAAGTTCAGTTTTTAAAATAATGCTGTCATCTTATTTCGCAGTAGGTTTGAGTTCGAACTTATTAGTCAATATTTGAATGTTTGCATTTTCGGCAGTCGATTCTCATTTGTTGCGTTAAGTTCTTGAATTCAGGCGATTTTTTCTGCATTACACACAACGGTTTTGGCTAGGCTTTGTGCGGAAAGAAAATCGCCTAGATTTTCGAACACGTACTAAGCTGAAGCTTTTTTTGGATTTGTTTTTTTAATTTCACAAAGCCAAAGAAACAAGATTTGGCGACTTAGTAAATATACACAAAACTATGAGAAAGCACAGGACCCGCATAAAGTTTAGCCGGTGTGCCTATTGCACAACCTCTTTCTTAATCAAATTTAAAATTAATAGTAGATTTCAATAACACCATACCCTTAGAAAGCAACAATTTAACTATTCCTAAAAATCAGAATAATCCTCTTTTCTTAGAAATTTAGACTTGTGCAACGGTTACCGGTGTTGTGTGGCGTTTTTATTTTGAAATCATTTGTATCAAGTATCATTGTTTCTTTTCTATTCCAGTTAAGAAACTCTTCACATTTAAATTCAAGATTTTTCCCAACCCATTTTATAAATTCAATGTCGTCCATTTTAAAGAGACTATATTCTGCTAATTTACAAACGATATAAAACTAGAAAACCACTCTAAAGCGGTTTAAATAAGTGAGATTTTCTAAGAATTAGAGGCTTGTGCAACGGTTACCATTGTTATGTGTAGTTATTTTAATTATCTATCAATAACTTTCAACTGTTTCAGGCGTAACTAATTCAGTTAATTTAGAAGCAATTTCTTCCATAGAATCCTCTATTGTACTTAATCCACTGCGAGAACCAAGTAACGGACTTGCATCCCTTAAATTCTCATAAGTTGTATTGTGAACAATTGGTACTATCAAGTCACGAGCTAAAAGTGCAGAAAGTTCTTTGTCAGCGATACCTGCTCCTTCAATTCGTTTAAGAAATAACGGTGTGACTAAAACTATTCCAACTCTAGATTTTATTAATCCTTTATCAATTTCACGCATTAGTGGCGAACCTAAGGCAACATCTTTTTCACTAAACCAAACCGAAACACCCTTAAATTCTAATAAGTCGTGTAATTCTTTTGCAGCACCTTTTCTGTCATCCCAAGCGTGACAAAGAAAAATATCGCGTAAATCTGGTTTTTCTAAACGTTCCTCAACATTTTTTCTAACGGGTGTTAGTGTTCTTATCTCAGCCGGTGTATATAAAACAGTTGAGCCAGATGACGACCAACTCGCTTTTCTTTTTCCATTATTGTTATTACTGCTTGAAGATCTGTAAGATGATGAAGAATAAGGTTGAGAATATGAGTAACCATATCCATAACTGCGACTTCTACTTCCACAAGCTGGACAATTCGCTCTTGCACTTGCTGAACGATGTCCATTTATAGGTGCTGTACATCTTGCCATAATTTATCTTTTTTTGTTCGATTGAGATAAAACTGAACCTGCGAGAGTTTTAGTTTTATTGTTATATTTTTTACTGGTCATTACTGTTGAAGCTAAATCTTCTAATTTCGCACCTGTTTGATTTGTACTTTTAGTTTGTGATAATACTGATCCAGCCAGTTTTTTAGCAGTGTTTGATGCGTTTTGATTTTTTAAAGTTTTAGCAGCAAGAGACGCAACACTTTTAGATGTTTTTTTCTTATTCATAACATTGGAATTTTATACTAATCCAAAATTATGTAAATAATCTAAAAGTTTTTTTAAAAATATAAATACTTATCAACTAGGTTTTTAACAATATGTTTTTTTTAATTACACATAACGTTTAGTATAACCGCAGTTACGGGTTAAATTTAATGTTTTTCGGATAAGCACCGACGATAGCAATTACGCGTGGATTCGGACGTAGTCGAATCCGCCGTAATTGCGGTTATACATTGTGCCTGTTGCACAATTTACTAAAAAAGATTAAATTCATGATATGCAAGGCAAAAAAGTATATCAAGAGCAGTTATTCAACAGTTTTCGGTTGAGCGACCGCGTACCGCCCACAAATTTCTACCGCCGATTGAAAGAAGCCTTAAACTTAGATTTTCTCTATGATCTTACTCGAGGTTTTTACGGCAGCAGTGGTCAAAAGAGTATAGATCCTGTTGTGTTTTTCAAGCTCTGCTTAGTAGGTTATCTGGAGAACATCATCAGCGACCGCAAGCTTATTGAACATTGCCGTATGCGATTGGATATTTTGTACTTCATTGGTTATGATATTGACGAAGAGCTGCCCTGGCATTCCACCATCAGCCGCACGCGGCAGTTGTTTCCCGAAGATATTTTTGAAGCGGTTTTCACTAAAGTGTTCACGCTTTGTGTGGAGGCCGGGATGGTTAGCGGGCATACTCAGGCTATCGACAGTGCGCCTGTAAAAGCCAATGCTTCGATGGACACTCTGGAACTAAAAGTACCTGAAGAGGAGTTAGAATCTCATCTGCGCAGAGTTCGTCATATTAGTGCGATGGATAAAGAGCAGCCATTTCGTAAAAGTAAAGGCGATAAATCAGATAAAGGTCAGCGCAGCATAACGGCTAATGAACAGGAACTCCAGGCGATCTCTAGCCGCAACAAGCGTTGGAGCAAAGATCAGGATCAGCGTCCGGGATCAGGAAATAAAGGCAGTAAGTATACCAGCAATAGTGCCTTCCTCTCACTCCGTTCGTCGGAGGCATTACAGTCCTACCGATCCTGATGCCCGTATCAGTGTCAAGCCCGGCAAGGCCACAGGGCAGGTATATGAAAGGCAAACGACAAAGCACGGTAGAACCCGTTTTTGGAACCTTAACTCAGTTTATGGGGCTTAGAAAAGTAAACACCTTAGGATTAAAACAGGCCAACAAGTGTATGCAGCTCTCAGCTATTGCCTACAACCTCAAGAAATACCTGAAGTTTATTGAAAAGCGCACCAAAAGTGGAGCAGGAATGCTCGGCATGTTTTTAAAGTTCATAATGACGTTAAATAATGCGTATAAGTCCATTTTAAAGAGACTATATTCTGCTAATTTACAAACGATATAAAACTAGAAAACCGCTCTAAAGCGATTTAAATAAGTGAGATTTTCTAAGAATTAGAAGCTTGTGCAACGGTTACCGGTGTTGTAAAACGTTATTTTCTGTTTTCTAATATTTTCAATAGTTTTTTAGGATTTTGTCGGTTATCCCAAAATGCTGTGATTATTATTTCTTTATCATTAAACTTATAGAAAATACTAAAATTTCCTAGTGAAGCTACTCTGGTATCTTTAAAGTCAGCCGGTTTATAAATTAAAGGTTGATCGGCTATTTGTTTTGTTCTCTCCGAAACCAATTTTAAGAGTTTCTTTGAGTAAGTTTTCGATTTATTTTTATTTACCCAATATTCTAAAATTCCTACCAATTGGATGTCAGCTGTTCGGGTCCAAGTTACATTGCGTTTAGCCATTCCAAATTTCTTTTATCCATAGCATCTTGAGAAATTAGTTTACCGTTTTTAATATCTTGCTCACTCATTTCTAACATAATTTTTTGCTCTTTCGTCAGTTCAATAATGTCAGATTCAGAAGAACTTGAAGCAATTAGTTTATCAAGAGCTACTAAAAAATCTTTATTTCTAATAGATAGTATTTTGTCTATCAATCCGTTTCTTATATTATCTACAGTTGCCATATTATTTAAATTTAAGTTCTAAATATCCAAAAAATTGCTCGTTTTTCCTAATGTTGCCCAACAGTTTTGGCTAGGCTTTGTGCGGGATTGAAAATCGACAAGATTTTCGAACACGTACTAAGCCGAAGCTTTTTGTTTGGTTTTGTTTATTTGGTTTCACAAAGCCAAAGAAACAAGATTTGGCGACTTAGTAAATATACACAAAACCCGCATGAAGTTTAGCCGGTGTGCCTATTGCACAACCTCTTTCTTAATCAAATTTAAAATTAATAGTAGACTTCAATAACACCATACCCTTAGAAAGCAACAATTTAACTATTCCTAAAAATCAGAATAATCCTCTTTTCTTAGAATTACTTGTGCAACGGTTACCATTGTTGTGGTGCCGTTTTATTATTTTTTCGCTTAAATGTTCAGCGAATTGAGTTTCGCAATAGACTTGATGTCCTTTATCTGATAGGATTTCATATTCAAGTTCCATATTTTCAAACCATTCTACCGTAGGTTTATATTCGTCATCTTTCCCAAAGTAAAGTTCTAAATTTCCTTTAGGTCTTTCAGTTTCATTTCTAAGTCTTGTTGATGAGACACAGACTAATGACTTAATATTATCAGTTTTAAGACCGAAATTCCAAGCAATTGTTCCACCAATGCTAAATGCTAGAATATTCACCTTTTGTTTTTCACTCTCTACTAGTTTGTCTATCGCTTTTTCTATTCCACCACTTATAAACTGTTTGTGTAAGTTTTCTTGAGTATAATTTGATACATCAATTTGTCCAAGTTCGCAACTATCGTAGAACAAAATATCAAATTCTATCTCTAAAATCCGAGTATAATTAATTAACCATTCAGATTTTTCCCTTCCCCACAAATCTGAAATTATTATTATTCTTTCTTTCATAAACGCTTTTTTCAAATGCGCCACAACGGTAAATATAACAAACGTTGTTGTCCCAAAGGGCAACTATGTTTTGTTATATAGTGTTAGCGGTATTTTAAACTTTAACACTTTCTCCATTTAATAAACCTTTTGCCCACCAATATCCTTTATTATTATTCAACCACTTATTTATTATCGGTTCATTTACCATTTCAGGCCATTGAATGCAAAGAGCGAGTACCGCATCCAAGTTATCTTCTTTAACAAGTTTCATCAGTCTTTTTATAGTGTTTTTCCAATCGAACTTTGTTTTTTGAATTACGCGACAAGCAGCTCCTGCTGATTCATCCTTGCTTTTAAGTGCCGTTCTTACGGCTTTTTTAATATCCGAATCAATTTCATTTATACAATAAGGTATTGCATCCAATGCGTACATTCTTGCTGTGCTATCTTTATCTTTTGAGAAAAAAATGAGTACTTTAGATAGTGAATTATCAATCATTGCAATTTCTTTGAATGCCCAGGGTATTCTCCACCTGACTTCCCTGTTTTGGTGTTTTGATAGGGAAGAAAGTATTGGAATTAATGGAGCTGATTCTTTACCCAAATTTCCACTTGCCCAAACCGCAGATATTTGAACTTTCTCGTCTTCATCTTTAAGCATTTTAGCTAAAAGGCTATTGACAGATTTAGAGGGCATTTTCAATACACCTATTAAATAAACCACGCATTTTCTTACAATTGGGTCAGAGTCATTTTGTAGTTCAATCAAGTCTTTGACAATTTCCAACCTTTCTGCGGAAGCAACCTTTTTGTCATCAAAATACCATTCAGATGTCCCTAATAAATGATTAGCAGATTTATTCTTTTCTTCTGTATTTCCTGATTTTATTTTTTCTAACCAGTTAGAAACATTACGTCCTATCATAAGCTAATTTGATTATTTGTATTACCGCTAACATGTAACTAAACGCTATTGCGTTTAGTTACAATTTATCGATTATCCAAATATAAAGAATCTAATGGATTTTTTAAATTGATGATTGGCCACATGGGTATCAATTTTTGTCGTTTTTGTGGTCTTATACCCTAAAAACTGTTGAGTAAAGTGTCTTATTTTTAGTTTCGTCGTAAAACAAGTAAAAATAACAGCACGGGCAGAGCAGTGCTACCTAGCAAAGCGATTGCTATACGCAGGATAAAAGCTTTTATGTTGTTTTCAAGAAGTCTAACATCAGTCTAGACTTTTGTTTACCATTTTGAATGCTTAGCGTGTTTATTGCTCTTACGCAAGAGAACCCCCTACTATAAGCACCTGCTCCCAACTTCTCTCTCAAGTTTTTACTATTTTTAAAATACGCGCAGGATGAAATTTTTTATGATTTAATAAATTACCACCTATAATCGCATCTGATCTATAATAAAACATGCTAACGCAAATAATAATCAGGCATCCTTCAGGGAAAACCTCGCTTTCAAAATTTTGCATAGGTACTTCTACAAAATCGGGAGATACCGTTAACGTTAAAAGTTGTTGTTGGCAAGGTTTATAATCTTTCTTTTGGAAAGCACATATCCAATAGCAGATTTGTAGGGATTCTGCTCTGGGTAGCCAATATAAATGATTTTTGGAAGTAAAAGCTTTTTGTTTGGATTTGTTTCTTTGGTTTTACAAAGCCAAAGAAACAAGATTTGGCGACTTACCAAATATACCAAAATTCTCGATTTAGAAATGACGCAGCTATTTGTTATATACGGTATTACCACACGTTTTTTATTCCGTTAATTTTCTCTCCTTGTTCAATTAATTTTTCTGAATATTCATCATTCTCATTGATTTTAAATATTTCAAATTCCACGTGTTTATAGAAATGTTTGTTAAGATTTGTTTTAATATGTTCTGTATTTAACTCAATTTGTTTAGAAAGTTCTATTCCAATAACAAAATATGGCTCTTGATATTCCTCAACATTAACAAATAAAGCGATATAAACATTTCTAACAGGAACAATATTTAAATCCGTTTTTTGTAAAGATTTGATTATATTTTTTTTGTCTGATTTATTGACTTTTGAAAATATATTATGAATGACCTGAATATTTACTTCTCTTTTTTCAAGTTGTTCTTGAGTTAAATTGGTCAAAATATCTTTGGTAATATCTATTCCTCCATTTTTATTAATTTTATAAGCATCATATGTTAAAAATGGTCCTTTAAAAATAAACCAAGGTCCAAGTAAAAAATTCATTCGATTATATTTTCTCCTAAACTTTTCAATTTCCTCATTTCGTTTCATGAATATTGCTGGAGAAAATCTTAATAAGGATATTACTCCAAGTCCAATTCTATAATTGAATATTATAAACTTTCCTCCAGAATCAATATCTTTTTTTAGACTTTCTAAATTTTTGTTTTTTATGTTCTGAAGTTTGTAATTCATATGTGTGGTAACATGTAACTAAACGCTATTGCGTTTAGTTACAATTTATCGATTATCCAAATATAAAGAATCTAATGGATTTTTTAAATTGATGATTGGCCACATGGGTATCAATTTTTGTCGTTTTTGTGGTCTTATACCCTAAAAACTGTTGAATAAAGTGTCTTATTTTTAGTTTTGTCGTAAAACAAGTAAAAATAACAGCACGGGCAGAGCAGTGCTACCTAGCAAAGCGATTGCTATACGCAGGATAAAAGCTTTTATGTTGTTTTCAAGAAGTCTAACATCAGTCTAGACTTTTGTTTACCATTTTGAATGCTTAGCGTGTTTATTGCTCTTACGCAAGAGAACCCCCTACTATAAGCACCTGCTCCCAACTTTTCTCTCTCAAGTTTTTACTATTTTTAAAATACGCGCAGGATGAAATTTTTTATGATTTAATAAATTACCACCTATAATCGCATCTGATCTATAATAAAACATGCTAACGCAAATAATAATCAGGCATCCTTCAGGGAAAACCTCGCTTTCAAAATTTTGCATAGGTACTTCTACAAAATCGGGAGATACCGTTAACGTTAAAAGTTGTTGTTGGCAAGGTTTATAATCTTTCTTTTGGAAAGCACATATCCAATAGCAGATTTGTAGGGATTCTGCTCTGGGTAGCCAATATAAATGATTTTTGGGGGTAAAAGCTTTTTGTTTAAAATGGATACGCCTTTGACTATCCAACTCCCAATTCAGAGTCCAGAGTTCTGAGTTATCTTTATATGGACTATGTTTGTTAAACTCAAAGCCCTCTAATAGTTCTGGAGTTCCTGACCATAAATCTTTTCGACCTAAGGGCAAGCTAGCATGTGTACGCATAGCTTGTAAAACTTTGCTCCGTAAGCGAGTAGCCATCTCTGGACTATGATAGCCTTGTATGATTTGTTGGCAGCCGTAACTTATTTTTTTTGCCACTTGTGATGCTTTCCCAAAATCTGAGGCTGCTTTTTGTGTAGATTGGGTTTGTTTAACCTGACTGTAATCAGGCCTAGTTTGAACAACTATTTTTCCATTAACCACTCGGAAAATTAGATTACCTAAGCCTCCTACAATTTGATTCTTTTCGTTTAAATGTGCCATGTTTTTAGAGTTAATTATATCATATTTATAATGCAAAAAGTATGATTTCAGTTTGAGTGCACTATAAAGTGCAGTGCAATGGTCTAGTACTGTAAGCACACTGGACTCACACTGCTCACAATAGGGCTTTGCTATAGAGCAGGTATTTATTATTCATGAATTTTGAATGAATCGTAATGAACTTTCCGAACTCAAGGGTCTATTCTCTAGTTGCTAACCTTACTTCTCTTTCATTCATCTACTTTACTGTTGCTTAAGTATTCGTGAAGCCAAAAAAAGTCGATTCCCATTGCCGAAAAAGACATCGACCGTAGGAGATGCACGAACCCCCAAGAAATAATAGCGCGTTTTCTTATCCTGTGCAAGAGAAACCCCTCCGCTAATCTCTTGCGCCGCCAACCCCGCTGCAAAAATGCTTGGCATTGCTACAGCACTAAAAATAGTCCCGATTTTTTTTAACTACAGAAAGCTTTTTTTACTTCTAATCACTAATCTCTAGTATCTATTTTCTATTCTCACTGCCAATTCAAAAATCCTGCTTCTTGCTTGTTGTTTCAAAAAAATAGTCTAGCTTCTCTTTTCTTTTACTCATTCACTTTACTATTACTTAAGTATTCGTGAAGCCAAAAAAAGTCGATTTCCATTGCCGAAAAGACATCGACCGTAGGAGATGCACGAACTCCCAGGAAATAATAGCGCGTGAGCTAAACAAAAGTCTAGGCTTATTTTAGCCTTCTTGAAAACGACATAAAAGCTTTATCCTGCGTATAGCAATCGCTTCGCTAGGCTATACTCCTCTGCCCGCGCTGCAGCTTTTATTTGTTTTGCTACGAAAACTAAAAATAGACCGTATTTTCCTACCTCTGTCCTTATGAATTTGTTTTAGCATCTTATTTGGTTACTTGTCATTTCGAGCGGAGTCGAGAAATCTTTTTATTAATTTTTATTAGTTCATAAGTAGTTAGTTTTTTATACCTTCAATTCTCTAACTTATAGTTTGAGCCTCTAGAAGAAAAACATCCAACATTCAGAATTGTACTCAATTCTCACTACCAATTCAACATTAAGAATTCAAAAATCCTGGTTTCTGTTTCCTATTTCTTGTTTCAAAAAAACAGTCTAAATTCTAGTTTCTAGTTTTTAAATTTGCTTCGCTATTCTTCTGCCTCATACATTTTTTGTTCTAAGTTTACTTTAAGGTGATCTAAAAATTTAGTAGGCTGTAGTTTGCGCGCTCTTATTTCGGTATAGGTACGGTAGAGGTCACCCACATCTGTTTGAAAAATATACTGGAGTGCGCTGGCTATTTCTTTAAGTTCGGCTTCTCCACTATTTAAAGCCCTAGCCGAATATAAAGCATATACCAATTCTGTCATCGCTGTTTTAGAAGCTGTCCATTTTAAATTACTCACTTTTTTTAAAGGTAATTTTTGATGAGGCTGTTTAAGCTGAATTAAAGTAGCCTTAATATGATCAATCAGTTTGTGCTTCGCTTTTATTTTTGCCCATAATAAACGATAATTACTTTCAAATTCTAAGCTTGGCGTTTCCTCTATTAATGATTTTAGTGTGCCTTCTGAACCTTGAGATATTGAAAAAAACTGTGGATCTAAATACGTTTCTCCCAATTCCATATAGTTAGCGAACTCTGAATATTGATAAAAAAATTTGTTTATTTTTTTTAATTCTTTCTCCAAATAAGCGACCTGAAATTGCAAACCCGCCTTGGGTTTTTGTAATTCACAAGTTCGTAACTCTGTAAAATATAAAAAATAACTCAAGGGGATAGATTGCATATTTTTAAAAAAATTAATCTCTTCTGTGAGCAAGTCAAACTCATGCTCTGCTAACCATTTTTTCAATTGCACTAAACTGTGATAACTAGAGTGAATTCCTTTTACTGCCATAGCAACAAGCGTATACTCTTCTTGTTGTAAACTTATTAACTGCTCTTCAAAGTCTTTAATGATTTGTTTTGCTTTTTTCATGTCTATAGATTTAACTTAAACTCAATAGGCTTGCTATCTTATTCTTTAAAAAATTAGTTGTCGCTCCCCATAAGCTTTTTTTAGAAGGTCTTTTGATCTTTAATTTTACGCTTTCAGCTTGTTTCAACCCCAAATTAGCGGTAATTTCAACATGGCAAGGTTTTTCTCCCTTAACATCAATTTCTTGACTCTCAAAAGGCGCTATTTCTGGTATTAAAGACAGTATTTTAGTTTGTTTTTCATGGGTAATTACTTGAGCTACCCTTTCTAAAAAATGATGGTGTGTAGTTGGTGCCATTTCCGTTTTGCTTTATAGATTAAACACTTAGAAACATGAAGCTATAAAAATGATGCTCGAAATAAAGAACTCCTTGGTTAGCAGCGAACAAATAATACCTTACAGGTAATTTTTTATCCTTTATAGACAAATTTTCAGCTCAAAAACAGCTTTTTTTTATACTATTTATTCGAAAAATATATTGTTAAAAAGTTAAAATAAATTATTGTTTGTAATTTTAAAGTTAAAATTATAGCTATGCATAACTATATTCACACTAAATATGCAGAAATCTACATCAAAGAGGGAATTGTCTTTTTTCGCTATTTAACGATTGAAGATTTTGACGAACACGTAGCGAAAGAATTAGTCGCTATACGATTACAGCTTCAACGTGAACAAACCTACCCTGTTTTGTGTGATGTAAGGGCGCTCAATATTCCTAGTAAAAAAGCAAGAAACTATTTAAGTATTGAGGGCTCGTTACTTGTAAGTGCAATAGCTTATTGGGCAGACCCCCATACGACAAAAGAGTTGACAGATTTTTTTTTAAAGATAAACCCACCTCTAGTACCTTCTGCTATTTTTACAGCTAAAGAAGAAGCTATTATGTATTTAAAAGCTTTTATTTCATGAACCCTCATACGCTACATACCGATCGGCTAAAAGCTTTAAGAACCATGATTTTAGAACTTGCCAAAGGCAATTTCGCATACCGGCTACCCATCAACACGACTACCGCTCAGCCCAAAGATGTGGAGATTTTATTGAATGTTCTTGCCGAAGAACTGGCCGATTTCTTTGTATACGCTAGCTCATTTAATGAGCGTAATATTCCCGAGCCTTTTATTTTTGTATTAGATACAAAGCATCACATTTGCGGATTAAATGAGCGTTTTAGAAAACTACTAGGCTATCTTGAACATGAACTTTTGCACCAGCCCCTCTCTAAAGTAATGACTGCATCTTCTCTAGAACAATTAAAAGAAAAATTACAAAACATTGCATCACAAGAGCTCAATGCCTCTCACCCTATTCTACTTTGTTTCTCTACCCAACACCAGACGCTGTTAGATTGTTGGGGCTATTGCCACTGGGTTTCAGATGGGAAAAAATCTTATTTTATCTTTCGAGGATCAGTGATTGAAAAACGAAAAGACCCCCCTCAGCCTCCTATAAAATTACCTCCCAATCGTACTTATGCTACCTTACAGTTACAAGCAGACCTACAAAACCTTAAAAGGGTACACCAATTTATTCTAGAAAATCTTCATACACAACTTCCTTCACTACACCTTATTGCACGGCAATTTCATATGAATGAGTTTAAACTCAAAACGGGTTTTAAAGAACTTTACCAAACTACCATTTTTAAATTTCATCTGAACAAGCGTTTAGAAATGGCCATGGTCATGATAAAATTTACCCCCACTTCTATAAAAGTTATCGCTACAAGCTATGGCTTTAAAAGTGCAGCTCATTTTTCTCGAGTTTTTAAAAATAAATATGGCAAGAGTCCGAGATATTTTAAACCTAAATAGGGAGGGTTATTAGGTAAAATAGTAGGTGTTTTAGTGGTTCTCGATACATTTTTAGCTGCATTGCATTTCGTAAAAAACACACGAACGGATAAGGCATATTCTTAAAAATACCTGATAGTCAATATTTTATCCTTTAAGGAAAAGTTATTTTAAAGACCTTTAAACCATACAAAAATGTATTTGTTATGAAGCCACAAACTCGTCTACTCAATTTTATTCGCTATGGATTTTTAATGCTCTTTTTTTACGCAGGATTAACGAAGTTGTTAACGGAAGACGCGTTTTACAACAACTTATACAATTCGCCTCTTTTACCAAAAAACAGCGATTTAATTAGCGTCTTCGCTTGGAGCCTCCCTTTTCTTGAAATTAGCATAGCCTTAAGCCTACTAGTACAGCATTATATTAAAGCTTCATTGATCGCGGTGGTGAGCTTATTAAGTTTTTATGCCGTGTATGTCGCCGCTCTTCTTTGGTGGGCACCTTACCAGCCTTGTTCTTGTGGGGGTGTGAGTAGCTTATTGAGTTGGAAACAGCATCTTTTACTAAATGGGGTAGGCATTGCTTTCGCTTTTATGGGACTTTATGTTATTAGAGCTAGGAAAAAGAAAATAGAGAGTAGAGAGTAGAGAGTAGAGAGTATAGAGTAGAGAGTATAGAGTATAGAGTATAGAGTAGAGAGTATAGAGTAGAGAGTATAGAGTAGAGAGTAGAGAGTAGAGAGTAGAGAGTAGAGAGTAGAGAGTAGAGAGTAGAGAGTATAGAGTATAGAGTATAGAGTATAGAGTAGAGAGTAGAGAGTAGAGAGTAGAGAGTAGAGAGTATAGAGTAGAGAGTATAGAGTATAGAGTATAGAGTAGAGAGTATAGAGTAGAGAGTATAGAGTAGAGAGTAGAGAGTATAGAGTATAGAGTAGAGAGTAGAGAGTATAGAGTAGAGAGTATAGAGTAGAGAGTATAGAGTATAGAGTATAGAGTATAGAGTATAGAGTATAAGGAATAAAAAAAATTGTTGCGCAACAAACAACCAGGAAGAAGCTGAAAACCTGTAGAAAAGAGTAAGCAATTTTATAAATCTTTAAATTTTTACATTATGAAAACTAAATTTTTAATTCCCGTATTAGCGTTAATTTTCGCTACGGGCATGTCGTTTACAACGGTAGAATTAGGAAATGAACAAGCCATGGATTATATCCGCTTGAACAATCAATGGGAGGCTATTCCTGAAATTAATTGCGGTGTAGTAGGAGAAAATAATTGTCAAGTTAGCTTACCCGATGGTAGTATTCATGACATTTATGATCTTCAAGATTTTAATTCTTTAAAGAAGTCCACGCGTACCACTCCGTTTGAACTGTAAAATTTATTAACCTCATAAAAAAGAAAAGAAGCACACTATAATGGTGTGCTTCTTTATTTCGTTATAACCTTTCCTCTCCCCTCATAATCACTTCTACTTTATTGTTGTCTTGAAAATAGGTATTGGCCATGCTTATCATATCTTCTACCGTAAGGGTATTGATAAAGTTTTGATAAAGGTTCAAGTTTTTCCAATCCTGCTCATAACGTAAATGCTCAAAAAGTAGCTGTTGCATCGTACGATGCTTTCTAAGATTATCACTAGCATACTTCATCGAGATTTTTTCCTTCGCCCGAAGAAAGTATTCACGTGTAATTTTGCCCTGTTTCAGCTCTTTAATAATGAGCCCGATTTCCTTTTGTATAGGGATCAATTCATCCGGCTGGCAGGTGATTAAAAAAGAAAATTGATGACGTTGTTCATCGAAATTGTAATGACCGTACGTGCCGTAATTATAAATTGAAAATCCTTTTTCATGCCGTAAACGTTTGAGCATAATTTCGGTAAGCTCACTAAACACTTCTAAGTTTAAGGTTTCTTTCCATCTATTTTTAGTGTTTGAATGCCCTCTATAATAACTGGCCTGATACATGACATTTTCCATAGGAGTAGCACTATAAACCGTTTGCTTTTTAGGGCCTTGAAAGCTAAAACCGGGAGAATGATGGATGGAGGAACAATCTGACTGCTTTGTTTCTTTTTGGGGAATGTTGCCCAAATAGGTCTGTACCAGCGGTATAATTTCCTGTATCGCCATATTGCCGGTAATTAAAAATGTCCAATCTTGCGGTGAACTAAAAAGCTGATTATAGATCTGATAACTTTTTTGGGCGTTGGTTTTTAAAATCCCTTCTAAAGCTTCTTTCCCCTTTAGACTACGAAAGTTAAATAAAGGAGGTATAGCTCGATCTTCTACACTATGACGGATAGCATTTTGAAAATCAGCTTGTAAACTTTTCTCTTCGCTACGTGCGGCTAAGGTTTCTTCTTTCCAAGCCTCTACAGTAGCATTTTCTATATGAACCGGTTGAAAATAGAGACTTATGATTTGTACGAGCTCTTCTGCACTGCTTAAATCTCCCTTTACTTGAACACTAGATTCATAATAATCAATGTAAGCATTACTATTGAGAATACCGTTATTTTCTTTAAAACGATCAAGCTCTCTTTTAGAAAATCCTTTTATCGCTTTATAGTGTACCAAACTTGGAGCATTTAGGGCCGAATAATAATCTTGATCGGGAAAACACGAGGCTCCCTTTGTAGTCCATCCTTGAATAGTTAGAGAATTCGCCTCCACACCCGCAGACGGCTGAAAAGCCTTCATTATAATTCGTAGCCCGTTTGCCAATATAAACTCTTCGGTATCGGGTATGGTAGGTTTTACCTTGGTATAGGTTACTTCCTTTAGGTGTTCTTTCTCCTTTTTAGTGTAAAGTTCTTCTATAATTTTTGGAGCTTGATAAGCTTCTACGGGTTGCTTATACGCTTCTACTATCCACTGGCGAACTTCCTCTTCACTATACTGGAGGGCTTTACTACCCTTGGGAGCAATAATTCCGATATCCTGAGGGAGGGAAGAAAGAAATTCAGTGCAGTAAACATTCAACTCTTCCACCGAAAGTTCTTGTATCCATGTTAGCAGTCCCTCTTTTCGATAAGGAAAAAGCATTTCGTTTTTAAGGGCGTAGTTAAAAAGTTCCCCATTCCAATATACCTGTTTGGCTATCGGAATTTCCGAGAGATAAATCTTTTTTACCTTTTCCAGTTCATTTTGATAAACCCCATCCCTTTTTAATTGTAGGATTTTTTGCACCATTAACCCAAAAGCCTGTTCCCGTTGAGCAATGGGAGCGGTAAAACTTAGCTCAAGAGAAAAAGGGTTTCCTCCATAGGTATAGGTATCTTTAGCTCCGATATGAGCTGAAAACAAGGGCGATTCCATTTCCATTTCCAGATAGCGCTTAGAGAGAATTTGGCTTATCAACTGAAAAGCAACATAGTCTTGAAAGCCTTCTTTGGTGTGCAAACGATTCACCAGTTGCGGTTGTCTAATATACCAAAAAAAGCTTGCATCCTCTTTCTTGGTCGTTTTAAAACCATTATCCCATTGCTGAACTTTAAACTCTGGGGCACAGCTTTGGTGTGCCTGATGAATATCTACAACAGGATAAGAAGTGTTAGGCTTAGGTAAACCCCTAAAGACTGCTTTAATCCGCTTTTCTATTTCCGCAGGAGCTTCTATATTCCCTACAATCATCACGTTCATTAAATCTGGGCGGTACCATTTTTTATAAAAACGCTTTAGGTCTTGAGGAGAAAAATGCTTAATGTGTGTCAAAAAATCATCAAAAGAGCTTCGAAAAGGAAACATCTTGGCTTCTAGATTCTTTTGTGCCTTAAAATACGCCCAGTTTTCTTGATTTCCCATCAGATACTCCTGTAAAACCGAACCCCTCTCTTGATTAATATACCTATCGGTAAGCTGCAAATTCGTAGCGATATCCCGAAACCAACGTAAGCCCATTTCAAAAGCCTGCATGTTATGTGTGGGAATATTGAAATCATAGCGGGTATATTGATTCGATGTCGTACCGCTTATATCCCTAATGTTCATACCTAAGCGTTGAAGTTGGGCTTCATCTTTTATACTTTTGGGGATATGTTTTGTAGGTTTAAAAGCCATATGTTCTGTAAAATGAGCTAACTCCAATTGCGAAGAATCTTGGTGATGAGCACCTACATTCAAATACAACCGCATAGTGGTTTGGGCAGTGGGTTCGTCTATATCTTTAATAAAATAGCGCAACCCGTTTGGGAGTTTCCCATACCGCAAGCCTGGGATATGGTCAAGATCTGTCTGTGACTGGACCGGCAACCCGGCAAATAGTGTACATAAAAATAAACCTAGTATATGATTAAAATTCATAAGTTGTGGTATTTAATTAATAACCGGGATGCTGGATAAGGTTGGGGTTGCTTAGTAATTCTTTAGCCGGAATAGGATACCGCAGATCTGTTTCTTGCCAACCGGGACTTTCGGCAGCGAAAAATTCATTAGCCTTTCCGGTACGTTTGGCATCTAACCAGCGGTGTCCCCATTCGGTAAAGAGCTCTTTTCTTCGTTCGATCAGGATTTCTTCGAGTAATGCCTGTTGACTTATACCCGAATTAGAATCTGCCAGCAAAGGCACCCCTGCTCTTTCCTTAATGTGATCTATATCGGCTATAGCGCCTTGCAAGTTATTTTGCCTTGCTCGCGCTTCGGCGCGAATCAAGTATTGTTCTGCCAAGCGCATCAGCATCGAATATTCGGTAACTTCTGCCGAACTGTTCTGAATTTTATACTTATAGGCATAATACACCTCCAGTTCTTCATGATAGTTCACCCAGTTAAGCTTTCGCTTATCTTCAGCCCCCATCGCATTCACTAATTCTTCGGTAAGTTTCACATACGATAACGAGGGGAAATAAGGGTTGATGATAAATACCGAGCCTTCATTGGTATTAGTGGTAACGGTACCGGCGCCTGTGGGGGAAAGCTGCCAAATGGCCTCTTGGCTATTTGCTAAGAATACCTCATTCATATCGGTAAGCAAGCTATAGGTTCCGCTTTGTGCAATCACCTCGCTGCTGTATTGTTCGGCTAATTCCCAATTTTCTAAATAAAGGTGTACGCGCGCCAATAAGGCCTTGGCAGTATAAGCATTCACTTGTGTACGTTCTTCAACAACCGCATTTCCCTCCAACTGGCTTATCGCCATTTCCAGGTCATTCACTATTTGCTCTTGTATTCGGGTAGTAGTACTAGCTTCCAAAAGTGCATTCGTTTCATAATCGGTAGTTAACACTAACGGCACTTCCCCATATAAATTCGTTAAGTAGAAATAAGTAAAGGCCCGTATAAAAGTAGCTTCCCCTTGTAAACGTGTGGCCAGTTCTGGAGAGAGGTTGTTAGCAGTTTGAATCCCTTCCAACAACGAATTTGTCATATAAATAATATTATAGGCACTTCTCCACAGGCTTTCATTATACGTATTATCGGGCAATAAGCTGTGCTGTTGAAACTGTAAAAGATCTAAGGCATTAGTATTGATAAGGGCTAAGTTATCGGAAGATAAACCTCCCAACACACTTACGCTTCCTAACCATCCTGCACTGTAACTCGCTTGATAAAGTTGATTGTAGATGCCTCGCATGGCACTTTCGGCCGTTTCATCACTTGCAAATACTTCGCTGCTTACCAGTTTATGATCCGGTTCTTCTACTTCCAGCCAATCCTGGCATGAGCTGATGCATACAAGTACTACTACCAAGCTTAGCTGTTTGATTTTGTCTACTATTTTCATGGTATTTTGATTTAAAAATTAAGTTGAACTCCTGTGGTAAGGGTACGTAAACCTGAAAAGGCAGTTCCGCCGTTAGGTATGGCCGGGTCCATTCCTTTATAGGGGGTAATCGTTAAGAGATTCTGACCGGTCATAAAAAAGGTCACCTCACTTAGGCTTAAGGATTCCAGCCAATGGGTGGGTAGGCTATAACTGAGGTTCAGGGTCTTTAACCGAATAAACGAAGCATCTTCACTCACTAAATCAGATTCGGTAGCTCGGGCATAGGCTTGAGATGCTTCCGGGGTTTGCGAAACTTGCGTATAGGGGCTTGAATCATCCCGTACTTCATCGAGTTGATTTTGCGGAAACCCTGTGTTAAACAAGCCGGTAAAGCTTCCTTTTTGCTTTACAAATTGAAACAAGAATTGAAGGGAAAAGCCTTTATAACGAAAGCTGTTATTTAACCCGCCAAAATACGCTCGAGAGCGATCAAATATCACCTGACGGTCCTCTTGGTCATATACCTCATCTCCATTTTGGTCTTTTACCTGATAATACCCCGTTGCTTCATCTATCCCTTGGTAGGCATACAGCAGCCCAATATTTAAAGGATGCCCTACGCGATAGCGATCGGCATAAGGAGATTCTTCCAAGCCGGGGTAACGTAGCAATTCATTTTTTGGAAAACTGATATTAAATGAGGTCTCCCACCGGAAATCTTCACGCCGAATATTCTCACTAGAAAATTCTAGTTCTACTCCCCTATTTTCTACCGTAGCCGGCAGATTAGCCTGTACAGAGGTAAACCCGGTAATTCCTGGTAAGGGATACCCCACCAACTGGTTAGAAGAACGGTTGCGGTACACACTTACCCCTACATCAATTCGACTTTTAACAAAACCCAATTGCACGCCTGCCTCTGCTTTTTTGTTTACCTCCCACGAATAGTTAGGGTTTGCTAAGCCCGTGGGATATACCCCTCCCGGGCCCATTGTCGCCTCATACGCATCTAAATAGCCATAATCGGGAATTTGATCATTCCCGGTGGTTCCATAACTTCCGCGCAGTTTCCCGAAGGATACCCAGTGGAGGCGATCCTTAAAAAAGGCTTCTTCAGTAAAAATCCAAGCCGCACCGATGGCCCCAAAATTGGCAAAGCGGTTTCCTTCCGCAAAACGCGAAGACCCATCCCGCCTTCCGGTAAGGTTTAGGTAATATTTTTTATCCCAATGTAGCCCTAGCCTAGAAAATACGGCTTCATAGCGGTAATCGGTATTTCTGGCCCGTGCATTTATTAAGCTTTCTGCCGCACCTAAATTTCCAATTAAAGCTTCAGAAATATATTTATTTCCTTGTACGCTAAAAGTGTCGTATTGGTTTTCCTGAAAGGTACCTCCTACCAAGGCTTGAAGGTTTACCTTGCCCCATTGCTTCGTGTAGTGCAATTGGGGTTCGATAATCCAAGATTTGCGTTGGCTTTCGGTGGTTAACGACGTATGCAAAGGCGTTCCTGCGGGATTATACGAACGCTTGGGCATTTTAACCAGTTCATCACTTCTATAATCGGTAAAGCCCAGGTTGGTTTTTAATTCCAGCCCGTCGACAAGTACATAAGAAAGGTTAAGGTTGGTAATTAAGTTACGCGCTTGGGTAGTACTGCTATTAAAAATTCCTTCCAAGGGGTTCGTAAGCCCTGCTTCACTCCATGCTTCCCAATTTAAGCTACCATCATCTAGATAGAGCTCTGGTGCATTGGGTGGGAGTTGAAAAGCTTTTAAACCAAAATTAATTCCATCGCCCAAGAGTTCATTTTCATCTACCCCATAATTGATAGCTAAGTTGAGTTGAAACTTGTTATCCTTAGCATGGTGATCGAGGTTAAATCCTCCGGTAAACTTTTGGTATTGTAAATCGACCGGATAAATACTTCCTTGTTGATGAAAAGCCCCGTTTACACTAAAATAGGTTTGGTCGTTTCCGCCTTGGGCGGCAATATTTACATCGGTAATGGCTGCTGTTCCTCCTAAAAATTCTTCTTGCCAGTCGGTGTATCGATCTTGATCCCACAGCAACAGATCATAGGCATTGGTTTCATTGGGTTCTACGCCATCATTGGTAAAGGCTTGTTGGCGCAAGCGCAAATATTCTTTTGTAGTTAATAGATCCAGTTTGTTAGGTACGCTAGCCACTCCACTATAAATACGCGCTTGAATTCCTTTTTGGTCTTTTCCCTTTTTGGTGGTAATTAAGATGACCCCATTAGCCCCACGCGAACCGTAAATAGCGGTCGCATCGGCATCTTTTAAGACTTCGATGCTTTCAATATTGGAAAGGTTCAGCGTGCTTAGCGGGTCTATTCCTGCAAAGCCCAAACTGCTATTACTTTCTATAGGGGTAGAATTTATGGGTACCCCATCGATAATGTAGAGTGGGGAATTCCCTTCTTGTCGTAAACTATTTTGCCCTCGAATGCGAATAGTCGGCGCCGCGCCCGGTGTAGCAGAATTAGTATTCATCTCTACTCCTGCCATACGTCCTTGCAGGGCTTGTAGCGGACTAACCAACGGTTGTAATTCAATATCTTTCCCACTCACCCGGACAATATTCCCCGTTCGCTCCCGCTCGGTGGTACTGTAATACCCCGCATTAATCACGACCTCTTGTAAGGCATGAGCTGCAGGCGCTAATTGTATAGCTAAAAAGTTTTGCTTACTCACTGCAATTTCTTGAGGTTGGTAGCCCATATAGCTAAAAACTAAAGTGTCTTTTGTGCTTATGTTTAAGCTAAACTCACCCTCAAAATTAGTAGTAATTCCCTTATTTTGGTGTTTTACGCGTACGTTTACCCCAGGAATGGGCATTAACGAAGTGTCTGTCACCTTGCCGCTCATCTGCTTTTGTTGTGCATTTGCCTCTAAAAAAAAGGCACAAAAGAGTAAGCTTACAAGGTAGGTCTTGTAATTATATTTCATAAATTTGTGCTGTTATTTACGTTAAGTAAATTAATGTTTAGCCTTCCTAGCCGTGCAAAGCTTTAGGGGGGCTTTTTTGTTTTAATTTTTAGCTTCTAGCCTTTAGCGTCATGCAAGCTTATTATAAACTCATATGCTATGCTAATCTTTCTCGGCCTTGTTATTTCAAACGGAGTCGAGAAATCTTTTTTTTAACTCATAGGCATTAGGGTGTTAGCATACCTTTAGGTATGGTGACACGACCTTCCTTTAACTTAAAATAGAAATTAACAGCTTTGAAATTTATAGAGCGGGGCCCATACAAAAAGGCGTGGAAACTCTACTTATTGCATTAGTGGTACTGGTATACCTGTGTACGAATAAGAGAGCCCACGCCCGGGTCGTGAGCATCCTTACTTATCCTCTCGTACACATAAAATTACCAGTTTTCTAATGCGAGATTCAAAGCGAATGCTTCTAATTTTTTTATTTACAGAAGTATCGCAAATATATGTTATCCAAACAAATATATGAATTAAAACTATTCAATACAAATTTGTATCGAATAAAAACAACTTTTTTATCAATTTTTACTTTATGAGTAAAACAGATAAAAATGAAATTAAGCTTATACGTATTCAGATAGGCTGCATCATTAAATACGAGAGATTAAGTAAAGGTTTGTCGCAGGAAGAACTTTCGGTGCGAATTGATACAACATCTACAACTATAGGAAGAATAGAAAGAGCAGAGCATAGTTGTAATTGGGAAATACTTATTCTAATTTGTAACCAATTAAATATTGAAATCGAAAGGTTATTTTCGTTAAAAAGCAATAAAGAATTACAATTAATTATCTCTAATACTATTGATTTAGAAAAAAAACTAACTAAGGAAAAAAATAACTATTATAATTCGCTAAAAAAACGAATAGAGAAGGAGTTTGCTTTGCTGTAAATAACAATATCTATCTAATTTTTTTCCACTACTAAAACTACTATCCCTATAATTTTATTGCCCAAAATACTATATTCTATTTCAACAAAAAAGTTCTACTGCATATAGGGCATATCGAGTAGTATTTTCTAAATAATACTCGATAAAAATACCTTCAGTAAATGTTACCTTATATTGTCTCGCTATGGGTAAGCGTTTAAACTCATAGTGTGTCATTATAATTAAAAATTATTTTTTTGAGGCACCAAGCCAAACAGTTTTAAATAAGCTTTATACGAAAGCCATAAAGAAGCCTCCCTGCGATCGCTATCGTGGCCTTTCCATACTTCCATTTTCACTTTACTATCTTTATAGACCAGAAATACGCTATCTTCTAAAAATTGAAGTAAATAATCTTTTTTATTGGGATTTTTAAAGAGTGTAAATACCGCTTTTTTTAAAGCTAAAAAGCCATCATCATTATCAGTGGCAGTATTTTGAATGTAAAAAGAAGAAAATTTACCTTCCTTGGTTTTAAATATAACTTCGTAATGTTCTTTACTTTTTGAAATCTCTGCATTTTGGGTTTTACCCATTAGCTTTTGCCCGTGGGTAACATGAGTTAATAGAAATAGAATGATTAAGATTCTAAACATAGGTACAACCTATATAAATAAATTTAGCTTATACTCTTTAAATATAAGTTTTATAATATTTATTTATGATAATTTAACAAAAACCTGTGTTATCCCGTTAGTTTAATGTGTAAACAGCTATATTTGTTAGGATATAACTAGTTACCCAACATATAAAAAATACGTACATTTAAGAAAAATTATTTATGGATAAATTATCATTTGAAGATTGGAAAAATAGTATGTCATTTATGGTAGATGATGATTTTGATAATTCTTTCCTTGGAACTATTATTCCGCTGACTCAATTAATTAATAATAATTGTGCGTCATTTTCAAATAGTGATAATTTAACATTGTTTTTGACTACTAATACAAATGGAATAACAGCATTAAAAAAATTAAAAGCATTTATTTCTGTTATTGGTCTTTCAGAAGAGAGGTTAAAACGAGTAGTTTCTTTAGTTAGATTTAAATTTTTCAATCAAGAATTTAGGTCTGAATGGAATGTTGGTCAAATTAGCAGAGCAATAGTATCAAACCAAGAATTTAGAACTCTATTAATTGATTTCTTTATTAATGCTCGAAATTCGAGAATTGGCAGAGAAATGCCTCTATATTATATGAGAAATTTCAAATTGAATGACCAAGCATTCATTAACGATTTAAGTCAATTTAGTTATGTTGAAAGAATCTTAAATGATAATGAAATACAGGGAAAATACTCAAATCAAGTAGGAGATTACGTTGAAAAGAAATTGATAAAAAAGCATTTAGATAATTATAAAAATACCATGAATGCTGATTTAATCTATGAAACCCAAAAGGAATTTCCATTGTTGGCAAAAAATTTGGATTTTATTATACCGAGTGTAGATGCACCAACCATACTTATTGAATCTGTTTATAATATAACAACAGGAAGTAGTCAATCAAAAAGAGCTGACCAATTAGTGGAGCTATACGGAATATTGATGCGCTACAATGCAAACAATCGGCACAATAAAATAATTATGGTAAATTATGTAGATGGATTAGGTTGGGTTGGAAGACAAAATGATTTGCACAGAATATATGATGCAAGTGATTTCGTTTTAAATCAGAGTAATATTCATTTACTTAATAGCATACTTGATGAATATTATTAAACTTAATTAATTAAAAACCCTTCTTCTTTCTTATTTAATCTGTCAATATATTCAGAATTCAATAGAATTTCTGCAAGTTTTTTAGAAACGTGCTCGACAACAGGAACAGCAACTGTATTTCCTAATAAATCAAAAGCTTCTGTTTCTTTGACTGGAATTTCATACCATTCTGGATAACCGAATAAACGTAATCCTTCACGTATTGTCAATCTTCTTAAACCATCATTATCAGGAACAGCCAATCGAGAAACGTCAGTAGCAACTAGCGTTGGTGCAATATCGTTTGGATCCAATATTTTATTTATTTCGAAACTCAATTTTCCAGTTACAATATTGTAACCTTTTGGCTTTGTCTCATCGTAAACACGAAACTTTTTTTCTCCATTTTCAGTTTTCTCCCGAACTAACTTTTTAGGATGCTCAAATCTTAAATATCCTTTTTTAACCAAATCATCCAATAATACTTTGAGGTTATCATTTTTATGGAAAGTTGAGATTTGCTTTAATGTCAATGACATTCCATCCATCCAGTCAATACCAATTTTTTCAGCCCAATGCTTTTTACGCCTTTCCTTAAAAAGTTTATTCAGTAAAATTATTTGTTCATCTGAAACTTCCCCTTTAATTCCAATATCCCAACTATGAATATTGTTGTCTCCTCCTCTTTTGTCCTTAATGGACTTTCCATACAAATCTTCCATTTCAAAATGACGAAAAAGTTTTTCTGTAAAGTCAGATTTAATGGTTTCTAAACCGTTTTCTAAAATAGTTTTTAAAGGCTTAAATTCTTTGTTCGAAAAAGTAAGATTTGGTTTTTCATCTTTAGTACCAACAATAAAAATCCTTTTGCGAGATTGGGGCAAACCAAATTCAATAGAATCTAAAACTTTCCAAGAAACCTTATAACCTAATTCATCCTTTAACTTATATAAAATAGTAGATAAAGTCCTTCCTATTTTATCATTTTTGTTTTCTAAATCGTGCTTAACAAGTCCTTCAACATTTTCCAGTATAAATCCATAAGGATTTTTATCTCTTAAAATTCTTTCAATTTCAAAAAACAATGTGCCTCTTGTTTCAGCAAATCCGTAACGATTTCCAGCAGCACTAAATGCTTGACAAGGAAAACCACCTAATAAAAAATCAAAGTCTGGAATTTGTTCATTTTCAACTTGGAAAATATCTCCCACAAAATAATCGTGACTGAAATTCTTTGCTAAAGTTTCAACTGCATATGGTTTAATCTCGGAAGTCATTACACATTCAGTTTCAAAACCTAATTCATTAAACGATTTTTCAAAACCTAATCTTATTCCCCCAAGTCCAGCAAATAAGTCTATAAATTTAACTTTTGGCATTTTTTATTATTTTTTTAGGTTATAATCTACTTGTGGTTCAGCAGCAATTGATAATTGATTTTCGTATTCTTCGATTTCGATTTTTTCGCATCCAATAACAGTTAAACATTGTAAAAAGAAAGATGCACTAAAAGTACCTCGACTGATTTTACTATCGATACTCGATTTGGTTTCTTCAATTCCAATTTGTTCAAGCATATTTGCCAAGTCTGAATTTGAAATTCCTCTACGAACCAATTCTGACTTTAATAAACGCTTGACTTTATCATTCCAATCTGACATAATTATGGATTTGATTTATTGCAAATTTGAATAATTATTTGTAAATATGCAAATAAAAAGGCAAAAATAAAAATACGTTGGGTAACAACGTGTATAAATAATAGCGGTTTTAGTGCTTAATCAAAGTTACTTTTTTATCTTTAAAGTCAAGATATAAACCGAAAAGTTAGTGTGTTAAATCCGCTACTATTCATACACAAGACCGTCAGACTGTCTCAAAACCATGCCATCTTTACCGATTATTTTTCAGGATATGATCTTTGGTATGTTTATTTTTAAGGTATGGAATACCAACAAGGACAAGACCGCGAACAGCTCAGCCTTTATTCGACCTGTTTGGATGATATGATCCCAG
>NZ_JAHWDF010000020.1 GCF_019311235.1 Mesonia aestuariivivens | reverse complement strand
CTCTTTTTTAACATCAGAAAGCTTATAAAAGCACATATAAGACTAAAACGAACTTTTAAGGCATTAATACAAAAGCAAACAAAAATTAATGCAAATTTTGGCTTTACCCCTAATTTCAATTATTTTTAAAAAAAAATTAGGTAGTTTTGAGACAGACTGCCGTTGTAGACAATTAAAAAAAACATATGGCTAAACCAAAAATATTTTTAAGTTCAACATATTATGATTTAAAACATATTAGGTCTTCTATTGAGGGATTCATTGAAACATTAGGGTATGATGTGACTTTATCAGAAAAAGGTGGAATTGCCTATAACCCTGACATACCTCTTGATGAATCTTGCTATCGTGAAGCAAAAAATAGTGACATTTTCGTTCTAATAATTGGAGGAAGATATGGTTCTCCAAGAAGTGAAGAAAAAGGAGATAAAAAACTTTTTTATGAAAGGTATGAAAGCGTAACTAAAATGGAATTTGAGAGTGCGTTGGCAAAAGAAATTCCTCTGTATATCTTAATAGACAAATCGGTTAAAGCAGAATATGAAACATTCAAAAATAATAAGGAAAACAAAACCATTAAATATGCACACGTAGATTCAGTCAATATATTCCACTTTATTGAAAGAATATTAAACTTAAAAAGAAATAATCCTGTTAAAGAATTTGAAAACCATACAGAAATAGAGTTTTGGTTAAAAGCTCAATGGGCAGGGATGTTTCAAGAACTAATAAGAAACAGAAAGGAGCAAGCTGAAATTTCGGAACTATCAAATCAAGTAGCCGAATTATCAAGCTTAAATCAAACTTTAAAGAGTTATCTCGAGGAAATAGTTACTACCACTTCTAAAGATAAAGGATCTGATTTAATTAAAAGGGAAGAGGAGAAATTGATAGAACGAAGAAAACTACAAAAATTCAAAGAACATAAAATGGCAATTAACCTTATGGATTCTTTCGATTACAAATCAATGGAAGAATTTATGGATTATTTTGAAAAAGTAAAATCACTCAAAGAATTAGCAAATAGGATGAATAAAGTTTACGGTAATGATATAGATTTAGTAAAACACTGGAAAAGCAATACTGTTTTCAAACAAATGAATGAATTAAGAGATATTATTGGAAAGCCTCACTTCAAATAACTGTCTACAACAAAGAACTGAGGTAAAAAGCAACTCTTTTCTTCTTTAATTTTAGAGCATATTTATCCTGTACTAAAACCTCCATTTCTTTAATCTTAGTACTTCATATCTTTATTAATTTTAATATTACTTCGTCGCTAAAACTGATACGTAATTGGCATCATAGGCCAAACCAGACTTGGCGATGGAAAAGGCCTGTTTCAGCAATTTATTACATACAGCGATCAAAGCTAATTTCTTACTCCTGTCTTCCTCTCTTTCGTGCCTCATTCGTCGGAGACAAGTGGCTACAATTCGCTCATAAATTGCCCTGCAACCCTTATTGTGTTTACAAGCGTTGAAAGCGCATAAAAATAATAGATTCCGAAGCTTTTTATTACTTTGCCTTCCTCTCGCTCATTCTTTACTCGTCGGAGGCAAGACTTATTCTACTCCTACCTCTTACACTATTGCCTGATTCCCTTATGGTTGGCGTGATCCCTACGTAACTACACAGCTGCGAAGCCTTCTCAAACTTGGTAAATCCATCTGTTATTACCACTAAAAATAAGGCGGTTTTCATTCCGATTCCAGGTATGCTCGTTAGCAAGGTTAGTTGCTGTTGCTGTTCTTGTTTGACAAGCTCCAGTAAGCGAGTTTCAATTCCCCTGACCTCTTTGTCTAGATGTTTGAGATCACGCTTTAAAGACCTATAAACATACCTAGAGGGAATACCTAGAACTTCCTCACCGTGAAGTTTATTCTTGGTAGCCGTACGCTTCTTTAGATAACTATCCATAAGTCGAAAAAGCTGCAAGCATTCTGCCTGTACATTATTTAAGGCATTATATAAAGGAACTTCATTAGACAAAGCATAATGACAAATTGCCTTGGCATCGCTCTTATCGGTCTTTATTTTTGATAATGCCATCCTCTCGCTGTGCTCGTCGGTGGCAAGTGAATAAAACGCTTGACTGACAAGGGATTTACTACCGATACAGCAATACTGTTTTTGTAAAGAAACTGTGCAAGTCGATAATGGTAATATCCCGTAGCTTCCATCACTACCAAAGAGTCTACTGCTAATGTCTTGACAAATAATTTAAATCCGGAAGAATCATTCTTAAATTGAGAATGACCTCCTTTACTGCTATAAACATCAAAAACATCTTTACTGATATCAACTCCAAAAGTTTCTTTATATTTATCCATAAGAACTGATTTTATGAAAGAGCATACTACCGTGATCACAACAACTTGAAAACGAGGTCTAAAGCCTCAAAGAACTGAACGTGATTGACGTAATTAAAGAGAGAGGATTATCAATGTTGCCGAAGTCTAACGCTTCACCGTATAACAGAACCTTAATCCTCTCTTTGTTCTTTCTGATTTATTGTTTAAATTTAATAAGAATCAAACTTAAGCCGTGTATAGCAAATAGCGGGGTTTAGTTTTAAACTGGAAATTTCGGTATATTTGTTAAGTCGCCAAATCTTTTGATTTGGCATTTTGAAAAGAAAAGGTAAAAGCAAAATACAAAAGATTTGGCTTGTGTTATCCGGTCAATATACCTATATAAACAGTTATATTTGTTTGGATATAACCAGTTGTGCATAATATGAAAAAAACACTTTTACATACAATTTTAATCCTGAATTTGATTTGCTTTTCTTCTTGCAAAACACATTATTCGAAAACCGAATTGAATGCAAACTTTACTAATGAGCAGATTGCTGATTTAAACAAAATAACTGACTTTTTCAAAACGGAAACTTGCGGGAATATAAATTTTGAAAAATGCTACAAGCAAACCAATCACGATTCCTTACAAGCCGAAGGTAAAGGATTTTGGACAAAAATAGATTTTGAAAAACAAAAAGAACTGTATCAAAATATTTCTCAATCAACATTCGATGAAATCTGGATGTTTAGTAATGCAACATTCTATCCAAGCGGTACAAAAAGAAAAAGTCTTTCCGCAGTTTCCACAGGAAAATACCAAAAATTCTTGACAGATTTTGGCAAAAAAAATCCAAGAATTGCAAAATATGCAAAAAGGATTGAAGCTTCCGGAGATTTTGGCGGATTCGATTTTAATTACAGAGAAATTATCAAGGATAATAAATCGTTTAAGTTAAAAGATCCTAACATACAATTGATTTTAGCAATTCACTATTTATCAATGAATGACCAATCAATGAGAAACGCAGATTTAATGAAACGTAAAATTCCAAAATTTAAATAAAAATACTATGCACAACAACGTATATAACTCATAGCTAGGAAGTTGTTTAATATAAGTTAAGTCATATTTGCGAGTCCACCAAATTTTTAAATTTGGCTTATTGAGAAAAAGATAATAAGTAAATTTAAAAATTCGGCTCGTGCTTCATCCGAAAATAATTGTTTAATTTGCACGCTACGAGCCATATACAGAGACGTTGTAAAACATTTACCACTAGCCATACTTTAACCTTTCTTATAGGTGAAAAGCATATAAACTAGAGAAGAAAATGTTATTATAGCATAAAAATAGAATACAATAAAAACCTCTGAAATACCATTTTGATAATACCATCCAGAACCAAGAGCCCCTAGACCAATTCCAATTTCTAAAGCTATAAACATAGTAGCAATAGCTTTACCCTTTTCTTTCGGATTGCATAAATCGACCGTCCAAGCATTTAAAGTTGGAGCTAATATGCCTATGGCAATACCATAGATAAAAGCTCCAACTACTAAACCATTTTTTGTTTGATAAAAACCTAGTATAAGAAAAGATGTAGAAAGAAAAATTAATCCTATAATGATTATTAATTGACGACTATATTTATCTGACAATTTTCCAGCAACAAACCTAATCAATAATGACGCTAGAGTAAAAATAATAAAAAATAGACCTTTATTCATTATTCCTAAATAATTTGATAATAAAGGAATAAGTGTTAATACGATACCAAATGACAAATAGGAAATAAATGTAATTATTGCAGGATAAATAACTTTTACATCAATAATATCATTCTTTTTTATTCTTAAAAAAGAGATTTGAAAGTTCCTTTTATCAACTAAAGTTTCTTTTAAATTTATAATACATAATATTGATAATAATGAAATAAATGACGAACAGTAAAACAAAAAATTATATGACTGATGTAGTTTTATAAAACTACCCAAAACAGGACCTAAAGCTAAACCTGAACTAAAAAAAAGACTTTGTATTCCTAAAGCTTCTCCCCAACGATTTGAAGGTATAATATCTGTTAAAAAGGCTGCAAAAGCCGTTGGGCTAAAACCTGTTGAAAAGCCGTGTAAAAACCTTAAAAGTAAAAAACCATAAACTGTTGTTAAAATTGGATATAGAAAACCACATATAATACACACGATTATTCCAATTAACATTACAGGTTTTCTTCCAATAGTATCGGTTAATTTCCCACTAAAAGGTCTTGAAACACCAGCTGTAAGTGTAAATAATGCGATAATTAAACCTATATATTGTTTTCCTCCAAGACTTTCTAAATAAGTTGGAAGTTCAGGAATTAACATATTATAGCTAGATGAAAACAGTAATGAACTCAAACATATAAGTCCAAAATCAAAAGTATAGATAGATTTATTTTTCATACGAACTATCTATTATAAAGTGATTTAATTGTTTTCTCTACATATTCCCAAATAGTGTTGGAACCTAACTTAATCTTTTCTGTTTTTTTAATAACATTCTCATAAATTACATTAAACTCAAACCAAGTACCACCATTATTTGATTGATTTTGAAGTACAGGCTGAAACCTATCCATTGCTTTTGCAAATTTAGCTTCACTTGTTTCTCCTTCCTCGAATTCTTTCCAAATTGTAATTAAATCCTCTGCTTGGTTCTTTGGTAAAATTCCAAAAATACGTTTTGCAGCAACAAATTCTTCAGCTGTATTATCGTGATTTTTTTTTGTGTCAAATAAAAAAGTATCACCAGCATCTATTTCAACAATATCGTGAATCAATAACATTTTTAAAACCTTTAAAACATCAATATTTTCATTGGAATGTTCGTCCAAAATAATTGCCATTAATGATAAATGCCAACTATGTTCTGCATCATTTTCTCTCCTGTTACTATCAAATAAACTCGTTTTACGCTCAATACATTTTAGTTTATCTACTTCTTTGATAAACTCAATTTGCTTTTTTAATCGACTTGATTCCATATTTGTTAATCTTAAGACTACAAATAAAAAGTAATACCTTTGATTTATAAAGGACATTTGTCTCAACTGAAAAAAATGATTAGAACAAATATTGAACTATTGGAATATATTGAAGCATTTAGAAATTCAACTCATTATTTTATTGAAGAGGAAATTCAAAAGGAGCAAAAAATAATATACCAGAATAGAAATAGCTCTTTTGGGTATATTATTAAAAATGGCATTGCAAAATGTTTTTTAACGGATGAGAATGGAAATGATTTTATTCAAGAATTTTTTAGTGAAGGAGAATTATTTGGAGAAGTTGAAATAATAAATAATACTAATAACTTTTGCACCGTTGAATCTATTACAGAAATGATCGTTTATAAAATATCTAAAACTAACTTTCAATATCTTTTAGAAAATGATCAAAAATTCAATAATTTAATTATGAAATCATTTGCGAAAAAAATTCAATATAAAGCAGTAAGACATTCTTATAATCAAATGCATTCTATTAAATCTAATCTTTTTAGATTGCAACAATCAACTTTAGATTTTATGGAAATTATTTCAAAAAATGATATCGCAAGCTATTTAGGAATTAGTTTAAGAAGTTTAAATAGGATTTTAAAAGATAAGAGTTAACAAAAACGTTTTACAACAAAGAACTGAGGTAAAAACCAAGTTTTTTCTTCATTAAATTTGAGACATATTTAGCCTGTACTAACATCCATACAAATAGATCTTAGCGGTAATATTTACTTCTTTTTTCTAGCTATCCTTTTGCTAGAACAGATACATAGTTTTCATCGTAGGGCAAACCGGATTTTGCAATAGCAAAAGCTTGTTTTAAAAGCTTATTGGCCACTGCAATCAACGCCAGTTTCTTGCTCCTGTCTTCCTCTCTTTCGTGCCTCATTCGTCGGAGACAAGTAGCCACAATTCGCTCATAAATTGCCCTGCAACCCTTATTGTGTTTACAGGCGTTGAAAGCGCATAAAAATAATAGATTCCGAAGCTTTTCATTACTTTGCCTTCCTCTCGCTCATTCTTTACTCGTCGGAGGCAAGACTAATTCTACTTCTCCCCCTAACACTACTGCCTGATTCCCGTATGGTTGGCGTGATCCCTACGTAACTACACAGCTGCGAAGCCTTCTCAAACTTGGTAAATCCATCTGTTATTACCACTAAAAATAAGGCGGTTTTCATTCCGATTCCAGGGATACTCGTTAGCAAGGTTAGTTGCTGTTGCTGATCTTGCTTGACCAAGCTCAACAAACGGGCCTCCAAAGAAGATATCTCTTTATCTAAATGAGATAAACTGCGTTTTAAAGAACGATAAGCAAACTTTGAAGGAATTCCCAATACTTCCTCTCCCTGTAATTTATTCTTTAGTGCCGTGCGATGCTTGATATAATTATCTAGTAAACGAAAAAGTTGATAGCACTCTGATTGCACTTCACTTAATGCATTGTACAAGGTCAATTCTGTATATTGACCATATTCACAGATCGCTTTTGCATCACTCTTGTCTGTCTTTACCTTTGATAATGCCATCCTCTCGCTGTGCTCGTCGGTGGCAAGTGAATGAAACGCTTCACTGATAAAGGATTGACTACTGCTACGCTCACACCTTTATTGTAAAGAAACTGTGCAAATCGATAATGGTAATAACCTGTAGCCTCCATCACTACCAAAGAGTCTACTGCTAATGTCTTGACAAATAATTTAAATCTGGAAGAATCATTCTTAAATTGAGAATGACCTCCTTTACTGCTATAAACATCAAAAACATCTTTACTGATATCAACTCCAAAAGTTTCTTTATATTTATCCATAAGAACTGATTTTATGAAAGAGCATACTACCGTGATCACAACAACTTGAAAACGAGGTCTAAAGCCTCAAAGAACTGAACGTGATTAAAGTAGTTAAAGAGAGGGGATTATCAATGTTGCCGAAGTCTAACGCTTCACCGTATAACAGAACCTTAATCCTCTCTTTGTTCTTTCTGATTTATTGTTTAAATTTAATAAGAATCAAACTTAAGATGTATATAGCAAATAGCGGGGTTTAGTTTTAAACTGGAAATTTCGGTATATTTGTTAAGTCGCCAAATCTTTTGATTTGGCATTTTGAAAAGAAAAGGTAAAAGCAAAATACAAAAGATTTGGCTTGTGTTATCCGGTCAATATACCTATATAAACAGTTATATTTGTTTGGATATAACCAGTTGCCACGCATTTGAGAAAAATATGAGAAACATTGTAATTTTAGGATTTACATTAATAATTCTGACTTCTTGTGGGAATGACGAAAAGCCAAAAGTGATTTACCCAGAAAATGAGGAAATTCAAACAACGGAATTAAAAAAAGACTCAACTCTAATAGAAATTGCTGACATTCCAATTCATATTGACAGTACAAAATATTTAATCCACCCGATTGGAGAATATAGAATGTATGGCTCTAGAGGAAAAGTTTTTTTTGGTTCTTCTAGTTATAGTTCTGGAAGTTTCTCAATAACTAATTACAATAGGTATGAAATCACTGGAAATCTTCACAATCTAAAATTTCAACAACTTGATTCTGAAAACCTAACATCATTAACCACGAAAAATATCCGAATCAAGTCAATCACCTTTTTAAGAGACCTATTTGATAACACAAAAAAACAGATTTTAATCTATCGTGTGTTGGACAAAGACACTAATCGAGACAATGAGCTTGACGATAATGACGTAGAAACTTTGTACATAAGTAACATTGATGGTTCTGAATTCGAAAAACTAACATCCGAATTTCAAGAACTTATTGATTGGAAAGAAATAGGAATTAAAAACCGAATTTATTTTAGGAGTATTGAAGACACGAATAAAAATGGAGAATTTGATAAGGATGACAAAATTCATTATCAATATGTGGATTTTAACTCTGACAAACGAATTGTAACTGAATATAAACCGATATAAAAAACGTGTGGCAACAACGGTAACCGTTGCACAAGCCTCTAATTCTTAGAAAATCTCACTTATTTAAACCGCTTTAGAGCGGTTTTCTAGTTTTATATCGTTTGTAAATTAGCAGAATATAGTCTCTTTAAAATGAACTTATACTCCTGATTTAACGTCATTGTGAACTTTAAAAACATGCCGAGCATTCCTGCTCCACTTTTGGTGCGCTTTTCAATAAACTTCAGGTATTTCTTGAGGTTGTAGGCTATAGCTGAGAGCTGCATACATTTATTGGCCTGTTTTAATCCTAAGGTGTTTACTTTTCTAAGCCCCATAAACTGAGTTAAGGTTCCAAAAACGGGTTCTACCGTGCTTTGTCGTTTGCCTTTCATATACCTGCCCTGTGGGCTTTCTACCCGGGCTTGACACTGATACGGGCATCGGGATTGGTAGGACTGTAATGCCTCCGACGAACGGAGTGAGAGGAAGGCACTATTGCTGGTATACTTACTGCCTTTATTTCCTGATCCCGGACGCTGATCCTGATCTTTGCTCCAACGCTTGTTGCGGCTAGAGATCGCCTGGAGTTCCTGTTCATTAGCCGTTATGCTGCGCTGACCTTTATCTGATTTATCGCCTTTACTCTTACGAAATGGCTGCTCTTTATCCATCGCACTAATATGACGAACTCTGCGCAAATGAGATTCTAACTCCTCTTCAGGTACTTTTAGTTCCAGAGTGTCCATCGAAGCATTGGCTTTTACAGGCGCACTGTCGATAGCCTGAGTGTGGCCACTCACCATCCCGGCATCCACACAAAGCGTGAACACTTTAGTGAAAACCGCTTCAAAAATATCTTCGGGAAACAACTGCCGCGTGCGGCTGATGGTGGAGTGCCAAGGTAGCTCCTCATCAATATCATAGTCTATAAAGTACAGGATATCCAGTCGCTTACGGCAATGTTCAATAAGCTTGCGGTCGCTGATGATATTCTCTAAATAGCCCACCAGACAGAGTTTAAAAAACACAACAGGATCTATACTCTTTTGACCACTGCTGCCGTAAAAACCTCGAGTAAGATCATAGAGAAAATCTAAGTTTAAGGCTTCTTTCAATCGGCGGTAGAAATTTGTGGGCGGTACGCGGTCACTCAACCGAAAACTGTTGAATAACTGCTCTTGATATACTTTTTTGCCTTGCATATCATGAAATTAATCTTTTTTAGTAAATTGTGCAACAGGCACACCGGCTATAGTTCATTGCGGCAGAATTTCCTGCTCGGAAATTCCTGCGTTTTGCTAACTTTGGGTTATGGCGGAATAGTTCTGCCGAACCATTCCGCAACGAAACCATAGCCAAACACGTTGTGCGTAAGCTGTGAAAACCACGTGTTCAATTGAATTAACTGCTAAATCAGAAAAATCTTCGACATTAAATGAATAGTTCTGGAGGAACATTTGACACAAAAGAATACGCATTAGGATACGCAGATGCTTCACCTTCCGAACTTTTGCACAATTCTGATTCTAAATACATTTGTATTGCGTTAGTCTATTTCTTTTATACCAAAAGAAGTCAGTTAAGGAAGATAAGTCAATTCAAGAAAACCAGAGGAATAAAGAGAAAATTACAAACTCAAAAATATATAATCGACAGTATTGAGAAGGGACTGATTGCACCAGTGGGAATTTCCAACTGGAATGAAAGTAGTGTCGCTTTAGAAAATGGAAAATACATTTTAAAAGAAGCAGGAATTGTTACAGATGAAAAAGATTTTTCGGATTTAATCGAAATAGGTGAACATAATTTGAGCTATGGTCATTGCGTAAGTTTGGGTTGGTATAGTATTGTGTTGTCAACTTTTTTAAAACAAATCGGTCAAATTGCAAAAATTGAAAATAAAAACAAAGTAGCAATCCTTTTGGATTTACTACCAGGAGATAGAATCCATAACTTGAGAAGTTTTAATGTTGTTGAAAAAATAATTGATAATTCCGTTCTCGAAGAATTTCAAATGGAGGCTATTGAAGAAAATGAATTAGAAATAATGGGCTACGCTTATGGACTAAAAGATGGCACAACGAAAGGAATTAAAAATGATTTTGAGTATGTGATAACGGATTGGATTGTTCAGTCCTTTTACTCATTATTAATTTATGAAAAAGAAAAATTGGAAAAAACAAGTGATGAATATCAATTATCACTATTGGCGAAATATCTAATAGACAAAGGAGTTTTCAAAATAAGAAACGCATTTAAATTAATATAAAAGCCTACGCACAACAATGGTAACCGTTGCACAACCCCATAATTTAAAAAAAACGTATTCATTTAAACCGCTTTAGAGCGGTTTTCTAGTTTTATATCGTTTGTAAATTAGCAGAATATAGTCTCTTTAAAATGGACTTATACGCATTATTTAACGTCATTATGAACTTTAAAAACATGCCGAGTATTCCTGCTCCACTTTTGGTGCGTTTTTCAATAAACTTCAGGTATTTCTTGAGGTTGTAGGCAATGGCGGAGAGCTGCATACATTTATTGGCCTGTGTTTACCTTCCTTAACCCCATAAACTGAGTTAAGGTTCCAAAAACGGGTTCTACCGTGCTTTGTCGTTTGCCTTTCATATACCTGCCCTGGGGGCTTTCTACCCGGGCATTGATCACAATATTGATGAAAAAACAGTTCGACGAATAAAGTCTGATGCTAATTATACTATGGAATTGAACACTTTATATAAAATCTGCGAATCAAGGAATATATCGCTTTCTGATTTTTTTAAGTTGATTGAAAAGTAAACTTATTTAAATTAAAGTCTTCCAAAGAATTTTTAAGTCCAGCCAAAATCTTTAAATACTCTCCCAAGGACGTTTAAGCATAAAAGCCTCACTAAGTTTCTTAAATAAGATCACCTCAATATCTATCTAAAATTGGTTCTTACACAAAACTTCGTAAGTTTATAATTTTATCCTTTTGTGCATCGTATTCAACTCCAAGAAAGAACTTATCTACGGCATAAAGGATAGCGAATATTTCCAGCTAAATGAAACGTTATGAAATCAACATTAATCATTTTAGAGAAACCATATCATAGTTCATCTATTTTATTACCTTTATGAGTAATATTTATTTTTTGTGATTAAAGAAATTAATTTAATTGGATTAATTGGTAGTTTAGAGGGTGGTTCAACCAAACCCTTAATGGTTGATGGCGAAGATGAAAACGGCGAAATTCAACGATATGTTGTTAAACTATACAAGCAAGAATACAACACACAATATTTTATTGTTGCTAAAGAAATTATTATTTCAGAATTAGCTAAAGAATTTGATTTACCAGTACCAGAATATGGAATAATTAATTTCGATAACACCTTATTAGAAGAATTAGGAGAATATAATGAAAAGGAAATTAAACAAATTCAAGATGGGTACAAATTTTGCACAAGATTAGAAGATGCTTATCTATTATTTAACCCAAACTTTAAAAACAACTTTTTAAAAAATTATGAAGTAGAGACATTATTTGCTTTTGATAACTTTATTATTAACGCTGACAGAGGCGGATGGAGGAATAAGCCTAATTTATTAATATCGGATAAAGATTTTCTACTTATAGATCATGAACAATCATTTTCGTTTTATCAAAAAAAAGCAAATTATGCTAGCTTAAGTAATAACAAATCATTTTCAAGTTACGATTATACTAAACATATTTTTTTTAATAAATTAAAAAAACATAAACCAAACAAATATATATTTGATGATTTTGATCATAGTTTAAAAAACTTAAACATTTCACTTTTTAAAAATCTTTTGAAGCAAATTGAATCCTTAAATATAGATTGCGGAGAAAAAAATATTATTTTTGCATATTTGGAATGGTGTAAACAAAATCATACTTATATTAAAAAAAAGCTGCTTGAACGAATACGATGAAAACTTTTGATTATAAATATAGTATTTTAAAATATTATCATTCTCCTTCATTAGGAGAGTGTATTAATATTGGTATACTTATTTATTTCACTCACTCTAATGAGTTTACATTTATATACAGCAAAAAGTTGAATAGAATTAGGTCAATATATGATAATGTCTCTGAAAAATTGATTAAGTACTATCTAAAAGAGATTGATCAAAAAACTCAAAAGCTTAATTCAAAAGCATATAATAATCAAAATCAATTAAATTTCAAGCTTAATTTTGACGAAATTATACTTGAATCCTTATTACCTAAAGACGGTAGTTCTTTACAGTTTTCAAAAGTTTTTAATAACTTTCAATTGGGAAATTCTAATACTAAAATAAGTAAGTTTCTTTATCAAAAATTTCTACTTGAAAAAGATTATAAAACTGATCTTAATAAAGATTACTTTCTTGCCAAAAAATTCTACAATAACTTAAAAAGTAAGCTTGGAGAAAAAATTGACAATGATAAGTTTAAGAAAAATGTACATGTAAGAAATGAGACAGGCGTTGAATTTAAGTTTAATTACGCCTGGATAAATGGAAAAACAAATTTAGTAAAGCCTTTAAATTTTGATTTATCCAGCTCTAAAAATATATCTGATAAAGCCCATAAAAGTTATGGTCTCGTTATTGATTTAGAACAAATAGCAAAAACACAAAACTATAGTTTTAACTTTATTGTAGGTAAACCAAAAAGTAACGAGTTTTTAAGAGAATATAATCACTCGATATCCTTATTGAAAAGATTAGAAATTATTAACATCGTTGAAGAAGATGAAATAGATGGCTATACAGATGAAGCCATTCAGTATATTTCAAAATAATTATATAAAATAAATAAAAGGCACTATTAAGAGAGGATACCCTATTTTATTTTATCCAACTATTGTCTTCCAAAGAATTTTTAAATCTAGCCAAAAGGAATAGTTTTCTATATACTCTTTATTAATTCGCACTTTTTCCGCCCAGATTACTTCTCGGTTATACTGCTCGAGGTTTTCTTGCTGCGCTAGGAAGTTCTTCTCCATTCTTAAAAGCTATACTTGCGCAACCTGTAATACCGGGATGGAAAGAAAGAACAATACGATCGTCACCTTTTAATTGATCTGCAAATCCGGGAACATCGGTACGAGACCTACTAAACTCATAGCACCGATTAATACATTCCATAACTGCGGGAGTTCATCGAGTTTGATTTTTCGGAGGAAACGCCCTAGACGCGTAATTCTAGGGATATTCACGGCAGTCACACTGGATTGGGGTAAAGCCCAGGCTTCATCGCTCTTATCTTGTAAATGGTAAAGGGGTTTCCGTTTTTTCCTATGCGTTTAGACAAATACAAGCCAAAGGCTCCAGTACTGACTGCGGCTGATAGAAAAATAATTAAGAATAAAGGAATGCATCAAATTAGCACTATGAAAGAGAGAATAACATCAAAGATTCGTTTAAGTAGTAATATTCCTACTTGATGATTCTTCCAGGATTCCCTACAACTGTGGCTCCATCGGGAACATCTTTAATAATCACGGCCCCGGCACCAATTGTGCACCATTTCCCTATCGTTATTCCTTGAATCACTTGTGCCCCTATACCTATTTGTGTTCCTTCACCTACACGTACATTTCCAGCTAAGGCTGCTTTAGGAGAAATATGCACATAATTAGCAAGTTTACAATCGTGTTCGATAACAGCACCAGAATTGAGGATACAATGACTTCCTATCTGAGCATCTGCATTTAGAATGACACCAGGCATTACTACACTCCCGTCACCCAGCCTACTCGTGGTTGAGATTACCGCACTTTGATGTATTATTGGTGGTGCTATAACTGATTGCAATTGATCTGCAATTTTTTTTCTAATCTTGTTATTTCCTATGGTGATCACTAACGGGTAGGCTTCTATTTTTTTTTGACTTGCCGTAGAAAGCGCTATTCCTTGTAATTCTTTTACAGCAGGATTATCATCAAATAAATAACCTAATGTAAAATTTGAATTCGAACGAATGCAATCTAGCACTACTTTTGCATGACCGCTAGCGCCATATATACTTATTTTATGCATATCAATTTTCACCGTTAAATGCTGTGGTGGTTGCTTGCCCTTGCGCAGTAACCCCTTCTGAAACAAATACTTTTTTTATCGTTTTAAAGATAATCTTTATATCTAAGCCTAAACTACAATGTGCTACATACCACACATCATATTCAAATTTCTTTGTCCATGAAATCGCATTACGCCCGTTGACTTGTGCCCAGCCTGTAATCCCAGGGCGTACGTGGTGCCGTTTTTTTTGTTCTTTGTTATATAAAGGCAGGTACTGCGGAAGTAAGGGTCGAGGCCCTACTAGACTCATATCACCTTTTAAGACATTGAGGAGCTGCGGAAGCTCATCGAGGGAGGTTTTCCTAACAAAGGCACCTATTTGGGTTAAACGTTTAGCATCGGGCAATAAATTACCTTGGCTATCTTTTTTATCGTTCATGGTCTTGAACTTGATGATGCTAAAGATACGTTCATTTTTACCGGGACGGCGTTGAAAGAAAAAAGGTTTGCCTTGATTCGCAATACCTAGACCTAGCCAAACGATTATAAATACAGGACTTAGCAATAGTAGGCCTATTAAGGCAACTACAGAATCTCCTATGGGTTTTATATAGGTTTTATACATCGTTTTACTTTCTAATTATATCAAATAATCTGGTATATTTCTCTACAGCTAGTTTCAACGAATATCGATTGATCCCTAATTTTAACGCATTGGTTTGCTGTTCTTTTATTAGTCCTGTATCCTGAGTATATTTAACAAATTCTTTTACTTTATTATCAGTAAGTACCTTAGGCAACACATAACCCACATTTTCCTTTTCAATGGTTTCTTTTTGCCAACCAGGATGGTTAATCAATATCGGTTTTCCAGCCGCAAGGGTGTCAAAAAACTTATTGGCTGAATTGGCCCATAATTCTTGGATGGGGATGACAAACGAACTTCCCATAGATGCTTCAAAATACCACTGTGGTAATTCTTGTTTGCTGATTGCATCTAAGATGAATAAATTTTTATTTAATACCTTTTTCTCTGCTGCTAATGCTTTCACCTCTTTTTTTAAAGCTCCTGCCCCTATTAATATATAGACTATAGAATCGTCTAAGGGCAAAGTTTTTTCTGCCAAATTAACCACATAATCTATACCATTTACACGCCCGAAGGTACCAGCATATAATACCGAAAATCGCGGTTGAAACCCTATTGTATTTTTCAGAATAGCTGTTTCATTTGAAAAATCATTTTGAAAACGGTTGATTTCAGCAATGTTTTCGATGACTTCAATTGATTTTTGATTTGCCAGGCTTGGATAACGACTCACAATTGATTTTTTCATGTCTACCGACAAAGGCACTATGGCTGTTGCATTTTTATATATGATTTTTTCGAGAAAAAACAACAATTTTTTCATACCATTATTTTTAATAGCACCAATAGCAATTACTGCTTCCGGCCACACGTCTCGTGTTTCAAAAATAAAAGGGGTATTGTGCCGCCACTTTTTAAAAAGTGCAGGTATGGCGATTGTTAAAGGTGTGGAAGTCGCTAATACAGTATCGCATTTTATTGATAAAAGTTTAAAGGAAGCATACCATAAAAATTGAAAAAACACTATTGCCCTTTTAAAATAACTTAAATGATTACCATAAGGCAGATAGATATAATGTACTATTAATCCATCTTTATTAATACTTAGCCACTTTTTTTTGGATTTTAAACTAATATCTGAAGTGCTTGTTATTACTTCTACAACATAGTCTTTTTTAAGAAAACCGGTAGCTAAATCATAAGAACGTGTACCACCTGATTCTGTAGGAAATTTAAAATATTGATGTAGATAAACAATTTTCATAATAGATTAAGAAACTTTATAATCCTTTAATAACTTTTCGGAAAAGGCTATAAAGCTGAATACATATATAAAGCCCGGGCCAATAAAGTTGATTAAATCAATTGGACTTTCAAAAATTGGTGAAAATAAAAACAATAAAAAAAAGTAGCCGAAAATATTATATTTATATCTGCCAATTACCATACTAAAATATCTTATCATCCAAACTGTATATATAGCAATTAAAATAAAATTAAAAGGAAAATATGGCAAATAAAATGCAGATCCGATCATACCTGGCGAAGCGCCTGTTCTAGGATTATATGTATACTTCATAGTATTAAGGTAATTAGCCCTATTAATACTCCAAATTTCTGGCACTTTTAATTCACTAGAACCCTTTAACAAAATGTCTATCCTTATTTTTAAATTTGTCAAAACACCATTTAAAGAACTAAAAGCCATTTCATTAAGACTTTCGTTTTTATTACCTAATATCATTACAGGTGCATACCAAGTAGAAATACGTTTCGATGTACTAATAAATATTTTTTCGATATTTTGAGTGTTCAAAAAAAGATCTAGTGCGGCATCTTCACCTACCTTATTCAAATTACCAATAAATATTGTTCCAACAACTAAAAAAAATAATAATATTAGTTTTGATAAATTATTTTTAATTCTCTTAAAAAAAAATTGACTTTTTTCTATTAGCCAATGTTCCTTATTAAATAGCACAATCACTCCTAATAAAGTAAAAATAATATCAACCGAAGCATTAAGGGTTAAAGCAAAAGACAATAAATATATAAATAATATTCTTTTTTGATTTTTTCTTAAAGTTTTACCCTGAAGTTGAGCCATTAAAAAATAGAAAAAAACTAACTTGGCTATAGATCTAAACGCAAAGGTTAATATCATAAGTACACCTTCTCCTCCAATACTTGAATCAGCAGCGTGTCTGAAGGCAACAGTATAATTAACAAAAAAATTTATCCCGCAAACAAAAAATAAAATAGATATAAAAAAACCTATTTTACCATTAGTTAATAAAGTAGCAAAGTTTTTTAAGCGTTTTAAGCGTAAACTTGGTAGAAAAAGCAATAAAAAACTTACAATAGAAATAAAAAAAACTACATATACAATCGGCAAAAATGAATTTATATTTTTAAAAAGACTGTTGTACTCTTCCTTAAAAAAAAAATTCATTATTAATGGATAGAAATAGTAAATTCCTATATACAGAAAAAAAACAGTCCAAGCAGAACGAGTAAGCTTTTTATCAGAAACCCTTTTTAAGCTCATTATTTATTCTTAACTAAATTTGCTTTAATACCTAAGGAAAAATCGGCATCTGACATATAGTTTGTAGCTGCATACCTAACATAACCTTTTTCAATTGGTTTCCCTCTATGTATACCACTCGTTTCGACTACAATTAATGTCCCTTGCTCCCCGATTAAATCTTCTATATTATAAGCACTATTACTCACTAGTTTGCTTATCTCTTCTTGTGAGTAACGAGGATCACTTAACTTTTTACTAAGACTTTTATTAATCCGATATTTTTCCAAAGGTTTATGTGTCCCAGGTATATATTGAAAACAACCTGATTCTTCATTCACATCGGTTAAATATAAAATAAACTTCAACTGTCTTCTGTTCATACTATCACGATGCCATCCCCCACCACTTCCAAGGTTTCCCTCTTTATACTCAACGCGGTTTGCCATAATAAATTCATTGCAATTTTTTGCGTCTATATACTTACTGTATAAATAGTGAAGTTTTTCATTTTTAAATAAATTCTTAAATAGGTCTGAAACTCTCTCTATTCCATAAACTCTACCATCACTCCCTGCATTATCATTCCATGAATAATCTTTTTTTAAGTAATAATCAATTTCCTTTCTAAGTTCAGCAGCATTGTCTTTCGATATAAAATTTTCGACTATAACAAAACCTTTTTCTTTTAATTCGTTATATGCCTGTACATAGTTTTGGTTAGAGTTTGTTACAAGGTTATTAAAACTATATTTCAACTCAGAGAGAAAGTATTTCATTATTAAGAAGTTTTAGTTTATCTTCAATTTGATCAAAATTACCAATAAAAAATGAGAGTACTGTTTTATCACATGCATTTTCTGATACTAATAATGCATGTTTAAGATTTTCGGGGGTATCATAATGCTTTTTAACCAAACCCTTTTTTATAAACCCATAATTATCTATATGTTTTGAAAGGAAAGATGCTTTATAAAACAACCTTTTTGCGGCTAACGCTTCAAGTGCAACAGCAGATTCATTTGCTATTACTTTGCCCACTAACCTCATATCTTCTATTAATTCTGGATTTTTAGAAATTTGAATGTTTTCTCCTTTAAAAACATTGAAATTTCTTCTGTCAGCAGGATGCGGCCTTATAATAATATCAAAGTAATTTTTAAGCAAAGAGAGTAGTTTTCTCAAGCTTTCAAATCCATCTAACATATTTAAACAAATTAATACTTTATTTTTTATACATAAGTCTGGTTCAACTAGAGATATAAAAGGAATAATTCGAAAATCAAACATTACTAGGGTTTTACTATCGACATCACTTTGCTTATATTTTTTGAAACTATCCTTGCTAAACAATACATTTAGATCATGATGTAATACAGGAAATCTTTCTGAAACTGGAGCATGCTGTACGTAAACAGTTTTAATGCCTTTTTTAACACATAAATCATATATTAGAGTAGAGTAAATACTATGATCATTAAACTTAACAATTGTCTTCACATCGTTCAAAATCACATCAAAAATGAAATGGTGGCCTAGTAACTTTAATACTCTTGGGAAATTATTTATTATTTGCACATCTTTGTAATTAAAGAATCCTTTAAGTTCTTTAGCATTACAAATTGATGCTATGATAATTAATGAATCACTGATAAAAAAGCTGTTTTTTATATTTTTATTTCTTATTGTTGCTATTATTGAATAATCAATTTCTGGTACAATTAAATTTTTAAAAGTATGATAATGATTTTTACTCATTAATAGGTATACAAGCCTTTTTTTTAAATTATTTTTACGAACCAAATAGTTTTTAATGATTTTCCTCAATATATATGATACTCCTATATAATAAAAGCTTAGATATATACATGTAATTAATTTGATTTTCCACTTGGGATAGCGTAAATCAAATTGATTAAATAAATCATAATTCGCTTTATAATGTCTAAATGCTTTATTTATCCACATTCAATTTTATAAGTTTTAATGTAAAAAAAGTAAAAATTGTAATTAATGATAGCAACACAGTTTTTAAAATCGCCAAACCTATATAAGAGTTTGACTGAGTAACAAATAGTAATATCAAATAGATTACTATGGAAATAATTAAACTACAAGACATTAGAAGGGACTTCTTGTAATAAATAAGTTTTGGATTTATAAAATGGTAAATACTAAAAATATAAAATCCAATTGAAAATATTAGAATGAGTAATTCTGGATTTTCATAATGAGAAAAACTATCATTAACTAAATTTAGCTTCATTAAAAACCAGTAAAGAAGCTGTGGCAAGAAAACTTGTAAGAATCCCAAAAAAAGAATAAAATAATTAATTTTTTTTTGAATCCCTTTCTGTAATTTTCCGAATTTTGAGAATGATTTAAATTGTAAAGGAGTAAATATTTTTTTTCCAGCCTCAACAATTAAATTCGTTGCTGTAGCTATCGTATAGAAATATGCGTAAACCCCTAAAAAAGCAGTAGAATTCCCTATAAAAACTATTGCGAATTTATCAATACCTCCTGTTGTTGACGTTAACAAGCCATAAGAAGCCAAACTTATAAACTCTTTAGGTTCTGAATTAGTATAAGCTCTGGTAAAATTTATTTTTTTTAAAGAATAAAAAATGATAGGAATATGACCGATAAGAAAAAAACTAATTATTTCTAAATAAGTTAATACACCTTTACTTAGTATTACATATAGTATCAAGAGTCCAAAAACTAGTGTCCTCACCATAGACAAAATCATGTATAATTTATCTTGACCATTAAACCTTAAGAACTGTGATAGATAATTATAGATTAAAAATGCAAATACTAGCAAAATTTCTATGATAAAAAATGCAACAGTATCACTAAAAAAAAGATAGAAGAAAATGGTAACTATACTAATCATTAAAAATAATATAGGATAGTTATAAATGTACATTTTACGTTTTGATATTGGATATTCGTAAAACTTACGATTAAAAAAGCCCAAAAGAGATGATATACAAACAGCATTTATAATCAATAAAAATTGGTAATATAAAGTCCATATTCCAAAATCTGATGAATTCATATAATTTGATGCTAGCAAACCTATAATCAATGGAAGCCCTTTATCAAATAAAGTTCCTGAAAAATTATATAAAACAGTTTTTCTTGTTTTACTCATAAAAGTTTACAAACTACTGAATTTAACATCTACCCTTGCAATTATAACATACATATGTGTGAAAACTTGAATTCTTATAAAAAAAATAACCGGATCTCATGATTTATTAAAAATGAGTATTCTATAAATAATCTAATACACATCATTTTTTTTTTGAAAAACCCACATAAAATATAATTATTAAACAGTACATACTCCTCTTTAATAATTTAATCTTATATGCTTTCTTGCTTTTATTTATCTTTAAAATTCATTGTATTTGGACTTATTCTCTCTCCTTTCTCTAAATTAGAAACAGTTTTTTTTCCTAAAAAGTCTTTCAAATACTTAGGATGCATTCCAAACCCCGGTCTTACTGAACGTACATTTTTTTCGGTAAACTCTTCTCCTTTTTTGATGTCTTCAGCTACATATAAGGAGCGCGCAAAGGCTTTTCCTGCTTTCTGTTTTTCAGTTAGCTCATAAGTTTCTTGACCCATCGCTTGTTCTGCTTTTCGAACTGCGGTTACCATGTTGGTAAATTCTTGTTCGTCTAAAGAGAAACTCGCATCGGGACCGCCGATAGATTTATCTAAGATAAAATGCTTTTCTATTACTTTTGCTCCTAAAGCTGTAGCGACTACAGGAACCGTTGTTCCTAGTGTATGGTCTGACAGACCGACTTTAACCCCGAAGTCTTTTGCAAAACGCTGCATCATCACTAAATTAGCTTCTTCTATGGGTGCCGGATAAGAAGAGGTGCATTTTAAAATGGTAATATCTTCATTTCCTGCTTTTCTACAAGTTTCCACTGCTAATTGAATATCTTCAAACTCAGCAATTCCTGTAGAGATAATCATTGGCTTTCCTTTTGAAGCAGCATATTCAATCAAAGGAATATCTGTAATTTCAAAAGAAGCAATTTTATAAATTGGATTTTCTAACTTTTCTAGAAAATCAACCGCTGTTTTATCAAAAGGAGAAGAAAAACAAATCAAACCTTCTTCTTTGGCTACCTGAAAGAGTTCTTCTTGCCATTCCCAAGGCGTATAGGCCTCCTGATATAATTCATAGTATTTTCTTCCGTCCCAAATACTCCCCGAATTAATAATAAAATCTTCTTTATCAGAGTCTAAGGTAATCGTACCCGGGGTATAGGTTTGCAATTTGATTGCATCCGCTCCGGTCCGTTTAGCAGCTCTGATTGTTTTTTTTGCTATTTCTATATCTCCGCCATGATTAGCAGATAATTCGGCTATAATAAATACAGAATCTTTTTTCATATTAATAAGGCTCCTTTTTTTAATTTAATATTTTCTCTCATGGATTTCACTTTTAGTACGCCATTTGGTGTTTTTATTAATAACGGTTCAACACTTAATATCTGACCATTTTCCATAGAATAGTTAAAACCATAATTTGAAAAACTTACTTCATCAATAATAAGTTTTTCATCTTGGTAAAATGTAAATGCTCCAGGATAGGGACTTGCCTGTGCTCTAACCCAATTAAAAATTCTCTTTCGCTGCCAGTTCCAATTAATTCGACCATCCAAATGAGTCCGCTTACCAAAATAAGTTGCTTCTTCTTCTTTTTGACTCTTAAAAGTAAGCGTTCCTTCTTTGTATTTTGTAATTACTTTCTCAATTAATGGAAAATAGTGATTATGGTATTTGACTAGCACATCATTTCCCGTATCCTTTATATCAATAGGTATGACAACTTGTTCTATTATATTCCCGGTATCACAGCCTTCATCAATTACATGCGCCGTAATACCTGTTTGTTTTTCATCATTAATAATAGCCCATACATGGGGGGTTCTCCCTCTATATTTCGGCAATAAAGAACCATGTATATTAAAAGTCAAATCACTTCCCATATTAATAACATCTTCTTCTATAATGAACAAGTAATTAATTGATATTAAAACATTACATGTATTTTCTTCTATGATTTTTTTTGCTTTACCTTTCCTCGGGTTACCAATGAATACAGGTATGCTTTTATTTCTACACAAGTCTATAATACTGATCGATTTTGAATCTGTAAAAACAAAGTTGATCGGGTATTTATCTACCAACTGTACTAATGTAGAATAACCTAATCCTCCACTACACAATACACCTAATTCCATGGATTAATTTTACGGTGTATGATAACATCTATATATTGCTTTTCAAATAAACAATGTTCTTTTAAAGCTGCTTCTTTTTTATAGCATTTTTTTTCAATTGCTTGGTATAGATGAGGTCTTAAATCAAATGCATAAACAAAGAGTTTATGTAGTTTTAGTTCTTTAAAAGCTACTTGTTCAATTAATTCCAAATATATTCCCCATTGCATTTCGAATTCATTTTTTTCTAATTTTGTATCCATAATAAAAGAAATCTCTGCATTTTTATCTATCCAATTGATATGGACCAAACCTCCATAACCAATACACTCTTCATTTTTCAAATAGGAAAATAAGAGTTGATCAGGTTGTTCTTTTTCAAAAAGTTTAGTAACCACATTCGTAAAATAAAATTCTTGATCTTCTTCTGTTAAAGGTTTTGCTTGACGTAAATGGTATAGCTGTTCATTACGCCATTGCATAATTTTAAAACGGTCTTCATAACGAATAGGAGTAATTGAATATTCCCTTTCTGAAAAAGTATTATTTATTAATGTTTTATATTTTTTAGGAAAGCTCATTTTGCAATTTATATTTTAATTCTGCCAATTTCCAATCAACCCGATTATCTATATCTTGCACTTCTAATTCAGAAAGCTCTATTCCTCCTGTATTATCAGTCATTAAAGTTTTTGATTGCAAAAGAATTTCAGGCTTAAACCAATAGAATTGCCCTGCATCATGGTAGCTATCACTAAGATCTTGAGAACGCGCTAAACTATATTCAGGTTGTATAAATAAAATTTTTTGCTGATTTTCCATTTTAAGTGCTCGTTGTATCGGAAAACCATATTTAACAACTGGAAAAACGGTATCATAGTTGCTTAACATTTTAAAGGATTCTGTTAATCGGCTTGAGGTTACAAAAGGTGCACACGGATAAATACAACACGCATTATCAAAAGAAATTCGCTCTTTTTTATAATTTAAAAGCACTTCCTCTATAACATCAAAAGTTGTTGCAACGTCATTTGCTTTTTCCTTGCTTCTTAGAAAAGGAACTCTTGCTCCATATTTTTTTGCAATTTCTGCAATTTCTTCGTCATCGGTTGAAACCATCACTTCATCAAATAAACCACTTTTAATAGCTGTTTCTATAGAATAGGCAATGATTGGCTTACCCAAAAAATCTTTAATATTTTTTCTAGGTATGCGCTTGCTACCACCTCGTGCCGGTATAATGCATAAGTTACTAATTATAGTACTCATCAATTGTTGTTATGACAAATTGTTGTTCTTCTTTGGTTAAGGTAGGATACATCGGTAAACTGATGCAGTGTTTATAGTAGTTTTCGGCATGAGGCAAATCTCCTTCTTTCCATCCAAATTGTCGGTAATATGGCATTAAATGACAAGGAATGTAATGAATTTGTGCAAAAATCTTATGCTCTCGCAAGTAATTATATAAGCCTAAACGGTCACTTACCTCCACTACATACAAGTGATGCGCATGCCCTTTTACGATTCCGGATTGTCCTTTTACATAATTTTTACCTTGAAAATCCTGAGCATAAACTTTAGCTATTTCTCTTCTTCGTTGTACGCCTTCATCAGCACGTTGCAATTGGCTATTCCCCAAAGCGGCCTGAAAGTCGGTAATACGATAATTGTAACCTAATTCTTGCATTTCCATATACCATAAAGGATAGCTATCTTCTCCTCCTGCAAAATCTATACTATTGGTATATTGTCCATCATCTTTTACAATACCATGGGTACGTAGTTTTAGAAGTCGACCATAAAGTTCTCTATCATTGGTAGTTACCATCCCTCCTTCTCCAGAAGCAATATGTTTTACGGGATGAAATGAAAAAATTGCTAAGTCAGCAAATTTTCCGTTACCACACCATTGTTCTTTTCCATTTGTATCGTTAAAAAAACCACCTGGTGCATGGCAAGCATCTTCAATTATCCATAAACCATATTCATCTGCCAGTGCTTTAAACGCTTCCAAATTAACAGCTCTACCTGCAAAATCTACCGGAATAATCCCTTTATAGGTTCCTTTAGGGGATGCTTCTAAGAGTTTTTTTACGGAATTGATATCTAACAAATAAGTATCCGGGTCGATGTCGCCAAAAACCACTTCGCCGCCGCAGTACCTTACACAATTCGCAGAAGCTGCAAAGGTAATGGGTGTAGTAATTACTTTATCGCCAGGGTTTACATCTAATGCCATAGCACATAAATGTAATGCTGCTGTACCATTAGCCAATGCTACTGCGTAGTTGGCCCCCACATATTGAGCAAAATTATCTTCAAACTCTTTAATTTTAGGACCTTGCGTAAGATAATCTGATTGTAGTGTTTCTATCACTACTTTAATATCTTCCTCTGTAATATGTTGTCTTCCGTAAGGTATAACTTTATTTTCCATATCTCAATTATACTTCAAAACTAGGATCAACGTGTTCTTTAATTAAACTACGTAAAGAATCTACTGTTTCCCACTCTGTATTATCACCGGAATTATAAGCAAAACCTTCTTTTACTTTTTCTGCCTTAAATTCTTGTTTAAACTTATCTAAACTCCATTTAGGACGTGCGGGTAAAATTGTAAAATATTTACCTAAATCATAGGTATAAAAGGAATCGGAAGGGGTTATCATCTCTTCGTGTACCTTTTCTCCCGGTCTGATTCCAATTACCGGATGATCACACTCCGGACCAATTGCTTCGGCAACCTCTGTTATTTTATACGACGGTATTTTAGGTACAAATATTTCTCCTCCCCAAGCCTGTTCTAACGCATGCATCACCATATCTACCCCTCCTTGTAAAGAAATGTTAAAACGGGTCATTTCAGGATCAGTTATCGGCAACACTCCTTCTTTTTTCTTGTTAATAAAGAATGGAATTACCGAACCATTTGAGCCCATTACATTACCGTAACGCACTACTGAAAACCGAATAGGGTTCCATCCTGTAATATTATTGGCAGCTACAAATAATTTATCAGAGGCTAATTTTGTGGCTCCATATAAGTTAATAGGTGCACAAGCTTTATCAGTCGAAAGTGCTACCACTCGTTCTACACCGGTTTCTAAACAAGCATTAATTACATTTTGTGCTCCGTGAATATTTGTTTTTACACATTCATCAGGATTATATTCAGCGATAGGCACATGCTTCATCGCTGCCGCGTGTATTACAAAATCAATATCTTTCATCGCTCGTGTTAGACGTTCACGATCTCGTACATCCCCAATAAAAAAACGAATTTGCGGAAAATCTTTAGCAGGATATTCCTGTGCCATGTGAAACTGCTTTTGCTCATCTCTAGAATAAATGACGATTTTTTTAATCTCCGGGTATTCCTGTAAAATATGTGCAGTTAAGGCCTTCCCTAAGGAACCTGTTCCCCCTGTAATTAATAATGACTTATCTTTTAACATCTTATTTATTTTTTACTCCACAAAAATCTAAAATTATTTTATCTTGGTCTAATTTAACCATACTAAACTCCCGATGCCCTACTAAAAAAGCGACGATATCTGCTTTTTCTACCGCCTCTTGATAATCGGTGATTTTAAATACCTGATGCGTCTCAATGTTCGGCTCTACAATATAATAAGCTTCATCTTGTGCGTCTTGTAATACTTTTTGTACAATATATTTTGCCGGTGATTCGCGTAAATCGTCTATATTCGGTTTAAAGGCTAAGCCCATAAGCGCTATGGCTGGTTTTCTACCGTGCTTCAACTGAAATTCATGCTTGGCTTTTTTAATCTGCTCGGCACACCAAAAACTTTTATAGTTATTGATCTCCCGCGCCTTCCCAATGATTTGTGATTCCATGGGAAACTCCGACGTAATAAAATAAGGATCTACCGCAATGCAATGCCCGCCTACCCCACAACCAGGTTGTAAAATATTCACACGTGGATGTTTATTGGCTAAGTTAATTAGCTCCCAAACATTAATATCTGCCTTATCGCAAATCAACGATAACTCATTCGCAAAGGCAATTTGTACATCACGACTTGAATTCTCGGTGAGCTTACACATCTCTGCCGTACGCGCATTGGTAGCGTGTAATTCTCCTTTTACAAATTGTTTATAAAAAGCAATTGCTTTTTGGGTACTTGCCTCATTTACCCCCCCAATTACTCTATCGTTATGTACCAACTCATGCATGACATTGCCCGGCAACACACGTTCTGGACAGTAGGCAATATGAAGCTGCCCCGCTAACTCTGGACGCTCGGTATAGATGAGTTTCATCATCTTTTCGGTGGTCCCTACTGGTGATGTTGACTCTATAATGTATAAATCATCTTTTTTTAATAACGGGAGTACCGCCTTGGTCGCCGCTTCTACATACGAGATATCGGGCTCATGATTGCCCTTAAAGGGCGTAGGCACCACAATTAAATAGGTATTGGCTACTTGAGGTGTTGTACTTGCTTTAAAATAGCCCTCTTTAACAGCAGTGGCTAAAATTTCTTCTAAGTCGGGTTCTACAATATGTATTTTGCCTTGATTTAAGGTTTCTACCACCTGCGGATTAATATCTACCCCCCAAACCGCTTGTTGATTCGCTGCGATTAAGGCTGAAGTGGGCAGGCCAATATAGCCCAACCCTATCGTTGTTACTGTTGGGTTCATTTCTTTACGCTTGTCTATAAATAGTGTTCACAGGAATACTTTTAACACCTTATAATTTGTGAATTGCGAAGTTAGCATTTCCCACTAGAACAGAATAGTTTTTTCTTTTTTTTATGATTTTTAAGAGACTAGAGGCTAGAAGCTAGAAGCAAGAAGCATGGTTTTGAATGATAAATCTTGAATTGACCGTGAGGATAGAGATTAGAGACTAGAGGCTAGAGGCTAGAGGCTAGAGGCTAGAATTTAGATTATTTTTTTGAAACAGGAAACAGGAAGCAAGAAACATGAAGCATGGTTTTGAATGTTGGATTTTTAATTTTGAATGATAAATCTTGAATTGACCGTGAGGATAGAGATTAGAGGCTAGAGGCTAGAGGCTAGAATTTAGATTATTTTTTTGAAACAAGAAGCAGGAAGCAAGAAGCAGGAAACAGGATTTTGAATGTTGAATTGGTAGTGAGTAGTGAGTAGTGAGTAGTGAGTAGTGAGTAGTGAGTAGTGAGTAGTGAGTAGTGAGAAATTAGAAAATTTAAAATTAAGTATAGGAGTTTGGAAAGTTTATTACAATTCATAACAAACTTTCCTCCACTACCCTAACTCTTCACTACTATTATTTTCCTAATTCCTTAATATGCTTTACAATACGCTCACAAGCTTGCCCATCGCCGTACGGATTATGCAAACGACTCATGTTTTCAAAACGACTTGGATTATTGAGCAAGTCTAAGGTTTCCTTAACAATTTTATCGGTATGAGTACCTACTAAAATCACCGTCCCCGCTTCAACAGCTTCTGGGCGTTCGGTGGTATCGCGCATCACCAACACAGGCTTTCCTAAACTAGGCGCTTCTTCTTGCACCCCGCCACTATCAGTAATGATTAATTTAGCGCGATTCATCAGCCAAATAAAGTCTTGATAGGCTAAGGGGGCTATGAGTTTTATATTGTTCACCTCTCCCAATATACGGTTCACGGGTTCTTGCACCTTCGGATTTAAATGTACCGGATACACGATTAAGACCTCTGGCTTTTGCTTTGCAATTTGCTGTAAAGCGGCACAGATACGTTCAAAACCAGCGCCATGATTTTCGCGACGATGCCCGGTCACTAAAATCACTTCTTTCTCTCCTAGTTCTTCTTGCAAGTCTTTGATGAGGGCACTCGGGTTTTCATTGACTTTAGCGACACTCTTTAACAAAGCGTCGATCACCGTATTCCCAGTTACCAAAATGCTTTCTTCGGATACATGTTCTTGTAATAAATTGGCCTTAGAAGTTGAGGTAGGCGCAAAATGCACATCGGCAATTCTTCCCGTTACCTGCCGGTTCATTTCTTCTGGAAAAGGCGAACGCTTATTAAAGGTACGTAAACCTGCCTCTACGTGACACACCTTTGCCCCACTGTAAAAACTAGCGATACTGCCTGCCATGGTGGTGGTGGTATCACCGTGTACATAAACATAATCGGGTTGAAATTCTTCTAGTACTGGTTTTAACTCTGTGATAATGGCTGCCGTTAAGCTGTATAAATTTTGCCCAGGCTGCATCAAGTTTAAATCATAATCGGGCTGAAGCTCAAAAAAAGCTAAGACTTGATCTAACATTTCTCGATGCTGCGCGGTGACACAAACTTTAGTTTCAAAATGCTCCTGTTCGTTTTGAAAAGCTTTTACTAAAGGAGCCATTTTAATCGCTTCGGGGCGCGTTCCAAACAAAATCAGGTTTTTTATTTTTTTCATATGAATTGCTATGCCTTTTTAAATAGAGTATTCACTTTTGCTATTTCTCTATCCTTTATAAATTACAGTCTATAACTTTGCGTCAGCTTTTTCTCCTAGTACACCTTTTACATCATACACTACTGCCTGCGCTGCTTTTAAACGATTCAGCTCTAAGCTTAAAAACTGTTGATGGGCTACTGCCAATACAATTGCCTCGTAATGTTGGCCTTCCTTAAGCTTAGTTTGGCATTCAATACCATACTCATGTTGCACTTCATCTGGATTTGCCCAAGGGTCATAAACCTCTACCTCCATACCGTACTCTTGCAAATGTTCAATCACATCAATAGCTTTGGTATTTCTTACGTCAGGACAATTTTCTTTAAAGGTAATGCCTAGTACCAACACTTTACTTCCTTTTACTTTCACATCTTTCTTCAACATCAACTTGACCACCTCTGCCGCTACATGCTCTCCCATCGAATCGTTCATGCGCCTTCCGGCTAAGATAATCTCGGGATGATAGCCTAATTCTTGGGCTTTTTGAGCTAAGTAATAAGGATCTACCCCTATGCAATGCCCTCCTACTAAGCCTGGCTTAAAAGGTAAGAAATTCCATTTAGTCCCAGCAGCTTCTAGTACTGCCTGAGTATCAATATTCATCTTACTGAAGATTTTCGCTAATTCATTCACAAATGCAATATTAATATCACGTTGCGAATTTTCAATCACCTTTGCCGCTTCTGCCACTTTAATGGTAGGCGCCAAGTGGGTACCTGCCGTGATGACCGATTTATAAAGTTCATCTACTCTTTTACCAATTTCGGGGGTACTTCCCGAAGTGACTTTTAAAATTTTCTCTACTGTATGTTCTTTATCTCCTGGATTGATGCGTTCTGGCGAGTAGCCCACATAAAAGTCTTCATTAAATTTTAATCCAGAACTTTGCTCTAACACCGGAATACACTCTTCTTCGGTAGCTCCAGGATACACGGTACTTTCATACACCACCACATCTCCTTTTTTTAAGACCTTCCCTACGGTTTCACTCGCTTTTTGTAAAGGAACCAGTACGGGGCGGTTATTTTTATCTACCGGAGTAGGTACAGTAATGATGTAATAGTTACAGTTTTTAATGTCTTCTATCGCTGCAGAACAATATAAACCGTTCTCGACTTCGCTCGAACTGGCATTTGCTATTGGATTTTTTTGTTTTAATACGGCTTGTAAAATTTTATCTTCTACCTCTAAGGTATCATCGTGCCCTTGTTGTAACTTTTGTACTCGTTGGCTATTGATATCAAAACCTACCACTGGGTATTGAGTAGCAAAAAGTCGAGCTAAAGGTAAGCCTACATAACCTAGACCAATTACCGCAATTTTTGGATTCATATTTTTTGTTTTAAAGAGGCAAAGAACCCCTATAATTTTTATTTCGTACTTATTTTTAGGTATTTTTTAAGGTTTATAAGCTGAGCAATTCATTTACAAAATGAACGATTTAAAGAGATTTCTCTTCACCTGCTTCACTTATAAATGTTCCCAATACCAATCTACGGCTTCTTTTAAACCTTCTTGAAAGCGATGTGTAGGTACATAACCCATATAGTGTTGCGCTTTTTCAATAGAAGCTAACGAGTGCGGCACATCTCCCTGACGGTTAGGACCATGTAAAATTTCTACCTGTGCAATTTTTGAATCTTTTTCTGCTAAGAAGCTTCGTAAATCTTTGGCCATCGACAATATGGTGGTACGATCTCCCACGGCGGTGTTATACACTTGGTTTAATGCTTCGGTATTTTCGGTGGTAAGGGCGCGCATATTCATTTGAATCACATTATCGATATAGGTAAAATCACGAGAATAGGTACCATCGCCATTTATTTGAGGGGACTCGTGTTTCATGAATTGCTGTACAAACTTAGGTATAACCGCTGCATAAGCCCCTTGCGGGTCTTGTTTTCTACCAAACACATTAAAATAACGTAAACCTACCGTATCTAAATTGTAGGTAAGCTTAAAATTTTGGGCATACAACTCATCTACATACTTGGTAATGGCGTAAGGCGACAAGGGTTGCCCTATGTTTTCTTCCACTTTTGGCAAAGCAGTAGAATCTCCGTAAGTAGAAGAACTTGCGGCATACACCAAACGCTTTACCTGTTGATCGCGTGCTGCGACCAGCATATTTAAAAATCCGCCTACATTCACTGCATTTGTAGTGATAGGATCGGCTATAGAACGTGGTACCGAACCTAGTGCCGCCTGATGCAATACAAAATCTACTCCCTCACAAGCTTGTTGGCAGGTTTGTAAATCACGAATATCACCCTCTAACAACTCAAACAAATCATCTTTTAGTAAATGTTCTATATTATGCCGATGTCCCGTTGCAAAATTATCTAAACACCTTACCTGGGCTTGCTGGCTAATTAGAAACTCACATAAATTAGAACCAATAAAACCGGCACCTCCAGTTACTACTATTTTTTTTCCTTTTAAGGATGGAAAATTTTTCATCGAATACTTTATTTATAAACTAAGACATCTTAAAAAGCAACTGCTTTTTAATGAATAAAGACAGCAAAGTTTTTTCTTTTTCAAGAAATAGAAAGCGTCATTCACAAAGCCTTAACAATTAAAAACGTTAAAGATAAATAAATTTCAACGCTTACATTGCTATTCAAAAATTCTTTTGTGAAAGTCGGTAATACCAACGCTTTCCCTTAAAAAAAATTTAATTTTCACCCCTAACTATTAATAAAATCATAATTTAAAGCCTAAGAGTTTTCTAATCTCTTGATCTTCCTTAAATTTGCCTCAAACTCAGCAGAAAAAAGAGAAATTTAAATTTGCATTATGAAAAAACTTACTTTATTATTTTCTTTATTTATAGCTTGTAGCGCGATTGCACAAGAAGAAAATACCAGCAAAGAATACAATCACTGGTCTATTGAAGCCATGGGCGGGGTGAACAAACCTTCTAGACCTATGACCAATGGTTTTTATGGTTCTACCCCAGGATTTTGGAATGCCGACTTAGGTGTGCGTTACATGATTAATGATAAATTTGGTTTTAAATTAAATTTAGGCTATAACCAATTAGAAAACGACGACGACTCTCGTGATTTTGAATCTAAATACTACCGCACCAGTATTGAAGGGGTGGTTAATTTAGGTACTTTATTAGGATTTAGAGAGTGGACCAATAGATTGAACTTATTAGGGCATGCAGGTGCTGGTGTATCTCGTTTAGACCCAGGAGACAATACTCGTTATGACGGTGGAGAAGATTATATGGGAACTTTTGTTGCTGGATTAACTCCACAACTTCGCTTAAGTGACCACTTTGCTTTAGTAGGAGACTTGAGTGTGATGGGTAATGTACGCCAAGATTACACATGGGACGGAAATTCTAAAACTACAACGGCTGGATTTAATGGAATGTTAGTGAATGCTTCTGTAGGATTAAACATCTACTTAGGGGGTGCTGAAAAACATGCCGATTGGGTAGATGTATCGAACACCACTTTATTGCGTGAAGAATTAGAGGCAACCAAAGAACGAGTGGCTCAAATTGAAAACGATATGATGGATGAAGACCAAGATGGTGTCCCTAACTACTTAGACAGAGAGCCTAATACCACTAGCGGTGTTAGGGTAGACTCTAAAGGTGTGGCTGTAGATAAAAACGGAAATGGGATTCCAGACGAACTTGAATCATCTTTAGACAAGCGTTATGCTAAGGCTGGTGATAACTATACCACTAACGGTTCTGGTAGCATTGCTAAATTATTAAATGACGGGTATGTAAATGTATACTTTAGATTTAACAGTACGCAACCTGAAACCTATTCATTAGAAGCTATTAATTACTTAGTGAAGTATATGCATGAAAATGAGAGCGCTTCTGCTGAATTAATTGGCTATGCCGATGAAATTGGTAATGCTACTTATAACCAAAACTTATCTGAGCAACGTGCTAAAAAAGTATACGATATCTTAATCGCTTCAGGTATTGAAGAATCAAGATTAAGCTACCAAGGTGGCGGTGTAGATAACTCTGTAGAAAAATCTTCTTCAGCTGCACGTCAAATCGTAAGAAGAGTAACGTTTAAATTAAAATAAGACTTTATACCGTACACTAGTACTGTTATTGTCATACCTAAAAAGGCTAGATGAAATTCATCTAGCCTTTTTTTTATGTAAAAAAATGAAGTAGCAAGAAGCAGGAAGCAAGAAGCATGATTTTGAATGTTGGATTTTTAATTTTGAATGATAAATCTTGAATTGACCGTGAGGATAGAGATTAGAGGCTAGAGATTAGATTATTTTTTTGAAACAGGAAGCAAAAAACAAGAAGCAAGAAGCAAGAAGCAGGAAGCAAGAAGCATGATTTTGAATGTTGGATTTTTAATTTTGAATGATAAATCTTGAATTGACCGTGAGGATAGAGATTAGAGACTAGAGACTAGAGGCTAGA
>NZ_JAHWDF010000002.1 GCF_019311235.1 Mesonia aestuariivivens | reverse complement strand
CTTTAATGCCAAAGTAAAGGCTTTTAGATCACAATTTAGAGGAGTGAGGAATACCGAATACTTCTTATATCGATTGATTAAATTATATTCTTAAAATCGTAAAAACCCAGATTTTAGACTTGATCCGCTTTTAGGAGTGAATTTATAGGAGTGAAAAAAATGACAAGAAAAAGTAAGAAGAATTGAAATGAAGAATTATAATAATAACAATAAAAAAAGCCTCTTAAAAATAAGAGGCTTTTAGTCGGGGTGGCAGGATTCGAACCTGCGACCTCCTGCTCCCAAAGCAGGCGCGATGACCGGGCTACGCTACACCCCGAAGGTATTTTTTATTGGGAGTGCAAATATAGAATATATTTTGAAACTACCAAATCTTTTTTTTCTGGCGGAGAGACCGGGATTCGAACCCGGGCATCCCGAAGGATGACAGCTTAGCAGGCTGCTGCATTACCACTCTGCCACCTCTCCAATAAATTATGAACTTTGCAAATCAATTTGCGGTTGCAAATATATGTACTCTTTACGTTCTCACCAAAGAAAATATAAGGTTTTTTAAATTAAATTCTATGTATTTTAAATGCAGCTACTTATATATTTATTTTTTTCTGAATAATTTTAAAACAAAAATTTTATTGCAAAAAAATCTGTATTTATAACACTATTTTTATACATAATATTTTATTTGCAACTAACTAATCTTTTATTTTGAATCATCCATTTTATCAAAAAAAGCAAAAAGAACAAAAAAAGATTCAACTTATTGTTTGTTGTTATGCATTCTTGCTATTTATTATCGCTCTTATAATTGCTTGGCAAAGCAACATATACTTCATAGCATTTTTCGTTTTTTATCTATTACTCACGATTATCGCACCATTTATTGATGTACCTAACAATAAAAAAAGTGGAAAATTAATTTATTATTCAAATTTTTTCATCGTCGAAAAAGAAAAAAATGGTGTTTTGCAAATTCACGGGGGTACGCTATTAGATTACTATTTTGTGCTAAATTTTAAATGGAATAGCAAGCAGCGTACAAATTATATTATTCAGCAATATTTAGAAGGTTTAGTCAATTTAATAGAAGAATATGAAAAGAATAATGTTAGGCAAATAAGATTTACAGGAACTACTTATATTTTAAATAAAAATACCGCAAAAAAACTAGGTTTTACCATTACCAAAACTAACAGTTTACAGCTCATGTTATTAGTTCTTAATTATTTTAATGTATTAATTTCAAACTCTATAGCGAAAGGAAATTTTTCTTTTCCTAATGTAACTAAGTCCATTTCTTTTGAAGCAAAGTTAGATGATCTTGTTAAAAAGAAAGCATCTATAAAAGCTTTGAGTAACAAATTGAAGCACAGAGGTTAATAAAAATTATTAAAAATTGACTTTACACAATTCTTATAATTATAAATTTATCATCTAATAATTTTAAAAAAAACTAGACTTTTTTACAGATTAAAATTATTTTTTCATTGTTAAGATTTGTCGTAAAAAATAAATAGATGCTTCCTCCTTCTTTAATATTTAATTTTTTTCGAATTTGATCTACGCTTAGCGGGAAGTTTCTTGTTGTGATATTGGCTTTGTTAATTCCAGCTTTTTTAAAATTTTTCTTTTGGAAAGGTAAAGATTTTTCAACTTTAAAAGTACGCCCAGGAAAATTCACACATTCCTCTGAAGTATATAAATGGCTATGAGGCGCGATTTTTTGCAACTGGAATTGTTGTGCTAACAAATTAAAAAATCCAGCCTTTAAAATAGTAGAATTAGGCTCATATAAGAAATCTTTCGGTTCACTATATTGTACCTGAGCTGAGTTTTCTCTGAAAAAATCTGCTTTAAAAACCTGCTTATCATTTTTGTTAAAGTTTATAGCAGTAATAGGAAGCTCTTGTGTGTTCTTTTCTGAGGTAATCTTCCATAGCAACTCTTTTACATCATTATTTACAGCTATGACTTGAATTTCTTGAACTTGAAAATTCAATTCTTTCAACCCTAAACTTAAATCGAGTAGAGGAGAGGTCTTCATTAATATTCCTTTTTGAACGTGCTGCAATATCATTTCTAAATGAGAAATAATATCTGGTTCACAATCTCGCAATTGAAAAACTCTACCCCCTGCATGATCTCTTCGAGAAGGGTCTATATAAACCCAATCGTACATTTGTGTTGCGTTTTTTAAAAAATCTATACCATTACCTGCATAAAACTCTATATTCTTCTTTGATGACAGGTATTGAAAGTTATGCTTCGCAATTGCTGAAAGTTGTTCGTTAAGCTCACAATGTGTCACTTTTTCAAACTTTTCAGCAAAGAAAAAACTATCGATTCCAAAACCACCAGTAAGATCAATAATACGCTTACCATCAATTTGATTTGCTTTGTGTCTCGCCGTAATTTCAGAAGAAGTTTGTTCTAAATTTAAACTTTTAGGATATAAAATATTTTCGGTCGCAAACCAATACGGTATTTTATTTTCAGCCTTACGCTTGCTTTCTATTTGTGAGGCTAACGCTTGAATTGAAATTTTATTAAAGGGGCTACCTTTTAAAATAAGCTGAGGAAGATCTGTTTTTAAATTTTTGCTAATAAATTCTTGAACTTCCGGTTGAAGAATAGCTTTATGCAACATTTATAAATCTTTCGTTAGATTTCTTACAATTTTATATTCACTAAAGGCTTCTTTAGCAATTACTTTTATTGCGGTATAAACGGGTATGGCTACAATCATACCTACAACATTAAAAAGCAAACCAGCAATCAAAATCACTAAGAAAATTTCTAAAGGGTGAGATTTTACACTCTTTCCGAAAATTAACGGTTGATTGATAAAATTATCAATTAACTGAGCAATAGCATAACCACTCATCACGTAAATTAATCTTGGAAGAATAATAGATGAAAAATCTGCCCCTAAATTACTAGAGATTACAAAAAGCGTCATTAAAACCCCTGCAAATAAAGGACCTAAGTAAGGAACTACATTTAAAAACGCACAGATAATGGCAATAGCAATAGGGTTATCAACCTCAAAAACAGTTAATAAAATAGTATAAAGTATAAATAAAACTAATATTTGAAGCGTAAGCCCCACAAAGTACCTAGACAATAAAACTTTAATTTTTTCAAAAACTCGCTTAAAGCGCGCTTCATCTCCGTAATTAGAAAATACTAAAACACTATTAAGCATAAGTGAGCTGTCTGAAAGTAAAAAGAAAGAGATGAAAATTATTGAAAATACACCAATTAAAGCGGTGCCCAAACCTCCAAAGAGTAGGTTCATAAAATCAGGAATCACCTGTAAATCAAAGTTTTTTACAAAACTGGTTTGCCTAAAGCCTTCAATAATATCTATTTGTTGTACACCTAAAAACTCTCTAACCTGAGCGTTTAACACATTCAGGTCATTTTTAAATGCATTTAAATCTATTTGCCCTAAATTCTCGCTTTGCTGTACAATAATTGGCACAAACAAAGCAATCAAGCCTATAAAAGCAAATAAGAATAGTAGTAATACAATTACTACAGAAAGACGATTGGGCACTTTTAAATTATCTTTTAAAAAGATTACAACAGGCCTACCAATTAAAGCAATGACGGCTGCAATGGCTATGTAAACGATCACAGATTGTATTTTGTAGATAAAATAACAAAATACAAGTACACCTAGCACTACAGCAAGAGCTTTTAATATTCCTAAGGCTACAGATTTACTTAACGATTTACTCACGTTGTAAAGATATTATTTCTACTGAAATGAACTCAATTTTTTAGTAATTTCATATAAAGCAATACCCGTAGCCTGAGCAACATTCATACTACTGTTTTTACCAAACATAGGGATATGAATAATTTTTGAAGTTCTTTCTAACACACCTGAAGGCACTCCAATATTTTCTTCGCCTATAATTAAAGCTAAACGCTGATTTTTTTCTAACGGAAGATTCGCTATAGCAACACTATCATCTGTAATTTCTAGTGCTAAAAGTTGAATACCTTCAGCACTTAACTGATCGATAATTTGATAAATATCTTCTTTAAACTCATACAGAACATGTTGCTGTGTAGATCTTGCTGTGCGCTTTAAACGGTTGCTATCAATAATATGCTCATCGATACCACAAAAAATAATTTTTTCAATATGAAAGGCATCTGCTAAACGAAATAGGCTTCCTAAGTTCGCTGGACTACTCACGTCTGCGGTAATTAAAATAATAGGAAATTTTTCCGAAGAAAATTTATTGCTATAATGGTCTAATTGTTCACTCATTGTTTAATGTTCAAAAGCATATTTTATAATATTAGCACCCATCTTTAATGCTTTTAGTCGTACTTCTGTAGGATCGTTATGTACTTCTTGGTTCTCCCAACCATCTCCTAAATCGGTCTCAAAAGTAAATAATAAAACTAATCTATTTTCATAAGTCATTCCAAAAGCTTGCGGGCGTTTACCATCATGTTCATGGATTTTCGGTAAACCCTCTGGGAAATTATAAGCTGAAGAAAAAATAGGATGATCTGCCGGTAATTCTTTCAATTCTTGATTAGGAAATAGCTTTTTCAGTTCTTTTTCTAGGTATGGGCGTATGCCGTAATTATCATCTATATGAAGAAAACCACCACTTATTAAGTAGTTCCGAAGATTTGATGCGTCTTCTTCAGTAAAAAAGACATTACCGTGTCCTGTCATATAAACAAACGGATAACTAAAAATATCAGTGCTTTTAGAAACTACCGCTACGGGTTTCTTTTGAATAGCGGTCCCTATATTTTCATTGCAAAACGCAATAAGATTAGGAAGAGAGGTAGGATTACTATACCAATCGCCACCGCCATTGTATTTTAAAACTGCAATTTCTTGTGCTTGTAAAAAACTAAACCCAAAACTCAATAAAAGAAAAAAAAACTTTTTCATTATTCTTGAAAATTTTGATAAATATAGGTAGATTTTTATTAGTGGTACTTTTTCAAAAATCCATTAAAAACCTTGGATGTTTCCCATTGCAATTTAATCACTATTCTTGAAATTCATTAATTAAAGCCGCAGTATGCGCCGCTACAATTCCAGCTGTTTCTGTACGCAAACGAGTATGCCCTAAGGTTACTGGTATAAATTGATGCTGAATAGCCATTTCTATTTCTTCAGGAGAAAAATCTCCTTCTGGACCAATAAGAATAGTGTAGCTTTTTCTTGGGTCTAATTCTTTTTGAAGTGATTTTTTATCGTGCTCTTCACAATGAGCTATAAATTTTTGTCCCGCATGGTTTTGCTGCATAAATTCTTTAAACGAAATGGCTTCTGAAATTTGTGGTAATGAATACTGTAACGATTGCTTCATCGCGCTTTGCAAGACACGCTCAAATCTATTTAACTTAATTATTTTTCTTTCGCTGTGTTCACAAATAATTGGAGTAATGCTAGTTAAACCAATTTCTGTAGCTTTCTCTAGAAAAGTTTCAAAACGATCATTCATTTTGGTAGGAGCTACCGCTAAATGCAATTGGTATTTTTTTTGACTTTCCTTTTCAAATTCAATGATTTTAGCTTTGCATTTATTGGGATTTGACTCGATAATTTCAGCAGAAAATAAAAAACCTTTACCATTGGTAATGTTTAACTTATCACCTTCTTTTTTACGCAAGACTTTAACTATGTGTTTGCTTTCATCTTTAGGGAAAATAACTTCTTGTTGATTTTCAGAAACTTCAGGATTATAAAATAATTGCATAGAAAGAAATTAAAGTGAATAACGAGCCTGAGCAGTAACACCTGCATCTGAAAATTCTTTATTAAGGTATTTATAATGACCCACAATAGCAATCATTGCTGCATTATCTGTGGTGTATTCAAATTTAGGGATATAAGTTTTCCAGCCAAAACATTGTCGTGCATCAATAAGTGCGGTTCTAATTCCGCTATTAGCAGAAACCCCGCCACCAATTGCTATTTCTTTGATGCCGGTTTGTTTTACAGCTTTCTTTAATTTATCCATTAAAATCTTAACCACCGTATATTGAAATGAAGCACAAATATCTTTGAGGTTTTCTTCAATAAAATTAGGGTTTACTTTTTCTTCACGTTGCAAAAAATAAAGCATAGAAGTTTTGAGTCCGCTAAAACTAAAATTTAAATCTTTTACATTAGGTTTCGGAAAAGGGAAAGCTTTAGGGTTTCCTTGGTTAGCTAGTTTATCTAGTAAAGGTCCACCAGGATAAGGAAGATTTAGCATTTTTCCGCATTTATCATAAGCTTCACCTACTGCATCATCTAAAGTTTCACCAATCACTTTCATGCTAAAGTAATCGTTAACCTGTACAATTTGCGTATGACCGCCACTTATGGTTAATCCTAGAAAGGGAAAGTTAGGTTTTTCAAAATCATCTTCTTCAATAAAATGAGCCAACAGATGTGCTTGCATGTGGTTTACTTCAATTAAAGGAATTTGCAAAGCCATAGCCATAGATTTAGCAAAAGAGGTGCCCACTAATAAAGAACCCATCAATCCGGGACCACGAGTAAAGGCTATAGCCGTTAAATCTTCTTTCGTTATTCCTGCCTTTTTTATGGCTTGATCAATCACCGGAACAATATTTTGTTGGTGCGCTCGAGAAGCAAGTTCTGGCACCACACCTCCATATTCTTCATGAATTTTTTGAGTAGCGATAATATTACTTTTAATTTTACCGTTACAGAGTACAGCTGCTGCGGTATCATCGCAAGAAGACTCGATGCCAAGTATATAAATATTTTGTGAGGCCATTAGCTATTTTTAGGTACAGAAATTGTTATTATTGTTGGCAAAGCTACTTAAATTTGCATTGCATTGAAAATATAGTAATCTTGCTATTGCTTATACAAAATTAGCAACATTATTACGAATAAAGAAACCCTATTAAAACGCTAACACACATTAAAAAGTTTTTAAAAATATTAGGAAGAATATTAGTGGCTATTTTGCTGTTTTTTATTGTTTTAGTTCTTGTATTTTCAATTCCAGCAGTCCAAACTGGTGTTGCTCATAAACTAACAAATACACTCAATGAAACTTATGGGACTAATATTAACGTAAAATCTATTAGTATCTCTTATAGCGGAAAAGTAGTGTTAGATGAAGTGTTTATTGCAGATCATCACCAAGATAGCTTAATTAGCGCTAAAGAAATTAATACCTCCTTAATTAATTTACCTGCTATTTTAAGTGGAAAACATTTAGATTTTGGCGATTTAACAGCAAATGGTTTAAAATTAAAAATTAGACACTACAAAGGAGAAGAGAAAGACAACCTCTCATTTTTTGGTGATCAATTTAATACGGGCCAACCCCAACAACAGCCTTTTGTTTTAACTATTAATCATATTATTACCTATAATAGTGAATTTAGTTATGTAGATGAAAATCTAGAAGCTTCTGAGGTTTTATTCTTTGATAATTTAAATATAAATGCCGCAAACTTAGTGGTAGACGGTACCGATGTTTCTGTAAACATAGAAAGCTTAAGAGCAAAAGAACAGCGTGGTATCGATATTGAAAATTTAGCAACGCGCTTTCGCTATACCTCTACAAAAATGGTTTTTGAAGACCTATTGCTTGAAACTCAACATTCAAAAATAGCGAGTGATATTCAGTTTGATTATGAAGAAGGAGGGCTGGCAGATTTTGAAAATAATGTGCGTATAACCGCTAATTTTGAAGAATCTAAGGCCGATACCAAAGACCTAAAAAAATTATATAAAGAGTTTGGAAACACAGAGAAGTTTACATTTGAAGGAAAATTAGAAGGGAAATTAAATGATTTTGAACTCAATGATTGGCGATTAACAGGGATGGACCGTAGCGCTATTAGCGGAAATTTAAAATTTAAAGACTTAATTAATCAAGAAAAAAACTTTCAGATTTCTGGTAATTTAAATCGGTTTTCTACCAACTATTACGACTTGGTAAATTTGCTACCTACTATTCTAGGAAATTCATTACCCAAAAAATTAAAAGAAGTAGGCAACCTGACTTTAACTGGTTTTATAAGCGTTACGCCAACCCGTCTAGAAACAAACTCTTTAATTGCCACACAGTTAGGAAATGCTAACCTTAATGTTATATTAAACGATTTAAATGATCCTGATTTTATTCGATACCAAGGAAATATTAAAATGAACCGTTTTAACTTAGGAAGGCTTTTAGGAAACGCTTCTTTAGGATATGCTACTTTTAATTTGAATGTAGATGGAGTAGGGTCTACACAAGAAACTTTAAACACTCAAATTAATGGCACCATAAATCGATTAAAATTTAATGGCTATACCTATAAAAACATAGAAGTTCTTGGTGTTTTTGATCATCCAAATTTTAATGGAAAATTAATAGGAAACGATCCTAATTTTAAATTCGAATTTAACGGGCTCGCCAATGTATCACAAACCGACAATGTTTACGATTTTAAAGCCAGTGTAGCTTATGCAGATTTAAATGCTCTAAATTTTGTAAAGCGAGACAGTATAGCTATTATGAAAGGAGATATTGTTTTAAATGTAGAAGGCAATAACTTTAATGATGCTAAAGGTAATTTATACCTTCAAAACTTTTCGTATCAAAATCAAGATGAATTATTTGAGTTTGAAGAGTTACAACTTTCCTCTACTTTTAATAATAATGTTAGAAAAATAGTCATTAATTCTCCAGATGTTATTAGCGGTGAAGTCGAAGGAATATTTAAAGTAGAAGAAGTACCTTCTTTATTTCAGAATGCCATAGGAAGTTTATATGCCAATTATGAGCCTATATCCATTGAAGGAAATCAATACTTAGATTTTAATTTCGATATTTATAATAAAATAGTAGAAGTCTTTTTTCCGGATATAGAATTGGCCGCAAATACATTTATTAAAGGAAATTTGGCCTCAGAAGATTCAGAATTTAAATTAACGTTTCGCTCTCCTCAAATTAATGTTTTAAAAAATAAATTTGATAAAGTAAATCTTCAAATAGATAACTCTAACCCTTTATTTAACACCTATATAAAAGTAGATAGTATATCCACACCGTATTATAATGCTTCAGAATTCAATTTAATTAATGTGACCTTAAACGATACACTTTTTGTTAGGTCTGAGTTTAAAGGCGGAAGTCAAAACAATGATAATTTTAATATTAGTTTTTTTCATACCATAAACGACGAACAGAAATCTGTAGTAGGCTTAAAGAAATCTAATATTAAGTTTAAAGAAAGTGAATGGTTTATTAATAATGAAAACACAAGAAACCAAAAAATTGTTTTTGAAAAAGACCTAAGTAGTTTTAAAATTGATACGCTAACTTTTACGCATGAAAATGAATTAATAAGTCTTACGGGGGAAGCTAGAGACTCTACCTATAAAAACTTCAAACTAAATTTTAATCACGTAGATCTAGCTAAAATTACTCCAGATATAGACAGTATTAGTTTAAAAGGGATGGTGAACGGTAAATTAGATTTCTACCAAGAAAATGGGATTTATTATCCCACTTCTTCATTAGCCATAGATAGTATTGCTGTTAACAACATTAACTACGGAAATCTGAAATTGAATATAGACGGAAACGAAGATTTAACACAATACAACATAAAAGCGCTATTAGGTAATAAAGAATATGATTTTTTAAGAGCAAAAGGAGGCATTAATGTAAGTGAAGAAAACCCTAATATTAACTTAGATGTAAATCTAGATAGCTTTAAATTAAACGCGTTTAGTGCATTAGGGGCAGATGTAATTACAGATATTAGAGGATTGGTTTTTGGAAATGCAAAAGTTACTGGAGATTACCGAAACCCTGATATTTCGGGTAGATTGACTCTGAATAATGCAGGATTAAAAATACCTTATTTAAATGTAGATCTTAATTTACAACAAAATGCTGTGGTAGATTTAACCAACCAAGAATTTATTTTTAATAACGTAGATGTTGTCGATACCAAATACAAAACGAAAGGAATAATAGACGGTACTATTTCTCATCAAGCTTTTTCTAATTGGAACTTAGATCTCGACATTTTAGCACCAGAGCGATTAGTTGTACTCGATACAAAATTTACAGAAGATGCTTTATATTACGGTACTGCTTTTATTAGTGGTAACGCAAATATTTCTGGACCCACAGAAGAACTGGTGATCGATGTAGTTGCAAAAACAGAAGAAGGTACAATTTTTGAAATTCCGTTGAGTGATACCGAAGCTATTGGAGACAATTCTTTTATTTATTTCTTAACTCCTGAAGAAAAATTAGCGCGTCAGCAAGGCAAAGAAATTAAAATTAAAGAAGTAAAAGGATTAGAACTTAATTTTGAATTAGATGTAACCAATGAAGCTGAAGTAGAAATTGTAGTCGATAAAAATAGCGGAAGCACATTAGCAGGAAGTGGCGCCGGAACTTTACTTATCGAGATTAATACAAATGGAAAATTCAATATGTGGGGAGATTTTGTGGTTTACGATGGTGTTTATAATTTTAAGTATGCTGGTTTAGTTCAAAAAGAATTTAAAGTAGTTTCTGGCGGAAATATTACTTGGGATGGCAGCCCAACTCGGGCAGATTTAAATGTACGCGCTTTATATAAAACAGAAGCAAATCCTGCGATATTACTTGAAAACCCAATTATTAATAGAAATATTCCGGTTGAAGTTTATATCGATTTGAATGGAGAATTAACAGAAACAGATTTAACCTTTAACTTAGAATACCCTAACTTAAGTTCTGTTGTAAAATCTGAATTAGAATATAGAATAAGCGACCGTCAAAGTACAGAAATACAAGCTTTATCTTTAATTACCCAAGGTAGTTTTTACAGTCAGTATACCGTTGGTCAAAATGCACCAGGCAACCTTATTGCCGAGCGTGCTTCAGGTTTATTTGACGATATTTTTGCTGATGATGATGGTAAATTTAAAATAGGGATAGATTATGTACAAGGAGACCGTACGCCAGATCAAACCACAGCCGATAGGTTTGGACTAAGTTTATCTACAAATATAACAGAGAAAATTCTTATTAACGGTCGAGTAGGAGTTCCTATTGGGGGCGTTACTCAATCTGTGGTAGTGGGTAATGTAGAAGTAGAATTGCTTTTAAATGAAGAAGGTACACTAAGAGCAAATCTATTTAACAGAGAAAACACTATTCAATACATAGGGCAACCCTTAGGCTACACGCAAGGTGTAGGTTTATCTTACGCAGTAGATTTTGATACGTTTAGAGAGCTAATTTATAAAATTTTAAATAAAGAACTTAAGCTTGAAGAAGTTTCTAAAGAAATGGAAATTGATCAAAAAACGTTAGCTCCAGACTACATTAAATTCCCCGAAAAATAAACCTATACAATTTTAGCCCAATTTTTCCATATTATAAATGCACAAATTCCAGCTACTCCATAGGCTATAAATGCTGAAATATAGTTGGTGTAAATATAAAATCCTGTTCCAAACAAAGTAGCATACACACCAATTGTACCTGCAAAAAATGCTATAATTTTATAATTAAAATGATGAAACATTCCTTCCTTGTCAAAAACTAAAGCTTGAAATTTTTTAATAGTTTGTGGTTTACTAGGAGAGGTGCACAAGGTTACCGCAACCCAAACTAACGTAGTAATAGCAACACCAAATACAAGCTGCCAATGCGATTCCCACGAAAGCAAAGGAGCATCCATTTTATTATTAATAAAAAACAGAAAAGCAACTAAAAAAGAGGTGACCATTGCTGCAATTTCACTAAACGGATTAATACGCATCCAAAACCATCGTAAAATAAAAAGCAAACCTGTACCAGCGCCAATTTGTAAAAGTAAATTAAAAGCTTCTCTAGCTTCTTCTAAAACTAATGCTAGAAACCCTGCAGCTATCATCATGACTAAAGTAGAAATTCTCCCCACAAGTACTTTAGCTTTTTCTGAAGCTTGAGGCTTAACAAAACGAGCGTAAAAATCATTTACCACATAACTACTTCCCCAATTAAGATGGGTTGAAATGGTACTCATAAAAGCTGCTATTAGAGAGGTAACCACAATGCCTAACAAGCCACTGGGTAAAAAAGTAAGCATAGCAGGATAAGAGAGATCATCTTTTACAAAAGAGGCTCCCAAATCTGGAAAAGCTTTTTGTAAACTTGCCAAATTAGGAAACATGATCATAGAGGCTAAGCCAATAATAATCCATGGCCAAGGTCGCAAAGCATAATGTGCAATATTAAAAAAAAGAGTAGCCCAAACCGCATGTTTCTCACTCTTAGCAGCCAACATACGTTGAGCAATATATCCGCCGCCGCCAGGTTCAGAACCAGGATACCAAACACTCCACCACTGTACCGCTAATGGAATAATTAATAATGGAATAAATATTTCAGGCTTAGAAAAATCAGGAAACAATTGGGTGTGGTTACTCACGCTAGGGTGGTTAAGTAAATTCTCTAAACTTCCTATTTCAGGAAGGTTAACAATATAAATACTTGCCCAAATACTCCCGATCATGGCAATAATAAACTGAATAAAATCTGTGATTAGCACGCCCTGCAAGCCACCTAACATAGAATAGGTAACCGTGACTATAGAAGCTATAATTAGAGTTTGTGCTTCAGAAAAGCCAAACATTACATGACCTATTTTAATGGCTGCTAAACAAACGGTAGCCATAATTACAATATTGAAAAACACTCCTAAATAGAGTGCACGAAAACCTCTTAATATAGCCGCACTTTTACCACTATAACGAAGTTCATAAAACTCTAAATCTGTGGTGATATTACTTTTACGCCAAAGTTTTGCATAAAAAAATACGGTTAACATTCCGGTGAGTAGAAAGCTCCACCAAATCCAGTTTCCGTATACGCCATCTTTTCTTACAATACCAGCAACTAAGCCTGGAGTATCGGCAGCAAAAGTAGTTGCCACCATTGAAACTCCCAACAGCCACCAAGGCATATTTCTACCAGAAAGGAAAAAATTTTGAGATGATTTACCGCTACGTTTAGCAACAAGTATCCCAACAAAAAGACTTATAAGAAAAAAGGCTATAATAAATAGCCAATCTAAAATAGATAGCAACATGAATTCTAATTTGATTGCTAAATGTAGTAAAAAGTTACAGTATTAGACATCTTTTGCGGCAATTGCACTAATTTCAACGTTTACAAACTTTGGTAAATTTGCTACCTCTACGGTTTCTCTAGCCGGAGCAGTAGCTTCGTTAAAATAACTTGCGTATACTTTATTGATGGCACCAAAATTATTCATATCGCTAATAAAAATTGAAGTTTTTATCACGTGCTCAAACGTCATTCCTGCTTCTTTTAAAATGGCTTCGAGATTGTTCATCACCAAATTAGTTTCTTCTTCTATCGCGCCTTTAAATAATTTACCCGTTTGAGGATCTATGGCAATTTGACCAGAAGTATAGAGCATATTTCCAGTTAATACAGCTTGATTATATGGACCTATAGGAGCTGGAGCATTTGTAGTATTAATAATTTTTTTCATAACTATACTTCTTATAAATTTCTATCTCTTTCTCTATTCTTATCGTATTTAATATCGCTAAGCACACTTGCTTTAATCCCTATAAAGAAATACCAAGATTCTCGATTACCAAAAGGTGTCCAGTTAAAACTCATACGCCAGCTTTCTAAATCTCGCTGAAATCTAAGCTGAGTAAACGTAAAACCTTTATTTTTTAGATCGTAACCAGAAGAAGCACCTACGCTCCAACGAGGAGACAATTCTACATTTCCTGAAAACATAAGCGAGTGAGAAGAAATTTCATTCTGTCTATTTAAGTTATTATAAGTCATGGTGTAAGAAAGTCTTAAATCCCACGGAATTTTATAATGATAGCGTTCTGTATCATCTTCAACGGTTTCTGGTTCTTTTTCTTCATCTTCAAAAGTCCCATCATAATTCATGCCTTTACCAAAAAGATCATCTTTTCTTCCTCCTTGTCTATAGGTGTCATTTTCAGTTTCATCATCATTTTCATCTTTGTCTCTAGTAAAATCTTTATCGGAAAATGAGTACCCAAAACTAACGTTTGCTCGGGTTAGTCTAAATAAACTTCCACCGTTATTAATATTCCATTCATCAACCCTGCGATTATTATTATCTAAAGCATAAGGATCTAAAGCTGCATTGAAGTTAATATCTAATTTACTGGGAATTACGGGTAAAGTACCTCGAACCTGTAAAGGAGCAAGCGCTAGTGTATCTGCAGCTAAATCGTAAGAAGAGCTAAAGGAAAGGTTGCTTAAAAGCTTCCGTTTTTCAGGTTCTTCAGCTAAAGAATCTTTCGGCTTTACTTTCGCTTCAAAATCATTAGTTACGCTAAAACCAATATTGCTAGAATAACGATTACCAGGTGCTCCATATAAAGAACCTTGAAACCTAGAATATTCAACTAATTTATCTTCTACTCCAGAGGTTCCTGGTACAAGATAGGTGTCGTAAAACTGATCAAAAGCTGGGTTAATGCTATAGCTTACACTAGGTCGAATGGTGTGACGTATCGCTTGAATTTTTTTATCTTTTCCGAAATTAAAAATCCCGTAAATAGTAGTTCCTATACTCGTATTAAAGTTATAGGTACGGTAGGCGTCAAAACCTCTTGAGGTGTCTATTTCTACTTCTTGTGTCGTTTCGTTATAAGAACGATCAAATGTTTTAAATACCCAGTTTTCTTGAAAAGAAGTTCCTGCGCTTACACTAAAATGATTAAAGATTTTAAAGTTGGTGTTAATAGGAATACTGTGCTGAATACCACTAATAGCATTTTTAAACATTTCTGGTTTAAAGAAAATAGAATCATTGGTTTTAAATCTATTTTCGCCTCGTACACTATACTGAAAGTTGATATTTTGAATAATACCTTTTTTAGTTCCTGATTTAGGTTCAAAAGGATAAATTCTTGACATGCTTGCTTGCACCGTAGGTAAGGTCATATTAATATCACCACTGTTACTGTTTTGTTGATGTGTCGCGGCTACTGTTAAATTCACCTCTGGTTTTCCTCTGAATGTTTTATTATAAGAAACCGATGAATTCATGGTATTATTCAAAAAATTACCACTGTTAGTTTGGTTAATGGTTTGTTTGTAATATTTACTACTACCTAAATTTACCGATGCAGAAAACCTAGAATCAGGATTTGCATTAGCATCTTGAGAATGACTCCAAGTAATATTATAAATAGACTGCTCTGAATAATTTGGAAAACCGGGCTCTTCATTTAATAGTTTCTCATACCTAAAATTAAACCTACCATTAAACTTATAACGAACTTTGTAATTAGATTCTACCCTAAAGTCATAACTTCCATTGGTGTAGTAACTTCCTAAAGTAGCAAGATCAAAATAATCACTAACAGCAAAATAATATCCGCCATTTTGCAAAAAGTAACCACGCTGATTATTGTCTCCAAAAGAAGGCACAATAAAACCAGAAGCTCGATCTTCAGTGAGTGGAAAATATCCAAAAGGTAAGCCTAATGGAGTAGGAACATCTGCAATATACATATTTACAAAACCAGTAACAATCTTCTTGTCTGGTACCATTTTTATCTTTCTAGCATAGAAATAATATTCAGGATCATCTACATCTTCAGAAGTGGTAAACTTCACATTTTTCATGTAGTACACAGAATCGTTTTGACGTTTGGTTACTTCCCCCTTCACCTTAAATGCACCTTGATCTGTTCTAGAATTGTAAACCAATGCTTTTTCAGAATCAAAATTAAACCGAATACTATCAGGCTCTACTACATTTTGTCCTTGTGTAAAAACGGGACGTTGTGTGTAAGCTCCCGTAGAATCTTTAATACCAAAAGCATAAACCTCTTTTTTAAGGTTATCAAGAATAATTAAACCAGCTTCAATGGTAATATCGCCGTATACAATTTTACTTTGGTTGTACAAATAGGCTCTGTTATTTTTACGGTCAAATCTTATGTAATCTTTAGCTGTAGAAGTGACATTATCTGTAAGGAAACTTTCTTTTTTAGCTGCCAAAGTATCAATCTTCACAGTATCTAAAACCACTAAATCATTTTCAATGTAGTTTATTCTTAATGAATCGTTTACAGGTATCAATTGTGGTGTGTTAAATTCGGAGTTTACTGAAGCTATACTATCTCGTTCTTGCGCTCGTAAACCACCAAAAAAAAACAGTGGAAGAAAATAAATTAAAACTATGTATTTTAAGTTTGCTTGCAATGCTAATAGTACTATTTTTGTATTGTTTGGCCTGCTTTTTGAAAAACCAAAATTACATATATTTTTGAAAGGTAAACATACAATTTTATAAAATTGAAAAAATATCAAAAATTAGGCCATGAATTATTTCATTATGAAAGCGAACAAGTCTTTATTTATTGTTTTAAATTTTCTGATAATAGTTAGTAACTTTTCCGTTTATGCGGCTAAAGAACCTCCTGCTAAAAAATTTGTGGTCGTTATTGACGCAGGACACGGCGGTAAAGATTCAGGAAATGGCTGGCATGGATTTAAGGAAAAAAATATTGCTTTAGATATTGCTCTACAAGTAGGGGAGGCTTTACAAAGAAATAGCAATATTAAAGTAATATATACACGCACAACAGATGTATTTATTCCTTTACATAAAAGAGCAGAAATTGCTAATGAAGCAGAAGCAGATCTATTTGTGTCTGTTCATTGTAATGGGCATAACTCTAACGCACACGGCACCGAAACTTTTGTATTAGGTCTTCACCGAAATAAAGATAACTTAGAAGTAGCCATTAAAGAAAACTCTGTAATTTATTTAGAAGATGATTATAAAGTTTCTTATGGTAATTTTGATCCCAATGATCCTTCTTCTTATATTGGAATGACTTTAATGCAAGAAGAATATTTAGACCAAAGTATTTTATTAGCAGATTTTATACAAAAGGAATATACAGGCACGTTAAAAAGACTAGATAGAGGAGTAAAACAAGCTGGTTTTTTAGTGCTTCGTGAAACGTATATGCCTAGTGTACTTACAGAAGTGGGTTTTCTAAGTTACAAACCAGAGGGATCTTACCTAAACTCCAATAAAGGTAAATCACAGATAGCTAAATCTATAGAAGAAGGGATTGTTGATTATTTCCATAGTATCAATTTGCATTATTCAGAAACTTCTGTAAAACAAAATCTTACCATAGACGATATACCTACAAAAATTTATGAGGGTATTTCTTTTAAAGTACAATTAGCGGCAGGATCTAGTGCTTTAGAAACTAAAGCTTATAATTTTAAAGGACTACAAGGGGTTTCAAGAGCTAAAGAAGGTAAGCTCTACAAATATTATTATGGAGATACTTCAGATTATGTAAAAATTCAAGAAAAACAAAGACAGGCCCAAAAAGCCGGATATAAAAATTGCTACATTGTTGCTTTTAAAGGAGATAAAAAGATTAGCGTTAATGACGCGTTAAAAAGTAAGACAAAATAACTAAGCTTTTCTATTTTTAATCCTTAAATTTGCTAATAACTTAAACCTATACTTTTGAAATTAACTAACGAAGTTAAAACTGCATTACTTGCAATCGTAGCGATCATCCTTCTGGTGTTTGGCTATAGTTTTTTAAAGGGTAACAACCTTTTAGATAATAATAGAAATTTCTATGCAGTCTATAATGATGTAGAAGGCCTTGCGGTTTCTTCTCCTGTTACCATAAATGGATTACAAGTAGGAAGCGTAACAGATATTGATTTTTTAGATGGAAAAGGTAGAATTTTGGTCACGATGATGGTACAAAATGACTTTAAATTTTCAAAATCTAGTACGGCTAGGATATACGGTGGAGATCTAATTGGAGGTAAGTCTATGTCTATCATTCCAGAATATAATGGTCAAAAAGCAGAGTCTGGTGACACCCTTAAAGGAGATATTGATGAAGGTTTACTAGAACTGGTAAATGATCGACTAAAGCCACTACAAGAAAAAATTGAAAATACGGTTGTAAGTGCAGACTCTTTATTAAATGGAATTAATGGTATATTAAATCAGGAAACGAGAGACAATTTAAAAGCAACTATTGCCAAATTAAATGAAACCATGGGTTCATTTAAAAATGCAGCTAATAACTTAGATGGTTTATTGGCAAGAAATTCTGGTAAATTAGATAAGACCTTCACCAATTTAGATGAATTATCTACTAATCTAAATTCTTTTTCAGATACATTATCAAAAATAGAAGTTAACCGTTTAGTAGGTGAATTTGAAGGTGTTATTAAAGATTTTAAAGGAATTGCTGACGGTCTTAATGATGGAGAAGGTACTGCTGGAAAACTACTGAAAGACGATAAAGTTTACAACAATTTAGATCGAGCTACCAAACAGTTAGAGCAACTACTCCAAGATGTGAAATTAAACCCAAAAAGATATGTTCATTTTTCTGTGTTTGGTAAAAATCCAGGAGAATATAAAGAACCTAAAGATTCACTAAAATAGAACTACATGCAATTGATTTCTCAATTTTTATTTGTGATTATTCTTGTTTTTGGTATTGGTTTTTTTACTAAAAACATAAAAAAATTAATTAAATATATTAAACTAGGGAAATCAATAAATAGAAACGATAATCCAAAAGATCGTTTTGCTAACATGGCTAGAGTGGCGCTAGGCCAATCAAAAATGGTTAAAAGACCAATTGCTGGTTTTTTGCATATTTTAGTTTATGTTGGTTTTGTAATCATTAATATAGAAGTTTTAGAAATCATTATCGATGGGATTTTTGGAACTCATCGAGTGTTTTCTTTTCTAGGTAAAACTTATGACGTTTTAATCGCTTCATTTGAAATACTTGCACTTTTAGTATTTATAGGTGTAATTGCATTTTGGGTAAGAAGAAATATCTTAAAATTAAAAAGATTTTGGGCTAACGAAATGAAAGGTTGGCCTAAAGACGATGCAAATTACATTTTATATTTTGAGATGGTATTAATGGCATTATTCTTATTAATGAATGCCGCAGATTATCAATTGCAAACACTTGGTGCAGATCATTACGCAAACGAAGCTGGAATAATGGGTGAATTTCCAATCAGTCAATTTATAGTCCCTTTAATAAATGGTTTAAGTATTTCTACATTAATAATTATAGAAAGAGTAGCATGGTGGTTACATATTGTAGGTATACTATTTTTCTTAAATTATCTATATTATTCTAAACACCTTCATATTTTATTGGCTTTTCCAAATACTTATTTTGCTAAATTAAAACCTAAAGGCGAAATAGATAATCTTGAAGCCGTAACCAATGAGGTTAAATTAATGATGGATCCAAATGCAGATCCTTTTGCAGCACCAGAACCTACAGAAAGTGATGCTGCTGTACCTGAAAAATTTGGAGCAAGCGATGTACAAGATTTAAGCTGGGTACAATTGTTAAATTCTTACACATGTACAGAATGCGGAAGATGTACTTCAGAATGTCCTGCCAATCAAACTGGTAAAAAATTATCTCCTCGTAAAATTATGATGGACACCCGTGATCGACTAGAAGAAGTAGGGCAGAACATTGAAAAAAATAAAGAATTTAAAGACGATGGAAAGCAGTTATTAGGTGATTACATTACCAACGAAGAACTTTGGGCCTGTACTACCTGTAATGCATGTACAGAAGCATGCCCAATAGGTATTGATCCTTTATCTATTATAATAGATATGAGAAGGTATTTAGTAATGGAGCAAAGTGCGGCCCCAAACGAATTAAACATCGCAATGGGAAATATTGAAAACAATGGTGCTCCTTGGCCATATAACCAAATGGACAGATTAAATTGGGCTAACGAAAACTAACATATTTTGGAAGAAAACAACAAAGACTTAGAAAACTTACTGAAAGATAAATCTCAAAACGGAGAACTGATAAGTCCAGTGCTTCCTAAAGAGATTAAAAATTATCTTATCGATATAGACGGCACCATTACAGAAGACGTTCCTAACGAAGAACCAGAACGCATGAAAACCTGTAAACCTTTTAAAGATGCCTTACACACTATTAACAAATGGTATGAAAAAGGCCACCGCATCTGTTTTTTCACTTCACGCACAGAAGATCACAGAGAAATTACAGAAACATGGTTAGATGAAAATGGTTTTAAATACCATAGTTTACTAATGGGTAAACCTAGAGGAGGAAATTACCATTGGATAGATAACCACTTGGTAAAGGCAACTCGTTACAAAGGAAAATTTACAGATTTAGTAGAAAAAAGTGTGAAAATTCAAGTGTTTAAAGATTAAATCTTTTCACTTCAAAAATAAAATCTATGGCAGAAGCAATTAAAGTACCTACAATGGCAGAATTTATGGCAGCAGGCAAAAAACCTGAAGTCTTATTTTGGGTAGGATGTGCTGGGAGTTTTGACGACCGCGCAAAAAAAATCACTAAAGCTTTTGTGAAATTATTAAGCAAAGCCAACGTAGAGTTTGCAGTTTTAGGTACTGAAGAAAGCTGTACAGGAGATCCTGCAAAACGCTCAGGAAATGAGTTCCTATTTCAGATGCAAGCTGTCACAAATATTGAAGTTTTAAATGGCTACGAAATAAAAAAAATAGTTACCGCTTGTCCTCATTGTTTCAATACTATTAAAAATGAATATCCTGTATTAGGAGGTGATTATGAAGTAATGCATCATACCCAATTTTTAAAAAGTCTTTTAGAAGAAGGAAAATTAAAAGTTGAAGGAGGTAAATTTAAAGGAAAACGTATTACTTTTCACGATCCATGTTACTTAGGGAGAGCAAACCAAGAATATGAAGCACCACGTGATTTACTAAGAAAATTAGAAGTAGAATTAGTAGAGATGCGAAAATGCAAAACTAATGGTCTATGTTGTGGTGCTGGTGGCGGACAAATGTTTAAAGAACCAGAAAAAGGTAATAAAGATGTTAATATCTTGCGTACAGAACAAGCAATAGAAACAAAACCTGAAGTAATTGCTGCGGGCTGCCCGTTTTGTAACACCATGATGACAGACGGTGTAAAAGGAAAAAATAAAGAAGGGCAAATTGAAGTATTAGATGTTGCTGAAATGATTGCCGAAGCCGAAGATTTATAAATTTGAAAGTTCAAGATAAGATATTATGCTAATAAATTTTAAAGATTTACCCCAAGAAGCTAGAATCTGGATATATCAATCTAATAGACCATTTACAGAAGAAGAACTTCAAGAAATACAACCTGAAATCGAAAGCTTTCTTACCGCTTGGACCGCTCACGGTTCTAGCTTAAAAGCAGGATATCAGCTACCATACAATAGATTTATTGTTTTTGGTTTAGATCAAAAAATTGCTGCAGCAAGTGGCTGTTCTATAGATGCTAGTGTTCATTTTATTCAATCTTTAGAAAAAAAATACAGCGTTAATTTGTTAGATAAGATGAACGTAACGTTTAAGCAGGGAGAATTTGTAGCCCATAAAGATCTTGCAGATTTTAAAAAATTGGTAAAAAATAGATCTGTATCTCCAAATACGATTGTATTTAACAACCTAGTTAATACCAAACAAGAATTCACTCACGAATGGGAAGTGCCACTAAAAGAAAGCTGGCATAATAGATTTCTGTAATTCATTATAATTTTAATTGTCTTCCCGACGTTATTCTTGATTTATCAAGACAAATCCCTCTATAACTAAATGAAAATTAAGTTTCTTTCTTTTATACTTTTAATTTGGAATATTAGCATTTTCGCTCAAAAAGAATCTCCCTTAAAAACAAAAGACTTCAGGGTGCAAAAAGCTTGGGTAGACAGCACTTATAATGCCATGAATTTAGATCAAAAAATTGGTCAGCTATTTATGGTAGATATTTTTTCCAGTAAAAGTAAAGCCGAAACCGATAGAATTAAAGACCTGATTAAAGAGAATTACATTGGTGGAGTTATTTTTTCTAAAGGTGATCCCATGCGTCAAGCAAAACTTAATAATGAATACCAAGAATTGGCAAATGTACCTTTATTAATTGCAATGGATGCAGAATGGGGGTTAGCCATGCGCTTAGATTCTACGTATGCATTTCCTTGGAATATGACTTTGGGCGCCATAGAAGATAATAATTTAATAAAAAAAACTGGGGCTCAAATTGCTAAACATTGCAAGCGTTTGGGAGTTCATATAAATTTTGCTCCTGTTGTAGATATTAATAACAATCCAGCAAATCCTATTATTGGTAATCGTTCTTTTGGTGAAAATAAAGAAAACGTAACTCAAAAATCAATCGCATTTATGGAAGGTATGCATAGTGAAGGAGTATTGTCTTCTGCTAAGCATTTTCCAGGTCACGGAGATACCGATGTAGATTCTCATAAATCTTTACCCACACTAGATTTTTCTAAAAAACGCTTAGATAGTTTAGAACTTTATCCGTTTAGAAAAATGATAAAAGCAGGAGTTTCGAGTATTATGATTGGTCATTTAAATGTACCTGCCTTAGAACCTCGAACTAATTTCCCTTCTTCTTTATCAAAACCAATCGTAACAGATTTGCTTCAGAAAAAATTAGATTATAAAGGTTTGGTTTTTACCGATGCCTTAAATATGCGAGGGGTTGCTGATTATGATGAACCAGGTGAAATAGATTTAGCCGCATTTTTGGCTGGTAATGATATTCTCTTGATTTCTGAAAACGTACCTAAAGCTTCAGAAAAAATAAAGCAAGCTTATTTGGAAAATATTATTTCTGAAAAAAGATTAGAAAAATCGGTAAAGAAAATTCTTTCAGCTAAATACAAAGTAGGTTTAAATCATTACCAGCCTGTAGATACTAATTATTTAATTGAAGATCTAAATAACATCCATAATGATGTACTTTATGAAGAATTGTTGGAAAATGCTATTACAGTCATTAAAAACAACAAAGGTATCTTACCTATTAAAAACTTAGATAAAGAAAAAATAGCTTATGTAAATTTAGGAGAAAATTTAACTGAGACTTCATTTCTTCAGCAATTAAAAAAATATACAAAAGTAGATCACATAAAATCAGATCATTTGGGTGGCTTATTGGAAAAATTAAAAGATTATAATCTTGTCATAGTAGGTTATCACAAATCTAACTCTTCACCCTGGTCGTCATATAAATTTTCTGACAATGAATTGGTATGGTTACATGAAATTGCTAGAAATCATAAAACCGTTTTAAGTGTATTCGCCAGACCCTACGCTATTTTAGATATCACATCTACCACTAATCTAGAAGGTATAATATTAGGCTATCAAAATAGCAAAATTGCACAAGAAAAAACGGCACAAGTAATTTTTGGAGCGCTTCCTGCCAAAGGAAAGTTACCCGTAAGTTTAGGTAAAAATTTTCCAGTTGGCACTAAATTTACAACACCTTCTTTAAAACGATTATCTTATGGGTTACCCGAAAGCGTCGGTGTAAATTCTGCAAAATTAAATAGAATTGATAGTATCGCTAAAATTGCAGTTGATAAAGAAATGACACCAGGTTTACAGATGATTGTGGCTCGAAAAGGCAAAGTGATTTACCAAAAAAACTTTGGTTATCATACCTACGAAAAGAATATCAAGGTTACCGATTCTTCAATCTACGATTTAGCATCACTTACCAAAATTATGGCAACTTTACCCTTGGTAATGGAATTAGAAGAACAAGAAACAATTCAATTAAACACACGACTTAAAGATATATTGCCTATTGCGGTAAATAGCAATAAAGCTAACACTACTCTTAAAGAAATGTTGAGTCACTATGCTAAATTTAGAGCTTGGATTCCTTTTTATTTGCATACACTCTCAGAAGATCGAACTCATGCATCACCTAAGTATTTTCGATCGAAAAAAACAGGAATTTTTAATGTGCCTGTGGCTAATAATTTTTACATGCGTAATGATTATCAAGACACAATTTACCAAGATATTATAGCTAGTGATTTGCGAATTAAGAAAGAATATAAGTATAGTGATTTGCCCTATTATTTACTTAAAAACTATTTAGAGCACCATTACAATTCATCGTTAAGCTATATTAGTAGAAAAAGGATTTACGAGTCTTTAGGCGCTAACTACATGGGGTATTTGCCTTTAAATCGTTTTCATAAAGATGAAATAACTCCTTCAGAAATCGATGATTATTGGCGATTTTCTAAAATACAAGGAACAGTACACGATCAGGGAGCAGCAATGTTTGGTGGCGTTGGCGGTCACGCAGGTGTTTTTAGTAATGCTAATGATGTGGCTAAAATGATGCAAATGTATCTAAACAAAGGGACCTATGGTAATATTCAATATTTTAAACCTGAAACCATAGATAAATTTAACACCTGTTATTATTGTGATGAAGATGTAAGAAGGGGAGTTGGTTTTGACAAACCTCAATTAAAAGAAGTTGGTCCTACCTGTGGCTGCGTTTCTATGACAAGTTTTGGACATAGTGGTTTTACAGGTACTTTTGCTTGGGCAGATCCGGAAGAAGAAATTGTATATATTTTTCTTTCTAACAGAACTTATCCTTTTGCTTCTAATAGAAAATTAATTACAGAAAATATAAGAACTCATATTCAAGAACTTATATATGAATCTATTAGCTATTAAATGATGATTTCATATAAATAAGATTTATAACCGTAACTTTATTAATATATTTACGACATAGTTACTTAGTAATTAAATTAGAATAAAAAATGAAAATAGGGATTGTATGTTATCCCACTTTTGGAGGAAGTGGAGTAGTGGCGACAGAGTTAGGAATGGCACTTTCAAAACGCGGACACGAAATACACTTTATTACCTACAAGCAACCGGTAAGGTTAGAGCAACTTTCTTCAAATATTTTTTATCATGAGGTTAATGTGCCAGAATACCCTTTATTTCATTACCAACCTTACGAACTTGCGCTATCCAGTAAATTGGTAGACACCATTAAGCTTCATCAAATAGAATTATTACACGTTCACTACGCCATTCCACATGCGTATGCAGGCTATATGGCAAAAAAAATGTTACGAGAGGAAGGCATAGAAATACCTATGGTTACCACTTTACATGGTACAGATATTACTTTGGTAGGTAATCATCCGTTTTATAAACCTGCTGTTACTTTTAGCATCAATAAAAGTGATGTAGTAACTTCGGTATCTCAAAGTTTAAAAGAAGATACATTAAAGTTATTCGATATAAAAAATGAAATTCAAGTCATACCGAATTTTATAACAATTACAAAAAAAGAAAATCCGTATACAGAATGCCAACGTGGATTAATGGCTGAAGATGATGAAAAAATAATTACACACATTAGTAACTTCAGAAAAGTAAAACGTATTGATGATGTTGTAAAAATCTTTTATCATATTCAAAAAGAAATAAAAGCTAAACTAATTATGGTGGGCGAAGGCCCCGAAGTTTCTTCTGCTAAACAATTAGTTAATGAATTAGGAATAGAAAAACAAGTAATGTTTTTAGGTGAAAGCAATGAGATTAATAAAATTTTATGCTTTTCTGATTTGTTTTTACTACCATCAGAGACCGAAAGTTTTGGTCTAGCTGCTTTAGAAGCAATGATTAATGGTGTTCCTGTAATTTCTTCTAATGCTGGAGGGTTGCCAGAAGTAAATAAACAAGGTTATTCAGGATATTTAAGTGATGTAGGCGATGTAGAAAATATGGCCAAAAATGGAGTTAGCATTCTTAAAGACGCAAAAACACTTCAAAATTTTAAAGAGAACGCTATAAAAATGGCTACTAAGTTTGATATTAATGAAATCGTTCCGCAATACGAAGATGTTTATGAGAAAGCATTAAAAAAGTGCACTAACTAAACTTTATAAATAAAAAAGCCTGACCATAAAGTCAGGCTTTTTTTATAATAAGAAACCAAGCTTAAAATTGGTATCTCACTCCTAATGCTAAATCTGGAGAGAAATCATCAATTACATCGTAATCTGTAAAACCAATCTCTGGTCTTAAATCGATAAAAACCTGTAATGGAATATCAAAGTTATATTCAACACCAATATTTCCAGCTACATATAAAAATGCACCATCATTATGATCATAAAATTCATTATGATAGTTATCGTCTACAATTCCAACGCCACCACCGGCACCAGCATACCAATTAAAACCACCTTCTATATTCCAAACCCATTGGTAAAGTCCAGTGGCTTTCACTAAATCGAAGTGAGAATCATTACGCCAACCTAAATCAACTTCTAAGCGATTATTATCTCCTCCAAGTTTTCGTTGGTAAGAAACTTCTGCACCAATACCATTAGCTCCACCAAAACGAAGTCCTAATGCATTAGTAGCAATTTCTTGCGCTTGCATGGTAAAAAATGTGCCCATAATTAAAATCGAGGCGAAAATTAATTTTTTCATAATTTGCTTTTTTTATTTGAACGGCAAATATATTTCTTTCGAAACCTACCAAAATAGTGGGTTCGCTAAATGTTTGTTAATATTACTTAATGAAAGTTAAAGCGTAAATCATTATTGTTTTTTCTAAATATTGTATTTTTAGAAAAAATTATTTTGCAAGAAAAACTTCAAGCCTTAGGCAAGCAACTTCAGGGAGAATTTTATTATAATCAGCTAATAAAATCTCTTTACGCCACCGATGCTTCAGTTTATCGAGAACTTCCTTTAGCAGTTGCTTTTCCTGAAACTATTAATGATTTACAAGAACTCATTAAATTTTGTCAAAATACTCACACGAGCCTAATTCCAAGGGCCGCAGGAACTTCTTTAGCAGGTCAATGTGTTGGTAAAGGTATAGTAGTAGATATCTCTAAACATTTTACTAAAATTATAAATTTTAATAAAGATAAAAAAACTGTCAGTGTTCAACCAGGAGTAATTCGTGACGATTTAAATAGACATCTTGCCCCTTACGATTTGTTTTTTGCTCCCAATACTTCAACTTCTAATCGTTGTATGATTGGCGGTATGGCAGGAAATAATTCAAGCGGAACAACTTCCGTTAAATATGGAGTTACACGTGATAAAATTATTGAAATGAAATGTTTGCTTTCAGATGGAAGTAAAGTTACATTTAAGGCTTTAACACCAAAAGAATTTCAACAAAAATGTAAATTATCTACTTTAGAAGGTAAAATTTACCGAGAACTTTATCAAGAATTAAAATCGGAGGAAGTTCAACAAGAAATACAACAAGAATTTCCAGAAAAAAATATTCATCGTAGAAATACAGGTTATGCTTTAGACGAACTTATAAATTCTGAAATTTTTCACGAAACCAATGCTAAGTTAAATATATGTAAGCTTCTTGCTGGTAGCGAGGGTACCTTAGCATTTACCACAGAACTTACCCTGCAATTAGATGATCTTCCTCCTAAAAATTCAGCTCTTATTGCAGCTCATTTTAAGACTATAGAAAACTGTTTAGATGCAGTTGCTCCTGTGATGAAGCATTCGTTATTTACTTGCGAGATGATGGATAAGACGATTTTAGATTGTACCAAAAATAGTTTAAAATACAATGAAAATCGTTTTTTTATAGAAAATGATCCTCAAGCTATTTTAATGTTAGAAGTACGTGATCATCACCATAATGGGCTTCAAATACAAGTAGAAGCTTTATTAAAAAGTATTTTAGAAAATACCGCAAGTTACGCTCAGCCTGTGTTGATAGGTGAACATATAGAAATGGCTTTAGAACTTCGTAAAGCTGGGCTTGGTTTATTAGGTAATATGGATGGCGATAAAAAAGCTGTGGCTTGTATTGAAGATACAGCCGTAAGCATTCCTAAATTAGCAAATTATATTAAGGAATTTACAGCAATTATGAAAGCTCACGATCAGCGTGCCGTATACTATGCACACGCGGGTGCTGGAGAGTTACATTTACGCCCTATTCTTAATCTAAAGTTAAGTAAAGATGTGAAACTTTTCAAGCAAATTACCCATGAAGTAGCTCTTTTAGTAAAAAAATATAAAGGATCTTTGAGTGGAGAACATGGAGACGGAAGAGTACGTGCAGAATTTATTCAAGCAATGGTTGGAAAGAAAAATTACCAGCTTTTTATTAAGGTGAAAGAGCTTTTTGATCCACTACACATTTTCAATCCCGGGAAAATTGTCTTTCCAGCACCAATGGAAAGTTCATTGCGTTATGTACCCGATAGAGACGAACCAAAAATTATTACATTTCAAGATTTTTCTGATAGTCAAGGAATTTTAAAAGCTATCGAGAAATGTAACGGTACAGGTGATTGTCGCAAAAGCGTGGAAGCTGGAGGGACAATGTGCCCAAGTTATAGAGCTACAAAAAATGAAAAAGACACCACTCGAGGTCGCGCTAACGTATTACGTGAATTTTTAACCAATAGTCAACAAACAAATCAATTTAACCATCAAGAAATAAAAGAAGTGCTAGATTTATGCCTTAGCTGTAAAGGGTGTAAAAGCGAATGCCCATCTAATGTAGATATGGCGTTATATAAAGCTGAATTTTTATACCAATACCAAAAAGAGAATGGTTTTAGCTTAAGGAATAAAATTTTTGCTCACAATAATAAAGCTAATGAATTTGGTTCTAAATTCTCTGGACTCACCAATATATTATTTCAAAACTCTATTTCTAGTACTTTTATAAAAAAAATAATGGGCGTTGCTAAAGAACGATCATTACCGCAAATTGCTAAAAAAAGTTTAAGACAGTTTATAGAACAAGGTAAGTTAAATTTAATTCCAAAAAATAAAAAAGGAAGCATTTATCTCTTCATTGATGAATTTATGAACTTATTAGATACTAACGTAGGAATTGATGCGGTAGAATTATTAGTGAAATTAGGATACGAAGTAAAAACTACAAAACACGAAGAAAGTGGTAGAAGTTATATTTCTAAAGGCTTTTTAGAAGAAGCAAAAGTTCTAGCGAATCATAATATTGAAGTATTTAAAAACTTAATTTCTGAAGAAATCCCATTAATAGGGATCGAGCCTTCTGCTATTTTATCTTTTCGAGATGAATACCTTCGCTTAGCAAACAAAAGAGAAGATGCTGTAACATTGAGCAAAAACGTATTTTTAATTGAAGAATTTCTTTCATCAGAAATAAAAAAAGGAAAAATCACATCAGAAAATTTTAGCGATGAAGAGCAAGAAATAAAAATTCACGCACATTGCCATCAAAAATCCTTATCTAATGTAAAATACACTTTTGATCTTTTAAATTTACCTAAGAATTTTAAAGTTACAGTTATTCCTTCAGGGTGTTGTGGTATGGCAGGTAGTTTTGGTTATGAAAAAGAGCATTATTCTCTAAGTATGCAAATAGGAGAGCAGACACTTTTTCCATCGGTAAGAAAAGCGAATTCAAAAACAATTATTGTAGCTAATGGTACAAGTTGCCGGCACCAAATAAAAGATGGAACACAAAAAAATGCTCACCATCCAGTAAGTATTCTGAATAATTTTTTATTGAACTAAAGCTTTAATTTTTATTGATTAACCAGATATGAATCAATTTCTTGTGTATAATTAATATCTTCATTTTTGATTTCAGGAAAATTAGGTATATTCAAATCTTCAAGTTCATAATTAACAACGGTATTACTATAAACCATCCCTACATCATTTGCATAAAAATTTTTAATTTTAATAGCATCTTGAGGTGCTAATATTGGAATGTTTGCTCCAAACAAACTCGCGAAAACTTTTAAATTGACAGTAATATTTGTTTGAATTACACTGTCAAAATTTTCTTCTCCTGCCATATAATCGCTTAGAACACCTTCTTGTTTAGAAGTTATGATATAAGCAAAAGTAATAGGAACATTATTACCTTGAATATTTATTGTTTGGGTGAATTGATCTTCTTCTAGACTTAGAATATCTGTGGTATTTGCGTCTGTATCGTATAGAATAATGTTGGCTAACTCAAATTTCAAGTTTTCAATTAATCCCGGAATAAAATTATTAAAATCAATCTCACCGTTATAGACTAATTGATTTTCAGCCTTAATTAAATTCCCATTAGTTAAAATTCCAGTAAAAAAACCTTGGTTCATAATAGAAAGGTTAGAACTTAATTGGTAATAAGTAACTCCTAAATCTTCACTAGAAGAATCTAAAGTAATGGTTTCCTGATTACTAAAATTATCACTACCATCATAAATAGTTGTATTATTATAGGTCCAACTATTACCTGTATTTAAGGGAAAGTAATTATAAATTTCATCATTAGTATCAGGGTTATCATCATCACTACTAGAACAGCTTAAGGTAACAATACCTAGAAGCAACAAAATAAATTTTTTACAAAATCATATATTATAACTATTTCGTATAAATATAATGATTTATTCCAATAAAGTTTATATATGTTATTTTTTTTGTGAAGTAATCGTAATGGCCGCTACTAAATTTTTCATTTCTCTGAAATCTTGCTCTTTAGCAACTTCTATTTGGTAATCTTCTTTATGAAAATGCTTTAACTCCCAACGCTCTTTATGATATTCTAAAGACGTTAAATTTTCTACCCAATCGCCAGAATTTAAATAAAGACAAGTTCCAAATTTATTAACTTTCCTGACCATTTGTGGCTGATGAATATGTCCGCAAATTACATACTTATAATTATTTTCTATAGCAAGATCTGACGCTACTTGTTCAAAATCTTGAATATGTTTAACTGCTTTTTTTACTCCGTTTTTAATTTTCTTAGATAAAGAAAATTTTTCGCGATTCATTTTAGTTAAACACCAATTTAAGAAACGATTAATAATAATTAAAAAATCATATCCCCACCCTCCTAATTTAGCTAACCATTTCGCATTTTGGATGGAAGCATCAAAAACATCTCCGTGAAAAAACCAAGCTTTTTTTCCGTCGAGCTCTAATACCAATTTATCTACTAAAGAAATTCTTCCCATTTCTACATCGGTAAATTTCCGAAGTAAATCATCATGGTTTCCAGTAATATAAGTTACCTCTGTACCTTTAGCTGAAAGATCTATAATTTTTTTTATAACCTCTAAGTGCGATTTAGGAAAGTATCTTTTTCTAAACTGCCAAATATCTACAATATCACCGTTAAGAATAATGCGTTTAGGTTTAATGCTATCTAAATACAAGAGTAATTCTTTTGCATGGCAACCAAACGTTCCTAAATGTACATCTGAAATTACTACTAAATCAACTTTTCTCTTTTTCACCCCGATAACATATTTACTTAGTAACAAAGAAATAAAAGAAGATCTACAACAACATTAACTCTTCTTTACCTTATCTTGAATTTAAAGTTATTCTTCATAGATTAGATGAATAAAACATTAGCATTAAAAAACTATATAATTTTACGTACATTAAAATTTCAATTTTTAATTTACTGCTTAATAATTTACATTTGTTGAAAATCAAGCTATGGCAAGAAATACCTTCGGAACACTATTTAAACTCACAACATTTGGCGAATCTCACGGAAAGGCGCTTGGAGGAATCATTGATGGTTGCCCTTCTGGAGTTGAAATTAATATAGAAGCTATTCAAAATGAATTAAATAGACGCAAACCTGGTCAATCAAAAATTGTCACCCAACGTAAAGAACCTGATACCGTTCAATTTCTATCTGGAATATTTGAAGGGAAAACCACAGGGACTTCTATTGGGTTTATCATAGAAAACACCAATCAAAAATCTAAAGATTACAGTCATATCAAAGACGTATACCGTCCAAGCCATGCAGATTACACTTACGATCAAAAATATGGAAATAGAGATTATCGGGGTGGCGGGAGAAGCTCTGCCCGAGAAACCGCTTGTAGAGTTGTAGCTGGCGCTGTTGCTAAACAGTTTTTAAAAACTATAGATTTTCAAGCTTATGTTTCTGCGGTAGGCCATATTCAACTTCAAGAAAATGATGTCATTAATATTGAAGAAATAGAAAAAAATCCTGTCCGTTGTGCTAATGCAGAAAAAGCTATAGAAATGGAAAATTACATTAAGCAAATACGAAAAGAAGGCGATACAGTAGGCGGCGTCGTTTGTTGTGTAATTAAAAACGTTCCTGTAGGTTTGGGTGAACCGGTTTTTGATAAACTTCACGCTCAATTAGGGAAAGCAATGTTATCCATAAATGCTGTAAAGGGTTTTGAATTTGGAAGCGGATTTGAGGGAGCTAAAATGAAAGGAAGTGATCATAATGATCATTTTAAAAAAGATGGTACTACCAAGTCTAACAACAGTGGTGGAATACAAGGCGGTATCTCTAACGGGATGGATATCAACTTTAAAGTAGCCTTTAAACCCGTAGCTACCTTAATGCAAAAGCAAGAAACGATTAATAACAAAGGAGAAAAAGTAGAAATGATAGGCAAGGGGCGCCATGATCCTTGCGTAGTTCCTAGAGCAGTCCCTATTATAGAAGCAATGGCAGCCTTAGTTATCGCCGATTTTTTATTGTTAAATAGAACCACAAAAGCATAATTTAAAAAGATAGATGAAGAAACTTGCATTACATTGGCAAATATTAATAGGAATGGCATTGGGGGTAATCTTTGCCTTGATCATGACTAACTTTTCATGGGGAGCAGATTTTATTGAAGATTGGGTAAAACCTTTTGGAACCATATTTATCAATGCACTCAAATTAATTGCAGTCCCGTTAATATTAGCTTCGTTAATAAAAGGAGTTTCAGATCTAAAAGATATTTCTCAGCTTTCTAAAATGGGCTTTAGAACTATCGCAACTTATATTCTCACCACCATTATCGCGGTGTCTATAGGTTTATTGGTAGTAAATCTTGTAAAACCAGGCTCTACAATTACCGAAGAAACACGAGCTGAACTCGTAGAAAGTTATGGCGGTGATGCTGATTTAACGAGGCAAAATGCTGAAAAACAAAAAGAAGCTGGTCCTTTACAAGCTTTAGTTGATATTGTTCCCAGTAACATCGTTGGTGCCGCTGGTAGCAATGCTAACATGCTACAAGTAATATTCTTTGCAATTTTCTTTGGAATCGGACTCATTTTAATTCCTGAAGAACAAGCAAGTCCTGTTAAAAAATTCTTCGATGGCTTTAATGAAGTTATTCTTAAAATGATTGATATTATAATGCTGGCCGCACCTTTTGGAGTATTTGCTTTACTAGCAGCATTAGTGGTAGAAGCCCCAAGCGCTGATCTTTTTGCTGCTTTAGGGATGTATGCGTTATGTGTTATTGGAGGTTTATTATTAATGATTGGTGTGTATGTCTCTTTGGTATGGATTTTTACTAAAAAAACACCTTCTTTTTTTATTAATGGAATTTCTCCTGCTCAATTACTAGCATTTTCCACTAGTTCTAGTGCAGCTACACTTCCTGTAACCATGGAAAGAGTAGAAGAACATTTAGGCGTAGAAAAAGAAGTTTCTAGTTTTGTATTGCCTATTGGAGCCACTATCAATATGGATGGTACTAGTCTTTACCAAGCAGTAGCAGCTGTTTTTATTGCCCAAGCTTTCGGGATGGATTTAGATTTTGGTACGCAACTAGGCATCATTGCTACAGCAACATTAGCTTCAATTGGTTCGGCAGCGGTACCAGGCGCAGGAATGGTAATGTTAGTTATTGTTTTAGCACAAGCAGGAATACCAGAGGCAGGATTGGCTCTAATCTTTGCTATCGATAGGCCTTTAGATATGTGTAGAACTACTGTGAACGTTACCGGAGACGCTTCGGTTTCGATTTTAATAGCAAAATCTGTTGGAAGGCTTCGTGAAATTCCACTGGTTAAAAACTGGAACGATAATTATAAAAATAGAAAATAATACTTCGCTCTAGCTCTATTATTAAATAGTTCGATTTAGTAATTTTTTTCAACATTCATCAACTATAAAACGAGAGGTTAACTATATTTTAGCATCTCGTTTTTCTTCTTCTTCATTATAATACTTACTCTAAAAATTTTGATCTTAATGCTGGAGTAGGAATGCGGCAATTATTTTTTTTCCCAAACCATTTATAGCGATTTTTAGCCACAAAGTCGTAAATCATATTTCTAAAGCCTTCTGGTAAAAAAAGAAAATAACTTAAAATTTTATAACCACCAGAAAGGTGTTTGGCAATTTGTAAAGCAGCGGTAGATTTTATATAATAAGCTGTTCCAGGATCTATTAAAATTATTGAATCTATTGCTGAAGTATCTATACCTCGTTCTTGAGTGAGTTGCTGCCCAGTTTCACTTTGTAGTGACGCATATCGAAATATATCGTTCTTATCGTGATCTATAATAATATTAATAGCATTATTGCAAAGGTTACAAACGCCATCAAATAAGATGATTTTTTTATGTTCTGGGAGTTTCTGCATTATTTTTTAGCGCGTTGCACTAGTTCTAATTTACTTAAATTGGCTTCTGTAGTAAACATTCCGTAGTTAATAATCGCTTTTCCTTTTTCAATTTTATCAATTGTACCTATAGAACGGCTATCTTCTAAGCGTACACGGTCATCTAATCGAAACGATACAATTTTCTTTTCTTCTGCCTTTTTTTCTTTTTCTACTTGTTTCTTTTTTTCTTCTTTTTTCTGTTCACGAATAACTTCAATTTTCTTTTCAGCCTCTTGTTTAATTTTATTTTCTTGTTTTTTCTTAGCTTCCTTCTTCTTTTTTGATTCTTTTTTACGCTTAGAATTTTCTATCGCTACTAATTTTAAAAACTCTCCAATTAAATCTTTTTTATTATTGTTATTGAAAAATTTTTCACTCAAATCATCAAATTTCTGACCTAAATAAATCATACGTTGATTGCTGTCATACAACTCTTGAAAACCTTCTAATTTTTGTTGAACTTTTGCATTAACTTCATCTAGACGTCGTTTTTCTTCGGCTGCTTTTTCTTCTTTTTCTTTTAAGCTAGACGTTGTTTTAGAGAGTTTAGAGCGTTCTTGTTGTAATTTAGCAATACTTTTATCAAAGCGAAGTTTGCCGCGTTCTACCTTCTTTTTGGAGCGATTAATTAAACTATACGGAATTCCGTTTTTCTGAGCTACCTCAAAGGTAAACGAACTCCCAGCTTCACCTAAGTGTAATTTATAAACAGGTTCTAAGGTTTTAGAATCGAATAGCATATTGGCATTAGAAATCTCTTCGGTTTCTTGCGCCATTTTTTTTAAATTGGCATAATGTGTAGTGATAATTCCGTAACTATTTTTTTCGTAAAAAACTTCTAAAAAAGTTTCAGCTAAAGCACCACCCAATTCAGGATCACTACCAGTACCAAATTCATCAATTAAAAATAGCGTTTTATCGTCGCATTTCCGAAGAAAATGTTTCATATTCTTTAATCGATAAGAATAAGTACTCAAATGGTTTTCTATACTTTGATTATCACCTATATCAGTCAAAATTTTAGTAAAAAAACACATTCTACTGTATTCGTGTACAGGAACCAGCATTCCACTTTGAAGCATTACTTGTAAAAGACCGATAGTTTTTAATGTAATACTCTTACCACCGGCGTTAGGACCAGAAATAACGATAATTCGATTATCTGGTGTTAAAGAAATGTCTTGGGGGTGCGTTATTTTATCGGTTTTTTTATTGGTTAAAAATAATAACGGATGATAAGCTTCTTTTAAATCTAAATCTCGTTGCTTGGTGATTTTAGGCAAAACCGCATTTAATTGTTTAGCATAATTTACTTTGGCCGCAATAACATCAATTTCACTTAACAATTCTTGATATTGAATTAAAAGTGGGCGAAAAGGCCGTATATATTCTGTAAGTTCTTTTAAAATTCGCTTAACTTCTTCTTTTTCTTCGTATTGTAAATTATTGAGTTCTCTAGCATGTTGCAGGGTTGTTTCTGGCTGAATGTAAACTATGCTTCCTGTTTTTGAGCTTCCTAAAATGGAGCCTTTTACCTTTCTACGGTGCATAGCAGAAACCGCTAAAACTCGTATATTTTCAACTACTGTTTCTTTAATTTCATCTAAATAACCAGCACTGTGGTATTTAGAAAGTGAACTAGAAAAACTAGAATTTATTTGTCCGCGTACCAAATTAATCGCTCTACGTGTGCGTTGGAGTAGTGGAGAGGCCTCATCTTTAATTTCTCCAAAAGGATTAATCACTTCTTCTATTTTCTCCACCAAATGCTTGGTATATTCTACCTCTGCTGTGGTTTCATATAAATTGGGATAAATATCGCTGTACTTTCTGAAATATTTAATCTGAATATTAACCGTATTAGAAATAGATTGAATTTTTCTGATCCCAGAAATTTCTAAAATAGAGCCTTCAATATTTAGAAATCTAATTTCATTATTTATAGCATCAAAACCATGATTAGGAATTCTAGCTTCCTGAAGTTCTGAAGATTTGTATTCATTGGTTTGATGTAAAGAAAATAAAATTTCTGAAACTTTTGAAAACGGTTGAATCTTCAAGCATTTCTCTTGCCCCATATCTGTCACACAATATTCGCTAATTTGTTCACAAACGCTAGGGAATTCTAAATCTTTAAGGGTCTTTTCTGTTATTTTTATCATAGCAATTTTCTACATTCGTAGCGATGCAAATTTAAAGAATATTTTATGAAGGTAGACATAGATAAAAGCTGGAAAAAAGAATTAGGTGAAGAATTTGATAAAGAATATTTTAAACAACTCGCTTTATTTGTAAAAACCGAATATCAAAACCACAAATGTTACCCTAATGGTAATGCTATTTTTGCCGCTTTTGACTATTGTAAGTTTGAAGATTTAAAAGTGGTGATTATTGGGCAAGATCCTTATCACGGAGTAGATCAAGCTAACGGTTTATGTTTTTCGGTAAAAGATGATATCAAAATGCCACCCTCTTTAGTTAATATTTTTAAAGAGATAGAAAATGATTTAGGTAAAACATTTCCTAAAACGGGAAACTTAGAACGCTGGGCAAAACAAGGTGTTTTATTACTGAATGCAACCTTAACGGTTAGAGCACACGAAGCGGCAAGTCACCAAGGTAAAGGTTGGGAACAATTTACAGATGAAGTAATTAAAACAATTTCTGCTAAAAAAGAAAATGTTGTTTTTTTACTATGGGGAGGTTTTGCTAAGAAAAAAGCTAAACTTATAGATTCGCAAAAACATCATATCTTAACCTCAGGTCATCCCTCACCATTAAGTGCTAATAGAGGATATTGGTTTGGCAACAAACATTTTAGCAAAACAAATGAATTCTTGGTTTCTAAGCATCTTGAAACTGTGGAGTGGTAGCTACATTGGAGGCATTTACAGTTGGATTGTAAATTACTCTTTTTGGAGCACTCTTTTTCTTGTCTTCTACTTTATTTCTACTGAAAATAAAAAGTAAAATATTGATGATTAATAAAACTCCTAAAATGATAAAAAAAGTAAGCATGCGTTAATTTAAATGGTTTTCTACATTAAGTAGATGTAAAATTAACGTAAAGGTTGCGCATTTTTTTTCAATTATTATTTAAAATTCACAACAAATTTTTCAAAACTTAGTTTTCTCTCTATTAGATTTAAATCAAATAACTGATTTTGAGTCTCTTCTATAGTTTCTTTTTTTATTTGTTTTTGATCCCATTCTGTTTTTTCTAACCATAAAGAAATATCTTTTTCCTTTTGATCATAGCGTTGAGCTAAAATTCGAGTTAGATTTTCAGTTTTTTTAAATCCAATCGTAATTTGATTAAGTACTTGAAGTATTTTTTTAATTGAAGCTGAATTTTGAGTTACAAAGTTATCTGTAGAAGCAATAACAAAACACGGCCAAGGGCTAGGGCAGTCACCAACTCTTCTAAAAGTACCATCATCTACTAGGGGCTTTGTCGTAAAATGTTCCCACATAAAGTATTGCGCATCATTTTCTGGTAAAGCTTTAATCGCACCTGATAAATCATTTACCACTTCAAAATCTAATCTTTCTGTATTCCAACCTTGATTTTTAGCATTAATATAGGCTAATAAATGCGAACCTGAACCATAACGACTTATGGCAGCCGTAGTATTTTCTAAGTCTTCTATTTTTTTAAATTTAGAATCTGCAGCTACGTGAATTCCCCAAATTAAAGGACTAGCAATATAATTTTGTAAAATTTTAAATTGATTGCCTTCGGTGATTTTTTTAATTACTCCTTCGGTAAGCATCAGTGCAATATCTATTTCATGATTTTTAAGTGCTTCACTTAATTCACCAGTCCCGCCATAAAAATCTATCCATTCTACTTTTATTCCTAAAGCTTCAAATTTCTTTTCCTCTATAGCAACGTGCCATGGGTAATTAAAATGCTCAGGAACTCCTCCAACTTTAATCGTAATCATTAAGAATGTTTTTTCTTTAAATACTTATAAATTTCAACTTGAGAACGAATAGGATTTTTAGAATCATGAGCTACATATTCATTCTGTTGTGTATAATCTTGAACTCTTGCTTTTACATTATCATTTAATTGAATTTGTAAAATATCTGCTAGTTCTTTTTTAATATCTTCATCTAAAATAGGGGCTAATACTTCTATGCGACGGTCTAGGTTACGATCCATCCAATCTGCACTTCCCATAAAAACACGTTCATCACCGCCATTATGAAACACATAAATTCTTCCATGTTCCAAGAATCGATCTAAAATGCTGGTAATATAAATGTTTTCACTTAAATTTTCTACGCCTGCAATTAAAGAGGTAAAGCCTCTTACTAAAAGTCTAATTTCAACACCACTTTTATTTGCTCTATACAACAAATCTATCATTTCTTGATCTTCAAGACTATTCATTTTTGCTGTTATTTTTGCGGGTCTTCCTGCTTCTGCTTCATCTATTTCATGAAGAATCATTTGAGTGAATTCTCTACGGGTATCAAAAGGTGAAACCAATAAATTTTTTGCGCGTGGTATAATAAGCTCTCCTTCTAAGACTTTAAATACACGATCTAACTCTTTTGTGAGCTTTCTCTGAGCAGTAAATAATGCATGATCACAATATATTTTACTGGTTTCTGCATTAAAGTTACCGGTACCAATATAAGCGTATTTTATGCTTTCTCCATTTTCAATTCTATCGATTAAAAAAATCTTGGAGTGTACTTTTATTTTAGGATAACTATAGATAACGTGTGCGCCTTTTTCTTCAAATTTTCTTCCCCAGCTAATATTATTTTCTTCATCAAAACGTGCTTTAGCTTCAATAAACACGGTTACTTCTTTACCCTTTTTTAAGGCTTTTAAAAGCGAAGTCGTTAAGGCAGATTCATCGGCTACTCTATAAAGCGAAATTTTTATCGAAATTACATCTTCATCTTCTGCAGCTTGTTCCATAAGATTTTCTACATATGAAAACGACATATATGGAAAATGAAGCAACTGATCTTTTTCTTTAATGACCTTAAAATAATTATCTTTTGCCTCGAATGCTTGATGAGCAATAGGCTTGAGCTTCTCGTATGTTAATGCTGCATTTTGAGTAGGATCGGGAAAAGAGAAAAAATCACTAAAATTATGATATTTTCCACCGGGCATCATATCTATCTTACCTAGGTTAAAATGTTTTCTTAGTTTTTTCTGAAGCTCTTTAGGCATTTCTGCGTCATAGAGTAAACGCGTGGGTTGCCCATCTGTACGTTGTGCTAAAGATTCGTAAATTTTTTCGGCTAAAACCCCGTTATATTGATCGTCTATATATAACTCAGCATCACGAGACATTTTTACCTGATAAATTCCTTCTACTTTTTTATGAGGAAAAACATCGTGAATTTCTGCACGAATAATATCATCTAAAAAGGTGATGTAATATTCAGCTTTATTGCTTTCTAATTCTAAAAACCTACCAACTTCATGAACAGGTATATTTACGACACCAGCTTCTTTACAATCGTTAAATGCAACGAAAAAATAAATGGTATTATTTTCTAGAAAGAGCTGATTTTTCTTTTCAAAATCTACCAATTGAGGTTGAAGTTTTGCTTTAATTTTAGTTGTATAAATATCTTTAGATTCAGAACGTTGACTTTTAGAAAAATCTTTTTCTTGAATAAGATGAATATGCTGTTTTGCTAATTCTGGTAAAATTTCATTTTTGAATAATTCACCAAACTGAACTTGTTGCGCTTTAACTTCTTTTATAATTTGCTTAACCTTCTTTGTTGGTTTTAAAGCTAATTTTTTACGTAAACTTTTTTTTATTTTTTTTATTTGACGAAGTTGAGAAACACGAACTCTATAATATTCATCTAAATTAGAAGAAAAAATAGCTAAGAACCTTAAACGTTCTAAAACCGGATTACTTTTATCTGCCGCCTCTTGTAAAACCCGTTCATTAAAGTTAAGCCAATCTAAATCTCTATGCTGAAATCTATGCTCTTCTGTCTCTGCCATCAAATATTTTTTTGTTAAAACTACAAATAAGCCCGCTTAGCCGTTTTTAAAGTTGTGTTAAATAAAATATTTATAGATCTTTTATTTTGTCTAAGGTGAATTTAATGAGACGCTCTACAATCACTCCTGGGTTTTTACTAAATTCGCCAGTTATTCTATTGGCTAAAATAGCATTTAGAGAGATAGCACGGTGTCCTAATAATTTAGACATGCCATAAATACCACTCGTTTCCATTTCTAAGTTTGTGATTTTTTGTTTCTTATATTTAAAATCTGAAAGCTTTTGTATAAAGTTTTCATCTTGTAAATCTGCACGTAATACGCGTCCTTGGGGGGCATAAAAACCAACATTAGTGGCCGTCATTCCTGTTTTAATTTCTTCGAAAGAAGAAAAATATTTCAATAATTTTTTTGAACCATTAATAACGTATGGCCTAGATTTAAAACTAGCCTGTACTAATTGTTGCGCTACTTCAGAAGCAATTTTTGTTTCTTGAATAGTTTCACTTTTATAAAAATGTAGCAAGCTATCAAAACCTATAGCGGTTTGTGTAGCAAGAATGGTATTAATAGGGATGTCTTTTTGTATCGCTCCAGAAGTACCAATTCTTATAAAATTTAGTTTTTTTAGATTAGTGTTTACCTCACGGGTTTGAAGATCGATATTTGCTAATGCATCTAATTCATTAAATACAATATCTATATTATCGGTACCTATACCTGTAGAAATTACGGTTAATCGTTTTCCTTGATAAGTACCGGTTTGAGTGTGAAACTCTCGCTTACTCACTTTTACTTCAATTTCATCAAAATACTGGGTAACTTTATCTACGCGATCTGGATCACCTACTGTAATAATAGTATCGGCAATTTGATGTGGAAAAAGATGAAGGTGGTAAATACTACCGTCTTCATTTAAAACAAGTTCAGATTCTTTAATGGGCATATTATAATTTTAGTAAGTGGTGCGATTCATCATCATATAAAAAATCATATTTTTTAGCACCACCGTAATATAAATTATCTTTTAACTCTTGATAAAAATTTTGAGATTTATTTAAGGCCATTTTACCTTCTTCTGTAAGTGCAAATTTTTTATTATCAAAATATATAAATGCTTTTAAATTATTAATAATTCTTAGCATTTGTTCATCTCCGTATCCATAATAACCTTGATATTCTAATGAATAGCCTAAAAATTGGTTTTGACTAGAAATTTGTTGTGTTGCCACTAACTTTAAAATATTAGCCTCTAAAGTATTTAGACCAGATTTAACATTAGGAAAACGCTCAATATGGGCTCGTAAACAACTTGATAAATATTCAAAATTTGAACTTTTCTTTATTTCAGACTTTAAACGAAGAGGATTATTGCCGCAGTAAAGTTTCCAAACTAACTCTGCTAACTCTAAATCGTCTATGTTCAGTAAAATTTTATGATCAAAATGATTTTGTAGCTCTTTATCATTTAACTGAGATAGGCCTTGTAATTTTTCTTCGCCTTTCAGACGTTTACTACAAACTAAATAAATTGGCTTTTGAATATTTTGCTGAAACAAAAAAGAAATTAAGGCAATCATATTAATATGGCAGAATAGATCGAATTCAAACCAAAGAATGATTGCTTCATAATCTTTGACAGTAGTTAATTTTTCTAATTCTGCTACAAATTTCAGTTCATAATCTTCAGCAGTTATTTGGTAGTGTTCATTTAAAAAGTGTTTACGTGTTGCTATAAATTCTTTGCTACCTACCTCTTGAACGGTTTTCCCTTCACAAAGCATTTCTCTCCAACTAATCACTTGCCCAGAAAGATGAAGATGGCTCATTTTTTCGGTTAGACCGTCACCATTGGTAATATGAAGAATTTTATTTCCCATATATTATCCGCCAACGCGTTTTACTTGAAATCCTTTATTCTGAAGCATTTCCATGATTTGCGGACGATAATCGCCTTGAATAATAATTTTTTCTTGCTTAAAGCTTCCGCCAACACCTAAAGTAGTTTTAATTTCTTTAGCTAGTTTTTTAAAATCTTCATCGGTGCCCGTATATCCTTCAATAATGGTAATGGGTTTTCCTTTACGCTTTTCGTATTTGCAGATTAAAGGATCATCTTGAAGCCAAAGATTATCTTGAGGTTCTTCTTGCGGAGTTTCTTCGGGTTCGTGATCTGGAAATAAATTTTTAAGCTGATCTTGTAAATCCATTCTTGGTTATTTTTCTTCTTTTATTAAACCAATTTCTACCAAACGTTGGTGTAAAAAATCTCCTGCAGTTATATCTTCATAATGTTTAGGGTGATCTTTATCTATACATTCTTCTAGGCAATCTAAGCGCATATCACTTCTAGGGTGTAAAAAAAATGGAATGGAATATCGTGGTTCAGCCCATTGTTCTTTTGGAGGATTAATTACGCGATGAATGGTAGAGCGTAATTTATTATTGGTATGGCGCTCTAACATATCTCCAACATTAATTACTAATTCATCTTCTGAAGGCTTAGCATCTATCCACTCTCCATCTTTTCTTAAAACTTGAAGTCCTCCAGTAGAAGCTCCCATTAAAAGTGTGATAAGGTTAATATCGCCATGCGCCCCAGCTCTTACTGCGCCTTTAGGCTCTTCAGTAATAGGGGGATAGTGAATAGGTCTTAAAATACTATTTCCGTTACTAGCCCAATGGTCAAAATAATGTTCTTCTAAACCTATATAAAGTGCTAGAGCTCTAAGTACATAAATGCCAGTTTTTTCTAACATTCTATAAGCCTCCATCCCAGTGTGGTTAAAATCTTTTAATTCTTCAACTTTAACATTATCGGGATAATCTTCTTTTAAATTAGCATCTTCATCAGGTTCTTGTCCAAAGTGCCAAAATTCTTTTAAATCACCTTCTTTTTTTCCTTTTGCATGTTCTTTACCAAACGAGATATAACCACGCTGACCACCAAGACCTTCTATTTCGTATTTTTTCTTGATCTCAATAGGTAAATCAAAAAAAGCTTTTACTTCTTTGTAGAGTTCATCTACTAATTCCTCACTTAAAAAATGATGCTTTAGCGATACAAAGCCAATTTCTTCATAGGCTTTACCAATTTCATTGACAAACTTTTGTTTACGCTTGGGATCATCAGCAATAAAATCTGCAAGATCAACGCTAGGTATATTGTTAATTGACATAGTATTCATTTTAAATATCAAAGCTAAGAATTTTCTTCAATTTTTAATAATTAGCTGTCCTAATATTATTTTAAATGGCATTCTTAACTAAAATACTCTGAATTTTATTAGGGTAAATGATGAATTATTATAATTTTGATAAAAAACATAACTACAATTTATGAAATCGGTAAGTACTGCTCCAAAATCAGCATTCAATTCTACTCCACATCAAATCACCAAAGAATTGCAACTAGTACTTTACAAGCGCTTATTAAAACCACGTTTGATAGAAGAAAAAATGTTGATTTTACTAAGGCAAGGTAAAATTTCTAAATGGTTTAGTGGTATTGGGCAAGAAGCAATTGCTGTTGGTGTAACTTCAGCATTAAATGAAGATGAATATATTTTGCCAATGCACAGAAATCTAGGAGTCTTTACTACCCGAGAAATACCTTTATACCGATTGTTTTCTCAATGGCAAGGAAAAAAAAATGGGTTCACAAAAGGTAGAGACCGTAGTTTTCATTTTGGGACACAAGAATTTAAAATTATAGGAATGATTTCTCATTTAGGTCCGCAATTAGGCGTAGCCGATGGGATAGCTCTTGCTCATAAATTAAAAAATGAAAAAAAAGTAACTGCTGTATTTTCAGGAGAAGGAGGCACTAGTGAAGGAGACTTTCACGAAGCCCTTAATATAGCTTCTGTTTGGCAACTGCCCGTACTTTTTTGTATTGAAAATAATGGTTATGGGCTTTCAACTCCTACTCGAGAGCAGTATTTCTGTGAACATATTGCAGATAAAGGTAAGGGTTACGGTATGGAAGCACATATTATTGATGGTAATAATATTTTAGAAATCTATCAAAAAGTAAATGAAATTGCCCAAAGTGTACGTCAAAACCCAAGACCTATTTTAATCGAATTTAAAACTTTTAGAATGCGTGGCCATGAAGAAGCCAGCGGTACCGCATACGTTCCTGAAGAACAAATAGCTACTTGGGAGAAAAAGGATCCTATTAATAATTTTCAGGAATATTTGTTAGAAAATAAAATTTTAACTGAAGAAGAAGATCTAAAGTTTAGAACAGCGATAAAGAAAGAAATTAATGAGCATCTTAAGATTGCTAATGCTGAAGTCCCAATAACTTCAACAGTAGAAGAGGAGTTAAGAGATGTTTATGCCGCTTTCAATTTTAAAGAAATTAAAGCGACATCAACGACCAAAGAAATTAGATTTATTGATGCCATTGCAGAAAGCTTACAACAATCCCTTCAGAAATATGATAATTTAATATTAATGGGGCAAGATGTAGCCGATTATGGTGGTGTTTTTAAAATTACTGAGGGTTTTGTTAAAGCGTTTGGAAAAAATAGAATTAGAAATACTCCCATTTGTGAATCCGGAATTATTGCCACGGCCATGGGATTATCTATAAAAGGGATGAAAGCTATTGTAGAAATGCAGTTTGGAGATTTTGTTTCTAGTGGTTTTAATCCCATTGTTAATTACTTGGCTAAAATACATTATAGATGGAATCAACATGCAGATGTGGTCGTTAGAATGCCTTGCGGAGCTGGAGTTGGAGCAGGGCCATTTCACAGCCAAACCAATGAAGCTTGGTTCACTAAAACTCCTGGTTTAAAAGTAGTTTATCCAGCATTTCCTCAAGATGCCAAAGGCTTATTAAATGCAGCTATTGAAGATCCTAATCCCGTTTTATTTTTTGAGCATAAAGCTTTGTATAGAAGTATTCGGCAAGAAGTTTCAGAAAGTTACTTTACTATTCCAATCGGGAAAGCTGCCCAGCTAAAAACAGGAACACAACTTAGTATTATTACTTATGGAGCTGGTGTACATTGGATTTTAGATTACTTAGAAGAAAATAAAATGATTAGTGCCGATGTGATAGATTTAAGATCGCTTCAACCTTTAGATGAAGAAGCTATTTTTGAATCAGTTAAGCAGACGGGCAAAGTTTTATTACTGCAAGAAGACTCTATGTTTGGCGGAATTATGTCTGATATTTCGGCTTTAATTTCTGAAAATTGTTTTGAGTATTTAGACGCGCCTATCAAAAGAGTGGCAAGCTTACCAACCCCAATTCCTTTTGCTAAAAATTTAGAAGAAAAATACCTTGCTAAATACCGCATAAACGATTGTATAGAGCAACTATTAGCCTATTAATTTGTTAGCTAAACTTTAACAAGTGATCGTTAAACATTCTTAATTTATAACAGAAAAACCATTACCAAATTTAAATTTGATCGCAATCATTAAAATACTTTGATAACCAATCATTTTTAAATTATGAAAAGATTTTTTTCTGTTGTAACTGTATGTCTACTTTTAGTAGCTTGTGGTACAACCAAAATTGAACGACAAGCAGAACGAACTTTTAAAGGGAGCTGGACGCTAAATACCATTACTTACCCCAATAATAGTGGATTTGTAGATGTAACATTGTTTCAAGATGCTACTGCCAATTGTTTTAGAAATTCCCAATGGAATTTTGTCTCTAACAATAACAAAGGAGTTTATACTCTAACTGGAGCAAACTGTAATTCAGGAACTAGAAATTTCTCTTGGATGGTTCAAGAAGAAAATCCAGAAGCAGGTTTATATGATTTCACTTTAAAACCTATAGGAGAAGGTGAAAATGCTAGAAGAATAGATACTGGTTATAGACTAAACTTAGTGTCTTTAACCGATACAAATATGATATGGGAACAAACTGTTTCTTATGAAGGAAAACCTTTTAAAATAAGAATGAGTTTTACAAAAATGTAATTTATAATTAATTCAACCTTAAAATAAAATTATGAAAAATATAGTAAATAAGACTTTAGTAGGAGTATTATCATTATCACTTGTTTTTACTGGCTGTGATGCTATTAAAAATGCCAATAACACACAAAAAGGCGGAGCCGCTGGAGCTGCTGGTGGTGCTGTAATCGGCGGAGTGATTGGAAATAATGTAGGCGATGGAAATAATACCGCATTAGGAGCTATCATTGGAGGTGTTGTTGGTGGTGCTGCAGGTACTTACATTGGTCATAGAATGGATAAACAGGCTAAAGAAATTGAACAAGAGATTCCTGGAGCAGAAGTAACTAGAGTAGGTGAAGGAATTAGCGTAACTTTTAATGAAAATAGCGGAGTTTATTTTGCAACTAACAAATCTAACATTAACGATAAATCTCAAGAAACATTAAATAAATTAGTAGGTATTTTTAGTGAATATCCAGACACTAATGTTTTAGTAGAAGGACATACCGATAATACGGGTGCCGCTTCTTATAACATGAAATTATCTAAAGAAAGAGCCATGTCTGTTACAAATTATTTAACGAGTCAAGGTTTATCTGGAGGAAGATTTACTACAAAATGGTACGGTCAAGATCAACCTAAATATGATAATTCTACCGCTGAAGGAAGAGCTAAAAACAGAAGAGTAGAGTTAGCTATTGTTGCTAGTGAAGAAATGAAGGAAGAAGCTCAACAAAAAGCAAACTAATTTTAAATTAGTTGATCATATAAAAAAAGCCGCTGAAATTTTCAGCGGCTTTTTTTATGAATATTATTTTTAATGATGCGTTTGCATCTTTTCTTTTTTCTTTTGTAGTTGAGTTTTTAACTCTGAAATGGTTTTGTTCACAGCCATATCAAAATTCTCTTCATTAGCTGAAGCAAAAATTTGAGGACCAGGAACGCTTAATTTTATTTCAGCAATTCTTCCTTCTTGTTTAGCACTTGAATTTTCGGTTTTAAAAAAGACTTCGGCACTTACAATAAAATCAAATCTTTCTTTTAATTTATTAAGTTTCTCTTTAGTGAACTCTTCTAATCTTTCACTTGCTGCTACGTGAACGTAATTAAAGTTTGTATCCATAGTTAATTATTTTAATTCGTTATAAAGGTACGATTTCAGTGGCTTTAATCCTATTTTTTTAATACGGTTTTAGCAAGATTTCATACTTCAACCCTTTTTAAATTAAAAGCGTGTTAAACTCAATGAATACACAACTATATTCTTTAAATTAATGTCTAAAAGTTAATTAAAAGAATAAAAAATGTCAGCACTCAACGTTACTCAAAAACTCATCAATGATCATTTAATTGAAGGGGAGCTTATTCCTGGAAAAGAAATAGGTATAAAAATAGATCAAGCTTTACTTCAAGATGCTACAGGAACTTTAGTACAGCTAGAATTAGAAGCAATGGGGTTAGACCGAGCTAAAACAGAAGTAGCTGTACAATATGTAGATCATAACTTATTACAGACCGATTTTAAAAATGCCGATGACCACTTGTTCTTAAAATCTGCCGCTCAACGATTTGGTTTATGGTTTAGTAGACCAGGCAATGGAGTAAGTCACCCTGTTCATATGGAACGTTTTGGGAAACCTGGTAAAACATTAGTAGGTTCAGACAGTCACAGTTGCGCAGCCGGTTCTTTAGGCATGTTAGCCATTGGTACAGGAGGTTTAGATGTTGCAGCAGCTATTGCTGGTGAACCTTATTACGTGAAAATGCCACAAGTAATGGGTGTAAAACTCACTGGTAAATTACCAGCTTGGGTGAGCGCTAAAGATGTTATTTTAGAAATGCTTCGCCGACACGATGTAAAAGGCGGAGTAGGGAAGATTATTGAATATTATGGAGACGGACTTCAATATTTAAGTGCCATGGACCGCCACGTAATTGCCAATATGGGTGCAGAGCTGGGCGCTACAACTACTGTTTTTCCTAGTGATGAAGAAACAAAACGTTTTTTAAAATCTCAAACTCGAGAAGAAGATTGGATAGAATTAAAAGCAGACGAAGGTTGCGAATATGATTTTCATGATGAGATTGTATTAGACGAATTGGTTCCTTTAATTGCTTTGCCTACCAGCCCAGGAAATGTTGTTCCCGTAAGTGAAGTGGCCGGAAAAAAAATAAGCCAGTGTGTAATAGGTTCTTCTGCCAATCCAGGCTTACGCGATTTTTGGATTGCCGGAGAAATTGTAAAAGGAAATGCGGTTCATCCAGAAGTAAGTTTAGATATTAATCCTACTTCTAGGCAGATTATTCAAAATATGATTGATATTAAAACCTTTGGAAATTTAATTACTGCAGGTGCACGCTATCACCAAAGTGGTTGTATGGGATGTATTGGTATGGGACAAGCACCAGCGAGTGGTACCATTAGTTTAAGAACTATGCCTAGAAATTTTCCAGACAGAAGTGGCACTAAAGACGATCAAGTACACTTATGCAGTCCTGAAACCGCTGCAGCTTCAGCATTAACAGGAAAAATTACCGATCCACGAGACCTTGAAAAATTGTATCATATGAAATACCCAGAATATGTAGATCCTGAAATTCATATTATTAATACAGAAATGCTTGTAGCTCCCCCAGAAGATAATGAAAATGTAGAATTACAAAAAGGACCTAATATTAAGTCACTACCTCATATTGAAGAATTAAAAGATAAAGCTGAAGTTCCAGTTTTACTAAAGATGGGCGATAATGTTTCTACCGATGAGATTTTAAAAGCAGGTGCAGAAGTGTTACCGTTTAGAAGTAACTTACCAGAAATTAGCAAATATGCATTTACTGTTATTGATGAAACCTATTATGATCGTGCCTTAAAAACGAAAGATGAATTTGGCGGACATATTGTGGTAGCTGCAGAAAATTATGCACAAGGATCGAGTAGGGAACATGCTGCTATCGCTCCAAAATACTTAGGCCAGATTGCGGTCATTGCAAAAAGTTATGCGAGAATTGCATGGCAAAATTTAGTGAATTTTGGAATTCTTCCGTTAGAATTTGAAAACCTAGACGATTATGATAAGTTCGAACAAAATGATACCATAAAATTTAAAAATCTAAGAAGTTCAGTAAAAAATAGAGAAACGATTAAAGTTGAAATCATAAAGGAAAATGGAGATTCAATAGAGATTCCTACCAAACATACAATGAGTGATCGGCAAATTAGAGTATTGCTAAAAGGAGGTATTATTAACGATTTTAAAGAAAAGTTGAATTAGTCTCCTAATCTCTAAGCATTATCCAAAAAAAGCCTGAAAATATTTTCAGGCTTTTTTTGGATATGATTCTTTGTTTATATCAATAAATTAATTTTATGGCTGCGGAATTTCACCAGTATCTGAATCAAATAACGGGTTTAAATCGCTCAATAGTTTTACTTGAACAGCTCTTTCTCCACGAACACCAATAGGAAAAACCAAAGTTTCAGGATTTTTTTCTAAAACTTTAATAGAATCATTTTTATCAAGATCTACGTGATCATCTCCATATAATTCTTTAAATATTGGGTGGTCTTGATCTATTAATTTATCAACCGTTACCCCTAACATTTCAGCAATTTCTGTCCATTCAGTTCCGGTAAGATTTGTTTGTAACAAATCGATAGTTAAAACTTCTAAATTTGAAGATTCTGCTCGCGCTCTAATCTTTTTACCTAGTTCGCTTTTAGAATCATAATATACAGTGAGTTGTCGTTGGTTTTTAGCTATGACTGACATAATTTAATTTTAATGATTAGCAATTATCATAAAGTACGTTCAATACGATTAATTGAGAAAGTTTTTATCATTTTTTTAGGAAGCTGAATTATCTCTATAAAATTAAGATTTGGTAGGATTTATAAAGTAACTTTGCATCAAGAAAATAAAACTATGAATACGTTTCAACAATTAGGAATTCGTAAAGATTTAATTAAAGGTTTAAAAGACTTAGGAATTGTTAATCCTACTCAAATTCAAGAAGAAACCATTCCGCAATTATTAAGTAATGCCACCGATTTTATAGGGCTAGCACCAACAGGAACTGGAAAAACTGCTGCCTACGGATTACCAATTCTACAAGATATAGAGATTGAAAATAAAGTTATACAAGCTTTAATTTTAGCGCCAACTCGAGAATTAGCACAACAAATAAAAAAACAACTGTTTAAATTTACCAAACATGTAGATGGTAAAATTTTCACGGAAGAAGTTTATGGTGGTGAGAAAATAAATATACAGATTGCCAATTTAAAGCGACCTACACATATTGTAGTAGCCACTCCAGGAAGATTATTAGATTTAATTGAACGTGGCTCTTTAGATTTAAAACATATTAAAACCTTAGTTTTAGACGAGGCAGATGAGATGCTAAGTATGGGGTTTAAAGAAGATTTAGACAAAATTTTAAAATATACTGGGACATCAAAAAAAACATGGTTATTTTCTGCAACTATGCCTACAGAGCTTAATCAGTTAATTAAAAAGTACATGTCCCCCAAAGCTATTAAAGTTGAACCTAATGGAAATCAGGTAAACAGTAATATTACACACCAGTATATTAGTGTAAGTCGTACAGATAAAGACGATGCTTTATTAAAATTCTTAGATCAGCACCAGCAAGAACGCGGAATTATATTTTCGCGTACCAAAGCTGGTGCGCAAAAGCTTACTAAATTTTTAAAAGAAGAAGGTTTTTCTGTAGATGCGTTAGAAGGAAATATGCAACAACGCGATCGAGAAAAAGTAATGCGAGCATTTAAAAAAGGAAGTTTACAATACTTAGTCTCTACAGATGTTTCTGCGCGAGGTATTGATGTGAATAATTTAGCTTTTGTACTTCATTATCAACTTCCAGAAAGTTTAGCTTATTACACTCATCGAAGCGGAAGAACCGCAAGGGGAGGAAACTCAGGAATTTCTATAGCTCTTATTTTACCGCACGAATTGCCTGAAGTGAAACAAATAGAAAAATCTCTTAATATAAAGTTTAAACAAAAAACATTATAAAAAAAAGCCGCTGAAAATTTCAGCGGCTTTTTTATTATAGCAATCTTAGGGATCAATTAAGATTCTAACATTGCTAAAAACTTATCTAAGTTTGGTAAAATTACAATACGAGTTCTTCGGTTACTTTCTCTACCTTCAGCTGTAGAGTTGTCTTCTAAAGGCATATAACTACTACGTCCAGAAGCAATTAATTGTTTTCCATCAACTTTATATTTATCTTGTAAAACTCTTACAATAGAAGTTGCTCTACGCACACTTAAATCCCAGTTATCTTCTAAGTAAGAATCTTTCACGATCGTTTGGTTATCAGTATGGCCTTCTACCAACACTTCCATAGAAGGCTCAGACTTTACTACTTTAGCTATTTTTTCTAGAAGCCTATTAGCTCTTGGATTCACCCAGTAACTTCCACTTTTAAATAATAATTCATCAGAAATAGTAATCTGCACAACAGTTTGGTCTACGTGAATATCAATTCCCTCATCTTCTCCTTCATTTAAAGATTGCGTCAAATTGTAAGAAATAGCTACATCAATCGAATCACTTAAAGTTTCAACTCCTTTTAATTTTTCAGGATCAACTTTTGCTAAGGTCTTGCGCATAGCTTCTTTAGACTTTACCGACATTGCGGCAATATTATCGACCATTTCTAATTTTTGATCACTTTCTTCTTGTAAAGAATTTATTTTAGCATAATAATTAGAGACTTGTTCTTGAACCTTGCCATATTTTTCTTCGCAATCTTCTTTAGCCACTCTGGTTTTCATTAATTCGCTACGCGTATTGTCCAATTCGTTTTCAATTTCTGTATATTTCTTTTTAGAAACACAAGAACCTAATACAAGACTTAGCGAAACTGCTGAAATCAACATTACTTTTTTCATCATTTAAATTTTATTGAGTTTTACTGAAAACAAACTAAGAGGTTTACATTCTTAAATTTTCTTTCAGAAAACTTATAGTTTTGTTAAAAGTGACTTGTAGAAATTTTACACAACCCTATTCAAAACATATCTTTGGTAAGATTATTGATTCTAAAACATTAATATTATCTTAAATTAGTACATTCAAATTTTACCCTTTACTTATGAAAAATATCATTTTATTCATTTTTTTATTTTTAAGCTATGTAGGCTTTGCTCAATTAGATAGTCCAAACACTATATCTAACGGAAATAGCTTAAGTACCCCCAGACAATTAAATTCAAGTAGTAGAACGGCGCCTAGCTTAAGTACTAAAAATAATAGTTTTTACAGAAGACCACAGTCCGCAAGGCTAGAGGAGAAGGAAGAAAAAATGGATATTACCGAAAATGAAGGATTTATTGATCCTGAAATAGATTTTGATCCTAAGTACTTAAAGCAAGAACCTGAAAAAGAAATGGCAGACAAGTATAAGAAAAATTTATATTTAGGTGATTTTAAAACGAAAAGTGGACAAATAAAAGTGATTTGTAGGGATCATCAAGCGATTGATGGTGATATGGTTAGGGTTTATAAAGATGGAGAAGTAGTGGTTGATAAAATTAACCTAGTAGCTAAGTATACAACCGTATATTTGGACTTAAAACAAGGATTTAACAAAATAGAAGTAGAAGCTTTAAATCAGGGGCAATCTGGACCTAATACTGCAGAATTTAAAGTAATTGATGAAAGTGGGAGAATTATAACTTCTAACATTTGGAATTTAGCTACTGGTTATAAAGCTTCTTTTATCGTAGTTAAAACCGATAAAGATTAGTGTACACGAGAATCTTTATGCCACTGAAAAGAAGAATAAATTTCTGTCTTTAATACATTAAATTTTTTATCCGCTTCATGATAAAGTAGAATACTATCGCCAACTTGATAGGGGATTGTAACTTTAGAAAATGAGGTTTTAAATTTTCGTATTAAAGTATCTTCTTTATACACGAAACTATAAGTATACTGCAGTTCTTGATTTGATAGTTTAGATTTGTTTATGATTAATGCTTTTCTCTTCACTATTGTATTTTCTTTTTGGCAAGCAACAACCAATATGAAACTTAAAAGGAAAACTAAGAGCTTTAATTCATTTTTACATACAATCATTTTTATTCAAAATTTAAGACCACTAAGCCTATAAGATTGCAATTTATCTAAATTATTTTTCTTCTGTAAATTCTTATGATGTTAAGGCTTTATCAAAAGATAACAAACTTTAAATAATAGTCGTATTTTAATTAAAAATCAAGAAGATGAAAACATTTCCATCAAAGTTTACTTCATTTTTAGGTGTTATAATCTTTGTATCTCTGTTGTTAAGCTGCGCCGGGCAACAAAAAATACAGCAAGAATCACTACAAAAAAAACAACTTAACAAGTGGATGCAAGATTCTACTTTTCAAATTGAACATCGTTGGATGAATCCTTTACGTGGACAACAAATTTCTTTAATAGGAAATCCTAATTTTATTAAAATATATGGAGACCAAGTAGAAGTTTTCTTACCATATTTTGGCGTTCGCCAATTTGGTGGCGATTATGGAACCGCTAGTGGTATCGAATTTGAAGGTGTTCCAGAAAACTTAGAAATAATCAAAAATAACGAAGAAGAATATACAATAAATTTTAAAACCAGCGCAAAAACGGAACACTATCAATTTAAGATTACTATTTATCCTAATCATAATGTTCATACGCATGTAACGACTAGTCAGCGAGACAATATTTCTTACGATGGAACTATCTCTGGAACAGATGAAAAAGAAGAGTAAGAATTAAATTATTTTATAGTATTCTACTACAAAAAATTCTATTTTACATAATATAAATTATAGTACAAATATAATATTCGAGTAAAATGACGAATACAGTGTATTTAACATAATTGTAGATATAACTAACACGTCAGTGTTTTATATCGTCAACAATTATGTTACAGCCATTTTACGACCTGAATTTCTTTTATATTCGTAAGCTATAATTCCATATTATGTAAAATATCCCAGAAAGTCTTGAATACACAATAAACTGTAGTACTGGGGTCATTAAACATTAGGCTCTTGGGTTTAGTACTGAATAAGAAACATTCTGCTGTTTGTACTATAATTAGACGCTATGTAAAATTGCCGCGCCCAACCGCTTTATTGTTTTTAAAAAATTAAATGCTTTATGGCATTTATTTTTAAACTCAATTTGCCACCGCTTGGCCACACCAAAAAAAGCTAAACCTTTTGCTATTAATTATAATTCTCGTATTCAAGGAAAATCCCGTAAAATTTTTTTCTACGCCATTCTCGCAAGCTAGCCACAAGAGTATAAAATTTTTCCTGGCTCTAATCCACGCTCTAAAATTTCTATACACTTGTTCTAATTGTGCTTTTATTTAAATTTTTAAGTGTTTGCATATCTTTTTGTCTTGATACAAAAAGAAACAAAAAAATCAAGGCTGCACAAACCTTTGGAAACAATGTACGGCTCAGTCGCTATATTTTAGAAAACATCGTAACTCATTAAGATTGCTTAGAACTTGCTTTAAAATTCTTAGATTATTAAGAGTATCTATTGCTAGCCCTCTAAAATATGTACGCTCATTCACCTATTGTTTTAAACAAAGTTTTCTGAGGCCGTTTTGCCAACGCTTCATCTGGGTAAAAACGCACTGCTACTATTTTACATAATAATATATAACTAAACTTTTAGTTTATTAATCATATTGTTTAAAGCATATTTTTCAAGCTCTTCAATGGATTTGCTTGATATTTTAATCTCCCAATTAGATAAACTAGGCATTAAACTCACTTCGTTATTTATAAAGTAATTGTTAGTAGAATCTCGTAATTGCTTAGATGAAATTAAATACACAACTCTGGGTTGTTTTTCTATGATTAAAACTAAAGCGATAAATAAGTTATCGTTTAGTTCTCCTAAATCTTGCTTTGGAATTTTAACACTCTGTTTTATAGTATCTAAGTCTAGCGGTTGTAAGTATATTTGGTGTTTTCCTATTAAAAAATCAACCCCTTCCCTCCCATCGGGTTTGGCGGTTAATTCTATACTATGTTTCTTTAATTCTGATTTTAGGAACTCTAAGGCAATCATTTTGTAGGAACTAATAACTCTCTAATATCTACATCAAGTATTTCTGCAATCCTTTTTAAATCTTTTAAATGAGGTTGTGATTTATTATTGCAAATAGCGGTTACAGAAGTCGTGCTTTTTCCAAGTTCTTCCGCAAGCCATACCTGCGATTTTCCTTGAATCACCAGAACTTCTTTTATTCTATTTATCCTTTCTATTGTCATAATTATTTGATGTATTCCACCTTAAATATATAATACATACTTATCAAAACATAAGTTTAAGTTGAATTTTAGTAATCTAAACTTGTGTTTTTAAAATTTAATTTATAAGTTTGAATTAACTTTATATAAGTTAAAATTATATAAATGTAATTTTTAATTAAATTTTTGTTGTTAATAACTTTATTTCAAATTTTATGCCATATCCTAAATACACCAAAGCCGACCTTGAAAAAATCGTATATACTCAACTAGATAATTTAAACGCCATTCACGACTTGTTACGTATTATGAAACTTCAAAATGAACTTATTGAAAATGCTAATAAGAAATTAAAGGATGAAGTGATTGACTTTAAGAAGCGTGTTAATTATGGAACAGGGAAACTTGAATAATTTTAATAAAATTATTGCATCCATAAACAGCATAATAATCCGTTTGAACCTATTCTAAAATTATGTTCATACAATTCAGTTGTTAAATGATTCTCTATTTCAAAATCTTCAGGGAACCATTCAATCGCTTCTACTAATACTGGCTCTTCTTCTAAGTCTCTACCTTTAAAGAAGTCTCCTGCAACAGAACCTTCTGGAGCATTACTCCCTTTTTGCAAAAATTTTAAAGGAAAATCGTTAGATTCAGTTTTCCATTGTACAATACCATCTTCCATATAGATTATAGAAACTGAAAAATCACCTAAATCCTTATATTTTAATAAAGTAGCAGTTTGAGAAGTTCCAAAAAAATCTGCAGTTTCTCTAATTAAATCTAAAGTTAATGTTTTGCCATTAACTTTTGGCTTAAATAAATGGCTAGGCATTAATAATTCAGAAGCAAATTGATTTGCTTCAATTTCGTGTTTTCCCTTTGCATACCATTCGCTTAGTGTTTTATTAGTATCTGAAAAAAGAGGCGTTATTTTTTTATGCAAAATCAAATGGCCAATTTCGTGAGCAAGAATAAAATTTCGTTTAGACTCTAATTTGACTTTTGAATCTATTGTTATTATAGCTGAGTCTCCATTCATTAAAATCCGACCTCTTGAACCACCTAAGTCTGACTCTTTCACATCTGCATTAGAGGCATAAGCAATTTCTGTTAATGTTAAATCTCCTGGTTTTGCCCATCCTAATGAATCTAATAATTTATTTGCTTCTTTTTGAGGCTTATTAAGATTCATCATCGTCAATTTTATCTTTAATCTTAGAAATGAAGATTAAAAAATCTTGGTCTTCATTGATATCTATTTCATCTTTTTCTTCTAACTCTTTAAATTTATTAAATAGAGGTTGCAATTCTATTTTTTCTTTTGGGGTCAATAGTTCTTGTAATTTTTCAAAACCATACTCTTTAAGACGTAAAAATTCTTCTCTTAATTTTTTGTACTTATTTTGTACTAAGAGTGCTTTAGTTTTAGAACGCCTTAGCATAACATTTCTTAAATGTTTAGAAACAAAAACATCATCTTCCTCTATTTCACTTAAAAAATCTATTGGTTCTTTATGGTAATTCATTTCTAATAGTAAACCATAAAGATTATCTAACGCTTTTAATGCTTTATTAGTTTCCATTTTTCTCGATTTGTTTTCTTGTTTGCCTTAAAAATTTCTCTTTAATCTTATCTAGTTGTTTTGGTGTTACTTCCATAATTTCAGCTATTTCAGCTCTTTTATATCCTTCTTTTGTGCATTCCCAAAACGTTTTAATATCATCGTCCTTACTCTCATTTACAAATAGCTCTATTTTATTATAGTCATCTTCTATTGCAAGTAGCTCGGTTTCATCAACTTCGTCCTCAGACCGCAAGTTATAAAATGTATTTTCGATATCCTGACTTCTTATTACTGTCTTTAATGGATATTTACCTTCTTCTTCTCTTTTTTCATCATTTTCTTTAGCATTTTTATACGATTTAACTACTGTAGAAATTCTACTATCTATAATTCTTATTAACTGTTCAGTAAGGTCAAAGCTGTCTTTCCATTCCCAAAAACCATCAATTATACTAGAATAAGCATATTCTAAATAATAATCCTTAGCTGGTATTCCCAAATTTTCAACTGTATGTGCTCCATACTTTGTTTTATTCATTAGCTTGAAGAACAAATGTTTCTCACACTTTTTGATTGCAATCTTCCATTCAACATTACTGATTTTATCAAGTTTTTTTGAGTTGGATTCAAAGAATTTGCCAATATCTTCTATAATCATATTAATCGCAAATATTTTTTTTACCCCATTTTGGGGAACTTTTATTTTCTACAGTTAATAGTATTATGTAGAAGGTTAATGGTTAACAATTTACATAAATAATTAAAAAAAATTAGAAAGGAGGTGTAAAATATGGCAAAAGATTCAGAAGGTAGAAAATACAACAGAATTCCTGGTTATACTAAAAAAGTTGGAGGTAAAACAATAAAAGTTAAGCCACACGTGAGAAGTAACAGAAGTGATAGTAAAGGTAAATAATAGTAACCTTAAATATTAAAAATTAAAATCTGTCTATAGATTAATTTTTATGGACAGATTTAAAATAAGAATATAAATTTTAAAAAATTAAAAAATGATACATTTAAAAACATTTAACGAACATTTCGGTATTAAAAGTAATACCACGGAACATCTAAACATTTTAATGGAAAATGATTTAGAAGCATTTATTGACCCTTATCATATTGCTAATAATTTAGATAATATGATTGCAAAAAAGATGTATGTAAGAAGTAAATCTTTTTTAGAAACTTTGAATAGAACATTTATTATTCCTAATGATAGAAATAACGGATTGAATTTCTTATCTCATTTAGGAGAAGCTAATGAATACCATTTAGGTTACTCTTATAATATTAAAGGTAAAGGAATTGGACCAACAAAAGCTGAAATAATTTTTGATTCATTAAGAGCTAATAAATTAGTTAAAGCAGGAATTACAGTAACTAATGAAGCTCATAATGTACTACTTTTAGTAAAAGGCATTGGTCAAGATAATATGTCGGACACTTTAGCAAATGTTTGTAGAGATATTTTGGCTGAATTTACATTTCAGCAATGTTTAAAATATAGTATAGATGTCGAAGAAACCAAAATTGAATATTATGAACATTCTTCAAAAAAATGGGTTACTAAAAAAGTTATGTTACCTCATTACAAAGGAAAATGCATTATTCTAGTACCTCAGTTTTTGACAAGTGGCCAAAGAATTTATACTAATCATTATAATTGGTTTATTTCTAGCAACTATTTGTCTAAAGATATTATAGAAGGAAATATAAATACAGATGGAAATGATAGTTTTATCAACGAATTAAAAGACGGTACTAAAAAAGCTATAATAAAAAACATTAATAGCCATTACAGAAAACCAAAACATAAATTAATTGAATATGTTAAAAGTTATAGTGGTTCTTTAATTAATTTTCAGGATTATGTAAAATCTCATTATCCATCTATAGACATAGAAAAATTAATACAGCTTTACGGTAAAGCATCATAAGAAGTTCTTTCCTTGGGAAAGGGCTTCTTGTCTTTTCCAATTTAAATACCAAAAGAATTATTCAATTTTTAGTTTTTTAATTATGTTCTCAAGAGCTTTAGATTGGTTTTCAGTCAATTTTCCTCTTCTTTCGCAATTCTGCTTCAAAGAATGAACAAAGCTTGTGTCAAACCAAGTATTCTCTTCTGCCCATTTTAATACTAAATTGATTCTTGAAAAATTAGAGTTAGATTCATAACTCGTGAAATCAATTAACTTTTGATTTATTTTTTTACGTATTTCAAGTTGTTTGTAAGAAAATTTACGTTTCCTAATTGTATCTAAGTAAAATTTATATTCAAAGTTGGTTAATGCCTTTTTATTAAATAGGTACTCCAAAACTTCTGGACTCATACTTTTTGTTGGGTCTTCTTTTAATCGTTTAATTGATGTGAAAATTTTGTTTCCTTCATCTATTCCTAAAAATTTATTCACACAACAATTCCCAACCTCAGTATGTCTATTATTTATGGTGTTTTTAATGACACAGACATTTTTAATTGGATAATGTCCACAAAGACATCTCTGTAATTCATCGCTATAATATGCATATTCAAAATTCCATTCATTTTTAGCACTATGCCAATAATCTGACTCACTCAGTTTTATTATTTCCTGTGTTAATTTATAGTGCATTCAATTTATAATCGATTAGGAATTTACTCAACTAAAGTTAATGGTCTTTGTACAACAATACCCTCATAATATTCAGTATAATTACTATTATCTTGGTATGTAGTAAAAATGTTGTCAGCCATTGTATTAGCAATAGTTTCATTTTCAGCATATAAAAATGCTTGTAATAAAACAACACGTTCGTCATCAATAATTGAGACAATTTTTAGTTCATATTTATTCATTTCTTAAAAGTGTTTTTATACTTTTTAAATATACAAAATTGTAATAATTAACTTATTATGGGATTCCGTAATTAATTGGAAATTAGAGAGAATAAACCATTCCATACACATTCCCACTTCGCTCCTACCGTCGCTTCGGGCAAAGAGTATTCCATTACATTTTTTAAAGAAACTTTTAGAAAGAAAAAAATCCAAGAAAATTGGGGGTAAAGAATTTCGCTTTTTCCCAAAGCAAAGTTACATAACGCAGAACATTATAAAACAAATGTATTCTTTGTAAAAAGTAGAGAAAAACATCTTTTAATGCTGTTTTCACAAAAACAATGATTACAACTTAAGCTGCTTAGTATTATTGTTTACGACTAATCTTTAGCAAATGTCATTAGCTCATAGATCATTTATTTAAAAAAATCTTTAAATCCTTTATGACTAAGAAATTTTTTCCACTAAAATCATTTCTTATTAAAACTGATTCAGCAAGTTTTGAGTAACTAATTTCTCGAAAATTTCAAAAATGAAGCTTAAAAAGAGCTATTTTAAAACACTGTTATTTAACCGTTTAGAGGCATTTCTAAGGGTTTAAAACAGCACGTTTAAGCTGTCTCATAGTGTAAAGTCTAACTTGCGATTGAATCGCTTAAAACACTTATATTGAGATATTTACTTGTAGTAATTTTTTAAATTTATGAAGATTTTATTTTAACAAACCAAAATAAAGTGGATGATTTTAATTAAGCTATAAGCGTTTGTAATAAAATATATTCAGAGAATTTAAATTCGGGACGATACATGGCCATTCACTATATTTTAGAAAACATCGGAAAATCCATGGTATAATAGTAACTTTTAAGAATACTTATTGCTTAAGCGGTAAAATTTTGTTTTTTGATTTATAATGATATTTTTATGTCAACTTGTTATTAAAGTTCTTTAAAATCATTCCACAAGCATTACGCTTTCCTATTAATCAATTAAAACCCTTAAATAATTTCCAACATCTTTTTTAGGTATTTCTTCGTGTAATTCACCAATTCAAACAATACAAAAGATTTCAGAAATGATTACCTTTGCCAAATGCCTTTTAAAAAGTTACATCCCGAAATTAAAGAGAAACTAGCTAAGCTAGAAATTGAAACACCTACTCCACTGCAACGCAAAAGTATTCCCGTAATTAAAAGCGGAATGAATTTGTATTGCACCGCTCCTAAAGGTGCAGGAAAAACTACCACGCTTATTTTAACCACTTTACAAAAGTTAAAATGTGAAGCCGTAGGTGATGCGCCGCGAGCTATTATCTTAGTAGAAAATAAAGAGAAAGCCCTAGAGATACTAGATCAATTTTTGGTCTATACGCGTCATACTTCTTTAAGGCCTTATGTAGCCCATGAAAAAATGCATATAGATTTACAGAAATCAGAAATTTTAGAAGGAATAGATATTCTCATTTCAACACCTAAGAATCTAAATAAATTGTTTTTATTAAATGGTGTACATACCTCACAACTAAAGATATTTAGTATTGATGATGCCGATTTTTTAATTCAGCAAACAGCTTATGCCGCATTATTATCGATAACCCAAAGTGTTATCAAATGCCAGTACGTAATTTATGCTGAAGAAATGACAGCAAAGTTAGCTCGTTATGATAGTTACTTTATGGAGTATTCAAAAAAAATAAGTCTTTCTTAAGCACATTCAATTCTTGGTCACTTTTTAATTTCATTCATTTATGATCGCTAAATTACATTACTTAACTCAAGGTAACACCCCTCAAGAACATCTAGAAAACGTGCAAAAAGCGTGTACTTCTGGAGCAGAACTGGTGCTATTAAGATTAAACCATTTAAGTGAAAAAAAAGTACTAAAATATGCAGAAAAAGCTCGCGAAATTACGGCTCATTTTCAAACGCGATTAATTGTTCAAGATCACTATAAAGTTGCAAAGCAAATTAAAGCAGATGGTGTTCATTTAGAGAAAAGTATCGCTAGTACCAGTTCTGTAAGAAAACATTTACACACCTGGCAATTAATAGGCGCTACGGCTTATCACTTAGAAGATGCCGAAAGATTAATATCACAAGAATTAGACTATCTATATTTAGGACCGTTTCAAAATACAAATCCAGAAAATAACGCAGCAAGTTTAGGAATTACTGGTTTTTCATTCATACAAGAAGCGCTAACTACTGAAACACCTCTGTTGGCTTTTGGCGAAATTAGTCTTGAAGGTGTAAAAGCTATTTTAGGAACTGGAGTTTCAGGATTGGCCATTGATGATGCAATTACTGAAAACTTTAATTTAATTAGCGCTTTTCACGATTTACTACAAGCTTCTTCAACGCAAGAAAAGCGTCATACTTTTGATTAAATCTAACTAAACATTTTCAACTAAAAAACCCCTGAAAAAACTTCAAGGGTTATTATTTTTTTATTGAGTATGTTTAACTCTATGTTTAGATGAATTATCTATCTAAAAACCTATTCTTCTTCTTGAGTACGCTTAGATTTTCTATATAAATAATTTGGATAAATTGCACGTTTTGCATAACGATTTAATTTATTACTCTGCATCATTTTCACAAATACAGGTTTAGTAACCCCAAAATATTCGTAGGTAGAACCATCAAGATAACTGATCTCTAACAATAAGCCTTTATGCTGATAATCTGCAATTCCAGAATTAATCGCTGCCGTATATTCGGGTAAATTTGCTTCTTTAGTTTCTGGAGCAATACTTACTAAAAAATGATAGCCGTCAATAATTTTACGACTTTGCATTTCTGCCTCTACTTGTTTAGGGTCACCATTTTGAAATTTATCGGGATGCCATTCTTTTACCAGGTTACGGTAACTCTTTTTTAAAGCTTTGAGTTCAATTTCTTTTTCTACTTCAAACAGCTTTTTATATTCGTTAATTCGCTTCATATCTTTATTTTAAATCAAGGCGCGAAAGTAAGTGTTATTTCTATAGTAATGACAAAACTTCGGCTACAATTACATATTTATATTCAGTGTCGCTATTTAATTTTAAATCTCAATTCAAAAAATATAAACATTTCAATAATAGAAAATTAACTATCTTTTAATCGTTTTTAAATAGAGTATTTCTACTTTTGTTCTTGCCCAATCGGTTTTGCGTAAAAATTTAAGACTTGATTTTATGGTAGGATTCGACTTAAAGCAATTAATATTTACACGTTCGGCCAAACCATCCCAGCCATAATAATCTTGCAAATAGTTAAGCATATCTGCAAGTTTTACTCCATGTAGCGGGTTATTAGGTTGTGTTTCGCTCATCATTTACCAATCTATAGGTCTGTAATCTTTTAAAAATTTACCGCACCAATGTTTTCCGGTGTTAATGCCATCAAACAACGGATCCATTACTCGAGCGGCGCCATCTACAATATCTAGTGGAGGCTGAAAATCGTGCAATTCTTGCTTTCTTTTAGCCAGTTCTGCGGGATCTTCATCGGTTACCCAACCCGTATCTACGGCATTCATATAAATTCCATCTTTTGCCAAATCTCCAGCGGCAGTATGGGTTAACATATTTAACGCTGCCTTGGCCATATTGGTGTGCGGATGGCGAGATTCTTTAAAAAAACGATGAAACTTCCCTTCCATCGCGGTCACATTAATAATGTGTTTTTGACCCGTGTTTTCTTTCTTCATCAACTCCGCTAAACGATTACACAGCACAAAAGGAGCAACCGAATTTACCAGTTGAACTTCAATCATTTCAGTAGTTTCTATGGCACCCAACTTTAAACGCCAAGAGTTGGTTTTTCTTAAGTCTACTTGTTGTAAATCGGCATCTAATTCTCCTACTGGAAAAACTTCTTGTGCCACTAATGAATTATCGAAACTATAAGGGATTTGAGAAAGCTTAGCGGAAGCCCTGAGTCCAATTCCTGGTTCTGGTCCGTGCCAAGTTACTGGCATATTTTTATTAGGAGAAGCTCCTGTTGAAAAAGATTTCAATTCAGTTAAACAATCGGAGTGATCTGCTAATAAATCTTGGACGCTTTTAGGTAAATTTTCTAACGGCTGTTCTTCGTTATGCATTAAATGCGCATAAAATCCAGCAGGTCTTCTTACGGTTTGTGCCGCATTATTGATTAAGATATCTAAGCGATCATATTTTTGTTCGATATAATTACAGAAAATTTCCACGCTTGGGATATGCCTTAAATCCAATCCGTGAATATGTAACCTGTCTTTCCATTGATGGAAATCTTCTTCTTTAGAAAACCGAAGTGCAGAATCTACTGGAAAACGAGTAGTTGCTATGACTGTTGCCCCACCTCGTAATAACATTAAAGTAATGTGGTAACCAATTTTTAAACGAGAACCAGTAATCACGGCAACTTGACCATCGACATCCGCGGTCTGGAAACGTTTAGCATAGTTAAAATCACCACATTCTGTACACATCGTATCATAGAAATGATGCAATTTGGTGAATAAGGTTTTACAGACATAACAATTTCGAGGCGTTTGTAATTCAAGACTTTCCTTACTTTCTAGATCTGCAGCAGCCAATAATTTTGGAGCTATAAATACGTGCGCTTCTCTTGCGCTTCTAATCCCCGTTTCTTTACGAGCACTTTTATCGCGAGCAGCTTGTTTGCGTTTAGCAGCTTTTTTAGCATCTTTTTTTCTACGTGAAAATTCTTCTCGGCTAGGTCTAGATAATTGTCCAGCGGCTTTAATCAAAGCTGTCCTTTTTGACTTCGGAATTTCAAAAATTTGATTGGTATGAGTGTTTAGGTTTTCCAGTATCATTATGCACTGATCAATTTCTTCTTGGCTCACCACTCCTTCCACTTCCTTGTTCACTTGCATAAGTTATTTTTTGGCTGCGAATATAGTTTTATTTCTTTTCTAAATTATAAAATTTTATAGGGATAAGTTGATTCAATTTAATTCGGCTTATGAAACTATATACGACTACCTGAGTTTACAACATTGACCGGCAAATTCTTAGAATATTTAAGAATAGCCTATTCTTGTGATGACTAACGCCATAAAAACAGGCTTAATAAAATGTATATTAAGCCTGTTTTCTGTATAAATTGAATTTGAAAAAAAATAGAATTCAACCTCACATTAACTCTTTACAATACTGAAATTCTAACTTTCTTCTTCTTTAACCTAGAATTATTCAGTTTTTCTACTAAACTATCTGCAATACTTAAGGGTACAGCTACAAAAGTGCAGTCTTGTTTCAACTCGATAACCCCTAATTGGTCTTTATCAAGTCCGCCTTGTTTAAAGAATAAACCAGCAATATCACCTTTAGAAATTTTATCTTTTCTTCCGCCAGAAATGAATAAGGTTTCCCAGTATTGAGGTTTGCTCACTGCTTTTTTCGCTATGGAGATGGTTTTAGTACCTTTTATAAATTCAGGTAGCAATTCATCTTTTCCCTGTAATATGTAAGCAGTACCTTTGGCATTAACCCTAGCTGTTCTTCCATTTCGGTGAATAAATTCTTCTTCATGTCGTGGCAATTCATAATGAATAATGTACTTCATTTCTGGAATATCTATTCCTCTCGCCGCTAAATCTGTAGCTAATAATAATTGGCAAGTTCCATTTCTAAATTTAATTAAAGCACGTTCTCGATCTTTTTGTTCCATTCCGCCAGAAAAGCAAGCGTGACTTACGTTATTCCGTTCCAAAAATGAACTCACCTGAGCAATGCTGTCTTTTAGGTTACAGAAAACAATTCCAGGTTCAGCACCAATGTATTCTAATAAATTTAATAAGGTATTTAATTTACTTTTATCTGGAGAAACCACCGTTTGAAGCACCAACTTAGAAACTGTTTTTTCTTTTAGATAGTTAATGATATGAGGCTTATCTAACTGTACAAATTTAGGAATGCTTACGCCTTGAGTAGCAGAAGTTAAAATACGTTTATTTAAACTAGGTAATTGGTTGATGATTCCTTTCATTTCTTCTTCAAAACCATTTTCCAATGACTTATCGAACTCATCTAATACAAGTGTTTTAATGCTTGTTTTTGAGAAACGTTCTTTATTGAAATGATCTAAAATTCTTCCAGGCGTTCCAATTAGAATAGCAGGCTTGTGTTTTAATTCAATCTTATCTTTGCTCATAGGTCTGCCGCCATAGACCGCATTCACTTTATAACCCGATCCCATAGCGCGTAGTACTTGCTCGATTTGAATAGCCAACTCTCTAGAGGGTACAATGATTAAAGCTTGAATTTCTTCATTAGCATGAGCTAACATTTCTAAAAGCGGTAATAAAAATGCCAGCGTTTTTCCGGTTCCTGTAGGAGATAGTAAAACAATATTTTTTTTATGCTTAATAACAGAAATTGCTTCTTCCTGCATAGGATTTAAAACATGAATATTTAATTTCGCTAAAATATCTTCCTGATTTTTAATAGTAGTTGCCATAAAATTTATTGTTTTTTATCCTTGGTAGAATTATCGTTAGCAGAAATAGAAGTTTTTTGATTTAAATAATGCGCCAATGCTTTTTCGATCAACTCTTCTTTAGTCAAGTGATGAAAAATGGTTTTTACCTTCGTTTTTAATTCTTCTGAAACTTCTCGATTAGGTTTCGTTTTAAATACTTTTTTAGCCCACAAAAGCGTATTGTTATCTTCTATGCTTTGCGCATCGGCTTTTTGATATTCTTTAAATTGAATTCCTAATTCTTCTTCAAAATCGGCAATCTCGTGTACTTCTTCTTCCTGCAAAACAGTTAACGAAAACCCCTTCGCTCCTGCTCTGGCGGTTCTTCCGCTTCGGTGTACATAAGCATCAAAGGTATCGGGTAAATGGTAATTTACTACGTAAGAAATATCTTTAACATCGATCCCACGTGCTGCTAAATCTGTAGCGACTAAAATTTGGATATGCCCTTCTCTAAATTGTCCCATGATTCGATCACGAATCCCTTGGGTTAAACTTCCGTGAATAGCGCCCGAAGAAAATTTATTGATGGCTAATTTCTTCGCCAGTTTATTTACGGCCGCTTTGGTTTTACAAAAAATAATACCACGTTCTCCCTCTCTTGTATTTAAAAAGTGAAGTAAAACTTCTAGCTTCTCAATAGGTTCGACCACCACGTATTGATGATCGATACCTTGATGGCCAGTAGTTTGCATATCTGCTTCAATATGGAAAACCTTTTTACCCATATAATTTTGAACCAACTGCTTAATAGTTCCAGGCATAGTTGCTGTAAACAAAAAGGTTCTTCGTTGCTTGGGGGCAGTTTTCAAAATAAGCTCAACTTCTTCTTTCAATGCACTTAGCATTTCATCAACTTCATCTAATACTAAATATTCAAGTTTTTCTAAACTTAAAGCCCCTTTTTCGATTAAATCTAATAACCTACCTGGAGTAGCTACCAAGATTTGAGGTAAATTTTTTAATTCTTCAATTTGCGGTTTAATTGGATTTCCTCCAAATACTCCATTGATTTTAAGTTCAGGAAGTTGAGTTGCAAATGATTTTAAATTCTCATAGATTTGATTTCCTAATTCACGTGTAGGTGCCAAAACAAGCGCTTGAATATGATGTTGTTCTGGATGAACTAATTGCAATATTGGCAAACCAAAAGCAGCAGTTTTTCCGGTTCCTGTTTTTGACAAAACTACCAAGTCTTCCTTTTCTTGAAGAATAAGTGGAATTGCTTTTTGCTGAATAACGGTGGGTTGAGAAATATTTAAATTGGCTAAAGCCTGTTGAAGTTCCTCTTGAATTCCTAACGCTGAAAATGGTATTGACATGAAATATTTTTTAGCAAAGATAACCACCCCTTGCTGGAGAATACCATGCAGTGACAGGTATTTTTAGTTAAAAGTCTTCATCTGGCAATATTTATCGACTTCAACTTCAACTTCACAATCCCTCTTCTTTTCCATTGCTGAAAAGAACTTCCTGCGGTCAAACAGCTTTTGAGCTCTAACCCAACGCTGCCACCTTGATTTTTAAAGTTTTTCTCGTAGGCCGGGTTTCATGTTATTCAGCAACTCACTACTCTCCAAGTCTAGAATCTATACTCTATCGTCTAAGTTCTCTAGGCTAACTTTCAACTTCAACTTCACATCCTCTCTTCTTTTCCATTGCCGAAAAGAAGCAAAAGTCTAGGCGTGATTTTTAGATCCTTGAATGAGTACAGAAATTTTGACGCCTGCGGATGGCAAACGCTACCGCTCGTCCCATCCTCCTCTGCCCAAGCTCTAAAATTTCTTCTCATTACTACAGATCTAAAAAAAAAGCCATTTTAAGGATTCTTGATGTTCTATTTCAATCTTTCTCTATACTCATCACTCACGAACTCAAAATCTCCTCACTCCCAAAGTCTAGGGTCTATATTCTATCATCTAAGTTCTCTAGGCTAACTTCCAACTTCATTCTGTCTCTTCGAATGGTTTTAGGATAGCGAGCGCCTAGAGAGGATAAAATTGTATCGAGAAGTTTTTTAGTGAACAGTAATCAGTTTTTTCAATTTCATTCTTTATCTACACTCAACTCACAAACTCAAAAGCTCACTACTTTCCAAATGTCTAGAATCTATATTCTATCATCTAAGCTCTCTTCAAACTCCCAGCTTCCAACTACCTTCGCAGTATCTTATCGCTCACTTCCGAAATTTCCTTTTAAATAAGTTTCTGGTGTTAGCACCGCTAATTTACTTTTTTTATAGTCTTTTACGTTTCTAGTGAGGATCAGCTTTATTTGTCCATTTTCTATAGCTGAAAAGTTTTGTAATGCATCTTCAAAATCTTTAAAACCGGAATTCAGTGCCCTATAGACAACTTCTTTATCCATAGCGATGATCTCGATGATCGTTAAAAGCTGTTTGATTTTTTCAATGATTATTTCGTGCTTGGCGCTTTTTCTGAGTAAATAATAAACATTACAGATGATTACCGGTGTGGTATATGCTTTTATTTTATCAGCTTCACAGAGGTTTAAAAGTTGAGTGGCAAACTCTGCAAAAGGTTCACGATCGTAAAAGAAATCTAAAATTACGTCGGTATCAATCAGTACCTTATCCATTAAGAATATTTTTCTTCTAACCTGTTTTTAAGTTCCTTTTTGTAATCCATATCCGGTGTTGGTATTTTAAAAGAACCTTTTAAGGACTTAACCATAGGTTGAAGCTTTTTTGTTTTTTCTTTTTGCTCAGCTCCAGTTAAGATTTTTAAGTAATTTTCAACAATATCTGATAAGCTACGATTTTTATCTTTAGCATATTCTTTTGCCTTTTTGATGATTTCTTGTTCAATCGTCAATGTTAATTTAGTATTCATATCAGCATAGTTTTGAGCTTACTCAATTACAAATATAAAAAGATTTTTTTACACGTATTTATTATTTATCAAAGATACGTGAATAATCACGAACTACCCGCTCTCCAAGTCTAGGTTCTATATGCTATGATCTAAGTTCTCTAAGCTAACTCTCCACTTCCTACAATATACTCCCAACTATCTATTTCCTACAACCTACTACCTAAACTCCACACTGTCATTTCGACGCTAGGAGAAATCTTGATCAATTTCGAATTCAACTTCAGTTTTAATCCTTGTCTATAATCACTACTCATCAACTCAAAAACTCACCATTACTCCAGTCACTTCGAGGGATTTTAGCCGAGCGATAGCGAGGATAAAATTGTATCGAGAAGGAGTTGAGTTTGTGAATGGTTAGTGATGAGAGTTGAGTCTTCATTTGGCAGGAGGAAGTAAGTAGTATTTTTCGATTTCAAGTTCAGCTTCTCGTTCAACAAAAATCACTACTTAGTTATTAATCTAAATTATTGCAAATCAATATTTTAAAAATAATCATACCATAAGCTTATGGTACAAAAACCCATTTTTGGCTATCATTAAACATAAGTTTATAGTTAAATATACTTATTCCTCATTTATAATCGATCTATAAAAAGATTCCGGTGACCAATTAAGCTCAATCTCTTTAAAGTCACTTAAAATTCCTCTGTTCCATACACCTCCAAAATCACCATTTTAACCTCGGATTTCCCCTAGCAAATTCCTAGGTAGCTCGAAGCTTCTTCGAGTTTTATTCGTGTTTTCTAGGAAATACGGTACTTTACTCAAGGAAATCTCGAAGGAGTATCGAAGAAGCTATGGCTTAGCTTAAGCTTTGCATGGGTGGAAATAAGGGACTTTGTACCAGAAAAAAAGTCAGTTTCAACTGCTTGGGGAGTAAAAGGTGTGAGCAGTAGGCAGTAGTTTTCATTTTCAGCAATGTCACCCCTGAGCCTGTCGAAGGGTTATTTTCATCTCATCTCCCATCTCTCAAAACTCACCAACTGTTTGCCCAACAGACGGTATGGATGTTTTTCAATTTCAACTTTATCTAGGGCTCTTCCCTTATTTTTCATAGATGAAAAAGACGCAAAAAATCTAGGCTGACGAGAAAAGTATAAGAAAATACTACGGTACCCTCCTCCACAGATAAAAAGAACCCCCTACGGTCAAACAGCTTTTTATCTTTTTCCCTGCGCCGCTATCTTGATTTTCAATACTTTACTCGATATGTCGTTTCAATTCTATATTTTTTCAATTTCAGTTTCAACTTCAACTTCGTATTCAGCAATGTCTCACTGAGCTTGTCGAAGGGTCAATCTTACTTTGCACTCAATACTCACCTCCACCCTCTAGCTATTATCCCGTGGTTAAAAAACCATTTAAAGAGAAAATTAGAATTATTTTATCAGTTCCTCTTAAGCTTATTGGTTAACTTTGGTAGAAAAATTAACATTTCAATTTTATAACGATGCGTATTCCTCGACAACTATCTTTTCTTAACCTAACTGTATTAGTTTTGATCATAATCTCTTGTTCCAGTACTAAACAAGTAAGTAATTGGCGAAAACCAGCATCTGAAGATGTAAAATTACACAAAGTTTTAGTATTAGGAATGACAAATAATGTAACGATACGAGAACATTTTGAGCAACAACTTACTGCGACATTGCTGAAAAATGGAATTAATGCTGAAGGAAGTTTGTCTTTTTTTAAAGACGATATGAAAACTATTCCCCAAACGATGGAAGCTTGGCTCCCCTATATTAATCAATTAGAGGAACAAAAATTTGATTCGGTTTTAATTACTAAGGTTATCGGAGAAACTGGTAAAGATTCAAAATCAGCAATTATTAGGTATTACAATGAATTTTTTGGTAGTTTTAAAGAAGATGTAACTAAAAATAAAGAATTATATTCTGCAGAAGAAGGTTTTAAAGATTATACCGTACACCGAGTAGCTTCTAATTTATATTGTATTTGCGAAAAAAATGAAGAAGAAGATTTAATTTGGAAAATTAATATTGATATTAAGCAAGCTTTTGACTCTGATTACCTGGTCAGCGAAGGTTTAAAACTTTTTACTAAAGAATTTATTGAAGACTTAAAAGAAGAAGAAATTTTTGTGACTGAATAATAGTAAGCTAAACTTTTAGGTAACTATTTAAAAACACAAAAAATTCTATCACTAGCTGGTAATTTGCTTTTTATTTAGATTTTCATGTAGCGTAATAATCACGATAGTTTTATTTTCACTAATAAATATTTTAGATAAAATAATCTTCTTTTCTATATCAAACTGAACCAATATGCAGTAACTATTCTTCTTTATCTAATAATTCTTCAAAAAATAGAAAGTAATCTTTTTTTAGCCAGATAAAATTACCCATAACTCTATAAATTATAATACAAAAAGCCCACCTTAAAAAAGATGGGCTTTACTAATAAACCTTTTAACGTGTATATGTTAGATAACTTTTACGTTTACTGCGTTTAATCCTCTGTTTCCTTCTTGTAAATCAAACTCTACTTCGTCACCTTCACGAACTTCATCAATTAATCCAGAGATGTGCACAAAATGATCTTTGTCTGCACCTTCTTCAGTGATAAATCCAAAACCTTTAGTGTCATTGAAGAATTTTACTGTTCCTTTATTCATTGTAATGTAATTAAAATTGTTATTTATAATATTGTAAATATGAGACTAATTATTGGTTCTCAAGGCATTTAATTCATTTATTTTCAAATAATTACAATTCACTGATTGCTAGTTATTTATATAGATACAAATGCATTTAAAGCTGATTTTAGTAGAATTTTTTGTTTTTTTTCAACTTTAATTTGCTATAAAAAAGCAGATTAGCCTTTCTTGTACGGAAAAAGTGATCTATTATTTGTTTTTATTTCGCTTATTATAATTTTTATCTCCTCTTGTTTTTGGCTTTTTATATTTCTCTTGTATTTTTCTACGGTAAGAGCCTCCCAAATTTTCTTTTTGGTTCTTCTCTTTCTTTTCATGAAAGGCAGCGCCACCAATTTCTTCATCTTTCTTTTGCTTGGTAAAATCTTTCTCGCGATGTTGTGGTCTTTCTTCTGGAGTAAGTTCTTTAGAAATTTCAACTTCAGTTGGAAGCTCTAATTTCGTAATTTCATAATCCATCAACTCCTCAATCGCTTCTTTTGCGGGTTCTTCTTTTTCGGTATATAATAAGACAGAACTTCCTTGCTCTTCTGCACGACCAGTTCTTCCGATACGATGCATATAATTTTCAGGAAATAAAGGCGTATCAAAATTAATTACATGGGTAATTTTATATAAATCTAACCCGCGAGACATCACGTCACTGGTCACTAATATGCGAACTTCTTCTTTATTAAAGCTTTCTATAGAACGTATACGGTAATTTTGTGTTTTATTAGAGTGTATAACCGCAACTTCATTAGTGTATTTTTCTTCTAATAAGGTAAAGACTAAATCTGCACTCTTTTTATTAGGTACAAATATCAATACTTTTTGAAATAGACTTTTATCTTTTAATAGATATTGAAGCAGGTTAACCTTGGTGTAAAAATTAGGAACCGAATAACATGTTTGGTCTATATTATCTAAAGGAGTACCGCTTACCGCAACCGAAATATTCTCTGGAGTCTTAAAAAAATCATCAATAAAAAGTTTTACATCATCGGTCATGGTTGCCGAAAACATAATATTTTGTTTTTTAGGCGGAAGCACTTCTAAAATATTGGTAAGCTGAAATCTAAATCCTAAATCTAGCATCACATCTACTTCATCTATCACTAATTGTTTAATCTGTTTTAGTTGAAGCGCTCTACTTAAGGTTAAATCATATAATCTACCTGGCGTTGCTACCACTATATCACAACCTTGGGCTACTAATTGATGATGTGTATTCATATTCACTCCTCCATAAACCGCTGCCACTCTAAGGTTTAAGTACTTAGCAAATTTTGAGATCTCCTGCTCTACCTGAATTACCAATTCTCTTGTAGGCACCATTATAAGAACACGCGGATGCTTTTGTTTTGAAAATTTTAAATTTTGCAAAATAGGCAGCATATAGGCAAAAGTTTTACCTGTACCTGTTTGCGCAATACCTACCACATCTCTCCCGCTCATAATAACAGGAAAAGATTTAGACTGAATAGGTGTTGGTTTTTTAAACCCTAAATCTTCAATGGCGTATTGTAATTGTCTATTTATTTTAAAATCTTCAAATAATTCCATGTTCATTCATTTGTTGCAAAAATAGACTAATATTTTTACCAATAACAAAATCTGAAAGCTTCCTTAATAGAAAAAAAAAACGAATTTTAAATTTTTAAAGTATAGTTCTTCCAAAAATTTTAGGTAATTCATTTTTATAATTTATATTTGAAAATCAAAGCATAAAACTTTTATAAAACAATCATGGATACGATTACGGTTGAAACTTCTTTATTAACACCGGTACATCAGGTTTGGGAATCCTGGACAAACCCAAAACACATTAAACAATGGAATTTTACCTCTCCTAATTGGAAATGTTCTAAAGTTATACAACAATTAGAACCTAGTGGCGAGTTCTCATTTAAGAGGGAAGCCAAAGATGGAAGTAAAAGTTATGAATTTTCTGGAGTTTATGAAATTGTAATTCCTAAAGAGGAAATTGTTTACCTTTTAGACGACGGACGTAAAGTAAATATTCTTTTTGACGTGGAAGGTGATGAAACATACATTACTCAAACTTTTGAAGCTGACGAAGAGGCTCCATTAGAAGATCAAGAAAAAGATTGGCAAACTATTTTAGATAATTTTAAAAAACACACTGAAGCTTATTTTAAATAGTAAAATAAGTAATTAGTAATATTAACATATTCCAAGTGTTTCTTTCTAGAACATTTGATGTTTCTGCATATAAGTGCTTTATCTTTAAAGGGGTTGAGCACTTTTTTATTTTAAAAATGAGACCTGATGCTTAAATTTTAAATCATCACTTCTATCTATTGGTAAAAAATCAAAAACAGCACCTCTAAATTAATACCCAACTTATCATAGTGTTTTTTTCTGAAAATATCTGTTAGATTTTTCTTTGAGTTTATCATTAAAATTTAATCTCTAATCTCTAATAATTAATTATTGATAAATAACATAAGTTCCTTATGATTTCTGAAGGATTTTATTCCATTAAAACTTTTTTCATTTGAGACGCACAGCTATTTTTTACGCATTTAATCTAGTGTTAAATCAAAATTAACCGATTAAATGTGTTTATCAAGGATTAAATAACATAATTTTATTAATCGAATGGTTTTTTTACTTATTTTTGTTTTATAGTTATTACGAACTACTATCAAGATTAAAAATTATGAAAAGTAAATTAACCCTACAGAAACAAATCATAAACTACCTACAGTTAATTCCCGCATTAATAATTGTAGTATTATTTTTTATGCAATTATTTTTTAGATTGTTTTAAATTAATTTATAGTCTATTTTTATAACAATTTCAGTTTAACACAAAAAAAAACGAGTTATAAAACTCGCTTTTTATTCTTTCAAATTGAATTTTTAATTAAGAATCTGTTTTCTTTTTGTAATCTAGATAACCTTTTTTGCCAGGTACATAAAAAGTGTCTTGATCCCACTCACTAAGTTCAACCCCTTGAGCGAAACGCTCTACTAAATCTGGATTTGAGATATAAGGCTTTCCAAAAGCTACTAAATCTGCTAACTCATCTTCTATTACTTTATTCCCTTTTTCTTGATCAAAATTCGTATTAATCATTAAATTACCCTTATATAAAGGACGGTAATGCTTTGCGATTTCACTCACCGCATAGGGAACATCGGACACATCATTAAAAGGCTCTGATAAATGTAAGTAAGACAAGTTGTAATCATTAAGCTTTTCAACAATATAATCGAATGTAGGGATGGTTTCTTCATCCATCGTCATTCCAAAAATTCCGTGTAAAGAAGGATTTAAACGAACTCCTATTTTATTTGTGGGCACTACTTTTTTTATTTCATCTAAAACCTCAAATAAAATTTTCGCTCTATTTTCCATGCTTCCGCCATATTCATCTTCCCTTACATTTGAAGTTTTATTAAAAAACTGATGAAGAAGATAACCGTTAGAAGAATGTATTTCTACACCATCAAAACCAGCATTGATTGCATTTTTTGCTGCAATTTTATAATCTTGAATGGTACGTTTAATATCTTCTAAAGTCATCGCTTTAGGTGTCACCGTATCTTTAAAACCTTCATAAGTAAAAGATTTAGCTTCAGGATTAATAGCTGAAGGAGCTAAGGGCTTCTTTCCTTGATGAAAATCTGGGTGTGACATTCTTCCTACATGCCAAAGTTGAAGAAAAATTCTTCCATCAGCTTCGTGCACCATTTTCGTCACTTCTTTCCATCCTTCTACTTGAGCCTCGGTGTGTATTCCTGGGGTGTTGATGTAACCAACTGCTTCTTCTGAAATTTGAGAACCTTCTGCAATAATCAAACCTGCAGAAGCTCGTTGTCTGTAATATTCTCCTTGCAAATCTGCAGTAGCTACATTTCCTTCATTGTCTGCTCTACTTCTAGTCATAGGAGCCATAACAACTCTGTTAGGTAATCTTAATCCGTTTAAATCTATAGCTTTTAGTAAAGCTTGTTCTGAATTTGCACTCATTCTTTTTTCTACAAAATTAGAATAAATAGCAAAATTCGCGAATGATATACGTTAATTTAAGTCGTTAAACTATAGTTAAACTAATTCTTTTCTAATTCTGCTCAAACTCTCAGGTTGTACTCCAAGATAATTTGCTATCTGATAATTAGCCAAACGCTTTTCTATAGCAGGATAAGTTTTACAAAAATCGAGGTAGCGTTCTTTGGCAGATTTTTGTAAAGTAGAAAGTATTCTACTTCTTAAAGCCACAAAAGCTTTAGTGGTTTTTATTCTAAAAAAGCGTTCAAATTCTGGAATACGTTTGTAAAGTTCTTCCAAAACTTCTTTATTAATTGCTAATAAAGAGCAGTCTTCTAGCGCTTCTATATACAACTTAGCAGGTTCATCATTAAAGAAAGATTCAAAATCACTAATCCACCAATCTTCTACCGCAAATTGTATGATATGCTTATTGCCTAACTCATCTAAATAATAGGCCACCAAACAACCTTTAAGCACATAAAATTCTTCATTAACCAACTCTCCCGGTTTAATTAACATAGACTTTTTTGAAACTTTTTTTTCTTTTAATACACTTAAAAATTCATCTTGCTCTTTGGGTGATAAATCGATAATTTCTAATACATGTTGAAGTATAGCAGACATCATTTTTTTATTTTTGAATGTAATGATTTACTTTTAACCAATTATGTAAAGCTTTAGGCCAATTGGTATTGGTACCTTCTTTACCAAGTCCAAATCCATGACCTCCGTCTTCATAAAGATGCATTTCTGCACTAACTCCATATTTCTTTAATTGCAAATAGTAATTAATACTATTTTCTACGGGAACCGAAGTATCATTCGTAGCATGAACTAAAAATGATATAGGTGTATTTTCATCAACTTGTTTTTCATTTGAATAATAATCTACTGTATTTTGTGGAGCATTCACTCCTAATAAATTGGTTTTAGACCCTTGGTGCGTAATACCTTTTTCCATTGAAATTACCGGATAGATCAGAACTGAAAAATCTGGTTTTGCTGAATAGTTACTTTTTTCTTTATAAATCTGCTGATTGTAATGTGTCGCCAAGGTAGAAGCTAAATGTCCGCCTGCAGAAAAACCCATAACACCTACCTGATCTATTTCTACATCAAAATTTTTAGATTTAATTAGACGCAAAGCTTTTTGAGCATCTTGTAAAGGCCCCACTGCAGGGTTTTCCATACTTGCTGAAGATGGCATTCTATACTTTAGAACAAAGGCATGAATCCCCAAGGTATTTAACCACTCTGCAACTTTAAAACCTTCTTTTTCCATCGCTAAATGAGTATAACCACCCCCAGGACAGATTAATATTGCGGTTTTTGAGCTATTTCCTTTTGCGATAAAGGCAGTGAGTGTAGGGGCAGTTACTTTACTTGTGCTCCACACTTTACCATTTTCGTAGGTTACCTCTTCATCATAATTAACTTTTATAGCATTAGGCACGTTTTCCCAAATTTTGAAAGTTGAATCTTGACCGTACATATTGAATGATAGTAAGGTTAAAAGTATACCAATTGTTTTTAAATTCATCGTCAATAATTTGTAGCAAAATAAGCTTTCATTCTTTAAAATGAAATAAAATCGGCTTCAATTTAGCTAATTATAAATTCATTTAAAAAAGGTGTTAATTCACGTTAAAAATTTCGGCTATAAAAGTCAATTCATTTAACTTGAAAATAAAAAATGAAAAAGCAAGAAAATAAATATAATTCAGAAATTACCAACCAAGAAAAAGAAATGCTTAATCAAGAAAATATACATCGAACAGGTGGTGATGATGAAGACTTAACAAATAGAGAAAAAGAGTTAGACTTCACTGCGAGTGATTTAGATGTACCCGAGAGCAATCCCGCAAAAAAGAATCGTGGCTCTATTGGACTAAAAGACGAAGAAAATGATTTTTATAGCCAAGGAGGAAATAATAATGATCTGGAAGAAGATCATAGCGCAAAGTGATTTTTTCTTATGTTATGAAAAAAAATACTGAACATACTTCAGTATTTTTTTTGCTATAAATATAATAGCATTCAAAATTAAACTTATAGCTAGCATAATATATTTTTATGTAAAATGATGATTAAGTTTTTTAACTATTTTCATTTTAACTAATTTTGTTAGTTCTAATTTTTCTTGTCTATGACTAAAATAATTCAAAACGAATACCTCTTCCCTACTTTAAAAAAATATTTTGGTTACGATAAATTTAGACCCCAACAAGAAGAAATTATCACCAATGTTTTAGAGGGTAACGACACCTTAGTTATTATGCCTACTGGCGGCGGAAAATCTATCTGCTACCAACTACCTGCCTTATTACTAGATGGAATTACCTTGGTAATTTCGCCACTAATTGCTTTAATGAAAGATCAAGTAGATGGTTTAAATGCAAACGGAATTGAAGCCGATTATTTCAATAGTAGTCAAGATCAGCTTCAACAACAAGAAATTATAGATAAAGTAGTCCACAAAAAACTAAAATTACTCTATGTAGCTCCAGAAAGTCTTGCTTCATTAAATGATATTTTAAAAGAAAAATACATCAGCTGCGTAGCTATTGATGAAGCACATTGTATATCTTCTTGGGGACATGATTTTAGGCCCAGTTATCAGCAATTGGGTTTTTTAAAGCGCTCGTTACCAGAAATTCCAATTATTGCTTTAACCGCTACGGCAGATAAAGCCACACGACAAGATATTTTAAACCAGTTAAATGTTTCGCACGCTAAGCAATACCTAAGTTCTTTTGATAGAAAAAACATTCATTTAGAAGTAAGGCCAGCAGAAAATAGAGTCACTCAAATTCTAGATTTTGTAGGGAAAAGAACTGATGAATCTGGAATTATTTATTGTTTAAGTAGAAAAGGAACTGAAACTATAGCCGCAAAACTTAAGGCTAAAGGAATTAAAGCAACCGCTTATCACGCAGGATTAAGTTTTGATGAACGGTCTCAAGTTCAAGAAGATTTTATTTTCGATAAAACAAAAGTAGTTTGCGCTACAGTTGCCTTTGGAATGGGAATCGATAAATCTAATGTAAGGTATGTTATTCACTATAATATGCCTAAAAACATTGAAGGTTATTACCAAGAAATTGGTCGAGCTGGGCGAGATGGTTTAACGTCAAACGCTTTGCTATTTCATACCTATGCAGATGTGATTCAGCTCCGAAGGTTTACCGAGGGGGCCACTAACGAAGATTTGCAAAATGCAAAGCTAGACCGCATGAAAGAATTTGCGGAAGCAACAGATTGTCGTAGAAAAATTTTGCTAGGTTATTTTGGAGAATATTTAGAGGAAAATTGCGGAAACTGTGATGTTTGTGAGAATCCACCTCGATTTTTTGATGGAACCATTTTTGCTCAAAAATTACTTTCTTGCATCGCCAGGCTTAAAAACAGTGAACCCTCTGGAATTGTCATTGATGTTTTACGGGGCGCTCAAAATGCCAGTATACTAGCTAAAAATTATCAGCAAATTAAAACTTATGGCGCTGGAAAAGAAACCACTTGGAGAGATTGGCAACATTATTTAACACAGCTTATTAATCAAGGTTATTGTGAGATTGCTTTTCATAAACAAAACGCACTTCAGCTAACAGAGGTTGCTAAAAAGGTGTTGTTTGAAAAAAATAAAGTACTACTCACCAAACCTACCAACATCAAAGATCAGACTAAAAAATCTGGTAAAACTTCGGTTAAAGAAAGGAAAAACAAAAAAGAAACTTTGTTTGATAAACTAAAGCAATTACGTTATCAAATTTCTCAAAAAGAAAATATTCCTGCTTATTTAGTATTTAATGATGCAACGCTTAAAGAGATTGAACGCGAAAGACCATTAACAGATGAAGATTTCTTGAAAATTAGCGGTGTTGGAGAGCGAAAACTAGAAGTTTATGGTGACCAATTTATGGAAGAAATTAAAAATTTTAACCAAACAAAAAAGAAAAAAGCGAATACACATAAAGTAACCTTAGACCTATATAAGCAAGGGCTAAATATTGAAGAAATTGCTGAAAAAAGAAACCTATCTCCAACCACCATTTACTCGCATATTGCGAAATTATATACCGAAAATAAAGGTATTAACGTTTATGATTTTATTGAAAAAAAAACCATAAAAAAAATAGAGAAAGCCCAAAAGTACTTAGACTACCCAGAAGGCCTAAAACCTTATTTTGAACATTTTGAAGAAAAAATTTCTTATCACGAAATAAGACTAGCTTTAAGCGCTATTGAAAAAGACAACTAATAATTTTACTACAATACATAAATTTAACTATAATAGTATTAAACCATTATTAATCATATCTTAATTTATTTCTTCTAACTAGGTTACATTGAGTTTTAAAATTTAGCATTATTGTTAAGTTTTTCTTAATGCGGTGTATTTCATTCAATTCTCTATGGCTGTCCAAATACATATTTGTAATTTTGCAACTTAAGAAAACTTTCTATATAGTTAGTTTTCAGTTTATTAAAATTGAAAAGCAAATTTATGAGTCTAGTAAAAGAGAATGACACAGTAAAAATTCACTATACCGGTAAACTTGAAGACGGTCAAGTTTTTGATAGTTCTTTAGAAAGAGAGCCTATTGAATTCACGATTGGAGGCGGTCAAATTATCCCAGGACTTGAAAAAGGACTTATTGATATGAAAGTAAACGATAAGAAAACTATTGAAATTCCTCAGACTGAAGCTTACGGAGAAGTTCAAGAAGAACTTTTTCAAGAAGTTCCTAAAGATCAACTTCCACAAGAAATTACTCCAGAAGTAGGAATGGGATTAGTAGCTAAAAACCCTGATGGTTCTGAGCGTCAACTTAGGGTAGCTGAAGTTAAAGATGAGTCTATAGTTATTGATGCTAATCACCCACTTGCAGGAAAAGATTTAATTTTTGATGTTGAAGTAGTAGAAATTAAATAATTTCATCTAAAAATTTTCACATATAATCACAGATGGGTAACTCATCTGTGATTTTTTTGTTTATAACACTATAAGTTTTATCTATATGAAATATTTGGTATTAAGCCTAAATTTACTTATAATGTTAAAGTATATCAATTATAAATTCGTATAAGCATGAGACAACTTAAAATTACCAAGCAGGTTACCAATAGAGAATCTAAATCTTTAGACAAATATTTACAAGATATTAGTAAAGTAGATTTAATAACTGCAGATGAAGAAGTAGAGTTGGCTCAGCGAATTAGAGAGGGCGATCAACGTGCTCTTGAAAAATTAACAAATGCAAATCTTAGATTTGTGGTTTCTGTTGCTAAACAATATCAAAATCAAGGGTTAAAATTACCTGATTTAATTAACGAAGGTAACGTTGGATTGGTAAAAGCTGCGAAACGTTTTGACGAAACTCGTGGTTTTAAGTTTATTTCTTATGCGGTTTGGTGGATTAGACAATCTATTTTACAAGCTTTAGCAGAACAATCTAGAGTAGTAAGGTTACCGCTTAATAAAATTGGGGTCATTAATAAAATAAATAAAGCTTATTCTCACTTAGAACAATCTTTAGAACGACCACCTTCTGCTCCAGAAGTAGCAAAAGAATTAGATATGTCTATCTCTCAGGTAAAAACAGCCATGAAAAATTCTGGTAGACATTTATCGATGGATGCTCCATTTAAAGAAGGAGAAAATGATTCTAACCTGTATGATGTATTAAGTTCTGGTGAATCACCAAATCCTGACGATATGCTAATGAGAGATTCATTAAGCATCGAGATTAACAGAGCTCTGGATACACTTTCTACACGAGAGGCAGATGTTATTCGTTTAAATTATGGAATTGGCAATCAGCCTGCGATGACACTTCAAGAAATTGGAGATACTTTTGATCTAAGTAGAGAGCGCGTAAGACAAATTAGAGAAAAAGGAATTAGACGCTTAAAGCATCAGTCTAAAAATAAAATGCTTAAAAAATATTTAGGATAATAATTTATAAAAAAAGCGTGATTTAAAAATCACGCTTTTTTTATGTTTACTTTTTACTCACTTCGTTAAGTTTACTCATTTCTTCATCAGAAAGATTTAAATTTAAAGCTTCATCAAAAGCTTGTAATTGAGATGATTTTGTAGCACTCGCGATAGGCGCAGTGACTCCAGGTCTATGCATCAGCCAAGCTAAAGCTACCGCAGCGTTACTTACTTGGTGAGTTTCTGAAATTTTATCTAGAGTATCTAAAATTTCTAAGCCTTGCCTGTTTAAATATTTTTCAACAAAACCCTTTCGTTCTTTGCCTTGAAAATCTTCTTCTTTTCTATATTTCCCAGTAAGAAAACCACTTGCTAATGAAAAATAGGTTGAAACCCCTACTCCATTTTCTACACAAATATCATGTATAGCTCCTTCAAAATCATTTCTTTCTACTAAATTATATTGCTGCTGAAAAACTTCATACTTAGGTAAAGATTGCTCTTCTGCAGCTTTTAAAGATTCTTTTAAACGTTTAGGAGATAAATTAGAAGCTCCAATATGGTTTACTTTACCGTCGTTTATAAGTTTTTGATATGCTGCTAATGTTTCTTCTACTGGAGTTTTATTGTCATCCCAGTGGGTGTAATACAAATCTATGTAATCTGTCTGTAATCTGTTTAAAGAATCTTCTGCTGCTTTTAAAATATAAGATTTAGAGATATCGTTATGCCCTTGTCCCATATCTGCGCCTACTTTGGTATGTAAACTTATCTGATCACGAACACCACGTTCTTTCATCCATTTACCTAAAATAGCTTCTGACTCTCCCCCTTGGTTTCCTTCTGCCCAACGAGAATAAACATCAGCAGTATCGATAGTTCGATAGCCTTTTTCAAATAATTCGTCTAATAGTTTAAATGACTCTTTTTCATCTAAAGTCCACCCAAAAACGTTACCTCCAAAAATAATAGGATTTGTTTCTAAGTTAGAGTTTCCAAATTTTTTAGTTTTCATTTTTATTTTTTTGAAGGTTGTGAAGGTCGGATCTCTATCTTACTAGGAAGCGTTCTTTTATTCATTTTAAAAAGGTCTACCACCAACTCTCCTATGTCTTCAATCTGAATTTTCCAAGCTTCATCTTCTTTCTTTTCTTCTGGGTTGTTACCGTTAAAATGTGTAGAAACAGAACCTGGCATGATGGTAGAAACGCTTATCCCATCATTTCTTAGATCCAACATCACCGATTGTGTAAACCCAGTTAAACCAAATTTACTTGCATTATAAGCAGAACCTCCTGCAAAGAAATTAGTACCCGCTAAACTAGAAATGGTAATAAAATAACCTTCAGATTTTTTTAATTCACTTAAAGACGATTTAATAGTGTAAAAAACACCAGATAAATTAGTGTCAATAGTCTCTCTCCATTGCTTATCGGTAAGCTCTTCTATACTACCAAAATGACCTAAACCTGCATTAGCAATTACATAGTCTAATTGTCCAAATTCAGCTACCGCTTTTTTAACCGCTTCTTGTTGATCTATTAAATTTCTTACATCAGCTTTTAATCCTATGGCTTTAGCTTGATTAGTAGATAGTTTTTCTGCAGCATCTTGAGCAGTTTTTAACGATCTACTGGTAATGGCTACATCTATACCTTCATTAATTAATGCCTGAGCTATACCAAAACCTATTCCTTTGCTGCCGCCGGTAATAAAAGCTGCTTTATTTTTTAATTTATTCATATGCTTAATATTTATTTTTCTTGTATAAAGATATTATAGATAAAATAGAATTTAGAACAAGTAGAGGGGTTTTGGAAGATTTTAACGTTTGAAAAATCATTGTTAAACTTCTATCAATTCAATTCATTCTTCACTAGATGTCTTGTAAATTGTCAAATTCAACAACTAATCATTTGAAAATGAAAAGCTCTACTAAAAAAATTGCCAAATTTGGTTTGGCAGCCAAAGGTCTTATTTATTTAATTTCAGGAATACTCACATTACTCGCTGCTTTGAACATGGGAGGCGCGATGTCTGGAAAATTTAGAGTATTAGATTTTTTACAGAAACAACCTTTAGGTAACGTTCTCTTAGTAATTTTAGCTTTAGGGCTTATTTCCTATTCCATTTGGAGGTTTATTCAGAGTTTTAACGACCCAGAAGATAACGGCAATGATGCTAAAGGAGTAATTAAGCGTATTGGTTTTGCAGTAAGTGCAATAATTTATTTAGTAATAGCAGGAATTGCTATTAAAAAAGTATTTTTTAGCTCTGGAGGATCAGGTAGCCAAAATTATGTAGATAAGTTTGGACCCACTACTATAACTATTGCTTTTATCATTATTGGACTCGCTATGGCTGGAAAAGCTATTTTTCACTTTAAAAAAGCAGTAGATAAAAAATTTTTAAAAGAATTCTCTATTGACGATCTTAAGTTTCATAAGCTAGCTAAATATGCTGGGTACTTAGGTTACTATGCTAGGGCTATAGTTATTGGTATTGTTGCCTTTTTCTTTTTAAAAGCAGGACTGTATTCTGGTAACAATGAAATTAAAGGAACGAAAGAAGCATTTTCTTTTTTACAAGAATCGAGTTATGGCACAATTTTAATGGGTTTAGTAGCTGCCGGATTAGCAAGTTATGGTATTTTTGTGCTTCTTTTGTCGAAGTATAAAAGATTTGATGATTAACTATTAGAATTTATGTTGAAAAAGATTTTTAAGAATAAATGGATGAAAGCAATTATCTATTTATTCTTTTTTTTAGTCATAGCTTTTGCTGGTTTTTATGCCAGTATTTATTTTGGATTTTGGGGTAAACTTCCTACCAAAAAAGAGTTGAGTGAATTAAAGCAAAGTCAAGCTACTCAAATCTTAGATAATGAAAATCGTCTTATTGGTAAATTTTACGTATTTGACAGACAAAGTGTTCATTACAATGATTTACCTCAATCTTTAATTGACGCATTAATTGCTACAGAAGATGCACGTTTTTATGAACATGATGGCGTAGATAATAAAAGTTTATTACGAGTTTTTTTTAAAACCATTTTACTCTCTGATGATTCTTCTGGAGGAGGAAGTACCATTACACTACAGTTAGCTAAAAACCTATTCGGAAGAAATAATTACGGTCAACTTGGGATCGTAGTGAATAAAATTCGAGAAAGTATTGTGGCCAAACGCATGGAAGAACTTTATTCTAAAAAAGAGATTATAACCATGTATTTTAACACTGTTCCTTTTAGTGACAATACTTATGGTATAGAGAGTGCCTCACTAAAGTTTTTCAATAAGCACACTTCAGAGCTAAGTTTACCAGAAGCAGCTACGCTTGTCGGTTCTTTAAAAGCTAATCATAGCTATAATCCTAGATTATTTCCTGAACGCAGCCAATTGCGTCGTGATGTGGTGATACAACAAATGGTACGTTATAATTATATTAACCAAACCCAAGCTGCAAATGCTACGCATTCTAAAATTAAATTAGATTATCAATATTATGCGCCTAATCAAGGGGTAGCTCCTTACTTTAGAGAAGTCGTTAAAAAGAAAACAGAAAAACTTTTAAAAGCTAATAAATATCAAAAACCTGACGGTTCTGATTATAATATTTATAGAGATGGCTTAAAAGTTTACACGACACTAGACTTAACCATGCAGAAATATGCAGAAAAAGCCATGCAAAAACACATGGCTAACCTTCAGCAAACCTACGAGAAGGCTTATGGAAAAAATGCTCCTTGGCTTACCCAAAAAAATATATTAGAAAGTAATTTAAAAAAATTAAAACGCTACCAGCAACTTAAAGAATCAGGACTTACCGAAGACCAAATTCATGATAGTTTAAGCTTAAAAAAAGAAATAGAGTTATTTGAATGGAAAGAAAATAAAGTCGTTCAAGCTTCAACTATAGATAGTTTACAACACTATTTGAAATTTTTAAACAGTGGAATGTTAGCCTTAGACCCTAAAAATGGAGCGGTAAAAGCTTATATTGGCGGAATTGATTATCGCTACTTTAAGTACGATCACGTGAGTCAAAGTAAGCGCCAAGTTGGCTCTACATTCAAGCCTTTTGTCTATACCGCTGCCATAGAGAACGGGATGGACCCATGTACTTACTTTCCTGTTAAAGAAGTTACTTATACAGATATGAATAATTGGACCCCTAAAAACGCGGGAGGTCTTAACGATCCTGATTTAAATTACAGCCTAAAGAAAGCATTAAGCAATTCTGTAAACACAATTGCCGTTAAAGTGATTAACGAAGTAGGAATTAAAAAAGTAATTGATATGGCTCACCAAATGGGTATCAAAAGCGAAATTGAAGAAGTGCCATCTATTGCTTTAGGAACAGAAAATTTAGGCTTGTTAGAATTAACTAAAGCCTACACAACTTTTGTTAATGACAGCCAACCCTCTACTCCATTTTTTATTACTAAAATTGAAGATAAACATGGAAAATTAATTTACGAAAATAAAGCTTCTTCAGAAAAGAAAGAGAAAGTTTTTAGTGATTACACAAGACAAGTGATGTTAGAATTTATGAAAGCTACCATCGATGAAGGGACAGCAACTAGACTTAGAAATATATATCATTTACCAAATAACATTGCAGGCAAAACCGGAACCACGCAAGATAATAAAGATGGGTGGTTTGTAGGGATTACTCCAAAACTTGTCACTGTTACTTGGGTAGGCAATGATGACCAACGCATTGGTTTTAGTAACACAAGAATTGGCCAAGGAGCAAATTCTGCTTTACCTATCTTTGGTGAGTTTATGCAAGCGTTAAATAAAGATGAAAAATTTAATGCTATTACTCGTGCTAAATTTGAAAAAACCAACCCCAGAATTATTAAAGATCTTGACTGTGAGCTTACCAAAGAAAATGGTTTCTTTAAAAAATTATTTGGAAGCGATAAAAACGAAAAGCAATTTAAAAAAGCTAAAAAGAAAAAGGGAGGAATTTTCTCTTTCTTGAAACGAAAACAAGAAAAATAAAAAAAGGAATAATCCATTTTTTAGATTTAATTTATGGGCTCTTGTTTTTGCGCTGTTTTAGTTTTTAATAACTCAACTTCTAAAATATTAGCAGGATTCCATTCTCCTTCATTAGAAATAAACATTTTACCCTGAGGTGAGAATGTTAAGCCTTCTGGTTGAGGGAAATCTGAAGGATTAAAAATATAAAGTTTTTTAGCTTTCCAACCTTTTCCTAAAATAAGTAATTTACCAATCACCCCATCTAACAAGTAGATTTCACCAGTAATGGGATGAATACCAATCTCTGAAGTTCTAAATACTCTAGACGTTCCTGCCGTTTCTAAATCTCTAAAAATAGGATTATCATAGGATAATTCATAAATAGGATTAGGGTTTAATTTTTTACTAACTAAATTAAACTCAAAAATTGGTTTAAAGCGATCTGCTTTATTGGGCCCATAACTTTTAGCTGCCATGAGTAGTCTATTGTGCTTTTTATCTAAACATAATCCTTCAAAGTCGTACTTAAAAGAAAGAGAAGTTTGGTGTTTAATGACTTCTGGGTTTTCTACATTAATATTTTTAACTTCGAAAATAGTACCATCACTTCTAAGTGCAAAAGCTTTTTCGCCATCTATAGCTAAACCTTCAAAATCATCATTATCTGCAAAATTAATACGCTTTTCAATTCTTTCACTTATCAAATTATAAATAAAAATATCACCTACTTCATCTTGCACACAAGCCACTCTTTGCTTATCTAAATAACAAATAGCAGATACTTCTTCTAATACGCGAGGAAGCTGCCAATTATTGACAATATTAATTTCGCTGGTGTCTGTATATTCTATGTAATATTTATCTTTTGCTAGGTAATAAATAATACCTACCATAACTAAAATACCAACGGTTATAAAAAAGGGAGGACTTTTAAAATAGTCTTTCATAACTTACTTTATTCTTAATATTGCGCAAATTTAAAGAAACTTGGTGAAGCCATTTTAATTGTTCTGAAATTAATTGTACTTCTTGCATTTTCACTCTTAAGTCTGAACTAATTTCACGATAACCATCTTTAATTTCTTGATCTCTTATCGTGTGTAGTTTTTTATTTTCTGTATGTAAAAACTTCTCTGCATCATCTAGACTCAATTTTTCATCATAATCTAATTTTACATTTTTATTAAGCTTTTCCATTGCTACTTCTAGATTTTTTAAAATATGATTGACATAGGTCTCAAAATAAATAGATGCTTCTGTAGTTTTATGAGTTCTAATAAAAGTACCCAAGCTAGCCAGAGATGATAAAAAGGTATAATTTAAAACCGTATACCTATAAATTGAAGGATATTGTTTTTGGTTAGATTTTGGCTCTTGAGAAGTACGCTGAAATGCTGCACTTAAATTACCTATAGCCAAGAAAGCTTCTTTTCTTGCAAGCTTGTAAGAATTAGATAGTTTTTCTTTGTTATGGTAATAACTATCGATTTCTTTTAAGTAAGCAATATTTTTTTCAATGGCATTAACTATGGTATTTTCAATAGCTAAATGCTCCCAAGCAGGTAGAATAAATTTATTACCTATAATAACCAATACCGCTCCAATTACAGTATCAATAATTCGATACTGAATTACATTAACAGCGTTGGGCTGAATTAACGTATAAAGAAATACAACCATTAACGTAATAAAGGTAGCTGCACCAACATAGTTTTTTTGCAGCATAGAAATAGCTAAAATTAAACTTAGTACTCCAAAGCAAACATATATCCAAGGGTTTTCTATAATTAAAACCATGCCTAATGCAATAGCACCACCAATTAATGTACCTATAATTCTGTGTTTTGAACGCTCTTTGGTTAATCCGTAATTTGGACGCATTATAACCACGATGGTTAACAAAATCCAATAAGAATTTTGTAAATGAAAGAAGTTACCCACCAAAATGCCAATAATCATAACAATTGCTAAGCGTAAACTATGCCTAAAAATTGTTGATGATAAACTAAAATTCTCTTTTAAAATACTAAATGAGTAATCTGTTGGGGTTATAAATTGTTCTATTTTTTTATGACCTAAGCTAACCTTATTTCTATCATTTATAGCTCCTAAAATTCTTTCTATAGATTGAATTTTTTCGTGTCTATTATATTCATAACTCAATAAATTTCGCATTAAAAGCACCATAGATCTTGATGCTGGATAAGGTGCTGTTTCTTTATACGTTTCAATTAAATGATCTAAATGATTTAGTTTATTTACAATTTCAGAATTAGTTTTTAAGGTTTTACCATCTATAAAAAATTCTGAGATTTCGGTTAGCCTTTTACTCATAAGATGAAGCAAGTTTTCTATTGCCTCAATCATTTCAGGATATTCTTTATTTAATTCATCTACTTTTTCAAAATTTACTGGGTGTGCAATACTTATTTCTAGAATATCTACCAGTTCTATAAATACTAAGATTTTTCTTCTAGATGAATTAGATTTTCCTGAACTTTTTCTATTTCCTATTAAATTTTCCCTTAAACTTTCATGAAGTTCATTAATTTTTATTTGAAGATTAAATTGTTCTTTTAACCAATTCTCCCTATTTTCTTTATCACCTAATTTAGACCGTATTGACAGAAATTCACTTGTTAGCTGAGCTGTTTCTCCTAATAAAAGTTCTTGGTGTTTTTCTGGTCGTAGTAACCAATAAATACTAGATATTAAAATAAACCATAATCCTCCCAATGTGATTAATGTTACGTGTAATAAAATATCATCTCCTCCCAATTTCGCAAAAGCCAAAACAAACGCGATAAGCCCCGTAAAGGTTACTAATGAAGCCCTAAATCCATAGGTAGATATATAAGCAATACCGAAAATAATAACAAAATATATGGGTAAAGAAAGCCAAATATTAAAATTAAGAAACGCTAATAGTAGCGTTATGCTCACGCCTAAAAACAAAGCGCTAAACATCCCTAAAAGCCGGTGTTTTAAATTTCCAACTACATCACTAGGTGCCACCAAAAAAGAACCTAATGCTAAACTAATACCAATAGGTACGGCATCAAAATAGTAAGCTACAGAAACTTTCAGAACCATATCAAACGCCAAAATTACCGCCTTAGAGAAATCTGTACCAGAAACGTATCTTAGAAAGTGTATTTTAAGGCTTTGAAAATCCATTAATAAAGTTTAGAATTATTTGGCAAAGGTATTCAAACTAGTCAATTTTTAAGTTTCTTTAAGAATAGTTTATAAAGGTAAACACCATAGTTCTTGCTGATGCAAAATATCGAACGTACTTTTGCGAAAAATTTGAAATAATAAATGGAATTACATAAAGTTACGCATTATTTTTATGATTTCTTGGTTGATCTTGGTTGGGGAAAAGACTTAGCTAATTTAACAAACGTAGTTGTAAACACGACCATATTACTTACTGCCACCTACTTTTTTAATAGAATTTTACGTAACATTTTTAAGCGAGTACTCGGGATGGTTATACGTAAAACCATAACTGAGTTTGATGATCATCTTTTTCACAATAAAGTATTTTTAAATTTTTGTCATTTACTTTCCGTTTTCATAATAAAGATGATTATTCCTTCAGTTTTATGGGGGTATCCTGGTATAAAAAATGAAGTCGATACATTTCTAGATATTGTAACCGTTTTTTTAGTGATCTGGTTAATTAGAAGTGTGCTGTTAACGGTGAAAGACTTTTTAAATAATTTAGCTAATTTTAAAGATAAACCTATTGAAAGTTACCTTCAAGTTTTTTTAATATTTTCTTGGAGTATCGGCTTTATTGTAGTCTTTACTATTTTAACTGGAAAATCTATCGTAGAATTTCTAACCGCATTGGGAGCGGTTTCAGCTATTATTTTATTAATCTTCAAAGACACTATATTAGGTTTTGTAGCGAGTATTCAGGTTACTGTAAATGACACTGTAAGAATTGGAGACTGGATTACGATGGAGAAATATGGTGCTGATGGTGATGTGATCGAAATTAATCTTGCTTCTGTAAAGGTTAGAAATTTTGATAATACCATCACTACAATACCTACCTATTATTTAATATCAGATTCTTTTAAAAACTGGCGAGGTATGAGTGTTTCTGGCGGAAGAAGAATTAAAAGAGCGCTACTTATTCAAGCTACTAGTATTCATTATATTAGCGATGAAGAATTTGAAGAGTTTAAAAAAATACAACTTATCACCGATTATTTAGAAAATCGCCAAACTGATATTAATAACTATAATAAAGACCACAAGGTTAATAAAGATATTCTCTTAAATGGAAGAAATATGACAAATTTTGGGATTTTTCGAAAATACGTAGATGCTTATCTTAATCAACATTCTGCAATTAATAAAGATATGTTGATTATGACGCGACAATTAGATCCCACCCCTCAAGGAATACCACTAGAGATCTACGCATTTAGCAAAGATAAAGTGTGGCAAAATTACGAACATATTATTGCAGATATTTTTGATCATTTATTAGCAGCTACCCCTTATTTTAATTTAGATCTATATGAATTACCAACCGGATTTGATATAAGAGAATTCAATAAAAACAACCCAATGTTTAAAGCCTAATTATATTAACTTATTCTTACCATTTAAATATTGTATGCTGTTAAATTACCTATTATTTTTACGCCATTACTATGAAGAACAACCGCCCAACCAATAGAAAACCTAGATGGAAATTACTACACCAATATTACTCATATACTGGGTTTTATAGTTTTGTAGGAAAAAGTTTACTTAAAGCTGCAATCCCTATTTTAATATTTATTGCTGCTTTAGTATGTGTACATTTTTTTGTCATCGATATTAATGATATTTTAATTTACATTACAGATAATTTTCCGCCTATTGGTGTTTTATCTGTATTTTTTGCTTCAGAATCTATTTTAGGACTAATTCCTCCTGAAATTTTTATTGCTTGGGCAGGAAAATCTGCACATCCAGAATGGTATTTAGCAGCTATTGCTACGTTATCTTATATGGGAGGAATTCTTTCTTATTTTATGGGAAGAGGTATTGCCAGTATCCCTTCTGTGTTTGTATATTTAGAAGTTAAAATGGCTAAGCATATTAAAAATATGCGCAAATGGGGCGGTTTTTTAATTGTAGTTGGCGCCTTATTACCAGTTCCTTTTTCAATATCTAGTATGGCTGCCGGTATTATAAAATTTCCTTTCGGAAGTTATCTATTATTCGGTTTGTTACGTTTCTTAAGATTTTTCTTATACGGTGTGGCAATTTTTGAAGCCCTCAGTTAAAATAATTTATACCAAAAAAAGCCCGATTTTATGTAAAATCGGGCTTTTCTATTCAATAATATATAATTAATCTTGAAACATTTCGTTGAGTTTAGATCTTAGTTTACGGTTATAATCTTCAAACAACCAGTCTCTATAGTTTTTAGTGTTATTAATAATACAGCGTGAATAACGTTTTACGCGGTCACGAATATCACCTGCAAGTTCACGAGCAAGAATTCTAGCATCAAAGATATCTTCACTATTTTCTGCACACATTTGCGCATGTTGAGCTATAGATTCTTCAAGTACTTTTTTAGATTTCTCGCCATTATTTACTGCAGACTCATAGGCTTCTTTGATATCAAATTCAATTTGATCAGAATTTTTAAACATCTCTCGCACTTCTTCTGGCATGGTATATTTAAACTCGCGTTCAATATCTTCATCTGAGGTGATATTCTCTAAGAAATAATCTGGATTTTTAAAAATTTGCTGCCAATCTACAGGAGCATCCCAAAGTCCAAATCTAGCTGCATTATTCCCCAAATCTATAACGCTAAATACATCTTTACCTGGTAATTTACGAGAACCACGGCCAATCATTTGGTAATACAGTGTAAGTGATTTTGTAGCTCTATTAAGAATAATATTTTCTACGGTAGGTTCATCAAAACCGGTCGTTAAAATACTTACAGATGTTAGTATTGCATCTGGCTTTTCTTTAAACCACCTTAAAATATCTTTACGTTCTTTTTTGCTATGGGTATTATCTAAATGTCTAACCTCATAACCAGCATCTTTAAAAGTTTGGTATACATACCAAGAAGTATTAATACCATTATTAAAGATTAGTGTTTTTTTTCCTTTGCAGCGTTCTTCATAAGCCTGTACTAACTTTTCTTGCATAGAAAAATTAGTATATAAATCTTCAGAAGATTTTACGGTATAATCACCATTAATTCCTACTTGTAGAGAGGTTAAACCAACATCATAACTATAGGTGTTTGCACGCGCCAAAAACCCCTTTTCTATTAAAGAAGGAATAGAATTACCAACAATTAGTTCTTGGTAATTATCTTTCATAGGTAGTTTTATATTTGAACTTAGCGGTGTCGCTGTAACTCCTAATATAAATGAATTTTCAAAATATTTAAAAAGTTTAGTGAACGAGTTATAGTGAGCTTCATCTATAATCACCAAACCAACATCAGAGACTTCTAATTTTTCATCGCTCAATCTATTGTTCAAGGTTTCTACCATCGCAACAAAGCATTGATATTCATCTTGATCTGGTAATTCTTTCACCTTACTATTAATAATTTTATTATTAACATTAAAACCTTTCAGCATTTTTGAGGTCTGCTTACAAAGTTCTATACGGTGAGTAAGAATAACTACTTTTTTATTGGTTTGTTTAATATACCTTCTAACTATTTCAGAAAAAACTACTGTTTTTCCTCCTCCTGTAGGAAGTTGGTACAGTAAATTGAAATTATCTGGTGCATCGTCATTGATATAAGAAAATATCTTTTGCAAATCTGCTTCCTGATAGTCGTATAATTTCTTTTCTGCCACTTTTTCAGCCATAAATCGAATCTCCTAAACTTAAAATTATTAAAATAAACCCTGCAAAATTAATCAGTTTTAAAGGTTTATTGAAATATTTAGAGGTAAAATCTTAATTTAATTTTAGTTCCCTTACTGTCAAACGCTTATGCGATTGAATTTTAAAGTAAAAACGCTAGCGATAAGCGTAAGAAAAAAAATATCTATATTTTTCAGATTTTATAAAGAAAGGAAGTTTTAAAAATTTATTTTTGTAGCCCGTTAACCTTAAAACAATCTATTTTGAATAATCCTAAAGCTCAAAAACTAATCAAGAAAATCTTAGAAGATTTAGATCACGCTGGTATTATTACTAATACATTACTTGAAGATTTAAAGCAACTTCGCCCTTATGCCGTAGAAGAAAAACTTCCGGTTGTTGCTAAGGCTTTACGTTTAACACACGAACATTTAGAAGAAACTTATACTTTTGATATTCCTATTCCTGAAGATGACCCTATTGAAGGCGAAGAAGAAGAATTTAAAAAACAAGAGTTTAGTGCTGATGAAAGCTTAATGTATCTTATTAATCTTATTAAAAATTCTGAAAATGAAATGAATATTGAAGAGATACGTGAATACAATGAAGCACTTCAAAACTACGAATATTAAAACCTATTTTATTTAACGATTATACACAAAAGCCTTCTTTCGCAGAGAAGGCTTTTTATATTTTAAGTAATACGCACTAATTAATTTAACGTGATGAGGAACATTATTCTTTTTATAATATTAATTCCACTTTTAAGTACATCTCAAGCTAACAAGAAACTACCGCAATTTGTTAATTTAAAAACTTACGATGATAGCTTTAGTTACGATATTAGATACGCCACCTCAAATAATTTTCTCAACCAACCTATTTATGATTGTGCAAAATGCTTGTTATTGCCTGAGGCTGCAGAAGCTCTAGCTAAAGCTAATAATTATTTTTGCGATTTAGGATACCAAATTAAAATTTTTGACTGTTACAGGCCATTGAGTGCCCAAAAAAAGATGTGGGAGATCTACCCCAATCCTCGTTACGTAGCAAACCCCTATACTAAAAAGTCGGTGCACAATCGAGGTGCCGCCGTAGACCTAACCTTAGTCAATTTAGAAACTGAAAAAGAAATAAACATGGGTACATCGTATGATTTTTTTGGTAAAGAAGCCCATCAAGATAATTACAAATTACCTAAAGATGTTTTAACCAACAGAAAGTTATTAAGGGAAGTTTTAGAGAAATTTGGTTTTCATATTATTAGAACAGAATGGTGGCACTATGATTTTGGAAAGGCTTATAGTTACCCTGTCTATGATATCGAATTTTCTTGTCCTTAACACTATTAGTTAAATACTTGTTATACTTTTCTATATAATTATTATTAAAAGCTTGACACAGTTTAGATTTGAAAAAAACTTAAACTATGTCGTTACTTACAATAATTTTCAATATTATTTTACCACCTGTAGGAGTTTTCTTAAACAAAGGGATTGGTAAAGATTTTATAATCAACTTAATTTTAACTTTAATATTCTGGTTACCAGGGGTAATTCATGCCTTCTATGTAACAAGTAAGAAATAAAATTATTTTGGCTGTTTTTGCTGCCATTTCCAGGCACTTCTCAAAGCATCTTCAAGATTAAATCTGGCTTTCCAGCCTAAATCTGAATTTGCTTTGGTAGTTTCTGCATAAGCTTCAACGATGTCGCCTTCCCTTCTATCTACTAATTTATAAGGTAATTTTTGTTGAGTAACTTTTTCGAATGTTGTGATAACATCCAAAACAGAGTTTCCTTTACCTGTACCTAAATTAAAAACTTCGTAATTAGATTTGTTCTTATTATTCACAAGTCGTTCCAAAGCGACCACGTGTGCCTCTGCCAAATCCATCACATGAATGTAATCTCTAATACAAGTACCATCTTCTGTAGGATAATCACTACCATAAACTGACAATTCTTTTCTTATACCAGTGCCAGTTTGTGTAATATATGGAATTAAATTTTGTGGAGTCCCTATTGGTAATTCTCCAATTTCTGCCGTAGGGTGCGCTCCTATAGGGTTAAAATACCTTAATGCTATGGCTTTAAAACTAGCATTAGTCTTAGCAAAATCATTAATAATGTCTTCCCCGATTTTTTTAGTATTTCCGTAAGGAGATTCTGCTTTTTTTACTGGTGCATCTTCACTAATTGGTAATTCATCAGCTTGACCGTAAACCGTACAAGAAGAGCTAAAAATAAAATTAGATAATTCTCTTCTACGCATTTCTTGTAATAATAAAACTAAGGTATTAATATTATTTTCATAATAAAGTAAAGGTTTTTCTACACTTTCTCCTACAGCTTTAGAGGCTGCAAAATGAATAACCCCTTCGATATCTTGACATTCATCGAAAAAGTCACTAACACGATTTTTATCTTTTAAATCAAATTTTAGAAATTCTGGAGATTTATTGGTGATTTTTGTAATTCCCTCTAAAACAGAAATATTAGAGTTAGAAAGATTATCTATAATAATAACTTCATAACCTTTGTTTAGCAAAGCTACTACGGTATGAGAGCCTATAAAGCCTAATCCGCCAGTCACTAATATTTTCATTGTTTTCATTTTTTTATAATAAATTAAACGCTTGGTGAAAGGTAATTAAATCCTTTTTTAAAATATAACTTTTAGAAATAAATAAAGTAGACTTAACTACTTAAAATAATTCTAAATAATAAAGCAATTCTAATTGAATATTTTATTTTTGTAAAAAAAACTCTAATGGATTATCAAATAAAAGCCTTTAAAATAATAAGTATTTTAGAAGCAATTTCATTTTTGCTTTTATTATTGGTGGCTATGCCTTTAAAATATATTTGGGGTTACCCGCAAATGGTCGAAACTGTTGGCATGGCGCACGGTGTTCTTTTTATTTTATATTTGATAGCTTCATATTATATGTATGAAAAATTAAATTGGTCTTTAAAAACTTTAGCTATTGTTATGGTATGTTCAGTATTGCCTTTAGGACCTTTTTATGCTGAAAGAAAATATTTACCGTCTTAATTTTCTTCTCCTAATCGATCTTTTACAAACTCTACTTTAGTTTTACCGTGGGGTTTGGCTTTTCCTTCTTCATCTAAACTTACCATCACAATTTTTTCAACTTTAATGATGGGTTTACGTGTCATTTTATTTCTTACTTCACATTTTAAGGTTAATGAAGCTGTACCAAACTTTAATACCTCTATTCCTATTTCTACAATATCTCCTTGTTTTGCAGAACTTTGAAAATCAATTTCACTCATATATTTAGTGACAGTTTTTTGATTTTCAAGTTGAATAATAGAATACAAGGCTGCTTCTTCATCAATCCATTCTAAAAGTCTTCCTCCAAATAATGTTCCGTTGGGGTTTAAGTCTTCTGGTTTTACCCATTTTCTAGTGTGAAATCTCATAGTATTTTTTGACAAAATTAGTGGTTATTAATGTAATTCTACGCTATTACAAATTTATAAAAACTATAAGGCTATTTGTAATTTCTTTATTGCATCTTGAATAATTTGATGATGATCAAAAGCCATTTCTTCAATATCTTTTAATAATATCCATTTAGCCTCATCGGCATCATCATTTGCACATATTTGTTTACGTTCTTGTAGTTTTGCAGTAAATGCAACCGATAATGTTCTGCCTCTTGGATCACGATTAATGGCATCATATATACCCACTTTTTCTAATTGCTGAAGTTGTAAACCTGTTTCTTCTTCTAATTCACGTAGGCAACCCGTTTGTAATAATTCATCTTCTTCTAAAAATCCTCCAGGTAAAGCCCAATGTCCTTGAAAAGGTTGATTTTTTCTTTTGATGACTAATAAGTATAACGCATTGTTTTCTTCTAAAAATATTACAGCATCAACGGTAACTGCAAGGTCTTGTCTCATTTGTTTAGGGTTTGTGGTATTGTAATAGATAAATTAAAGCGATGGTTTAGTTGCTCTATAAAATGAGCTGATAGCAATGGAGAGGCTTCTTCTAAATTTTGATGTACAAAGAAATAGAGATTTTTTAATCCTAATTGATGCCACTGCTCGATTCTATCTACCCAATCATCTAAACGAGTATAATCAGATTCATGATTAGCGCCATTATAACGTATAAAAGCGGTATCGCTAGTTAAACGCATATGCAACAAATCTCTTCTACCTGCACTATCTGTAATTACATTGGTAATATTATATTGTTTTAAGATTGCATTTAATTCATCACTTACCGCGCTATCATGATGCCAATCTTGATGACGAACTTCAAAAGCTAATGGAATTTCTTTTGGCCACATTTTAAAAAATTCGGGCAAACGATCTATCCATTTTGGATGAAAATTTTCTGGCATTTGTAAAAATACCATTCCTAGCTTTTGTTCTAACCCTAGTAAATTAGCAGTATAATCTGTCACTAAATCTTCTGCGTTTGCCAAACGTTTAATGTGACTAATTAACCTTGGAACTTTAGGAAAAAATTTAAAATCTGCCCCAGTCTTTTCTTTCCAATTTTGAAATTGCTCAATAGTCCACATTCTATAAAACGTAGCATTTAATTCAATACTATTAAATTGGGTGGCGTAATATGTTAATTCTTCTTTTGTTCCTCTTGGATAAAAGTTTTTTAAATCTTTTTTATTCCATTTAGCACAACCTACACTAACTTGGCTAAAAGATTCTGAATCGAATTTTCGCAACACTTCTTTGGTTTGCGGGTGATCTTCTGGTAGGGTGAAATCTATGTTTTCTGGATGGTCTACTTTTCCAAATTTCATAAGTACAAGTTTTAACTGAAGATTTATTCTGGGTATTCTATTCGAAGGTGATAAATATTTTTCAGTTTTCGTTTTAAAACTTTCTTAATGGTTTGAATTTCTTTAAATGTAATATCTGCATTTAAAAACTGACCATCTTCCATTTGTTTATCGATAATCTTCTCTACAAAATTATCGATTAATGTTGCCGTTGGTTCTTTTAAACTTTTACTTGCCGCCTCTACACTATCACTCATCATTAAGATAGCAGTTTCTTTACTAAAAGGCTCTGGTCCTGGATATTTAAAGTCTTCTAAATTTACTTTTTCATCTGTACCTTCTAGACGTGTTTTTTCTTTTTTATAGAAATAAAACACCAAACTTGTCCCGTGGTGGGTTCTAATAAAATCTATTAAGCGATCGGGTAAGTTGTGCTTTTTAGCAATTTCTATTCCGTAAACAACGTGATTAATGATAATTCTAGCACTTTCTTTAGGCTCTAACTCATCATGAGGGTTAACAGATGTGGTCTGGTTTTCGGTAAAGAATGTAGGATTAGACATTTTACCTACATCGTGATATAAAGCACCTACACGAACTAACATAGAGTTAGCTCCAATTTCATTAGCAGCTGCTTCGGCTAAATTAGCTACATTTAAACTATGGTGAAACGTACCTGGTGCTTTATTAGAGAGTTCTTTTAGTAACTTCGAGTTAGTATCAGACAACTCTAATAGTGACATATCTGAAACTAAAGAAAATAGTTTTTCATAAGCGTAAATTAAAGGCTGTACAAAAAGTGTTGCAAAACCTGCTATTAAGAATATTATAAAATTTTCATAGTTAATTTCACTCAAATCACCTTCTTGAATAATGGTAAATGAGAAATAGGCGAAAATATAAACTCCTGTAATTTGACCTACACTTACAAATAAATTTGCTCTCTTATAAAGTTCTGATACCGTTAAAATAGTAACAATCCCGCCAATTATTTGCAAAAACATGTACTCATAACTATTGGGCACGATAAAACCTAAAATAAGTACGGTAATAACGTGTGCAAATAACCCTAAACGCGCGTCAAAGAAAGCTTTAAGCGTTAGGGGTAAAATACATAGTGGAACTACATAAATGTATTTTACATTAAATTTCATGACGCCAACCGTCATTAATACAGCAAAAAGTATATTGAAAAATATAAATGTAACTTTGGTATTATTATCAAAAATTGCTGATCTATACTTTTTAATAAATAAGAATAACATGAGTAATGCTAAAGAAACCAATAGTACATATCCAAACACCACTACGTAATAACTGGAACTTGACCAAACTTTAGATTCATATTCTTTTTTTAGAGAGTTTAGTATACCTAATTTATTTCCGTCAATCACTTCTCCTCTAGCAATAATTCGAGAACCTTGGTTTACAATTCCTCGAGTATAAGAAATAGAACTGAGCTGAGATTGCAAATCTTTTTGGGTAAGCTCTTCATTCAGGTTTACATTGGGTTGAACAATATCAAAGAAAAGCTCTGTTAATTGATTTTCATAATTTTGTAATCCTGCAATTTCTATTTTACTATGTATATAAGAGCCTAAACCTTCTTGTTTGATAATACTACTGTAAACTACTTCTTCCGCTTCATTCCCTTTCTTTAGGTAAACAATTCTACTAGATTTAAGCGGTTTTATCTCTTGCAATAAACCATCTTTATATAAATCATCTAAAGTTTTACGTGTAAATTTAACTAGCTTTACTCCGTCACGATCAATTATACTATCAGAAAAAACTGAATTAATTTCAGCATCTAATGAATTGGTGACTTGTTTAGGGATATTTTCATTAAAATTATAATAAGGAGTATGCTTATTTTTAATTTCTTCTTTCTCTTTATAAACTTCATCTTCAGATTTTAAAATAGCAAAATCAAAAGGCGCATATAAATTTTCGTATTGCCAAGGTTGCCCCTTAGAGTATTCATATTTAAATTTACTCCCCTTCGGAAATAAATACACAATGATGGCGGTAGTTAATAAATAAAGAAAAACCTTATAAATTAAAGCCTGATTCTTATAAATGCTATTAACGAAGTTGCTCATAAATTTTTATTCAAAATCAAATGTAGTAAAAAGTTAAAAGCTAAGCCCTAAAGCAGTCGGTTGTTCTTCTTAAAATTATTAAATTCGTAACAAATAAAAACAAAAAATAAGAAATTATGAATAAAGAAGTAGTTATTGTAAGTGCAGCAAGAACACCTATAGGAAGTTTCTTAGGAAGTTTATCTTCTATATCGGCTACAAAATTAGGATCTGTAGCCATCAAAGGAGCTTTAGATAAAATAAATTTAAAACCAGAATTAGTACAAGAAGTATTGATGGGTAATGTAGTTCAGGCTGGAGTTGGACAAGCTCCTGCAAGACAAGCCGCATTAGGCGCTGGTATACCCGATACAGTTCCTTGCACTACCATTAATAAAGTTTGCTCTTCAGGTTTAAAAGCGGTTATGCAGGCTGCGCAGACTATCGCACTAGGTGATGCTGATATTATGGTTGCTGGCGGTATGGAAAATATGAGTTTAATACCACATTACGTTCATATGAGAAATGGGCAAAAATTTGGTGCGGCAACGATGGAAGATGGCATGCAAAAAGATGGTTTAGTAGATGCTTACGATCATAATGCTATGGGAGTCTCTGCAGACTTATGTGCAAAAGAGCATGGATTTTCAAGAGAAGAACAAGATAATTTTGCCTTAAAATCTTACGAGCGTTCTAAAAAAGCTTGGGAGGCAGGAAAATTTAACAACGAAGTAGTTCCTGTTGAAGTACCCCAACGTCGCGGAGAACCAATAATTGTAGACCAAGACGAAGAATTTAAAAATATTAAAACTGAAAAAATTCCTTCATTAAGAGCTGCATTTTCTAAAGACGGTACAGTTACAGCGGCCAACGCTTCTACCATTAACGATGGTGCAGGTGCCGTAATTCTTATGTGTAAAGAAAAAGCATTAGAATTAAATTTAACTCCATTAGCGACGATAAAAAGTTATGCAGATGCGGCACAAGAACCCAAATGGTTTACAACTGCACCTTCAAAAGCACTACCAAAAGCAATTGCAAAAGCAGGAATTACAATAGATGATATTGATTATTTCGAATTTAATGAAGCTTTTTCTGTTGTAGGCTTAGCAAATATGAAAATTTTAGGATTATCTGACACTAATGTAAATGTTAATGGCGGTGCTGTTTCTTTAGGCCACCCACTTGGTTGTTCGGGAGTTAGAATCTTAATTACATTACTTAATGTACTCCAACAAAACAACGCGAAACTAGGTGCAGCTGCAATTTGTAACGGAGGTGGTGGCGCTTCTGCGATGATAATTGAAAGAAATTGATATTTTTGCATAAAAATTAAATTAATGCATTACGGAATTTGTCAGCTTAATATTGTACCAGTACGGTTAGAACCTACCGATACCAGTGAAATGGTTTCTCAATTATTATTTGGAGAACATTTTAAAGTTTTAGAAAAAAGAAAAAAATGGAGCAAAATCCGTATTGCATTTGATGCTTATGAAGGTTGGATTGATAACAAGCAATACCTAGATCTACAAAAAAAAGATTATCTTATATTAGAATCTTCTGCTGAAGAACTTTCTATAGATTTAATAGATTTTGCTATTAACACGAAAACAAAGTCTCTTATCCCAATTTCTTTAGGATCGAAATTGAATTTTTTAAATAATTTAAACTTAGAATTTGAAGGTCAAAAAATAGTTGGCTTACAGCCAAAATCACACTTACTAGAGACGGCTTACCTATATCTAAACACTCCTTACCTATGGGGGGGCAAAAGTCCTTTTGGGATAGATTGTAGTGGCTTTACACAAATGGTTTATCGCTTAAACGGCTATCGATTATTTAGAGACGCATCTCAACAAGCAAAACAGGGTGAAGCCTTAAGTTTTATTGAAGAAAGTGAACCTGGAGATTTAGCATTTTTTGATAATGAAGAAGGAAACATTATTCATGTAGGAATTATCATGAAAGATAATTATATTATTCACGCTCATGGCGAAGTAAGAATAGATAGAATAGATCATAGTGGAATATTCAATGTGGATACCAATCAATATTCACATAACTTGAGAGTGATTAAAAAAGTAATTTAGAATTAAAAAAAGCTCCGAATTGATCGGAGCTTTTTTTTTATATTTTATGAAAATTCTAAAACTTAATTTTTCATAGCTTTATAGGTAGCTACCTTATCATCATTTCCTAATTGAGAATGAATATTAATTAAAGTTTGAATTGCATCTTGATTATTTTCATCTAACTCAACTGCTTTTTCTAAATAAGGTACCGCTTTTTCGTATAATGAAGAACGTTCTTTTTGTAATTCATCATAACGTTTAGTATCGGCCTTACTCATTCCTAAGCTATTCATTTCATCAATCATACCTTGCTCTTGCATAAGTATAGATGAGGCTAAATTAACATAAGCGCTAGTCATTTTTGGATCTACTTCAATAGCTTTCTTATAGTAAGCTACGGCTTTTTCAGGAGCTTCCATTTGTGTTGCTGTAACTCCTAAGTTATAATATAAAGAGGCATTATTAGGATCTTTTTCAAGAACTTTTTCTACAATCTCTGCATATTTATCTTTTTGATCAGCTTTATAGTAAATATCAGCTTGAGCTAACATTAAAGAAGTATCATCAGGATTTTCTTTTATCGCCGCTTCAATAGCTTTTAAACCTTTTTCAGTTTCACCTTCTTGAATATAAATTAATGCTATATTCTTTGTTATTTCTGCTTTTTTTGAAGGAATTTTCTCTTGAGATGGATCATCATAATTACCTGATTTTAAATAAAGATCTCTTTGCTTTTCATTAGCAAATCTTTCTTTTTCGCCAGTTTCTTTATTTATTGCATAATATTCAATACCAGCTCCAGAATAATTCATTTTTGCTAAAGACTCATAATACTTTAATGCAGTTTTAAAGTCTTTTCCATTAGTAGCACTAGCGGCAGCATAATACAAATGAATAGTATCTTGAGTATTTAACTCATAAGAAGTGTACAATTTTTTTGCAGACTCTTTATACTTTTCAGCATTTTGATCTGCTATAGCAGAATTTACCAAGGCATTCTTTACATCTGCTAATTTTGCAGCTGCATCTTCATTACCAAATTCTTTAGCCATTTTAAAAGCTTCACCTGCCATTTTTAAATCTGCTGCAGATTGCTTTTCTGGTTGATTACTCATATAAGCTTTTCCTTTAGCCATATAATAATCTTCTTTTATTCTATCTTTTTCACCTGCTACCTGAGTTTCCACAGAAGTTAAAATGCTTTTAGCTTCTGTGAAGTTACCTTTATCGATAGCTTTTTCTGCATTTCTAATTTCTTTTTTTTGCGCAAAAACTGTAGAACCTGCTAATAGGAAGCCTAATGCTAAAATTTTTGAATTCATTTTTTTTTGGATTTGGTTTTTAATATTTTATTCTTCTTCACCACTATTATCAAGAGCTATGCCATTTTCATTGGTTGAAGTGTCTTCATCTATGTTCACAATTACATCTTCCTCCTCATCTTCATTCATAACCTTAGCAACAGCAGCGATAGAATCATTACCTTTTAGATTGATTAGTCGAACTCCCTGCGTAGCTCTTCCCATTACCCGAAGATCTTGAACTGCGATACGAATTGCAATTCCTGATTTATTAATAATCATTAAATCATCTTGATCAGTCACAGATTTAATGGTTACTAACTCTCCTGTTTTTTCAGTTACAGAAATTGTTTTTACCCCCTTTCCTCCTCTATTGGTAATTCTATAAATTTCATCTCCAGTTTCAGGATCGTTGATATATGTACGTTTACCATAACCGTTTTCAGAAACCACAAGTACGGTTTCTTCATCTGGTTTTTCTACAGCGATCATACCTACTACTTCATCTTTATCATGGGCTAGAGTTATACCTCTTACTCCACTCGCATTTCTACCCATAGGTCTAGTTTTAGCTTCTTCAAAACGAATAGCTTTACCAGATTTTAAGGCTAGCATTACTTGGCTTTCTCCTGTAGTTAGTTTAGCAGAAATTAACTCATCACCATCTTTAATAGTAATTGCATTAATACCATTTGTTCTTGGTCGAGAATATTGCTCTAAAGAAGTTTTCTTAACCTGACCTTTTCGAGTAGCCATAATAACGTAGTGACTATTGATGTATTCTTCATCTTTTAAGTCTTGTGTACAGATAAAAGCTTTTACTTTATCTTGTGGCTCGATATTAACTAAATTTTGAATAGCTCTACCTTTAGAGGTTTTACTTCCTTCAGGAATTTCATAAACTCTCATCCAGAAACATTTACCTTCTTGGGTAAAGAAAATCATGTATTGGTGATTGGTCCCTACAAAAAGGTATTCTAAGAAATCTTCATTTCTAGTTGTTGAGGCTTTAGAACCAACTCCTCCTCTATTTTGTTTTTTATATTCTGAAAGTGATGTTCGTTTAATATAACCTGCGTGAGAAATAGAAATTACTACCTGTTCGTCAGGAATCATATCTTCAATACTTAGATCTCCACCAGCAAAATTAATAGTAGATCTACGTTCATCTCCATATTTTTCTTTTACCTCTAGCAATTCATCTTTAATGATTTGCATTCTACGTTCTTCACTGGCAAGAATTTCTTTTAGATCTTTAATGGTCTCCATCAACTCATCATATTCTACACGTAATTTATCTTGCTCAAGACCGGTAAGTTGTCTTAATCGCATTTCTACGATTGCTTTAGCTTGCAGTTCACTAAGCTCAAAACGATCGATTAATTTTTGCCTTGCTTCTTCGGTATTGCTTGATGCTCGAATTAATGCAATCACTTCATCTATATGATCTGAAGCAATAATTAATCCTTCTAAAATATGAGCGCGATCTTCTGCTTTCTTTAATTCAAACTTCGTACGTCTTACCACTACATCGTGACGATGTTCTACAAAATATTGAATCATATCTTTTAGATTCAACATTTCTGGACGCCCTTTTACTAAGGCTATATTATTTACACTGAAAGATGATTGTAAAGCGGTATGCTTATAAAGTGTATTTAAAACGATATTAGGTATTGCATCTCTTTTTAAGACATAAACGATACGCATACCGTTTCTATCTGATTCGTCTCGGATTAACGAAATACCTTCAATTTTTTTATCGTTTACCAAATCTGCAGTTTTCTTAATCATATCTGCTTTATTGACTTGGTAAGGAATTTCAGTAACAACAATACATTCTTTACCTCTTACTTCTTCCACACTCGCTTTTGCACGCATAACCACACGTCCACGACCTGTTTTAAAAGCTTCTCTAACACCATCATAACCATAAATAATACCTCCTGTCGGAAAATCGGGTGCTTTTATATGTTGTATTAACTCATCAATTTCTATATCGTTATTTTCAATGTAAGCAACAGTACCATCTATTACTTCAGATAAATTGTGCGGAGGCATATTAGTAGCCATACCTACTGCAATACCACTGGCTCCATTAACTAATAAACCAGGAATTCTAGTGGGTAATACTGAAGGTTCTTTTAAGGTATCATCAAAATTTAAGGTATGGTCTACCGTATCTTTATCAATATCGGCAAGCATATCTTCACTTATCTTTCTCATTCTCGCCTCGGTATAACGCATGGCTGCAGGGCTATCGCCATCTACAGACCCAAAGTTACCTTGACCATCTACTAACATATAACGCAAGCTCCATTCTTGAGCCATACGCACCATAGCATCATACACAGAGGTATCACCGTGTGGGTGATATTTACCTAAAACCTCACCAACAATTCTTGCTGATTTTTTATATGCTCGGTTGGAAAGTACACCTAATTCGTACATTCCAAATAATACTCTTCTATGAACTGGTTTTAAACCATCACGTACATCTGGCAGCGCACGTGACACAATGACCGACATCGAATAATCGATATAGGCCGACTTCATTTCATCTTCAATATTGATAGGAATTAACTTCTCTCCTTCAGCCATAAAACTAATTTTGGTTAAATTATATTTCTAACGGGCAATTTACGGAAATTATCAGTAATTTAAACCCCTAATGAATAACTTTACGTATATTTTATTAACAAAATTTTATTAACGCACCGTTAATAAGAAAGTTTATAAAAACTTTGATTTTAACAGATATTTTTGTCTATTAGCTTAGTGCTTGCAAACAGGCATAGTTTTTGGAAACATTACAATGTTTAATAATAAGAGGAGATTTAGAGATGGATGATAATTTTTCACCAAGAGTAAAAGATGTAATTACCTATAGTAAGGAAGAAGCTTTACGCTTAGGCCATGACTTCATTGGTACAGAACATCTTGTTCTTGGTTTACTAAGAGACGGTAGCGGAAAAGCTATAGATATACTAGATACACTAAACATAGACTTAAATCATTTAAGACGTAAAGTAGAAATACTAAGTCCTGCTAACCCCGAAAATGCAGTTATATCTAATGAAAAGAAAAATCTTCATTTAACTAGGCAAGCAGAACGTGCGTTAAAAACAACTTTTTTAGAAGCGAAACTTTTTCAGAGCTCATCAATCAATACAGCTCATTTGCTTTTATGCATTCTTAGAAATGAGAATGACCCAACCACAAAACTTTTAAATAAGTTAAAAGTAGATTATGATAACGTGAAAGATGAATTTAAATCTATGATAACACAAGATAACGATTATACAGAAAGTCCTACCGCAGAATCTTTTCCTGATGATGATACAGCATCTGGAGACACACGTAACAATCCATTTGGAGGAAGCGGGAATAGCGGTAGTACAAAAACTAACAAAAAATCTAAAACTCCAGTTTTAGATAATTTTGGTAGAGACCTTACCGCCATGGCAGACGACGGTAAATTAGACCCTGTAGTGGGGCGTGAAAAAGAAATAGAACGAGTTTCTCAAATTTTAAGTAGAAGAAAGAAAAATAACCCACTACTTATTGGTGAACCTGGTGTTGGTAAAAGTGCCATCGCCGAAGGTTTAGCTTTAAGAATTGTAAAAAGAAAAGTTAGCAGAATACTTTTTGACAAACGCGTAGTGACCTTAGATCTTGCCAGCTTAGTAGCAGGAACCAAATATCGAGGCCAGTTCGAAGAACGCATGAAAGCGGTGATGAATGAACTTGAAAAGAATGATGATATTATTCTTTTTATAGACGAAATTCATACAATCGTTGGCGCTGGCGGTGCAACCGGTAGCTTAGATGCTAGTAACATGTTTAAACCAGCACTAGCACGAGGCGAATTACAATGTATTGGAGCCACTACTCTAGACGAATACAGACAACATATAGAAAAAGATGGCGCCTTAGAAAGAAGATTTCAAAAAGTTATTATTGAGCCCACCACAGTAGATGAAACCATCGAAATTCTAAACAATATTAAAGGCAAGTACGAAAGTCACCATAATGTAAGTTACACTCCTCAGGCTATCGAAGCTTGTGTAAAATTAACTAACCGTTATATGACAGATCGTTTTTTACCAGATAAAGCTATTGATGCTTTAGATGAAGCTGGTTCTCGAGTACATATTACGAATATAGAAGTCCCTAAACGAATTTTAGATTTAGAAAAAAAACTAGAAGAAGTTAGAGAAACTAAAAACTCTGTAGTTAAGAAACAAAAATATGAAGAAGCCGCTAAACTTCGTGATGACGAAAAGAATCTTGAAAAAGAATTAGAAATCGCTCAAGAAAGATGGGAAGAAGATTCTAAACAACACAAAGAAACCGTTTCTGAAGACAGCGTTGCCGATGTAGTTTCTATGATGACAGGAATACCCGTTAACAGAATTGCACAAACAGAAAGCAATAAATTAGCCATATTACCAGAGCTTATTAAAGGTAAAGTGATTGGTCAAGACGATGCGGTAAATAAAGTTGTTAAAGCTATACAAAGAAATCGAGCTGGGCTTAAAGATCCCAACAAACCCATTGGTTCATTTATATTTTTAGGGCAAACAGGAGTCGGTAAAACTCAATTAGCTAAAATTTTAGCAAAAGAGCTGTTTGACAATGAAGATACACTCATAAGAATAGATATGAGTGAATACATGGAGAAATTTGCGATCTCAAGATTAGTAGGAGCACCTCCAGGATACGTTGGTTACGAAGAAGGCGGACAGTTAACTGAAAAAGTGAGACGTAAGCCTTATGCCGTTATTTTATTAGATGAAGTTGAAAAAGCACACCCAGATGTATTTAATATGCTTCTTCAAGTACTTGACGATGGTTATTTAACCGATAGTTTAGGTAGAAAAATAGATTTTAGAAATACCATCATTATTATGACTTCTAATATCGGAGCTCGAAAATTGAAAGATTTTGGGCAAGGAGTTGGTTTTGGAACTCAAGCTCAAAAAAGTCAGGCAGACTCTAATACGAGAGGTGTAATTGAAAATGCATTAAAAAAAGCTTTTGCTCCTGAATTTTTAAATAGAATCGACGATGTAGTCATATTTAATTCTTTAGAAAGAAAACATATTCATAAGATCATTGATATTGAATTAGAAAAACTATTTAATAGAATAAAAGATTTAGGCTACGATTTAGAATTAACAGACGAAGCTAAAGATTTTATTTCAGACAAAGGTTTTGATCAACAATATGGTGCAAGACCGCTAAAAAGAGCTATTCAGAAATATGTTGAAGATGCCTTAGCTGAAAAAATTATTACCTCTAAAATTGAAGAAGGTGATCAAGTATTAATGGATTTAGACAAAGAAAAATCAGAATTAACGATTGAAGTAAAAAAATCTAAAACTAAAACTGAAGAATCTTAATCAATTTATCTAAAATTACAAACGCCCATATTTAATAAATATGGGCGTTTTTTATGATGGTATTTTCTTTACCATCAATAATAAATGAAATATTAATTCAGAAAGAAAGAATTAATTAGCAAACAATATTTCGTGATCTATCCCAAATTGATGGATATAAAGTTTTGCTTTTGCAATTTCCACAGCCATTATTTTATCTTGCTTAACGACAGGAACCTCATCACGAAAACTCTTTACTAACTGCATAATAAAACTTGAAGATTGTAGTGGCTCACGGTAATACAAAGCCTGAGAGGCATTAAATAACTCAATTGCTAACACAGATTGTAAATTTTCTACTACTTTCACTAATTTTGTTGCTGCATTTGCGCCCATACTCACATGATCTTCTTGCCCGTTAGAAGAAACTATAGAATCTACACTTGCTGGCGTACATAATTGTTTATTTTGACTAACAATACTAGCTGCAGTATATTGCGGAATCATAAATCCGTTATTTAAACCAGGATCATCCACCAAAAACATAGGCAAACCACGTAAGCCTGAAACTAATTGATAGACTCTACGTTCAGAAATATTAGCCAATTCAGCTAAAGCGATGGCCAAATAATCCATTGCCAAAGCTAAAGGCTGACCGTGAAAATTTCCTCCAGAAATAATTCTATCTTCCTCTACAAAAATGTTAGGGTTATCAGTAACGCTATTAATTTCAGTTTTAACCGTTTGATGTACAAATCTAATCGTATCTTTTGAAGCACCATGAACCTGCGGAATACATCTAAATGAATAAGGATCTTGCACACTATCTTTTACTTTTTCTGCAATTTCACTTCCTTCTAAAAACTCCAACATGCGCTCAGCAGTTTTTACTTGCCCTCGATGAGGTCGCACATAATGAACCAGAGGATCAAACGGAGAAAGATTACAATCAAAACCTTCTACAGAAACCGCTCCAATAGCATCTGCTAAATAAGATAATTTATAAGCCTCCATTAAAGAAAATACTGCGTGAGCACTCATAAACTGCGTTCCGTTTAATAAAGCTAACCCTTCTTTTGAACGCAACTGTAAAGACTCCCAACCTTTTTGCTTTAGAATTTCTTCCGATGGATAAATTTTTCCATCTACATACACCTCTCCTTTTCCTAAAAGTGGCAAAGAAAGATGCGCTAACGGACTTAAATCTCCAGATGCTCCCAAAGAACCTTGCTCATAAACTACGGGTAAAATATCTTCATTAAAAAAATCGATCAACCTTAGAACCACCTGTTTCGTAATACCTGAATTACCGTAACTTAACGATTGTATCTTCAACAATAACATTAATTTTATTATCTTCGGATTAACTTGATCTCCTGTTCCGCAAGCGTGAGAGATTACTAAGTTTTCTTGAAGTTGAACCAAATTTTCTTTTGAGATTTTCACATTGCACAACGAGCCAAACCCTGTATTAATTCCGTAGAAAGGTTGTTGTGAAGCATCCATTTTTTCATCGAGATAATTTCTAGCCTTATCTATATTCACCTTTGCTTCATCACTTAAAGCTAATAATTTACGTTCTTCCAAAATCTGCTGAATTTGAGGCAGATCTAAAACATCTCGACTTATATAATGGGTTTCTCTCATCTCTTTAAACAATTGTTAATATTCTGCATCAAAATTGAAGATATCTTATAAATTATACAAGCTTTTTTTGATGTATTAAGTATTAATTAAATAAACTTTTAAATGCTTTTCCTAAATGCTGAATTATATCTTCGGCTATTAAAGCTTCAAACCCTATTTTCTCAGCTGCCAAGTCACCTGCTTTTCCGTGTAGATAAACTCCAAAAACTGCGGCTATTGCAGAATCATAACCTTGTGCTACCAAACCAGCAATAATTCCTGATAAAGTATCTCCGCTTCCTGCAGTTGCCATTCCGGGGTTTCCTGTAGAATTTACATACATATGTTTTTCTGCAATAGTAATAGTATAAGCACCTTTAATGACTAAAATAACTTGATAGGTTGAAGAAAAGTTTTTGGCTTTTTGAAGTTTATCAAAATCATCCTCCCAATCTCCCAACAATCTTTTTAACTCTCCCGGATGTGGTGTGAGAATAGATTTTTCAGGTAAAAGTTTTAATAAATCTTTATGTTCAGCAAGAATATTTATCCCATCAGCATCAATAAGTAAAGGAGCGCTCCGCTGCTGTAAAAGTTCTTGTAAGTAATTTTTAGTAGCCTTTTTATTGCCAGCTCCAATCCCAAAACAAATACTTTCTGGCTGAAAATCAATTTCAGTAGTTTCTAAAAAATTTTCATTTTCAGTAGTAATCACCATTGCTTCTGGCGCACCTAATTGCAAAATATTATAACCACATTTTGGTATTAAAGCACTTACCTTACCTGCTCCAACTCTAAGCGCAGCTTTGGTAGCTAACAAAACACTTCCTATTTTTCCATAACTTCCTCCAGCAATTATACAATGCCCAAAAGTACCTTTGTGCGAAAACTTTGATCTAGGCTGATAAAAACGTTTTGCTTCTTGTTGCTGAATTAAAATTGCTTCGGCACTAGATTTTGAAATAAAATTTTGATCTAAACCAATATCTGCTATTTCTACTCTTCCTGCAAATTCAGCCGTTTCAGGTAAGAAAAAAACCAATTTAGGCACTTGAAAAGTAACTGTAGTATCTGCTTTTATAATAGCTTTTTTATCTTTAGGTGATTGATCTAGGTATAATCCTGAAGGCACATCTACCGAAACCACATAATTTTTGGAATTATTAATGTGCTGAATCAATTCTTTCACCCAAGCATCTGCAGGCCTATTTAGTCCAATTCCGAAAATAGCATCAATCACAATTTCGCCAGTATTTAATTTGGGTAAATCAGAGGTTGAATTAATAAACTCAGGCCAAAAATCATTTTCCTTTAAACGTTTTAAATTCAATAAAAAATCATCCGAGCGTTTATCACTAAAATTTACAATATAAACCTCTACGTCATAGCCATCATTCAATAATAAACGCGCTAAAGCTAAACCGTCTCCTCCATTATTTCCTATTCCGCAAAAAAGATTGATTTTAGGCTGATTTTCCTGTAATTGGGTTTTTAACCAACCAAAAAGTTGAATTGCAGCCCGCTCCATCAATTCATCACTTTTAATATTTTGTTCTTTTATTGTGAATTCATCAGTTTCTTTTAATTTTTCTTTGTTAAAAATTTTCATTATTAAAAATATATTTAAAAAATTATTAAAATATCAATTATTTAAAACTACTTGTTTAATCTTTTTAAAAATAATACATTTGAGATACAATCACTTCGATGACCTATAGCAATAACATATCTTTAATACTTACCAGAACTTCTATTTCTGGCATTATTGCTATTTCTACCATTACCCCGTTTGGGGTATAAATAATTCATATCGTCTTAGGTTATATTGGTTTGTATCTACAAAAACCATCCTTTTATTCATTTCATTTAAAATAAAACATATGAAAGTTCTCAAATTTGGAGGAACTTCTGTTGCGAACACAGAAAATATTCAACTCGTTAAAAATATAGTTCAGCAAGAAGCTGCTCATCATAAATTATGTGTCGTTGTTTCGGCACTTGGCGGGGTTACTGATTTATTATTAGACTCAGCATTTTTAGCCAGTCAACAACAAGAAACTTACCAGAAAACCTTCAATTTAATTGAAAAAAAACACTTAGAAGTCGTTAAAAAACTCATCCCTATTCAACAACAAAGCACTGTCATGAGTTTTTTAAAACAAGAATTAAACACCTTAGAAACCTTATTAGATGGCGCTTTCTTAATAGGCGAAACGACTCCCAAATTATTAGATAAGGTTTTAGGATATGGGGAATTACTTTCTTCTAAAATTATTCATAGCTATTTTACTGCGGAAGGAATATCTTGTAGCTACAAAGACAGTCGGCAACTTATCAAAACGAATACACAATTTGGAAAAGCTTTAGTAGACTTTGAGCTTACTCAACAAAATTTAACCCAACAGTTAAAAGAAAAAGCAAATCAAGTATCTCTTTTTCCTGGTTTTGTAGCCTCTTCGGTTTCAGGAGACTCTACAACTTTAGGGCGTGGTGGTTCAGATTACACCGCGGCCATTCTTGCTGCCGCTTTAAATGCCGAAGTATTAGAGATTTGGACAGACGTAAGCGGAATGTTTACCGCTAACCCTAAATTGGTAAAACAAGCCATTGCTATTGAAGAAATATCTTACCAAGAAGCTATGGAACTTTCGCATTTTGGAGCTAAAGTAATTTACCCGCCTACCATTCAGCCTGTTTTAGAAAAAGAAATTCCTATTCATATTAAAAATACTTTTTTACCAAAAGAAAAAGGAACCGTAATCACCAAAAACACCAATGGTAAAAACCGACCTGTACGCGGCATTAGTCATATTGAAAATATTTCCTTGCTTTCACTTGAGGGACCAGGAATGGTTGGTATTCCTGGTATTTCTAAACGCTTTTTTGAAGTGCTTTCTGTCAATAACATTAGCGTTGTACTCATTACCCAAGCTTCATCTGAACATAGCATTTGCATAGCTGTTGACAGTAAAGATGCTGTTAAAGCCAAAGAAATGCTCGATCAATCTTTTGCTTACGAGATTTCTTTAAAACGTATTCATCCGGTTTTTGTAGAAAATGACCAAGCAATTATTGCTTTAGTTGGAGATAATATGAAAAACCATCAAGGTTTAAGCGGAAAAATGTTTAGTGCTTTAGGAAAAAACAATGTGAATATTAGAGTGATTGCACAAGGAGCCTCAGAACGAAATATTTCTGCAGTCATTAAAAAAGAAGATGTCAAAAAAGCATTAAATACCTTACACGAACGCTTTTTTGAAGAAAACGTAAAACAACTTAATCTTTTTGTGATGGGTGTTGGTAATGTTGGTGCTAAGTTTTTAAATCAAATTCAGCAACAAAAGAAATTTTTAAAAGAAAATTTAAAGCTAAACGTGCGCATAATTGCACTTTCTAACTCAAGAAAGATGTATTTTCAAGAAGGCGGAATCTCTCTTCAAAAATGGGAAGAAAGTTTAAGTCAGGGTGAAAAAGCAGACAAGCAATTATTTTTTGAAAAGATTAAAAAAATAAATTTACGCAACAGTATTTTCGTAGATAACACCGCTAACAAGCTTATTGCTGACACTTATGCTCAGTATTTAAAAAACAGTATTTCGGTAGTTACTTGTAATAAAATTGCGAGTTCTTCTGCTTATGAAAATTACGCCGAATTAAAACAATTATCAAGAGATTATAACGCTCCGTTTTTATTTGAAACTAATGTTGGTGCAGGTTTACCCATTATTGATACGCTTAAAAATCTAATTGCATCGGGTGATAAAATCACAAAAATCCAAGCCGTACTTTCCGGAAGCTTAAATTTTGTATTCAATAATTTTGACGAAGATCGCGAATTTGTAAACGTTGTAAAACAAGCGCAAGCCGAAGGCTATACAGAACCAGACCCTAAAATTGATTTAAGCGGAATTGATGTCATGCGAAAAATACTCATTCTCGCACGTGAAAGTGGATATCAACTCGAATTAGATCATATTCAAAATAAATCTTTTTTACCCGAAGAATGTTTGAAAACTAAAAACGCAGAAGATTTTTTTAAAAGTTTAGAAACTCACAAAGCACATTTTAATCAATTATTTGAAAGCGCTCAACAAAACAATAGTCGACTCAAATATGTAGCACAATTTGATAACGGAAAAGCAAGCGTAGGATTAGAAGAAATACCTGCAGCACACCCATTTTATAATTTAGACGGAAAAGACAACATCGTTTTATTTTATACCGAAAGATATGTAGACCAACCGTTAATTATAAAAGGCGCTGGCGCTGGCGCAGAAGTAACTGCATCGGGTATTTTCGCAGATATTATAAGAATAGGTAATTATTAAACTATGGAAGAAATTAAACTATTTTGCCCTGCCACCATTGCCAATGTATCATGTGGTTTTGATGTACTCGGACTCTGTTTAACGCAACCTGGCGACGAAATGATAATTCGAAAATCATCTACACCTGGTATTCAAATTACTAAAATTGGAGGTCATAATTTACCTTTAGCAACAGAAAAAAATGTTGCTGGTGTTGCAGGTTTAGCCCTATTGAATAACCTAAAAGAACTAAAAGCAGGATTTGAAATTGAAATCTATAAACACATAAAACCCGGCAGCGGTATTGGCAGTAGTGCCGCTAGTGCCGCAGGAGCTGTTTTTGGTATTAATCAATTACTCGGCGAACCTTTTTCAACAAAAGATTTGATTCCTTTTGCAATGCAAGGCGAACTTTTAGCAAGTGGTGCTTTGCACGCCGACAATGTTGCTCCTGCTTTGTTGGGTGGCTTCACCTTAGTAAGAAGTTATGAGCCTTTAGATGTAATTAAACTTCCAGTTCCAGATCAATTAATGGCTACAGTAATTCATCCGCAGCTAGAAGTGAAAACTGCAGACGCACGCTCGGTATTAAAACATTCAGTTTCATTAAAAAGTGCGATTACCCAATGGGGAAATTTAGGCGGTTTAATTAGTGCTTTATATACGAGTGATTATAATTTGTTAGCCAGGTGTTTACACGATGAAATTATAGAACCTTTACGTAGCGTACTTATACCCGGTTTTGATGAAGTAAAAAAAACAGCCTTAGCTCACGGAGCCTTAGGCAGTGGCATATCCGGTTCTGGACCTTCTATTTTTGCACTTAGCAAAGACAAAGAAACTGCTCAAAAAATAGCTTCTGCGATGGCTGAAGTGTATCAAAAATTTGAAGTTGATTACGATATACACGTTTCAAAAATTAACGGAGATGGAATTAAAATTTTGTAAAGTCTAAGATTGAAAAAATTATTATGCTGAATTTAATTCAACATAACAACAAATAGAAATTAATTATAATTCCTGGAAATATATTCTGGGTAACAAAAAGATTAAACACCTAAACAAAATGAATTATTTCAGTTTAAACCATAAAGCTGCCAATGTAAATTTCGAACAAGCTACTATCAATGGAATTGCACCCGATAAAGGCTTGTACTTTCCCGAAAAACTTATTCCGCTAGAACAGTCATTTTTTGAAAATATAGAGAAAATGAGCAATACACAGATTGCTTATGAAGTAATTCGGCAATTTATAGCTACCTCAATTCCTGAACAAGAATTAAGCAATATTATTGAGGAAACACTAAATTTTGAATTTCCGTTGGTAAAAATCGAAGAAGACACCTATGCTTTAGAACTCTTTCACGGACCAACTATGGCTTTTAAAGACGTTGGCGCTCGTTTTATGGCTCGTTGTTTAAGGTATTTCAATAGAAGTAAAAAAGATGAAAAAATTAAAGTTCTTGTGGCTACTTCTGGAGATACTGGTGGTGCAGTAGCCAATGGTTTTTTAAGAGTAAAAGGAGTTGAAGTGATTATTTTATACCCCAGCGGAAAAGTTTCTACCATTCAAGAGAAACAACTTACTACACTAGGGCAAAACATTATCGCTTTAGAAGTAGACGGTACTTTTGATGATTGTCAAGCCATGGTTAAGCAAGCTTTTTTAGATGAAGATTTAAAAGAGTTAAACTTAACATCTGCTAATTCTATTAACATTGCGCGTTGGTTACCACAAATGTTTTATTTTTTCTTTGCTTACCGTGATTTAAAACACTTGAATAAGAATATGGTATTCTCTGTACCAAGCGGGAATTTTGGGAATATTTGCGCCGGTATGCTCGCTAAAAAATTAGGTTTACCAATAGAGTTTTTTATCGCTTCAACTAATATTAATGACACCGTTGCTCTGTTTTTAAAATCGGGAGCTTACCAAGCTAAACCATCTACTGCAACTATTTCTAATGCAATGGATGTAGGAGATCCTAGCAATTTTGTAAGAATACAACAACTTTATAATAACGAAATTGAAACTTTAAAAAAAGACTTTTCGTCGTATAGTTTCACAGATGAAGAAACCAAAAATGCAATGAAAAAAATATATTCTACCGCTAATTATATCTCAGATCCACATGGCGCAGTTGGTTATTTAGGTTGGCAGAAAACAAAAGAAAAATTTCCTAATAGCATCGGAGTCTTTTTAGAAACAGCACATCCAGTAAAATTCTTAGATACTGTTGAAGAAACACTTCAAACTAAAATTGAAATTCCGCAGCAAATTAAAGCTGTAATCGACAAAAAGAAGAGAAGTTTAAACATTAAAAACTACAAAGAGTTAAAAGCCTTTTTAACGTTAGGTTAAAGCTAATTAATATGAATTTAAGAATGGATAGTCTATAAAGTGGTAAATTTATGCTTCAATAAGAAACAATAAATTTGTAATTATGAAAGATCAAGTAATGATAATAACCGGTGCAGCGATGGGACTAGGCTATGCCGCTGCAGAAGCCTTAGCCAAAAAAGGTGCAAAATTAGTTTTAGTAGATTATAACGAAAAAGCTTTAAAAGAAGCTGAAGAAAAACTAAAGTCTACTTATCAAGTAGAAATTTTAAGCGTAACAGCAGATGTTTCTAAAGAAGAGCAAGTAAAAAATTATGTAGAAGAAACGGTCACAAAATTTGGTAAAATTGATGGTTTCTATAACAATGCGGGTATTGAAGGTAAACAAGCAGGACTTACCGACTACGATTTAGATATTTTCAAAAAAGTAATTGATATAAACTTAATGGGAGTTTATTATGGTATGCGTTACGTAATCCCTGTTATGCAAAAGCAAAAATTTGGTAGAATTGTAAATGTAGCTTCTGTTGGGGGAATTCGCGGAGTTGTAAATCAGACTCCATACGTGGCGAGTAAGCATGCCGTTTCTGGGATGACAAAAAATGCCGGACTTGAATATGGTAAAGATGGTATTTTAACCAATGCTATTGCTCCAGGAGCTATTTTAACTCCGATGGTAGCTGAAGCCTTTAAGCAAGTAAACCCAGACGATCCTAAAGTTGCAGAAGCAGAATATGCTAAAAGAAATCCTACCAAAGCATTAGGTGACCCAAAAGATGTTGGGAGTTTAGTCGCTTTTCTTTTAAGTAAAGAAAATGGTTATGTAAACGGACAGACCATCGCTATTGATGGTGGCGAATCTAATATGTACGGAAACCCAGAATAATTAAAATAAGTTTAAAGTATAGAAAATAGCCTAAAAATATCTTTAGGCTATTTTTTATGGATAATTTTATAAAAACAGCAAAAATTGAATTTTATTTTAAAACTTCTTATCGCTACTTGCTATTTTTTGATAATTTTGCGGAAAATTAAAACTAAGCATTTATGAAGAATACACAGCTCACTCATATACATGAAGAACTTGGTGCTAAAATGGTTCCGTTTGCAGGTTATAATATGCCAGTTTCTTACGAAGGTGTAAACATTGAACACGAAACAGTTAGAAAAAAAATTGGTGTTTTTGATGTATCTCATATGGGAGAGTTTTTGGTTTCTGGGCCCAATGCCTTAGAACTCATTCAGAAAGTCTCTTCAAACGATGCTGCTAAGCTTATTGATGGTAAAGCACAATATACATGTATGCCAAATGCAGATGGCGGTATTGTAGATGATTTGATTATCTACAGAATGAACGAAGAAAAGTATTTATTAGTGGTAAATGCATCTAATATCGATAAAGACTGGAATTGGATTGCAGAACACAATACAATGAATGCCGATATGAAAGATGTTTCAGATGAATATTCTTTATTAGCCATTCAAGGACCAAAAGCGGTAGAAGCAATGCAAGCACTAACCGAAATTAATCTAAGTGAAATTAAATTCTACAACTTTGAAATTGGAGAATTTGCTGGTGCAGCTCATACCATTATTTCTGCAACTGGCTATACAGGAAGTGGCGGTTTTGAAATTTATGTAAAAAATGAATTTGCAGAAAAAGTTTGGAAAAAAGTATTTGAAGCAGGAGAAGAATTCGGAATCAAACCTATTGGTTTAGCCGCTCGTGATACCCTTCGATTAGAAATGGGATTCTGTTTATACGGTAATGATATTGATGATACCACCTCTCCTATTGAAGCTGGATTAGGATGGATTACCAAGTTCACGAAAGATTTTGTGAACTGTCAAAATATTAAACAAGAAAAACAAGAAGGTCCAAAACGTAAATTAGTAGGTTTTGAATTAACTGAGCGTGGCATTCCTCGTAAAGATTATGTAATTGAAGATGCTGAAGGAAATGAAATAGGAATTGTAACCTCGGGAACACAATCTCCATCAACAGGAAAAGCAATTGGTTTAGGTTATGTAAAAACCGAATTCAGTAAAATAGAAACTGAAATTTTTATTCAAATTAGAAAAAAATCGATTCCTGCAAAAGTGGTAAAACCACCATTTTATAAAAGATAAAATTTTCAAAATAAGCATTAACTAGTGTTAAAAGCATTCTTAAATTGCTTTAGACACTAGTTTTTGATTTTTAGCCTTTATTCTAAAATCCAAAGTTTATTAAAAATTCGAAAAAAATATTAATTTTAGGCGGAAGTGGCTTTCTTGGAAACGCACTTTATAAAGAGCTACTCCCCTATTTTAATGTTCATGCTACCTATAGAACTGGAAACGATTTTTTTGATAAAAATAAAAAGTTTTATCAATGGGATACTGAAACCGAATCTTTAGAAATTTTATTGAAAAGCTTAAAACCAGATTTGATTATATCTGCGCTACGAGGCGAATTTGAAGCTCAAATTTATGCGCATTTTGAAGCCATTAATCATATTCTTACTCATGATTGCAAGCTTATATTTCTTTCATCGGCCAATGTTTTTGATGCTTTCACCAATTATCCATCTTACGAATATGATAAAACATTATCATTAAGCGTTTATGGGAAATTCAAAATAAAAATTGAAAATGCCCTACTAAGATTACCTAACGAAAAATATGTGATCGCCCGATTACCGATGGTTTACGGCTCCAATTCTCCAAGAATTGAAGAGCTTAAAATACTTTATGATTTAAATGAAGCGATTGAAGTTTTCCCAAACGTAGTGACTAATGCTACGAGTATCGCTAAATTCACCCAACAATTGCACTACATTATTAACCGCAATTTAAATGGAGTATTTCACTTAGGCAGTACAGATTTAGTTCATCACAGTGACCTTATTGATGATATTTGCAAAGAGTTGAAATTACAAGATCCGTTATTTAAAAGCGTTTATAATACTAATGAAGATCGTTTTTTAGCCTTATTGCCTAAAGATAATTTACTGCCAAAAAACCTTCAACTTACCATTCACGATGTGGTAAAAGATTCTATAAAAAACTGATGTTAAGTTTGTACTAAATTTAGATTTAAAGATAGAATTAACTTATGATTTTTAATAACTTAAAAAAAAACATGTCTAAATTAAGCGAAACAGAAATAAATAAACGATTAGAAAAATTAGAAGGTTGGCAATTTGAACAAAATTCTATTCAGACTAAATTTGAGTTTGAAAATTTTAAAGAAACCTTCAGCATTATGACGCGAATTGCTTTTGAAGCTGAAGCGCAACAACATCACCCAGAATGGACTAACGTTTTTAACACGTTAAGTATTTCACTTTCTACACATGATGCAGGTGGTGTTACTGAAAAAGACTTTAAAATGGCTGAAACTATTGAAAAACTCATTCAGACCTCTTAAATAAAATTGTTTTTATGCTAAAAAGTTAGTTATTTAGCTAAATGCAAAAAATCACTGTTTTATTCTTCTTCATTTTTGGAGCTGTGTTTTCAACGTACAGTCAAGAAAATAAAGATTTTTGTAATGAATTAGAAGCAATTTCTAAAATAATTGTCTCATAAGAATAAATGTGTTCAAAAAAGCAGAGTAACTTCAGCTAGATTGTTATTTTAAAAAATTAAACGGATAATAAACGTGTAAATAATCTTAATTAAATTTACAATACTAATTTAAAAAACACACTATTTTATCTAACTAATTAATATTAGTACTAAAAACTATTTAGATAGGCATATACCCAACGATTAAGGTCTTTTTTGTAAATTTGTGCAGATTTTTAAAATTTGAAAAATGGGAAGAGCTTTTGAATTCCGCAAAGCCAGAAAAATGAAAAGGTGGGCAGCGATGTCTAAGGCCTTTACAAGAATAGGAAAAGATATTGTTATGGCCGTTAAAGAAGGCGGTCCAGATCCAGATGCTAATGCACGCTTAAGAGCTGTTATACAGAATGCTAAATCTGTGAACATGCCTAAAGACAATATAGAACGTGCTATTAAAAGAGCTAGTGATAAAAGTCAAGGTGATTATAAAGAAGTGCTTTTTGAAGGCTATGCTCCGCACGGGATTGCTATTTTAGTAGAAACTGCTACCGATAACAATACAAGAACTGTAGCTAATATTAGGTCTTACTTTAATAAATGTAACGGAAACTTAGGAACTTCGGGGTCTGTTGAATTTATGTTTGACCATACCTGCAATTTCCGAATTAACGGAGAAGGGATCGATGCTGAAGAATTAGAATTAGAATTTATAGACTTTGGCGCAGAAGAAGTGTTTGATGATGAAGACGGAATTTTAATCTACGCCCCATTTGAAAGTTTTGGAGCTATTCAAAAAGAATTAGAAGATAGAAACTTAGAAATTCTTTCTTCTGGTTTTGAAAGAATACCTACAACAACTAAGAAACTTTCAGAAGAAGAAGCGGCAGATGTAGAGAAATTAATAGAAAAAATAGAAGAAGATGATGATGTACAAAATGTATATCACACGATGGAAGAATAATATTTTTTCAACTATAAAAAAAAAGGAGCTGTAATTTAACAGCTCCTTTTTTTATAAACAATAAAGAAATAATTAAGCTATTTCGTTAAAAATAGAATGCATTAAACGTTTCTTATCATTTAAACTTTCTTCCATAGAAATCATGGTTTCTGTACGGTAAACACCTTCAATATCATCTAATAAAAAGATAATTTGTTTTGCGTGTTCTGTGTTTTTAGCTCTCACCTTACAGAAAACATTAAATTTTCCAGTAGTTACGTGTGCTACAGTTACAAAAGGAATTTCATTTATTCGCTCTAATACAAATTTTGTTTGAGAGGTTTTGTTTAAATAAACTCCTACGTATGCGATAAATGCATATCCTAATTTTTTGTAATCTAAGGTTAATGAAGAACCAATAATAATTCCCGCTTCTTCCATTTTCTTGACCCTCACATGCACGGTTCCTGCAGAGATACTAAGTTTTTTAGCGATATCTGTAAAAGGAGTTCTAGTGTTATCTATTAAGATATCTAGAATGTGATGGTCAACTTCGTCTAATCTAAATCTTGCCATTTTGATAATTTATTGTATTCGTCCAATTTCAATCCACAAAATTAAAACAAAATTAGAGATTATCCGAATTTCAGCTTTAAGAATTTGTTAATTTCATTGAAAAAATCTCATTATTTAAACGAATTTCTTCGATATAAGTTTCGTTTTCGAAGTTTTTAACACTATTTATTCTCAAAACCTTATTTTTAGCATTAACGGTTTGATGTGCATAAAACCCATCGTAATCTCCAATACCTTGAAGCTTAGGTAAAAATTGCAATCGATTATTTTTTAAATATTCTTCGTACTGAATTGCTACATCAACTTGTTTTCCGTTTACTTGAGCATTTTTTATGAGTATATCATAAAACAACTTTTTATTTTCGGGAATTTTATTATAATCGTTTACATTTCTATTTTTATAAGTATCGGTCGCAATGTCTAATAGAGATGCATATAAAGACATAAAAATATATTTTCGAGTCTCTTCACGCTCATAATCATTTGCGTAATGTCCTGCTTCAAATAAAATTGTACTCGCTCCTCTATTCTGAAAATTATCACCTACACAATTAATATTAAAAGCATCGTCATACCTTCCTATTTGATATGGTATATGCTTTTGTAAACATTCGCTCATCCCTATAATGATTTGCATTGCCTTTTCTCTCGTTTTATTAATATTACGTTCAAGATTATAAGCCGGAGCCAAAAAAGACACTGTAGCGGGTTTATTTTGGTTACCTGCACTAAAAATAGTTCTTTGATCGTGAAGATTGAAAGCATAATGAGGTGAAAACTCATCAAACACATTTCTTAAAATTTTACTTTCGGGCTGCGTTAAATGATAAGCATCTCTATTTAAATCTACTTTATTTGCATTGACTCGTGTATAGTTTTTGAGTCCATCTGGGTTTAGAACTACGATAATTTTTAAGGTACAAGATGCTAAAATTGATAAATTATAATCTGGGTTTTGTTGAGTAACTAGAAACTCAAGTAAGTCTAAAATTGCTTTTGTAGTGGTAGATTCATTACCGTGCATCTGAGACCACATTAAAACTTTTTTTGGACCATTTCCAAGTTCTACTGAATAAATAGCTTCATTTAAAACTGACTTACCTTCAACTTTTAGTTGCATAAAAGTAGGCAGCTTTTTTAAGTAATCTACAATATGTTTATAAGAAAGGTAACGTTTACTAATTTCTTCAACTTTAAACTTTTCGTAATTATTTAAAATGCGAGTTGTTTCCATAGTTTACAAAAGTAAACAAAGTATATTTTACAATTGTAAACACAAAAAAACTCCCTAGTGTTTATTATTGTGAACAAGTAACCTCACTGTTACTGAAGTTTTATAGGACAAACTCCAAAAACACAAAATTTAAAACTTAATATTCTGTTTTTTAGTATTTTAATATCCATCAAGTAAACCTATGCTTTAATTCGATAAGTCGCTTACTATAATATATTTGTAGGTTTATATATAAATGTTTACATTTGTATATGCGATATTTCGCTTATAAAATTTACAATGGTAAACAGTAAAGATTTTGCTAAACGTTTAGAGAAAGTGATGGAATATCACGACTTATCTGCTGCAAGTTTTGCAGATCAAATTAATGTTGGGCGTTCTTCTATCTCTCATATCTTGTCTGGAAGAAATAAACCTAGCCTAGATTTTGTACTTAAAATTGTAGATAAATTTCCTGAAGTTGAACTCTATTGGTTATTAAATGGAAAAGGAATATTTCCAAAAAGCAAAGCAACTACTTCTACTCCCGTTTCTAGTTTATCTGAAAAATCTACCCCTAAAATAGAGTTTGAAACTCCACAAAAAAATATAGCAGTCAACGAGCAAAAAGAAGTTTCAGAAAAGATAATTCAGTCTTCAGCGAAAAAGAAAATTCATAAAATTATTATATTTTATGAAGACGGAAGTTTTGAAGCTTTTGAGAATTAAATCTACTTTATACCTTATTTTTGTTTTAAAATTATATAGAATGAAAAGTTTTTTTATTGCCCTATTTACTTCGCTTTTACTTTTAGGATGCTTTGCTCCCGAAAGAAATTGTAAAGATTTTAAAACAGGTAGTTTTGAGTTTGAGTCTTACCTTAATGGTGAAATGGTTAAAACTACTTTTGTGCGTACAGATTCTCTAGAAATAGATTACTTTAAAGATAAAGTAGATTCTTCTTCTATACGTTGGATAAATGATTGTGAATATATACTTACTAATCTTAATCCAAAAAACATGGCTGAAGAAAAACCTTTACATATGAAAATATTAACCACCAAAGGTGATACTTATACATTTGAATTTTCTGTAGTAGGAGAAGATAAAAAACAAAAGGGTACCGCCAGAAAAGTAAAATAAAAAAAAAAGAGCAGTTTATCACTGCTCTTTTTTTACCTAAACTTAATTACAAAGGCTTAATGTAAAATTTTTTCTATTTTAAATAGATGATAACTTTATAAAAATTAAAGCATTAAAATTGCTCTTGTAGCCTTTTATACTTTTTTAAAGAATTATTCCGTTAGATAGAATCTCTACTTTAGTTATTTATTTTATTTTTTAAAAGTTCATTTTGTTCTTTCATAATTTCTTTTAAATCGGTTAAGAGTTCTATGTCTTTAGGGGTTTGTACTGTTTTATTATTAGTGTCTTCTGCTTTAGTTCTTAAACGGTTAGAAATTTTAACCATCAAGAATACAGACCACGCAATAATAAAGAAATTAATAAGTACGGTAATTAACTCTCCATAACCAATAAATACTTCTTCTTTAATTATTTTGTCATTATTAAAGACTGCTTCACGAAGAATAATTTTTTTGTTTTCGAAATTAAAATCATCGGTAAGTAAAGATATGGGTGGCATAATTATTTTAGCCACCAATGTATCTATTACTTTATTAAAGGCTGCACCAATAATTACCCCAACGGCAATATCTATCATATTACCTTTAATGGCGAATTCTTTAAATTCTTTAAAAAATTTACTCATAAAGTTTAATCGAATAATGAAGCTTGGTTTTCAGATGAATTTTCGTTTTCTTCTGAAGAATTTTCTTCGTCATTTATTTCTTCACTATCATTAACTTCAGGTATAATAGGCTCTAATAAATTAAGCTGTGTGATTTTTTCTGTAGTTAACTGATTGCCTTGAGCTTTGATTCCTTTTACAGAAATAAATTCTTCTAAATTTATTTCTTCATTAGGTCTTTGCTCTTTGTTTCTTTGCTTACGGTAAACAATTTCTAATACTGGGATTAAATCTGTAGTAATTAATTCTAACTGAGATTTAGGATGATCTGTAATGATCACTTCTTCTTTTTCTGAATTTTCTATTAAAAATCTTTTCACGTAATAACGCTCACGTTCTCCTTCCCAATAAACTACAGAGATAGGTCGTTTTGGGTTCCATTTTTCCATTAACACATAATTCTCATCAAAACGTGTGGTAAGTTCTGGAATTATTGTTTTAATAATCCCATCTTGGGTTACTAATAACAAACGATCTTCACCTTTAAAATCTCCTAACAACTCTCCTCTACCATCTACATTTAAACGTTGCACTACATCATCAAACCAAATTTTTCGAGGTTTTAAGGTTGAAACTCCTTCTTCTTTTAGTTCTACTTTTTTAACCGCATGTTTAGAAACAATATTCCCTTTAGCGCCTCTACCTTTTATTAATTGGTCTGCAAAATCTACTTCAAATTTCAGCTTTTTAATACTTCCTACTTGTCTAAGGTAAACGGTAACTTTTTCTGCTTCACCATTTGGATTTGCTGAAAAATAGAAAACCTTAGTGCCAGCGACTCCTTTGCCAATACTATATTCTCTATCTCTAGTAATTGAAGTTACTGCAAAACGCTTAACATAAGTATTACCCTTAGCGCCATCTCTATAAATAATATTATAAATTGTTCTTTTGTCTTTTTTCTTAAAAACTGCTGCGTGAATAATATTTTTACCTACGAAAGTTTTAGTATCTACTTTTGTGACCATCATCGTACCATCTTGCATAAAACAGATAATATCGTCTATATCACTACAATCAGTCACGTATTCATCTTTCTTTAACGCTGTACCTATAAAACCTTCTTTACGGTTCATGTAAAGTTTAGAGTTTCTAATGACTACTTTAGTGGCTTCTATATCTTCAAAAAGTCTTATTTCTGTTTTTCGCTCACGCCCTGCCCCAAAATCTTTTTTTAGTTTTTCAAAATAAGAAATGGTGAAGTCTATTAAATGCTCTAAGTGATGTTTTACTTTTTCGATTTCATCTTCTAAAGCTTCAATTTTTTGTTGCGCTTTATCTAGATCGAATTTAGAAATTCGTTTGATACGTATTTCTGTTAATCGCGTAATATCTTCTTCGTTTACTGGTCTTTTTAGGTGCTGGATATGAGGTTTTAATCCTTCATCTATCGCTTTGATAACGCCAGGCCATGTTTCTTCTTCTTCTATATCACGATAGATTCTTTTTTCTATAAAAATTCTCTCTAAAGAAGAAAAATGCCACTGTTCTTGCAGCTCATCTAACTTAATTTCAAGTTCTTTTTTTAATAATTTTACCGTATGATCAGTACTTAGGCGAAGAATTTCTGAAACTCCTATAAAATGTGGTTTATGGTCTATAATCACACACGATAAAGGAGAAATTGAGATTTCACAATTGGTAAAAGCATAGAGCGCATCGATGGTTTTATCTGGTGAAATATGATTAGGCAGGTGAATTAAAATCTCTACATGTTCTGCAGTATTATCTTCTATATGTTTTACTTTAATCTTCCCCTTTTCATTTGCTTTGATAACAGACTCTATCAAAGAAGTAGTCGTGGTACTGTATGGAATTTCAGTTATTACAAGTGTATTTTTATCTTGTTGACTTATTTTTGCACGAATTCTTACTTTACCACCGCGTAAACCATCATTATAATTGCTAATATCCATAATTCCTGATGTAGGAAAATCTGGAAATATTTGAAAGCGTTTTCCTTTTAAATGATGAATAGATGCATCTATTAATTCATTAAAATTATGAGGTAATACTTTGGTACTTAACCCAACAGCAATACCTTCTGCTCCTTGTGCCAATAATAATGGAAATTTGACAGGTAAATTAATAGGTTCTTTTCTTCTACCGTCGTAAGAAGCTTGCCACTCTGTAACTTTTGGACTATAAACTACTTCTGTTGCAAATTTTGAAAGTCTTGCTTCAATATATCTTGGCGCTGCTGCTCGGTCTCCGGTCAATATATTTCCCCAGTTTCCTTGTGTATCTATTAAAAGCTCTTTTTGACCAACCTGCACCATAGCATCTCCAATACTAGCATCACCGTGCGGGTGATATTGCATGGTATGCCCAACAATATTCGCTACTTTATTATAACGACCATCGTCTAGATCTTTCATAGATTGCATAATCCTGCGGTGAACTGGTTTAAACCCGTCTTCTATAGCTGGAACTGCTCGTTCTAAAATCACATAAGAGGCATAATCTAGAAACCAATCTTTATACATCCCGGTAATCTTGGTAATTACCTCTTGATTTGTATGCTCTTCTAAAGGTTCTTGATTATTATTTTCTTGATCTTGACTCATGTAATTTGTATACTTTACTTGTGATTGACTGCTTAAAATTTTCGTTAATTAGTTTGTTTCAATAACATCTAATTCAACCCTTAAATTATCAATGATAAATTCTTGACGATCTGAAGTATTTTTTCCCATATAAAAGGTGAGTAATTCTTCAATACCAGTTTCTTTATCTAACATTACTGGATCTAAACGAATATCTTCACCTATAAAATATTTAAATTCATCAGGAGAAATTTCACCTAAACCTTTAAATCGTGTAATTTCAGGTTTACCGGTAAGTTTGATTATAGCACTTTGCTTTTCTTTTTCTGAATAACAATAGATCGTTTCTTTTTTATTTCTTACTCTAAATAATGGAGTTTGAAGAATATATAAATGTCCTTTTTTAATAAGCTCAGGGAAAAATTGCAAGAAAAATGTAATTAGAAGTAAACGTATATGCATACCATCTACATCGGCATCGGTAGCGATTACAATATTATTATACCTTAAATCATCTATAGAATCTTCAATATTTAAAGCTGCTTGCAATAAATTGAATTCTTCATTTTCATAAACAATTTTTTTACTTAAGCCAAAGCTATTTAAAGGTTTACCTTTTAAACTAAAAACCGCTTGTGTATTTACATCTCTAGATTTAGTAATACTACCACTTGCAGAATCTCCCTCAGTAATAAATAAGGTGGTTTCTAAATTTCTTTGTTTTTTAACATCACCTAAATGAACGCGACAATCCCGAAGCTTTTTATTATGAAGGCTTACTTTTTTTGCACGTTCTCTTGCTAATTTTCTAATACCAGAAAGATCTTTACGTTCGCGCTCTGCTTGTAGTATTTTGCGTTGTAATTTCTCTGCAGTTTCAGGATTTCTATGTAGGTAATTATCGAGTTGTCTTTTTACAAAATCTATAATATAAGTTCTTACGGTAGGTAAATTACCGCCCATATCTGTAGAACCTAATTTGGTCTTGGTCTGACTTTCAAAAACAGGTTCCATTACTTTTATACTAATGGCAGATACTATAGATTTTCTAATATCTGAAGGTTCATAATTTTTACCAAAAAATTCTCTAACCGTTTTTACAATAGCTTCTCTAAAAGCTGCTTGGTGCGTACCTCCTTGAGTAGTATGTTGACCGTTTACAAAAGAATTATATTCTTCGCTGTATTGAGATTTATTGTAAGTTATTGCAACTTCAATATCGTTTCCTCTTAAATGAATAATAGGAAACATACGATCATCTTCTTGAATACTATCAGAAAGTAAATCTTTTAGTCCATCTTCAGAATAAAATTTTTCTCCATTAAAAACTATGGTCAACCCAGGATTAAGGTACACATAGTTTTTAAGCATTTTTACAATGTACTCATTACGATATTTATAATTTTTAAATATACTTTCGTCTGGAATAAAAGAGATCTTTGTTCCTTTTCTTCGAGAGGTTTCTTCTAAAAACTCTTGATGAGTTAACTCTCCTTTTTCGAATTCTGCAGAGGCCGACTTGCCATCTCTTGTAGATTCTACTCTAAAATAAGTAGATAATGCATTTACTGCTTTGGTACCTACACCATTTAAACCTACAGATTTTTTAAATGCTTTGGTATCATATTTACCGCCCGTATTCATTTTAGAAACTACATCTACTACTTTTCCTAAAGGAATACCTCTACCGTAATCTCTAACAATTACTTTTTGACCTTGAATAGATACCTCGATAGTTTTACCAGCTCCCATAACAAACTCATCGATCGAGTTGTCTAAAGACTCTTTCACAAGTATATAAATCCCATCATCAGCACTAGAACCATCGCCCAGTTTACCAATATACATTCCTGGTCTCATTCTAATGTGTTCCTTCCAGTCGAGAGAGCGTATATTATCTTCTGTGTACTTAGTTTCTTCTTCCATAAAATCTTGGGATATGAGGCTAAGATAGCATCATTTCATAAAAAATAAAACTTCTTTTAAGGAAATTAATTAACAAAATGAAAGAAGTCTATTGTAGGTATTTAGAGATTACAGCTATGAGTTTCTTTTTCTGAAAAGGTTTAATGATTATATCATTAATTCCTACTGCATATGCCTTATCTTGAATCTCTGTAAGCTCTGATGCTGTTACGGCTATAATAGGTAATTTAAAGCCTTTTTTTCTAATTTTTTTTGTGATAGCAAAACCGTTCATTGAAGGAATGTTTATGTCTAATAATACTAAATCATAATCTTGATTTAATATTGCTTTATAAGCTTCTTTCCCATCAGATATAATCTCTAAATTAATTTTTTTATATGAGGCTAAATATTTTTGAATAACCATCATATTAATTTTGTTATCTTCTACTAATAGTATGTTTAGATTAGATTCAAAAACTTTTAATTTTTCTTTACTTATGCTTACATTAGAGTCTTTATCTGAAAATAATTTACAAGGAAGATCAAAATAAAATTTAGAACCTTTTCCTATTTCTGATTCTAACTTAATATCTGTCCCCAATTGTAGTAATAAACTTTTCACTAAAGATAAACCTATACCAGTACCTTCTAACATATTGCGCTCTGAAGCAATTTGAGAAAATTTTTGAAATATTATTTCTTGCTTATCTTTTGGGATTCCTGTACCGTTATCTTCTACACAAAATCTAATAGTTACCTCTTTATCTGTACAGTTAGCATCTTTATTAATTTTAATATATGTTGTAACATTTCCTCCTTTTGAAAACTTGATAGCGTTTTCTATAAGATTAATTAAAACCTCTGAGACGATATTAGCATCTAAATAAACTTTTTTAGGTATCTCTTCATCCACACAAAATTTAATTTGAACATCTTTTTCTTCAGCTGAAAACATAATGCCACTTCTAATGGTAGATAAGAGGCTTTCTATCATGACGAGCTTTTGCTTTACCTTTACTTTACCATTATCTATTTTACTCATTAACAAAACATTACTTATAAGACCTAATAAATAATCACCAGAAAATTTTAATGATTCTAATAATTTTTGATTACTCGCTGAGAGTTTTTTTTCTGCTAAAAGCAACGAAGTAATGCCAATTACTCCATGTAAAGGTGTTCTAAGTTCGTGACTAATATTAGAGATGAAGTTTGATTTAATTTGTGTAGCCAATTTGGCTTTCTTTTGCGCATCAATGAGCAGTTTATTTTTATGATTTAGCTTTCTGATTAATTTTTTTCTTTTATAATTCACTAAATAAATTATAATTAAAGAAACCCCTAAAATGATACTCAAAATTAAATATAACCAGCTTAATTTGTGGTTAGACTCTGCGATTGAGGCTGATAATTGTTTTTGTTTCTTTAGTAATCTTAAAGCTCTTTCATACTCACTAACTTCATACTTAACTTTTTCTGCTTGAAGTTTTTTTAGTAAATTTTGATCTATCTGTTTTTTATGACTCTCTATATATTTTTCATTAAAAAATAGAGCTTCCTCAAATTTACCTTGAGCTTTTAAAAATTTTGCTCTAATTTCTAAGACTTGACTTAGCTCTTGATATAAATTTTTACTCTTAGCTAATTTTATGGCAAAATCTAATTTATCGTAAGCTAAATTATATTCTTTTATTTTTCCATAATACCATCCTAATACAAAGTTGAGGTCACTAAAAAAAATAGTATCATCTAAACTTAGTGTTCTATTATCATCTTTAATTTGATAAGAAAGTAACTCAGGTAAAAATAAGTTCACTTTTTGACAACTATTTTCACTTAAGTAATTCCAAGAAATATTTAAAATAATATCTTTTTGAGCTTCATTATTTAATAGCTCACCTATCTCAAGGGCTTTATGATATAAACTATCAGCTTTATGATATTTTTTTTTAAAAGAATAAACATTAGCAAGGCCATTATAGATATCCATTAAAAAAACGGAATCTCTTTTTTTGCTTACTTTACTAACAATTTTTAATGCATTATAATATTTATCTTCAGCTTTATCATAATCTTGAATTGTTTCATCTACTAAGCCTAAAACATAATAAGCTTCTGCTACATAACTACTGTCTTTTAAACGATAAGCTTTTTCTAGTAGTTTTCTTCCCCAAACTAAAGATTCAAGGTAGTTTGATTCTTCATAACCTTTATAAGATTTTTCTAAAAAGAAATATAACGAATCTTCTTTTACTTGTTTTTGAGCGTGTGTAAGAATGTTTTGAAGTAAAAAAGTACAAATTAGAAACCTTTGCAATATTTTAAACCTCGAGGTGTTGATATGAAGAATATGTTTCGAACTTTATACAAATTTAACGAAAATTATATGAATATTTTTACTTGATACATCAAATTTATTTATCATCTCATAAATTATTTTAAGTAAAGCTAATACATAAAAAAAAGCCTTTGAAATGTTCAAAGGCTTTTTTTTATGTAACAAAACAAATTAGGCTTAAACATTAAATCTAAAATGCATTACATCACCATCTTTCACAATATATTCTTTTCCTTCTACCCCTAGTTTACCAGCTTCTTTAACCTTAGCTTCACTACCAAAGTTAACATAATCATCATAAGCTATTACTTCAGCTCTAATAAAACCTTTTTCAAAATCTGTATGAATCACTCCGGCTGCTTGCGGTGCAGTGGCGCCTACATTTACAGTCCAAGCTCTCACCTCTTTTACGCCCGCCGTAAAATAAGTTTGTTGGTTAAGTAATTTATAAGCTCCGCGTATTAATTTGGCAGATCCTGCTTCTTCTAAACCTATATCTTGCAAAAACATTTTACGTTCTTCATAATCTTCAAGTTCTGCAATATCTGCTTCAATACCTACTGCTAAAAAGATAACCTCTGCATTTTCATCTTTTACCGCTTCTTTCACTAAATCTACATATTTATTACCGCTAACTGCAGAATTTTCATCTACATTACATACATACATTACGGGTTTATCGGTAATAAATTGTAAGGGCTTTATAAAATCATTGTGCGTTTCTTCTTCAAAATCAATAGCGCGTACAGAAATTCCCGCTTCTAAGCCTTCTTTTAATTTTAATAAAGCCTCTTGTTCTTTTTGGGCTTCTTTATTTCCTGTTTTAGCAGCTCTTTTTACCTTGTCTAATTTTTTATCGACAGTTTCTAGATCTTTTAGTTGAAGCTCCATATCGATCGTGTCTTTATCACGAATAGGGTCTACACTACCATCTACATGTATTACATTATCATTATCAAAACATCTTAATACATGTAAAATTGCATCAGTTTCTCTTATGTTCCCTAAAAACTGATTACCTAATCCTTCTCCTTTACTAGCTCCTTTCACTAATCCTGCAATGTCAACAATATCTACTGTTGCTGGTAAAACACGCTCTGGATTTACTAATTCTTCTAATTTCTTTAATCTAGGATCTGGTACATTTACAACACCTATATTAGGCTCTATTGTACAAAATGGGAAGTTTGCACTCTGAGCTTTTGCATTTGACAAACAATTAAATAGCGTTGATTTACCTACGTTTGGTAATCCTACAATTCCTGCTTTCATTGAGCTTATAATTTTTATAACCGCAAATATACAATTTGATTTATTTTTTTTGACTTTTTAAATGAATAAGCTCACAACTGCTAAAATTTAGCTTAACATTAGTTTTCCCTTATTACATTTTAACACTCATCAATTTTATATTTGAATAACTATTAAATAAAATAATTATGAAAAAGTTAATATTAAGTTTAGCTATCTTATCATTCACATTTGGGTTTGCTCAAAATGAAGATAAAATGTCTAAAACCGTAACCACAAAAACAACTATAAAATCTTCTAAAGGAGAAGATGTTGCTGTAAAACAGAAAAAATATTCCTCAGAAGAAAAGCTTCAAGTAGAAAATAATAATAAGACCAATCAAACAGTAAGTAGAAAGCCTGTTAAGATAGAAGAGTCTACTACATTTAGTTCTGGTAATGAATCGTATACCATCGCTCCAGATAAAAATGGATATACAATGATGAGTACCAAAAATGGGAAACAAAAAATGTATGGGAAGATCAGAAAAATGAAAGATCACAATTATTACATTTTAGCAAAAGAAAACGAAAATTCTTTTGGTTACTTTGATGAGGATGGAAATTTTGTGGTAGAAAGTTATGATGCAGATAATGATGCTGTTTATTTAAAAAAGTATAACTTAAAATAAAATTAAATATAATCCTAAAAAAAAGCCTCTTGAAAAAGAGGCTTTTTTTTATTCTTCGTGCATAAAACTTTGTTTAGCAAGTAGAGTTTGTTCATCTTCTACATGATCTTCATCTGGTACACAACAATCTACAGGACAAACTGCTGCGCATTGAGGTTCTTCATGAAAACCTTTACATTCTGTACATTTATCAGGAACAATATAATAAAATTCATCACTAACTGGCTCTTGAGCTTCTTCTGAATTTACTTGATTACCATTAGGCAAAACCACATCACCTTCTAAATCTGTACCGTCTGCATACCTCCAATCATCTGCTCCTTCATAAATTGCGGTATTAGGACATTCAGGTTCACAAGCTCCACAATTTATGCATTCGTCTGTTATAATTATAGCCATTTTTTTCTTTTTAGTTTACGTAACTTTGTACAAAAATAAAGCCATTCGCATAGATAACCAAATATTATGACGCTAGAAGAACGTAAAGATGCATTTGTTAATTTAGGTAATTTTTTAACTGATTTTGGAAACGGTACTTTTTCAGAAAAAAATAAAAAATTTTATCAGCTACTTGAAGAAAAAACTGAAGTATCTATTCATTATAATGGTTGGTTTACCAAAGAAAATATTCTTTTTTCTATTCATCAATGGGCTAATGCTTTAACGCTAAAAAATCTAGAAGAATGGTTAAGCAATTATTCTATAGAAAAAAAAGCTGCTAAAACCATAGCCGTAATTATGGCAGGTAATATTCCATTGGTAGGTTTTCATGATTTTCTTTCTGTATTAATTACAGGAAACAATATTCTTATTAAACAATCTAAAAATGATCAGCAATTACTTCCGGTGTTGGTAGATTTTTTAATTCATGAAAATCAAGGTTTTAAAGAGAGTATCACCTTCACTAAAGAAAGGTTAGAAAACTTTGATGCAATTATTGCTACTGGTAGTAATAATACCGCTCGCTATTTTGAATATTATTTTTCTAAATATCCACATATTATAAGAAAAAACAGAAACTCTGTAGCGATTATAACCGGTAATGAATCGAAAGAAGAATTAGCACCATTAGGGGATGATATTTTTAGGTATTATGGTTTAGGATGTAGAAATGTTTCTAAAATTTTTGTGCCTGAAGATTATCAATTTGAACAACTTTTTCAAGCCATTTATGATTGGAATTCTATTGTTAATCAAAATAAATACGCCAATAATTACGATTATAATAAAGCGGTATATTTAATGAGTGAATTTAAACTTTTTGACAACGGGTTTTTAATTTTAAAAGAAGACCAATCGTTCTCTTCTCCTATTGCTACCTTATTTTATGAAAAATATTCTAATTTAGATGAATTAAATAAGCAATTACAAGAAGATGCCGAACAGATACAATGTATCGTTTCTTTAAATTTAAACCCTAATCATATTGAATTTGGTAAAACACAACAACCTAAATTATCAGATTTTGCAGATAATGTAGATACCATACAATTCCTACTAAATTTATAAGTTTATACTTTTAATTAGTTGAATTACTTTGTAATTTTAGCTTTCTTATTTATACCATAAAATAAAAACTTTATGAAAAAACACAATTTTAGTGCAGGACCTTGTATTTTGCCACAAAGTGTATTTAAACAAGCATCACAAGCCATTTTAGATTTTAATAATTCTGGCTTATCTATATTAGAAATCTCACACCGTAGTAAAGATTTTGTTTCGGTGATGGATGAAGCTCAAAAACTAGTTCTTGATCTTCTAAATTTAGAAGGAAAAGGCTACAAAGCTTTATTTTTACAAGGCGGAGCAAGTACTCAATTTTTAATGACCGCTTATAATTTATTAGAAAATAAAGCAGCGTATCTAAATACAGGAACTTGGTCTTCTAAAGCCATTAAAGAAGCTAAACTTTTTGGAGATGTAGAAGAAGTAGCTTCATCTAAAGATGAAAATTTTAATTACATCCCTAAAAACTTTAATGTTCCTGCAGATGCAGACTATTTTCACTGCACCAGTAATAACACTATTTTTGGTACACAACTAAAAGAGTTTCCAACTACAGGCGGTATCCCACTTGTTTGCGATATGAGTAGTGATATCTTTAGCAAAAAATTAGATTTCTCTAAATTCGGTATTATTTATGCAGGAGCTCAAAAAAATATGGGACCAGCTGGCACAACTCTAGTTGTAATTAAAGAAGAAATTTTAGGAAAAGTTTCTCGTCAAATTCCATCAATGATGGATTATAAGACACATATTGACAAAGAAAGTATGTTTAATACACCTCCTGTATTTGCTGTTTATACTTCAATGTTAACATTAAAATGGTTAAAAGAAAAAGGCGGAATTGAAGCTATTCAAAAGCTAAACGAAGAAAAAGCAGCTCTTATTTACAACGAGATTGATAGAAACCCCTTATTTGAAGGTTTCGCAGCAGTAGAAGATCGCTCGATCATGAATGCTACGTTCAACCTAAAAGACGAAAAATATAAATCGCTTTTTGAAGATTTAGTTAAAGCAGCACACATAAACGGAATTAATGGTCACCGAAGCGTAGGTGGTTACCGTGCATCTATGTACAATGCACTACCAAAAGAAAGCGTTGAAGTTTTAGTAAACGTGATGAAAGAGTTAGAAACACAAGCTTAAACAAACACAACAACAATAATTATGAAAGTATTAGCAAACGATGGCGTTTCTCAAAGCGGAATAGACAAGCTAGAGAGCGCTGGTTTTGAAGTAATCACCACAAAAGTAGCTCAAGAACAGGTTATCAATTTTTTAAATGAAAACAAAGTTGATGTTATTCTGGTAAGAAGTGCTACCAAAGTAAGAAAAGATATTATTGATGCTTGTCCAAGCCTTAAAATTATAGGTCGCGGTGGCGTTGGTTTAGATAATATAGATGTAGAATATGCTAAAGAAAAAGGAGTTAAAGTAATTAATACACCTGCAGCCTCTTCGGCTAGTGTTGCTGAGTTAGTTATCGCTCATTTATTAAGTGGTGTTCGTTTCTTAAAAAATGCAAACAGAGATATGCCACTAGAAGGCGAATCTAGATTTAAAGATCTAAAAAAAAGTTACGCAAAAGGTGTTGAGCTTAGAGGAAAAACTTTAGGAATTATAGGTTTTGGTCGTATTGGTCAAGCTACAGCAAAAGTAGCCTTAGGTTTAGGCATGAAAGTAATTGCTGCCGATGCTTTTTTAGAAGAAGCTACTATAGAATTAGACTTTTTTGATGGACAAAAATTAGATTTCAATATTAAGACCATTAGCAAAGATGAGGTTTTAAAACAATCAGATTTTATTACACTTCATGTGCCTGCACAAAAAGACTATGTAATTAGTAAAAAAGAACTAGAGCTCATGAAAGATGGCGCAGGATTAATCAATGCTGCTCGTGGCGGTGTTATTGATGAGGTTGCCTTAGTAGATGCGCTAGATAGTAAGAAATTAAGCTTTGCTGGTCTAGATGTATTTGAGTCTGAACCTAGACCAGAAATCAAGATATTAATGAGTCCGCATATTTCACTAAGTCCACATATTGGAGGCTCTACAAACGAAGCCCAAGATAGAATTGGGGTAGAACTTGCCAATCAAATTATAGAAATTTTAAATTAAACTTTTCTTTTGTATATGAAGAAATTCTTAATTAGCTTATTTTTCATTTGCGTGAGTCTAATCAGTTTTGCGCAAGTACAAACGGGTAAAGCTTCTTTTTATTCAGATAAATTTGAAGGAAGGAAAACTGCTAGCGGAGAGAAATATCATCATGATAAAGCTACTGGAGCGCACAGACATTTACCTTTTGGCACCAAAGTAAAAGTAACTAATCTGGCTAATAATAAATCTACGGCAGTAATCATTAATGATCGTGGACCTTTTGTAGATGGTAGAATTATTGATGTATCTAAATCTGCTGCTCAAAAACTAGGTTTTACCCCAATTGGTATCACAGACGTGGTTCTCGAAGTGGTTGAAAATGATGCTGAAATTATAAGCGAAGTGCCAAAAACTATAGCTACGAATTTTTCATCTACTGAAAATGAAACCACTAATGAATCTAATTCACCTAAAAATAATATGGTAAATCAATTAGAAACTCAAGAGTTCTATGAATTAGATATTCATAAAGTAGAAAATCCTGATTGGTTTGGCGTTCAAATAGGAAGTTTTCAAGAAATTGCTAACCTAATTAGGTTAGCAGATCATCTTAAAATTAGTTATAATAAAGAGGTTACCATTCAAGTAAAAACTGTTCAAGATATTAAGATTTATAGCTTAATTTTAGGTAAATTTAAAAATAGAAAAACTGCTGAAAGTTTTAAAGAAGAAGTTTCTACAAAATATCCTGGTAGTTTTATTATTGATTTTAACGACTTTAAGTAAATGAAGAATCTAATTGCTATTTTGAGTATTATTTTAGTAATTGTTGCTTGTTCTGGAGTGCAAAAAACTTCAGAACAAAGTAACTCTAATGCCAAGGTAGAAAACGATACTATTAAAATTGCAAATGATAGTTTAGATTATGAACTTATTATTTTTGAACCAGGATTTAATTCTTGGTTGGTAACTCAACGACCAAGAGGTTATTATTCTCAGAATTTTTTAGAACAGAAAAATCAAAATTTTGTAGTGATTTATAACAGTAGAGTAACTGGTTCTCCTTATGCTTCTACAGGATTATATCCACAGCACATAGATTACCAGTATAATATTGATTATGGTTATGAAGTAAATTACTTGCTATATCATTACTTTATTTACTTTCAAGAACATTATAAACAAAATTTAAGATAATTGGTTTTATGCAAAAGTTAAAAGCTAAATGGGGTATTAATTCTAACTTTCAATTAGTAATTATATTCATTGTTTTTGCAATTACAGGATCTTCTTCTGTTTATGTAGCTAAACCATTTTTAGAATTTATTAATCTAGACAGAACGCATTTTCCTGAAAATTTCTGGGGTAGTTTTGGTTATTATGCATTAAGAATATTACTAATATTTCCCTTTTATCAAGTTCTACTAGTTTTGATTGGTACTCTATTTGGACAATTTAAATTCTTTTGGAATTTTGAAAAGAAAATGCTCAATCGTCTTAGCCGTGGCACGTTATTTGGCTCTGTTAAAAAATAAAAAAAATCCGTAGTTTTAAAGCTACGGATTTTTTTATTTCAACTAAATTAAAAGTTAGAGATTAAGCGTGTTGTAATTCATGCTTTCCTTCTTTAATTTCTTCTATTAATTTATCATTAAATGCTGGTAAATCATTAGGATTTCTACTCGTCACAAAAGCTTCATCTACAACTACCTCTTTATCTACCCAGAGTGCACCTGCATTCTCTAAATCTTTTTTGATTGACGGGAAAGATGTCATCGTTCTTCCTTTAACTACTTCTGCATTAATTAGCGTTTGCGGCCCGTGACAAATGGCTGCTACAGGCTTAGATTGCTTAAAGAAATCTCTAACAAAGACTAAAGCATCTTCGTTAGTTCTTAAATGATCAGGATTAATTACTCCGCCTGGTAATACTAAAGCATTATATTGTTTAGCTGAAACTTGATCTATAGTTTTATCTACATCAAATTCTTTACCCCAATTATCACCATCCCAACTTTTTATTTTACCTGCTTTTAAACTCACTATATCAACATCAAAACCTTCTTTTTCCATCGCTTCTTTAGGTGAAGTAAACTCACTCTCTTCAAATCCGTCTGTAGCTAATATTGCGATTCTCTTATTCATAACAATTCTATTTTTAATTAATCTTTTATTTCATATCAAATTTATAGAAATCCTATCTGTTGTTGTATTAAAAATCTTATAAAGCTTAAGATGTGGAAGTTAAACTTTATTAATTTTTCTGATTTTCTTCGGCATGTTTTCCTGGACCATCAGTTTGCAACTCTTCGAGTTGTTGTTGCTTTTTTTTTATTTCCTTTTCTCGCTCTCTTAATTCTTCTAATTCATGTATTTCTGCAGATTCTGCTAAACTATTAGGTTGAATATTTACACCTCTAAACAAGGCATATTGTACCGTAAATTCTGCACCAAAAAGCATTATTAAACATGAATAAAAAACCCATAATAAAATTAAAATCACAGAAGAGGCTCCCCCGTAAACTGAAGCTGGATCGCTTTGCCCAAAATAAAAACCAAGTAAATATTCTCCTACCAAAAATAAAATTGTAGTTACTGAAGCTCCTATAAAAGTTACTTTCCAATTAATTTTAATATCTGGTAAAAGTTTAAATACTCCTGCAAACAATAGACCTATGAATATATAAGAAATTAAAAAATTGAAAATAGATAATACTAAAGAAGTTACTTCTGGAGCAAAATTTCTAACATAATCTCCCAATCCTTGAATAACAGCAGAAACTACTAAAGAAACTAATAACATAAAACCTATTACTAAAATCATTCCTAATGAAATAGCGCGATCAATAAGTATACGTTGAAAATTTTCTTTTTTTGCGCGTACTCCCCATACCCTATTCATTGCTCTTTTTAGCTGAAAAAACGCTCCTGTAGCTCCAAATAACAGCATCCCAATTCCAAATAAGATAGTTATAATAGAACCTCCATCTAAAAAAGCGTTAGAAATCATTCCGTTAATGGCTTCTGCTGAACTTTCTCCTATAAACACTTTAATCTCTGAGGTAATCTGATTTTGTACCGCTTCTCTTCCATAAAAATAACCAGCTATCGTCACTACAATTACCAATAAAGACGGTAATGAAAAAAGTGTATAGTAAGCAATAACAGCACTTTGTTCAAATGGATTATTTTTCATCCATTCTTTATAAGTCTTTGGTAAAAGTTTTAAATATTTTATCATAGCCACTAAAATTAAAAAATCCCGACTATAAAAAGCGGGATTTAATACTTAATTAAGATTATTTTATTTTGTAATAAATAGTAGATTAATATAAAATATTTTAAGCTATCGTTTTTGTAAAACTTCCATTTCTTCTATCTTGTTCTTCTCGCAATAACGCTAGCTCTCTACCAGTTTGCCCTTTAACTGATGAATTTTCTTGTGCTCTACGAATTAAATAAGGGATCACATCTTTTACAGGACCAAAAGGAACCAGTTTAGCAGCATTTAATCCGTTTAAAGCTAAGTTAAAAGTAATATGGTCACTCATTCCAAATAACTGGCTAAACCATATTCTTTCGTCTCTTTTATCAATACCTTTCTCTTCCATGAGTTGCATAGTTAAATAAGTACTCACCTCGTTGTGTGTCCCTATATATAACCAAATATCATTAAGGTTTTGCATCGCATAATAAAGTACTGCGTTATAGTTAACATCGGTTGCTTCTTTATCTTCACAAATAGGTGTTGGGTAACCTTTCTTTTCTGCACGAGCATTTTCTTTTTCCATATAAGCTCCACGTACAATTTTTGCTCCTACTTTAAAACCTTTGTTTTTTGCTCGCTTATGTAAATCTTTAATATACTGTAAACGATCCCAGCGATAACACTGTAAAGTATTATAAACGATTACTTTTTCTTGATTGTACTTCGCCATCATTTCTTCTAATAAATCATCGGCGGCGTCTTGCATCCAAGATTCTTCTGCGTCTGCTAAAATACGAGTATCTAAATCATAAGCCAGTTTACATATTTCATCTACTCTATTTTTAACTCTATTCCACTCTTCTTGGTCTTCTGAAGTTAATTCTTCTTTAGCAGATACTTTTTCCCAAATTTCAAACCTACCAATACCTGTAGGCTTAAATACTGTAAAAGGAATTTCTTTTTTTTCTTCTGCAAAACTTACAATATCCTTTTTTACTTTTAATGTTTCATCAAAAACTTCTTCTACATCTTCCCCTTCTTTAGAAAAATCGAGAACGCTATGCACGTGCATTTTATACATTTTTTCCATGACGGGTTCGCACTCTTTCATGCTTTCTCCTCCACAAAACATTTCGAAAATAGTTTTCTTTATTAATCCATCTACAGGCAAATTAAGTTTTAAAGCCAAATTAGTGACACGCGTACCAACAGCAACTAAGCTTGGTTTATTCATCATCCCAAAAATAAAGAGCGCTTTTTTTAATTCCTTATCGGTTTTTAGCGCGAAAGCACGTTTCGTATTATTAAATATTTTAGTTATCATGTATGTTTTAAATTTTCCGCAAATATACTGCTCGAAATAACAATATTTTCAAATTTCTAAGTAATTTCGAAGTATATTTAACGTATTATTTAATGAAATCTATCACATCTGTTAATAATATTATAGTTTTTGGTCAAGAAATCTATTCTCAACTTAACGCTTATATAAAAGATAATCAACCTTCTAAGCTATTTTTATTGGTTGATGAGCATACCCAAACACACTGTGCCCCCTATTTTCTTCAACAACTAGAAACTGATATTAGTATTGAAATTATTGAAATCGAAGCCGGTGAAGAACACAAAAATATAACAACTTGTAGCGGTGTCTGGCAAACCTTATCTGAATTAGATGCCGATCGAAAATCGTTAATGCTTAATCTTGGAGGCGGCGTAGTTACCGATTTGGGCGGATTTGTAGCCAGTACATTTAAACGTGGTATCTCATACATTAACATTCCCACGACACTTTTAGCTATGGTAGATGCTTCTGTAGGCGGAAAAACTGGCGTTGATCTCGGAAATTTAAAAAACCAAGTAGGCGTCATTAGTAATGCAGAGATGGTTTTAATAGATGTTGGCTATTTAGCAACACTACCTCAAAATGAAATGAAAAGTGGCTTGGCAGAAATGTTAAAACACGGACTCATTCAAGACCTACTCTATTGGAAAAAGATGAGTGACCTCTCTCAACTTTCTATAACAGATTTAGAACAACTTATTTATGATAGCGTCGTCATTAAAAATAATGTAGTCAAAGAAGATATTAATGAAAACGGAATAAGAAAAACATTAAATTTTGGTCATACCCTTGGGCATGCTATCGAATCTTATTTTCTAACCAATACTGCAAAGAAAAAGTTGTTGCATGGAGAAGCCATCGCTATTGGGATGATACTTGCTGCTTATATATCTAATAAAAATACAGGTTTACCAAAAGAAGAACTTACTGAAATTAAAACAGTTTTACTTCAAACTTTTAATAAAGTAAATTTTGATGAAAAAGATATTAAAGAAATTATCGAATTAATGAAATACGATAAAAAAAATAGTCACGGTAACATCAATTTTGTTTTATTAGAAAAAATAGGTCAGCCTAAAATTGATTGCATTGTTACAAATAATCTTATTTATGAAGCTTTCGCTTTTTATGCGGAATAATTTATTTCATTCTGAATGGCATAAATTTTAAGCTAGAAACTCATTTATAATTAAAATTAGTGATATGGAATATGAAAAAAAATTAAAAAACCTTTCAGATGAGGAGTTGATCAAAGAGCACAAAAATAAATCAATTATTTTCGGTATTTTTCTAGGCTTAGTTACAATAATGGTCATATCTTCAATAATCACTATTATTAAAAACAAAATTATAGCTACTACTTTTATGCCCTTAGCATTTTTTCCATTGCTATTAATTTTTTGGAATGGATTTAAAAAAGTAAGAAAAGAAAAGAATTTTAGAAAATTAAAATAATATGGATGAGTCCTGTTGTAATTGTGGAAAGACGGTAAATGAAAACTTTTGTGCGTATTGTGGACAAAAAAAATACAGTAGAATTGATAAAAAATATATACTCAATGAACTGGAAAACACAATTTTTCAGACCAATAAGGGCTTTTTATTTTCTATAAAAAATATAATTAAAAACCCAGGAAAAACAGCAAAAAGTTTTATTGATGGTAGTAGAGTAAATCATTATAAACCAATTTTATTAGCTTTTCTTCTAAGTGGTATTTCTGCTTTTATTTCGTTTAAAATAATTGGCTTTAAAGAGTTAATGGAAGAGTATTACTCAAAGCAGAATATGAGTTCTCCATTAATGATCGATATTCTTTCTTTTACTACAAGCTACAATTCTTTAATTATGTTATCGTTTATCCCTTTTTTGGCAATCATCACAAAATTAGCTTTTAGAAAATGGGGACAAAATTATTATGAACATATAGTGATGAATGCATTTATATTATCTGTTTATACGATAATTAATATAATAATTATTTACCCTATAATGTTTTTCTTAAAGATTGATGCAAGCTTAGTTATACAAATTTCAAGTCTTTCAATCTTTACCGTACCTTTAATAATGGTTTGGTTTTTTAAAGGTTTTTATAAAGAAAAACCCTTTAAAAGTATTATGAGTCGAGTTTTATTAATTTTGTTACTCTTTTTTCTGTCATTTGTCGTTTTAATGATTGTCTTTGCAATTGGAGGTTTTATTTTTGCTTTTATAAAAGGACCAGAAGCTTTAGAATATATAAAACCACAATAAGTTTACTCAAATACTATAAAAATTTTAATTTGAATTTTTAGATCAAAAAAACTCCTAAAAATTCAATTATAATTAAATGATTCAAATTTGATAACCGAACTATATAAATTTCCCAAAATATATTGATTACGTTCAACTCTTATCAAAATGAAAAAAACTATATCACATCTAACATTAAAGATGTGATCCAGAATTCTATTTAAGATCACACCTTTTTTAAATTGAATTATAGTTTTATTAGTATCCGAAATTTTAAAATTTTCTGATTTCTTCAAAGAAATATTACGCTCCTAATATTTGTTCGGCATGGGCTTTGGTTTTTACTTTCCCTATCACTTCTTCAATTTTACCTTCTTCATCGATAATAAAAGTGGTTCGGTGAATACCTTCATATTCTTTCCCCATAAACTTTTTTGGTCCCCAAACACCAAATGCGTTAATCACTTCTTTTTCTTCATCTGCCAATAAAGGAAAAGGCAATTCGTGTTTATTTTTAAAATTGGTTTGTCGCTTAGCAGAATCTGCACTTACCCCTAGAATTTCATAGCCTTTTTCTTGAAAAGATTCCCAATTATCACGTAGGTTACAAGCTTCTGTTGTGCATCCTGGCGTACTCGCTTTTGGGTAAAAGAAAACTACCAATTTCTTTCCTTTATAATCTTTTAGCGTATGTAAATTTCCATCTTGATCTTTCGCTGAAAATTCTGGAGCAGCATCTCCTGCTTTTAATGTTGTCATCTTCTTAATTTTAATTTTTCTATTTTTTTACTTCTGAAAAGTATAAACAATAAGCTGTTTTTACAAGAAATTAGCAAATAATTAGATTGTAAATTCTCTTTATTTTTTGAGACATTACTTTGAAATAATAACTAAAATTCAATAAAAATTTATAAAAAGAATCATTTCCTTATAAGGTCAATAAATATGGGTAAATCTACTCCAATTTATTTGCTTAAAATGGTGCTACTTTATAAATTCGTAAGTGAATAATCAAAGTTAAAATACTTGTGTCATCAATGAATATCAAGTGTTTTCAGTTTATAAACTTCACCCCATGAAAATAGGAATAGACAGCATAAGTTACGATATCCCAAAAATTCAACTTCCCATAAAAGATTTAGCAATTGCTAGAAATATTGAACCCGCTAAACTAGAAAAAGGATTAGGACTAATTAATATGGCGTTTCCCGATGTGCATCAAGATGCTATTGTTTTTGCTGCCAATGCGCTCACCAAGCTTATTGAGCAAGAACATCTTGATCCTTCAGAGATTCATCGCATTTACGTAGGTTCTGAAAGCGGAATAGACGCTTCTAAATCTATTGGCTCTTATTTAATAGGAATGATGGACGATTATTTTGGGGAAGGTAAATTTACGCATTGTGATGCAGTAGATTTTACATTTGCTTGCATTGGTGGTGTAGATGCTTTTCATAATTGTTTAGATTTTGTAAGAGCTAATCCAGCAAAGAAAGCCATCGTCATTTGTACAGATATTGCTAAATACGATTTAGAATCTACTGGAGAATATACCCAAGGTGCTGGTGCTGTTGCTTTGTTAATTAGTGCCAATCCACGTTTAATGGAGGTTGAAAATAATTTTTCGGTAAGTACCAAAGGTGTTTTCGATTTCTTTAAACCACACCGAACGGTAAAAAAAGAAGACATAGGCATCACCAATAACGAAGCTTGGCAAGGTGTATTAGAAAGTGAAATTGAGTTATTTAAAGAGCAACCTGTTTTTGATGGTCAATATTCTAACGATTGTTATATAGAGCGTACCACCGATGCTTATTTTCAGTTTAAAAAATTGAAAAAAGAAGAAGGAATTCTATATAATTCTTGGAAAGCGATTATTATGCACCTTCCCTATTCTTTTCAGGCACGTCGTATGTTTGCTGAAATTTATGCTGCAGATCACCCTGAGTTATCTAAAACCTATAAAAAAGACGATCCAGAGTACATGAGTAAAGTAAAAGCGCTTAGTAAATCTGAAGAATACCAAAGCTTTGTTGCCAAAAAATTTGCTCCAGCAGAACGCGCTTCTTCGCTTATCGGAAATATGTACACTGCTTCTATGTTTATGGGAATGTTATCTACTTTATGCGAATTTTATGAAAAAGATGAAGTTGTTACCGAAAAAAAACTTGGTTTTATTGCTTACGGAAGTGGAGCTAAATCTAAAGTCTTTGAAGGCAAACTGGTTGAAGGTTGGCAAAAGGTAATTGAAAAACAAAAGCTTTTTGAAACCCTAGAAAATTCTAAAAACATAGCGATTGATACTTATCATCAGCTTCACAAAAAAGAAAAAACAGCAAGTGTAATTCAACCTCAACAAGAATGGATTTTAGAAAGTATTGAAACAGAACAACCAAATTTAATTGGCGCTCGCTATTATAAGTGGGTGAAATAGTTTTAGGATCAAATTCAAAATTAATATAAAAATGCGTCAACTTGAATTGAATTTGAGTTGACGTTTTTTTATTTCTGAAACAAGTTCAATTCGACGCTTACCGAATAAATTCAAAATTCTTATTTTTGATATCCAAATTTTTGATTCAACCTAAAAATGACCAAAGCTGAAAAAGTTCAATTTGTAATCGATACCTTAGAAGAAACCTATCCAGAAATCCCTATTCCGTTAGACCATAAAGATCCTTATACTTTATTGATTGCTGTATTGCTTTCAGCCCAGAGTACCGATGTGAAGGTGAATCAAATTACGCCACTTCTATTTGAAAAAGCCGATAATCCTTATCAAATGGTTAAACTTAGCGTTGAAGAAATTAGAGAAATAATTAAACCTGTAGGGCTTTCGCCTATGAAATCGAAAGGTATTCACGGACTTTCAGAAATTTTAATCGATAACTATAATGGTGAAGTTCCTGCCGATATGGAAGCGCTAGAGAGTTTACCAGCCGTAGGACATAAAACGGCTAGTGTAGTAATGGCTCAAGCTTTTGATGTACCTTCTTTTCCTGTAGATACGCATATTCATCGCTTAATGTATCGTTGGAATTTATCGAACGGTAAAAATGTACAGCAAACTGAAAAAGATGCAAAGCGATTATTTCCTAAAGAATTATGGAATAAACTTCATCTTCAAATAATTTGGTACGGTAGGCAATATTCTCCTGCTCGCGGGTGGAAACTGGAAAACGATATGATAACCCAAACCATTGGGAGAAAGTCGGTCATAAAAGCTTATGAAGATAACTTTACTAAAAAGCAAAAAAGAACCCGTAAATAAATTACGGGTTTGTTTTTCTAGTTAAGTAAGTTTTCATATTGCATTTGCTTACCATCGAGCACATGAAGTGCTTTAGAATAATTTAAAAGAAAACTAATGGTTTCTTCTTTAGGTTTCAAATTTTCCACCTTTTCATTGGGTGATTGATTAATGTAGAGTTTTGCCATCAACAATGTTTTTGTTAGTACCATTATTATAACGACAAAAAAAACATCATATTGTTTAAATTAATATTTTGTAAGTACGATATCGTGTTTATCGATAACCTTACGTAAATTAATTAAAGCATATCGCATTCTTCCTAGCGCGGTATTAATACTTACATTAGTTTGCTCTGCAATTTCTTTAAAGCTCATATCTTTGTAAATACGCATAACCAAAACCTCTCTTTGGTCTTCTGGTAACTCTCTAATTAATTCACGAACATCGCTCTCTATTTGGTCTTTCACCATAAGTCGTTCTGCGTTTAAATCTTCATCTGGTAAAACCGAAAAAATATTAAAATCACCACTATTATCAAATTTTGGCATTCTGTTATTTTTTCTAAAATGATCGATCACCAAATTGTGAGCAATACGCATTACCCAAGGTAAAAATTTACCTTCTTCATTGTATTTTCCTCTCTTCAATGTTCTAATTACTTTGATAAAAGTATCCTGAAAAATGTCTTCTGTGATATCTCGATCAAAAACTTTAGAATAAATAAAGTTATAAATACGTTGCTTATGTCTATTGATTAATTTTGAAAGTGCGTCTTCGCTTCCTTCTAAATATTGCCTAACAAGTGTTGCGTCTGTAGTAGTTTCGATTTTCTTCATAGTGGTTACCTCAATTCTTAAGAAAAACTTAAGTCAATTAAACTTAGGGTTAATAAATTTTAATTTGAAGTAACTCTGCTATATAGGCGTATCTACGTTTAGGTTTGAAAGTGCTAAATATAACAACATATTTTTAACAAAAACAAATAAGTTAAAAATTTTAACATCTGTATAATCAGATTCTTACTTTACAAGCCCAGCTAGTTTAAGTATCTTTGTAAATTATTCGAAAAACAGCTATGACTCAAGATATTGCTCAAGTAAACCCTAAAGAAAATATCATTATTAAGGGCGCTAAGCTCCATAACCTAAAAAATATAGATGCAGTAATTCCTAGAAATAAACTAGTAGTTATTACGGGTCTTTCTGGTTCTGGTAAATCAAGCTTAGCTTTTGATACTTTATATGCAGAAGGACAAAGACGCTATGTAGAAAGTTTATCATCTTATGCTCGACAATTTTTAGGCAGGTTAGATAAGCCCAAAGTAGATTATATTAAAGGAATTGCTCCAGCAATCGCTATTGAGCAAAAAGTAAATTCTACCAATCCGCGTTCTACCGTAGGGACATCTACAGAAATTTATGATTACTTAAAATTACTTTATGCTCGCATAGGGAAAACCTTCTCTCCTATTTCTGGAAACGAAGTCAAAAAAGATACCGTTACCGATGTAGTAAATTACATTAAAGAATTTCCTGAACGTGAAAAATTATTATTGCTCGCTCCTATTTTTGTAGAAAAAGGACGAAGCCTAGAAGAAAAAGTAAAAGTCTTACTTCAACAAGGATATAGTCGAATTAAAATTAAAAATGAAGTTGTTCGTATTGATGAAGCAGATGTAAAAAAAGTAAAAGCCAAAGATGCATTTTTAGTCGTAGATCGTATCATCAAAAAAGACGATGAAGATTTTTTTAATCGTTTGGCAGATTCTGTGCAAGCTGCATTTTATGAAGGCAAAGGAGAACTTTTTATTGAGAAATTATCAGATCAAACAAACCATCATTTTAGCAACAAATTTGAACTAGACGGAATAACGTTTAACGAACCTAACGTCCATTTATTCAGTTTTAATAATCCTTATGGCGCTTGTCCTAAATGTGAAGGCTATGGCGACGTTATTGGTTTAGATGAAGATTTAATTATTCCCAACACTTCGCTTTCTGTTTATGAAGAAGCTATTTTCCCATGGCGAGGCGAAAGTATGAGTTGGTATAAAAATGAACTGGTAAATAATTCACATAAATTTGACTTTCCTATACATAAACCTTATTTCGATTTAACCGAGGATCAAAAACAATTGCTTTGGGATGGTAATCGTTATTTTACAGGGTTAACCGAATTTTTTGAACACCTAGAAGCCAAGGCTTATAAAATTCAGAATCGAGTAATGCTTTCTCGCTATCGTGGTAAAACTAAATGCCCTATTTGTAAAGGAAAAAGATTACGTAAAGAAGCAAACTATGTAAAAATTGGCGGATCTCATATTACAGATTTAGTAGAAAAACCTTTGGATAAAGTTGCCGAATTTTTTAAAAATTTAGAAGTAAACGAACACGATCAACAGATTGCTAAACGTTTGCTAAAAGAAATTAATAATCGCTTAGCATTTCTCTCTAATGTTGGTTTAGATTACTTAACACTAAACCGAAAATCAAATACACTTTCGGGTGGAGAGTCTCAACGTATTAACTTAGCAACTTCTTTAGGAAGTAGTTTGGTCGGGTCGATGTACATTTTAGATGAACCCTCTATTGGTCTTCATCCAAAAGACACCGAAAAACTAATTGGTGTACTTAAAGACCTTCGTGATTTAGGCAACACGGTGATTGTCGTAGAACACGATGAGGATATAATGAAAGCCGCCGATGAAATTATCGATATAGGCCCTGAAGCTGGAACACTTGGCGGAGAAGTGGTTGCCACCGGAAATTATGATGAAATTTTAAAGTCAACTTCGCTAACTGCTCAGTATCTTAATCATAGTATGGAAATTGAAGTTCCCAAAAAACGTCGAGATTATAAATATTACATCGATATTATTGGAGCTAGAGAAAATAACCTTAAAAATATTGATGTCCGTTTTCCTTTAGGGATTTTCACTGCGGTTACAGGCGTTTCTGGTAGCGGAAAAAGTACATTGGTGAAACGCTTACTTTATCCTTCGATCTTAAAAGAAACTGGAGGTTACGGTGAAAAAGTAGGTCAGTTAACTACAATTGAAGGTAAATATAGCAATACTAAACACGTTGAGTTTGTAGATCAAAACCCTATTGGTCGCTCTTCTCGCTCTAACCCTGTAACCTATATCAAAGCTTACGACGATATTAGAAACTTATTTACCAACCAAAGTTTGGCTAAAGTGAGAGGCTTTAAAGCCAAGCATTTTAGTTTTAATGTAGATGGCGGTAGGTGTGAAACTTGTAAAGGTGAAGGCGAAGTAACTATTGAAATGCAATTTATGGCCGATGTGCATTTACAATGTGAAGCCTGTAATGGAAAACGTTTTAAACAAGAAGTTTTAGAAGTAAAATTTGAAGAAAAAAACATCGACGACGTCTTAACGATGACTATAGACGATGCTATAGAATTTTTTGAAAAGAGTGAAGAAAAGAAAATTAAAAAGAAATTACAGCCACTACAAGATGTAGGTTTAGGTTATGTAACCTTAGGCCAAAGTTCTTCTACCCTTTCAGGTGGGGAAGCTCAACGTATAAAATTAGCTTCATTTTTAGGAAAAGGAACCACAAAAGATAAAGCCTTATTTATATTTGATGAACCTACGACAGGACTTCATTTTCACGATATCCAAAAATTACTAAAATCTTTTTATGCTTTAATTGAAAAAGGCCATTCCGTGATTGTGATTGAACATAATATGGATTTGGTAAAATGTGCAGATCACGTTATTGATCTTGGATTAGAAGGTGGCGAAAATGGCGGTTATTTAATTGCCAACGGAACTCCAGAAGAAGTTGCAAAAAATAAAAAATCTTATACTGCTAAATATTTAAAAGAAAAATTATAGGTTGGCATAATAGTTGAAATCTTAAAAGAAGAAATTATTAGTGTATTAATTTACACGATATTTATTTTTTGGTTGGTTAGTTGGAAAACCCTTAAGTATTTGCTTAAGGGTTTTCTGTTTTTCAAAAATCTTGGCACGCAGTTTGTTTTTATTAAATTAATTAATTTTAAATTCCATAATTATGAAAAACTTAATCACTCTAGTAGTATTAACTTTGGTTACACTAACTGCTTCTGCTGAAAATAAAAAATCGGCGATTTCGACTTATAATTATGGATATAATTCTTCTATCATCTTTGTAGAAAAAAATATTGAATTTGCAATTTATCCTGATGGTCAGTTTGATTTTTATTATCAACCTAGAAATAATTTTAACTTCAATATTCATACTCCTCAGGTAAACATTAGTTTTAATCATGGTTACAACTATGATCCGTATGTTCAATATGATGATTATGGAGCTGTAATTCAAATTGAATCAGTCCCTATTTATTATGATTATTATGGTCGTATTATAAAAGCCGGTAATACTCCTATACATTATAACCAATTTGGTCGTTTAGCTCAAGTTGGAGGATTAAGTATTTTTTATAATAGCTATGGAAATTTTGCTCATTTCACCGGCTATATCAATACTATTAACAGAAGATATGTACATAGATCTTGGCATGAGTATTACACAACTCCTCCAAGAACGAGATGTGTAGTTTTCAGCCAACCTTATAGAACCTATTACCAGCCAAATCGTGTAAATTATAGAAATTTTAGAAATCATTATAATGTGTATAGGAGCAACAGAAGTAATTTCTATACACCTGCTCAACGAGTTGCTCACTATACTAGAGGAACTAAAACAAATTCTAAACGCGCGCTAGTTCAAAACGATAATAATAAAGTAAGAACAAATACCTCTTCAGCTCGAAGAAATGGTACAAATAGAAATAATACAAGTCGTACAAGAAATTACCATACTAGAGAGATTAGAAGTAATGATAGAGCTCTAAGTGTTGCGGATAGGGTTCCTACAAATAATTCTTCTCAACGACAATCTACTAGAAACCGTAGTAACGTACAAAACAGAAAACAAGCTTCTAGTAATATAAATACTAATAAGAGAAGTACTTCAGCAAGAGAATCTTCTAGAAATATGGATAATAAAAAACCGAAACAAGTAAATTCTCGTACATCTAGCACAAGAAATATTTCAAGAAGTACGGTAGAAAATTCTAGAAATAGAAATCATAATTCTTCTCGATTAAGATAGTTTTTGGTTGGTTAGTTTTTCCCCTTTCAGTAGTAACTTAGGTTCTATTGAGAGGGGTTTATTTTTTTCGCTGTTGTAGAAGTTGAGTCAATTCTTCAGATAAATTCATTTTATAAGTAATAAAGGCATAACAAGCTGTCGTTAAAATGCCTTTAATTGTAATACTCAAAAGCGCATAAGTATTAAATTCCCAAAAATAAAACAATAAACTCGTTACGGTAATTAACCCTAAAATAGGTAGCGTTTTTTGAGTAAATGGATGCATATGAAACTTCTGATACACCAAAAATAATTTTACAGTAAAGAAAGCAAAGAAAGTCGAAAAGGTTGCAATTGCTACTCCCCAAATACCCATAATAGGAATTAATACGATATTAAAGACAATGGCTAACCCCACTACTCCTATCCCAATCATTAATACCCATCGGTAATAATCTGAATTAAAAAGAATGCTATTACAATTTCCTAGCAAATTTTCGTAAAGTTTAATTCCGCATAAAAAAACAATAATTCCTGTTTCTATTTGATATTCATTAGGAATCAATTCATATAATTGTTCAACATTGGTAATAATTAAAGTGAAAATTAATCCGCTAACTAATAATAAACTCACCGAAGTTTGTTTATACAATTTTGCTAGTTCTTTCTTTTTCTTTTTATTTAAAAACATAGCGGTAATAGGCATTACAATTTGTTTCATCGCTCGTGAAGGCACTGCTATCACAGAAGCAATATAAACCGCAATAGCATATACAGAAACCTGCTCTATAGGTAAATAATGTTCAATCATTACTTTATCTAAATCTAATAAAGCAGTAGAAATAGAACCTGCAATTAAAATTAGAACAGAATATTTAGCGACTCTAGAAAAATTATCGGGAAGACGAAATTCTAATTTAGGCGGAAGTAATTTAAACGCATAAACCATTAACACAAGCATTCTTAAAATATAAATTCCTGTGAGTGCATAAATAAATCCGTCTAAATCTAGGTAATTAAAATAAACTGCGATAAGTAAAAACGTGACACCTACTCTATGAAAAACTTCTTTCATAAAGTTACCAAATACACTTTTGTAGGTAATTTTTGCCCAAGCAAAAAACACTTCAAAATAAGCTATAGCAACACTAATAATAAAAATAATCCAAATATAATTTTTAACAGCTTGATTGGTTTCAAAATAATTTAATAAAGCTTGATAGAATATAATACCTAACGTACCAATAAGTACACTAAATAGTAAAGGGATTACTAACATCGTAGTCAACAATCTATGCTGATCACTAGTGTTTTTACAGGCAGTATAAAATTTAATTAATGTATTTGGCGCTCCAAATCCCATTAATGGCCAAACTAAAGTACTTGCCGAAAGTAAAAAAGTAATTAAACCATAATGCTCAGGAACCAAAAAGTGAGGATATAAAAACAATACATTTAACGCGCCTACAGCAAAGCCTAAATAGGTCGTTATAATATTATTGAAAGATTGTTTTAAAACGATGCCCATTTAATTGAATTGCTGAATAACGCTTGCTAGCTTACGGGTTAAGTTTTTTCGATGAAATTGATCCATTTTTTCTGTTGAAACTTCAGATAAAAGTTTTCCTTGTTTATAAAGTTGATACCAGCTGTAAATTTGATGCTTTATTTCTTTTTTAGCAAGATAACCAAAATAACTTCCTGCCTGGGTCTCCTCTATTAATCGAATTACGTCCCAATTTTTAGGGCCAATCGCTAAAATAGGTCGGCTGGCTTTTAAATATTCAAAAAATTTACCAGGAATAATCCCTTGTGTTTCTTCTTTATCTATTTCTATAAGTAATAAAACTTGCGCTTTTCGTTGCTGAATTAATGATTCTTCGTGAGATAAATAGCCTTTTTCTATCAGACAATTTTCTAACCCATTTGCTTTAATTGAATTGATTACAGTTTCACTTACCTTGCCTGCTAACACCAATTCAAAATCTTTTTTAAATTCTTGATTTTCTTGTGTAAGCTCTCTTAATGCTTGCCATAAATGTTTAGGATTACGTTCAGAAAGTAACGAACCAATGTGTGAAATTCTAAATTTTTCAGCAAGCTTCACTTGTTCAATTTCATCATCATCATAACCATTTGTAATCACGCTAATGGGTTGTTTTGTGATTGCTGAAAAGTCTTTTTTTGTGGTAAAACTTGTCGTTAGAAGATGATCTGCGGTTTGTAAAACTTCTTTTTCTAACTTTAAATGTTTTTTTTGCGAAGCTTTGGTTAATTTCAATTTATGGTGATAACCAATTTTCGTCCATGGGTCACGAAAATCTGCAATCCAATTAACCGCTAATTTTTCTTTTAGCTGTTTCCCTATTAAATGCAAACTATGTGGCGGCCCTGTAGTAATTACGGTCTCGATTTGATGTTCGTTTAAGTAAGATAAAAGAAATTTTACCGATGGTTTCACCCAAAACATTCGTGCATCAGGAATAAATAAATTACCACGAACCCAAAGCATCATTTTTTGTAAAAGACCTTGCTCTTTTTCATCTTTTATTATTCCGGAGCTTATGGTTTTTGATTCTTTTTTAGAAAAAACTCCTGCTAGCTGATAAGGTTCTTTAATAGGCTTTTTGATTACAGTAATATCACTAGGAATTTCATTTTCGAAGCTTTTATCTATTAGTGGGTAATGTGGATTTTCAGGAACGTAAACAACAGGTTCAATATTAAAATCACGTAAATACTTTACAAATTTTAACCAACGCTGCACACCAGGACCTCCTGCTGGCGGCCAGTAATACGTGATAATAAGTACCTTTTGCATCGCAAAATCTGTTTAAGCCAATTTTTTTCTAAAAGTTACCACTAATCCTCCCAATAATAATATTGACAAAATAACACCACTGGCTATCGTAATTTTGCTTCCGGTTTTAATCACTTCTGGTTCAAATTTAAACGTAATTTCATGACTACCTGCTGGTAAAATTGCTGCTCTAAGCACATAATCTGCCTGAAGAATAGAAATTTCTTTACCTTCTACATAAGCTTTCCATCCGTGCGGATAATAAATTTCAGAAAATAAAGCTAAGCGTTCTTTTTGAGTTGAATATGAATATACCAATTGATTAGGTTGATAAGATTTCAATTGAATTTGAGCCGTAGAATCTGTTGCAAATTCTTGCTGCGGAATTTCTGCTGAAAACTTTTTATTAACAACTGCCGTTTGTTTGGTATTTAAACTGTCTAAAGCTAAAATTTCTTGATTAGCATTTGTTACAAATTTCACATCATTAACAAACCAAGCGTTTCCATTAGTTTGCGGATTAGGTTGCGCCATTATTTCACCTTGATTGGATAAAATAATGTATTTCGTATTCAGCATATTTAATACTTGCTGATTAGCATCATAAATATAAAAATCGAACAACTCTTGAATTCTACCCGGTTTTGCTGCATGATAACCACCTAAAGAATGATGAAAGTAGGAAGCTCTGGAAGAGTTTAGCGGACTTCCAGAAAAATCTAATACACGATAATGGCCTTCATCTTTTAATATCTCTAAATCTGCTGCATTGGCTTGAAAAGGTTTTTTCATTTGATGCTCTTGTACAAAATCTTCATTATTTACATAACGACGATCTACGCCAACTAAATCTACCACAATTAATAAAGCGAGTGCACCAATAGTTAAACTTTTATTGACTTTATTTTTTAAATAAGCCCAAATAAGCCCAGCAGCTAAGGCCACAAATATTAAACTTCTAATCGTATCGGTATTAAAAATAGCTTTCCGATCTTCTCTTAAGGCTCGTACAAAACTTTGTCCTAATTGTTGTAAATACTGTCGGTCTTGATTCCCGACAAAATCGAAGAACACTGATTTTGACACCAGAAATAAAAGAGCTAAACCTCCAGTGATCATGGCTGCCCATTTTAAAGCGTGTTCTTTTTCTTGTTGTGTACGTTTTTCGCCAAAGAATTTTGAAAGTCCACAAACGGCCATTAACGGCAAGCATAACTCTAAAATCACTTGAATAGAAGAAACCGCTCTAAACTTATTGTATAATGGAACGTAATTAATAAAAAACTTGGTAAGTGGCGCTAAATTATCGCCCCAAGAAAGCAATAAGGCTAAAATAGAACCGCCTACAATCCACCATTTAAATCTTCCTTTTACTAAATACAAAGCAAGTACAAAAAGAAATATCACTACAGCACCAATATAGGCCGGAGCACCAATAAAAGTTTGGTTTCCCCAATACGTAGGTGCAGAATCTGCAAAACTCAATGCTTGCTGCGGGCTGGCTCCTATTTTTAGTAATTCATTATAAAGCTCAGAATCTTCTCCTAATTTTTCTGAACTAGAACCTCCCATAAAACGTGGGATAAATAAATTGAAAGTCTCGGCTATTCCATAACTATATTCAGTAATATAATCATATGAAAGTCCATTTGTGTTTTCTTGTTGTTCGCCGTTTGGAGTAATACTCAATCCTGTATCGCCACGCGTACTAAAATCTGCATATTCTTTTGTGGCTAGAATATTGGTCGCATTTGTTCCTATAGCGATAATCACCCCAGCCAACATTACTGCTATAGCTACAAAATATTGTTTTATTTTTTTCTTCTGAAAGAAATCAATAAAATAAGCGATTCCTAAAACCACGACTAAAAGCAACAAATAATACGTCATTTGAAAGTGATTCGTATTAATTTCTAGTGCCATTGCTAATGTGAATAGAATACCACCCCACAAGTATTTTTGCCTAAATGTAAGAATGATTCCGGCTAAAACTATAGGCATATAAGCAATTGCATGCGCTTTAGCATTGTGCCCTACTCCTAAAATTATAACTAAATAAGTTGAAAATCCGAAAGCTAAAGCTCCCAAAGCGGCAAGTTTATAATCTATTTTTAAGCAAAGAAATAAAATATAAATCCCTATAAAATATAAAAACAAATAATCTGCTGGACGCGGTAAAAACCGTAATGTTCTGTCTAGCTGCTTAATATAATTATAAGGATAATCTGCCCCCAATTGGTAAGTTGGCATTCCGCCAAAAGCAGCATCTGTCCAATAACTTTCTTCACCTGCATCTTCTTTAAACTCTTTATTTTGGTGAGACATCCCAATATATTGAGTAATATCACTTTGAAAAATTACTTTCCCCTGTAAAACCGGATTAAAATAAGCTAAAGCAGCAACAATAAACCCCACAATGACTAATAAGTGCGGGACAATCTTTCTAAAATTTATGGACATATAGATTTACTTCTATTGAATAAGAAAAATGGAAATTTAATCAATTTCTTCGTAATCGATATACTCGCCTACGGGTTTCTTTTTTTCTTTAGTTTTAGTTGAACTTTTACCAATATGATCAGCCTTAGATTCTTGTTCTCTTTGGTCAGTAAAACCACCATTTTGAGTAAAGCCTTTAAAAGCTTTCTCTCCTACTTTTTTCATAAAATACTTTAAGATTAAAGGCCCAAACCATTTAAAAATAATCTTCAATCCAAAATATATTAGTAATATAATCAGTATGGTTTTAAATAAACCTACTAAAGATGCTTCTTGCATAATTCTTTTTTCTACAAAACTATTAATTACTACTATTAAAAACTTATGAATAGCCATAAAAATTACTAAAAACTATTCTATATTTGAATAAAACCATACTTTATGAAGATGAAATCATTCTTAGCTATTAGCTTTCTTTTAACTTCTCAATTTATTTTTTCTCAATACACCGAAACTATTAATTCTAACAGACCAGGCAGATCTCAAGGAGCTTTTGCTGTAGGAACTGGTGTTTTACAAGCTGAAGGTGGTTTAAGATTAGGCAAAGATAAGCATGACCTTTTAAACACAAATACAGATTTATGGGGCCTAGATTATGAGCTTCGCTATGGTTTTTTTAATGAGCGCTTAGAAGTAAATTTAAGAGGTTCTTTTTTAAGTGCAAATCAGCAATATATAGTTGCTGGAAATTCTGTAGAAAATAAATATAGTAATTTTGAAAGTAATACGCTTGGTGCTAAATACTTGATTTATGACCCTCATCGTAAAAGAATGTTAGAAGGTCCAAATTTGTATAGCTGGAAAGCTAATAATTCTTTTCAATGGAGAGATTTAATACCTGCGGTTTCTATATATGCAGGAGCTAATTTATTATTAGATAGTGACAATACATTTATAGCTCCAGGAAATGATGGAATCTCACCTCAAGTAGCTTTAATTACTCAACACAATTTAGGACGATGGGTATTTGTTATGAATTTTATTGGTGATAAATTCACTAACGATTATCCTTCTTATTCTGGTATATTCACATTAACTCACGCTTACACCAGAGAACTTTCTTTTTTTGCTGAAGCACAAATTATTAAAAGTGATTTTTACAGTGATGATATTGGTCGGTTAGGTGCTGCTTATCTATTTAATAAAGATTTTCAAGTAGATATTTCTGGTTTGGTAAATTTTAGAGATACACCCTCACGCTGGCAAGTAGCTTTAGGAGTTTCTTACAGAATTGATATGCACAGTACCGATGAATATATTATGGAGGACTTAGATAAACAAAAACAGAAAAAAGCTAAACAACAACAAAAGGAGAACTCTACTAAAGAAATTTTAGAATAATAACCTTAGATAATTTCATAAAAAAACCGCTATCATTTAAATAGCGGTTTTTTAATTTTATAAATAAATTTTTTATTCTTTCATTCCTTGCATTACTGCTGCAGATAAGCGCTTATAAGTTCCGTTTTCTAAACGTTCTCTAATCGCTGAAAAAGCCTCTAATGTTTCTTCAATATCTTGTAAGGTATGAGAGGCTGTAGGTATCATTCTTAATAAAATTAAGCCTTTAGGTATTACCGGATAAACTACAATAGAACAAAATACACCGTAATTTTCACGTAAGTCTTTCACCAATGCCATTGCTTCAGGAATACTTCCTTTTAAGTAAACCGGAGTTACACAACTTTGTGTTGTACCAATATCAAAGCCTTTATCTTTTAATCCGTTTTGAAGTGCATTTACATTCTCCCAAAGTTTTTCTTTTAACTCAGGCATAGAACGCAACATATCTAAACGTTTAAGCGCACCTTCAACCAATTGCATTTGCAATGATTTAGCAAACATTTGAGAGCGTAAATTATATTTTAAATAATCTATCACTTCTTGATCTGCTGCAATGAATGCACCTGTACTAGCCATAGATTTTGCAAAAGTAGCAAAATAAACGTCTATATCGTCTTGAACGCCTTGTTCTTCACCAGCACCAGCACCAGTTTTACCTAAAGTTCCAAAACCATGAGCATCATCAACAAATAACCTAAAGTTGAACCTCTCTTTAAGTTTAACTATTTCTTTTAACTTTCCTTGTTCACCACGCATCCCGAAAACTCCTTCAGAAATCAAAAGAATTCCTCCTCCAGTTTGTTCGGCAATTTTTGTAGCTCTTTCTAGGTTTTTTTCAATACTTGCAACATCATTGTGCTTATAAGTAAAACGCTTTCCTAAGTGTAAACGTACGCCATCTATAATACAGGCATGAGCATCTACATCATAAACAATAACATCATCTTTACCTACTAATGCATCAATAGTAGAAACCATACCTTGGTAACCAAAGTTTAATAAATAAGCAGCGTCTTTATGTACAAATTCTGCTAATTCATCTTGAAGTTTTTCATGAAGTTCTGTATGACCACTCATCATACGAGCTCCCATAGGGTAAGCAGAACCATATTTTTTTCCTGCTTCTGCATCTACTTTTCTAACTTCTGGATGATTTGCTAAACCTAAATAATCATTCACACTCCAGGTAATTACTTCTTTGCCCTGAAATTTCATGCGGTTGCTAATCTCTCCTTCAAGCTTTGGAAATACAAAATATCCTTCTGCTTGATCTGCCCATTTCCCTAATGGACCTTTATCTCTATATATTTTTTCAAATAAATCTCTCATATGATTTTAAATTTCAACCAGGTTGCAAAAATATAATTTTTTAACGTGAAAACGTGAGGTCTAAGTAAGAAATATGCAATTTTTAGATAAAAAAAAACACCTTAAAGTTTAATTTAAGGTGTTTTTTACCACTTATTATGAAATTATTTGATAAACTCAATTTTCTCAGCATCTACATTGTTTTCGCTATCTGAAAAACCTTGCTCACGCATCCAATCATCACTATATATTTTACTCATATAACGTGAACCATGATCTGGAAAAATCATGACTACATTACTATTTTCATTAAATTCTCCTTGTTCTTCTAATTGCTTAACTCCCTGAAAAACGGCTCCGCTTGTATAACCTACAAATAAACCTTCTGTTCTAGAAATATACCTGGCTGTATGTGCAGCAGCTTCATCGGTAACTTTTATAAACTTATCGATAACATCAAAATCTGTAGCAGTAGGAATTAGATTTTTACCTAAACCTTCTATTCTGTAAGGATAAATTTCTTCTGGATCTAACTCTCTGGTTTCGTGATATTTTTTTAAAACAGAACCATAAGCATCTATACCAATAACTTTAATGTCAGGATTTTGTTCTTTTAAGTATTTTGCGGTACCAGAAATTGTACCTCCCGTACCACTACAAACTACTAAATGTGTTATTTTTCCTTCTGTTTGTTTCCAAATTTCTGGCCCGGTACTTCTATAATGAGCATTCATATTTAGCTCGTTAAAGTACTGATTAATATACACAGAATCTTTCATTTCACGATGTAACCTTTTAGCTACTTCATAATAAGAACGAGGATCATCTGGAGCAACATTAGCAGGGCAAACATAAACTTTAGCGCCCATTGTTTTCAGCATATCTATTTTATCTACTGAAGATTTTGAGCTCACAGCCAAAATACACTCATAACCCTTAATAGCACTTACCATAGCGATACTGAAACCCGTGTTTCCTGAAGTGGTTTCTATAATTGTACTACCAGGTTTTAAAATTCCTTTTCGCTCTGCTTCTTCAATAATATGAATAGCTATTCTATCTTTAGAAGAGTGTCCTGGGTTGAAGGCTTCTACTTTTGCAAAATAATTTCCTTCTAATTCTTTAGTTATTTTATTGAGCTTTATAAGTGGCGTATCACCTATGAGTTGCAATACATCATTATAAACCTTTAAGTCTTCTTTCATAAATTGAAGTTCTCGTTAACATATAAAAATGTTTCCATTTGAAGCAGGAAACATTTTCGAAAAACATCGCAAATTTACAATATTTTTTTTAATTATTTAGTTATTCCTTCTAAGTCTAATATAAAGGCATAATCTTCAGCTACTTCTTTTAAAGCTTCGAATCTACCTGATGCTCCGCCGTGACCTGCATCCATATTGGTATGAAAGAGTAATTTGTTTTGATCTGTTTTAAATTCTCTCAACTTAGCTACCCATTTTGCAGGCTCCCAATATTGTACTTGAGAATCATGAAAACCAGTAGTTACCAAAATATTCGGATAATCTTGTGCCACCACATTATCATAAGGAGAATACGACTTCATATATTCATAGTATTCTTTTTCATTAGGATTTCCCCACTCATCGTACTCGCCAGTAGTTAGCGGAATAGTATCATCTAGCATTGTTGTAACCACATCTACAAAAGGAACTGCAGCAATTACTCCATTATATAATTGAGGCGCCATATTTAAAATCCCGCCCATTAGCATTCCGCCAGCAGAACCTCCCATGGCGTATAAATGTTTAGGTGAAGTAAATTTTTGTTCAATTAAATACTTACTACAATCAATAAAATCTGTAAATGTATTTCGTTTAGAAAGCATTTTTCCGCTTTCATACCAATTTCTTCCTAAATATTCTCCACCTCTAATATGAGCGATAGCAAAAATAAATCCGCGATCTAATAAACTTAATCTTGAAGTTGAAAATGAAGGATCTGTAGTATGGCCATAACTTCCATAAGCATATTGTAAAACTGGATTACTCCCATCACGCTGTATTCCTTTTTTGTACACCAACGAAATTGGAACTTGAGTCCCATCTTCTGCCGTTGCCCAAATACGTTCTGATAAATAATTCTCTTTGTTAAAATTAGGATCTTGAACCGCTTGTTCTTTCATCACTTCGCTTTCTTTCGTTTTCATATTGAAATCGATCACTGAAGCTGGCGTGGTTAACGAGTTATAACCGTAACGCAAAACATTGGTATCAAAATCTGGATTGGTTCCTGTATATGCGGTGTAGGTTTCATTATCAAAAGGCAAATAATAATCCTCTTGATTATCCCAACTCATGATTCTAATTCTATTTAAGCCATTATAACGTTCTCCTAAAACCAGATAATTTTTAAAGATATCCATATCTTCAATTAATACATCTTCGCGATGCGGTATAATTTCTTCCCAGTTTTCTGAAGTGGTTTTATCTAAGCTAGTTTTCATGAGCTTAAAATTCTGAGCTTCATCTTTGTTGGTGATGATGTAAAAATGATCTTCAAAGTGAGAAAAAGCATATTCTACCCCACGTACTCGCTCTTGGAACATTTTAAATTGACCACGAGGTTTATCTGCATCTAAAATCTGATATTCATCACTCATCGTACTGCTAGAACCAATAATGATGTATTTTTTAGATTTCGACTTGTACACAAATGTGTTAAAGGTTTCATCTTTTTCGTGATAAACCAAAATGTCATCATCTGAATTTTCTCCTAAAATATGCTGATAAATCTTATCTGAGCGTAAAGTTTCTTCGTCTTTGCGCGTATAAAAAAGTGTTTTATTATCGTTAGCCCAAGTAGAGCCACCGGTAGTGGTTTCTATTTTTGTAGGAAGAATTTCGTTGGTTTCTAAATTTTTAATCTGGATGGTATAATTTCTTCTACTCACTGTATCTACCCCAAAACTGATCATTTTATTATTTGGACTTACACTCAAACCACTCAGTTTAAAGTAAGGATGACCTTCTGCCATTTCATTACAATCAAATAAAATTTGCTCTTCGGCTTCTAAGGTTTCTTTCTTACGTACGTATATAGGATACCCCTTCCCAACTTCAAAACGAATATAATACCAATATCCATTTAATTTATAAGGCACAGACGAATCGTCTTCTTTAATTCGACTTTTCATTTCTTCAAACAAATCAACCTGAAATTGTTTGGTATGCGCCGTCATCTTTTCATTATAATCATTTTCATCTTCTAGAAATTTTACAACTTCTGGATTTTCACGTTCATTTAGCCAAAAATAGTTATCGTTTCTAGTATCGCCGTGCATACTTAACTCTTTAGCTATCTTTTTTGCTTTGGGTGGCTGTATATTTTCTTTTATCATGATTATATTAGCTTCTATATTTAGATGAATGCAAAGGTAAAATTTCGGCAGAAATGACGAAGCATTGTAAGTATTTAATAACTTTGCGCCTTAACCCAAAAAAGAAGAAGCTATGTTTGGAGATATGATGAACAAACTTAAAGAAGCGCAAGCCAAGGTTGAAGAAACCAAGAAGCGCTTAGATACTGTAACGATGCAAGAAAAATCTAGTGATGATTTACTAAAGATAACCATTACTGGAAATCGTGAAATTAAAAATATTGAAATTGCACAAGAATTACTAGAAGACAAAGAACAATTGGAAGATTATTTGATATTAACCCTTAACAAAGCCATTAAAAAAGCTTCAGATATGAACGAAGCAGAATTGGGAGCTGCAGCTAAGGACGGTATGCCAGACATCCCAGGAATGGATATGTTTAAATAAATAAAAGTAAGAGGTTTTCTAATTTTAAAAAATTAGAGAACTTCTTTTTCTTTAACCTCTTATTATGAAAAAAATAATAAGCGTGGTCGCTTTTTTCTTAATTATTGCTATTCACCTTATATTTCTTACCTCTATTTTATTTGAAAAAATTAATACAACTTGGGTTGTTCTGGGAGTTATTTTAATAACTGCGATGATTACTTATAGTTATTACCACAGCTCGACAGAACAAGAAGATCATTTTCTAATAGATCTTCAAGATATTTTTTATATTGCTATTGGTGGAGTTACCACCTACTTTTTAAATGTAGATTTAAAATTAGGCGCAGTAATCGCCGCAGGAATTACAGGAACATTAGCCGCTCTTATTCCTTATTTAAAACCAAAATCAAATACTTTTAAAAGAATACCATTAACCGTTTATTGTGGTGCCTTTGTAGGAATGTCTCAACCAAATGTAGCTTCAGGATATAGTTTTATTCTATTTGCCTGTTTTTTAACCGGAATTTTATTTATTGGAGCCAAAAATCTTTTTAATGGTTTTGGAGGTAAATTAGGAACACTTGCTTTTGGTGGAGTAGCGTTCGCTTCACTTCTTATCTATCTATTTTTATGATTACAGCAAACATGATAATCTTAGTTATCACTGGAGTTATAGGAAGCTTAGTTACCTATCTACTAAACAATCATTTTAAACTTGGTGCGGTTTTATCTTCTGCTTTCCCCTCATTAATTATAGGCTTATTCTTTTATTTTTTTTCTGAAACAGTAAATAACTATTTGCAGCAACAAATCCCTATAGTTTTTATTGGAGCTTCTTTTGTAGGAATGGTTTCTAAACAAATATTACACCACTACTTATACGTGATTTTAGCTGGAATTGTATTTGCAATTGTCTATTTAAACAAAGGTACTTTCTTTAATAATTTTGGCGGTGCATTGGGTACTACAGCTTGTATTGGGGTGATTACCGCAATGAGTTTATCTACCATTATAAAACACAAAGGCATAAAACGAAAAAAATCTATCAAATAAAATTGATAGATCTTTTTTCTTCTCCCTTATTTATTTAGAACAAGTTTTTTAGTATTTCTATAAATTTTTGATGCATAAGCTGTGTATAGTCTAAATGGGTAACCATTCTTAACTTTCCTTGACCCATAGCGCTTATAATCACTCCATGATCTTCTAGTTTTTTTAAAAATTTTATTTCATCAATACCTTCATTTAAATAGAAAATAATAATATTAGTTTCTACAGGTTCTACTTCTTTCACATAAGTCTGAGAGGTTAAAACTTCAACCAATTCTTTTGCTCTCTGATGATCTTCTGCCAAACGTTCAATATGATGATCTAACGCATAAATACCTGCAGCAGCCATAAAACCTATTTGTCGCATTCCGCCGCCAAAAACTTTACGTACACGCAGTGCATTTTTCATTTGTTTTTTATCGCCAATTAAAACAGAACCCATTGGTGTGCCTAGCCCTTTAGATAAGCAAACTGAAATGGTATCGAAAATTTCTCCATATTGCTGAGGGGTTTCTCCTTTTGCCACCAGCGCATTAAATAAACGAGCGCCATCTAAATGCAAGCCTAGCTGATGTTCATCACAAACCTTTCTAATTCGTTTTATTTCTTCAAAATCATAACAAGCGCCACCGCCTTTATTGGTTGTATTTTCCAAACAAACTAAAGAAGTTAACGGACTGTGGTAAAAATCTGGTGGATTTATATTTTCTTTTACTTGCTCAGCAGTAATCATTCCGCGATCTCCATCTACTAATTTACAAGAAACTCCGCTATTAAATGAAGCGCCACCGCCTTCATAATTATAAACGTGAGCCCATTTATCACAAATTAACTGTTCACCGGGCTGAGTGTGTAATTTAATAGCTGCTTGATTAGCCATACTTCCTGTAGGAAAAAACAGTGCCATTTCTTTACCAAACATTTCTGCTAAACGTTTTTCTAATAAATTTACGCTAGGGTCTTCTTTATATACATCGTCACCAACTTCTGCATTCATAATTGCCTCTAGCATTGCTGGTGTTGGTTTTGTTATCGTGTCACTTTTTAAATCTATCATAACTATCATTTATATTCAAGAAATTCAAATTTACAAGAATTCTTTAAGGTGTATCAAGTTCAAATAAATTATCCATAGAAGTAAAAATTATTCTGAAGTAATTCTCCCTAAAATAATTGTAATTTTATAATTCAAAAACAACAAAAATGGAAATTGCTATAATTGCACACGATGGTAAAAAGTCTGAAATGGTAAATTTTTTGACAGAATATAAAAATTTTTTCCTTCAAGATCATATTAAATTAATCGCTACAGGCACTACAGGGAATAAAGTAGAAGGTGCAGGCTTTAAAGTAAAACGCTATTTATCTGGACCCATTGGCGGCGATGCTCAAATTGCAGGTCGCGTAGCCGAAGAGAAATGTAAAATGGTGCTATTTTTTAGAGATCCTTTAGAAAAGCATCCACACGAGCCAGATGTTTTGATGTTGTTGCGTATATGTGATGTACATAATGTTCCTTTAGCTTCAAATCCTGCTTCAGCAAAACTTTTAATAAAAGGTGTTTCTAAACTTAACCACGAAAATTAGGATGTACTAAACTTCTGTTAGCGAAATTTAGTTTATCATTTTTATGTATTTAGGACTACTATTATTAACAAATTTATACTCAAATCTTTTTTTAGCAACTAGCGAACTTCTATTTTTGCCCATACATTTAAAATATAAATATGATTACTCAAGATACTTTAAAAGACCTCAAAGAACGTGTCACCGCCCTAAAACAATATCTTTGACGTAGATGCTAAACGTATCGAAATTACTAACCTAGAAGAAAAAACCTTTGCTCCTGATTTTTGGGATAATCCACAAAAAGCTCAAGTTCTTGTTCGGCAACTAAATGCAGAAAAGAAATGGGTAGAAAGCTACGAGCAAGCGCTTACTTTTTATGAAGATTTAGAGGTTATTTTTGAGTTTTACAAAGAAGACGAAGCTTCTGAAGATGATTTAAACAGCCGTTACGAAAAACTAAAAACGCTCGTAGAAGATTTAGAGTTTAAAAATATGCTTTCTGAAGAAGGTGATGATCTTTCTGCTGTATTGCAAATTACTGCTGGTGCTGGTGGTACCGAAAGTTGCGATTGGGCACAAATGCTCATGCGCATGTATTTAATGTGGGCAGAAAAGCAGGGCTTTAAAATTAAAGAACTCAACTACCAAGAAGGCGATGTAGCTGGTATAAAAACGGTCACTCTAGAAATAGAAGGCGATTATGCTTTTGGTTGGTTAAAAGGGGAAAATGGCGTGCACCGTTTGGTACGTATTTCTCCGTTTGATAGTAATGCTAAACGTCATACTTCTTTTGCTTCGGTTTACGTATATCCTTTAGTAGACGACTCGATTGAGATAGACATTAATCCTGCAGATATAGAGATTACCACCGCAAGATCAAGTGGTGCTGGTGGTCAAAATGTAAATAAAGTAGAAACAAAAGTACAATTGGTACACCACCCTACAGGCATACACATTTCTTGTTCAGAAACACGTTCACAACATGAAAATAGAGATCGTGCGATGCAGATGCTACGCTCACAACTTTATGAGATTGAACTGCAGAAACAATTAGCTCAACGGGAAGATATTGAAGCCGGAAAGATGAAAATTGAATGGGGATCGCAGATTAGAAATTATGTGATGCATCCTTATAAATTAGTAAAAGATGTTCGTACAGCTGAAGAAACTGGAAATGTAGATGCAGTTATGGATGGGCAAATAGATCAGTTTCTCAAAGCCTATTTAATGATGATGGGGCAAAAAGAAGATTGATTTCTTACTGCATTTCTAACTTAATTTATTGCTGGTTTTGAAATTTCTTTTTCTTGCCTTATATTATAGGTGAATTACAAAACTAAAAAGTTAAACTAATGATTAAAATATATCACAATCCTAGGTGTTCTAAATCTAGAGACGGACTTAAAATCTTAGAAGAATCTGGGAAAGATTTTCAAATTGTAAAATACCTTGATGTTCCCATGAAAAAGGAAGAAATTAAAAAAGTATTAGAACTTTTAGAAATTTCTGCAGAAGAGTTGATTCGTAAAAACGAAAAAGTCTGGAAAGAAAATTATAAAGATAAAGAACTCTCAGAAGATGAAATAATCGCAGCCATGCAGGAGCACCCTAAACTTATAGAAAGACCTATTGTGGTTAATAATGAAAAAGCGGTTATAGGAAGACCTCCTGAAAAAATTAAAGACCTATTGTAATTTTTTAACTACTGATTAACAGATAAATAGCTTAATTATTCATAATTTAAAAGAAAAAATTATGAAGAAATTTATTTTAGTATGTATAGCTGTTTTTGCTTTTCAATTCACACATGCTCAATACAGGCTAGCTATTGCAAAAGCAACTCCGCAGCAAGAATTTAAAGCAGATAAACAATCTAAAATGTTTACCAAAAAATTAGGTCTAAATGGTGAGCAACCACTTTTATTAAAAAATAAGCTGCTAGAATTCATTGTTAAAAAAGATGAAATTGTTCAATCTAAAGATCTTTCTAAAGAAGAGAAAGTAGCTAACCTAAAAGCGCTAAGAGTTAATGAACTTAAAGAAATGCAAGATATTTTAACTCAACCTCAATACGAGCAACTATTAGAAGTTGAGAGAAATTTGCGTGAAAAACGTTTAGAAAAGGGGAAAGATAAAAATTAAATATTTCTATTTACAAGTATAAAAAGTCTCTATTTAACAGATAGAGACTTTTTTATTAACTCAGTTTTAACATTTATTCATTAAACGATTCAAACAAGAATTAGTCTTACCATCAAAGAAAAACAAATGACCCAAAAACTAATCTTAGTAAAATCTGTTATTTTACTAATTACATTAACATTTAGTCAATTAGCAAATGCTCAAGAACGCGTAAATGTTACTGGAACCGTTGTAGATAAAGATGCAGGAGTTCCTTTAGAATATGCTACCGTTACTTTTATTGATAAAACTGGAGAACACTCCCCACAAGGTGGAGTAACAGATTTTGATGGAAATTTTAATATTGAAGTTTATAAAGGCACCTATAAAATTAACGTAGAATTTATCTCCTTCGAAACCAAAACTTATAACAACCAAAACTTAAATGACAATTTAAACTTAGGCACTATTAGTTTAGGATTAAATTCTGATAGTTTAGATGAAGTAGTGGTGCGTTCAGAAACTACACAAGTTGAAGTTCGTTTAGATAAAAAAATATATAATATTGGTAAAGACCTTACTACCCAAGGAGGAACGGTAACAGATGCATTACAAAATATACCTTCAGTTTCGGTAGATGTAGAAGGGGGTATTAGCTTGCGTGGTAACGATAATGTAAGAATACTTATTAACGGAAAACCTTCAGCAATGGCAGGTTTTGATGATACTTCTATATTTCAGCAATTACCAGCAGATGCTATTGAACGCGTAGAAGTAATTTCTAGTCCATCGGCACGTTACGATGCAGAAGGTACGGCTGGTATTTTAAATATTATTTTAAAGAAAGAAAAAACATTAGGTATTAATGGTTCAATTTCTTCAACATTAGGTATTCCTACAAACAATACAATTTCTACTACGCTAAATTTAAGAACCGATAAATTTAATATTTTTAATAATACAGGTGTTTACTATAGAAACTCTCCAGGAAATGCTCATTATGACAATGACTACAAATCTGGAAGCTTTGACCGCATTACAGAAGACCGTGAATATGATCGCCTAAGAAAGGGAATAAACACTAATATAGGAATGGAATATTATTTAACTGATCGTTCATCTATTACCGGTACTTTTTTCGGTAAATGGGGAAATGATGAAGATGAAAGTAATTCTTATAACAACAGATATGAAGATGGTAGTTTAAACAGTTCAACCTTAAGAAATCAATTAGAAGGTGAAGACGAAGAAACTTACCAAGGTTCTGTAAATTACATCAATAACTTTAATGATGAAGGTCATAAGTTAACAGTAGACCTTCAATATGCGTATGATAATGAAGACAAGCCCAATAATATTATTGAAACCCAAAGTTTTCCTATAGATAATTTAATAGATAGACAACGGGTTTTTGAAAACGAACGAAAAAATGAATTTCTATTTCAAGCAGATTATGTGCTTCCTAAAGGAGAATCTCAGTTTGAAGCAGGATTTAGAATTAATACCGAAGCTAATAAAACGCAATATACCTTAGAAGATTTTGACTTACAGAACAACAACTTCTCTATTAATGAGTCCCAATCTTACAATTTTAATTATGATGAAAATGTTTATGCGGCTTATTCTCAATATGGAAATAAACTTGGCGAAAAATTTTCTTTCTTACTAGGGTTACGTTTAGAACATACACAATTAAAAGGAAAAGCATTTTCAGATTATTTAGATCAAGATGAATTAGTACAAGAAATAGGTTTTGATTTTGACCCTAACTTTGATAAAAAATATACGGGCCTATTCCCTACCGTTAATTTAATTTATGAAATCGGTGATAATGAAAATATTACTTTAGGCTACAATAGAAGAATTAACAGACCTAGAGGTTGGTTTATTAATCCATTTCCATCGCGATCAAGCAGAACAAATATTTATCAAGGTAATCCAGATTTAAATCCTGCTTTCTCTAACACTTTTGATTTAGGCTATTTAAAGAAATGGGATAAATTAACTTTAAATAGTTCTATTTACTACCAACGAGAAACAGATTCTTTTGAAAGAATTCAACAAGAAACCGACCAAACCACTATAGAAGGTATTGATATTATTAGAAGTATTTCTATTAACTTAGCGACACAGCAACGTATTGGGGCAGAGTTAGGTGCCATGTATAATCCTTCTCAAAAATTAAGATTAAATGCGAGTGTAAACTTCTTTAGATTTGAAACCGATGGTGAATATGATGGTATTGATTATGGAACAGAAAGCACCAGTATTTTTGGTAGATTTAGTGCAAAATATACTTTACCTGCTAAAATAGATATTCAAACCAATGGTTTTTATTTTGGACCTAGAAAAAATGCACAAACTAAAAACGAAGGCATGTTCTCTATGAATTTAGCTCTAAGTAAAGAAGTAATAAAAGATAAACTTACGGCAACATTTAATGTAAGAGATGTTTTCAATTCGAGAAAAAGACGAGGATATACAGTAAGTGAAAATTTCACTTCAGATAGTGAATTTCAATGGAGAGAAAGACAATTTACACTTTCTTTAATCTATAGATTTAATCAGTCTAGAGAAGACAGAATGAGAGAAAAAAGACAACAAGGAGGCGCTGGAATGGATGAAGAAGGTGAATTCTAAAAAATGATAAAAGATACTCTAAACTTATTTTGTTTAGAGTATCTTTCTTTTTATGTAAGATTATCCAACAAAAAAAGGAAGCCAAATTAGCTTCCTTTTTCTGTATATATAACTTGTAAATAAAGTATTAAGAATTAAGCCCTTCTCTTTCTTTACGCTTAGCTTCTTTCTTTTCTTTAATCATTTCAATAATAGATCCTCCAATCCAATAAGGAACTACAAAACTTATTAAAAATATCATTAACCAAAATCCAATAGTTGCAATGGATAAGAATGCTAAAAAGCCAAGGTATTGATCAAAGTCAAACATAATAGATAGATTTCAAGAATTTGGTTCAAAAATAAATATTCTAATTCAATTAACACAATTTATTCACAAAAAATATAGAACCAATTTTAACTTTTATCTTTATCTCTTCAATTCAACTTAAAATTTCAGTTTTAAAAACACTTCTCATCGTCTAAAAAAAACTAAATCATTAAATTTGCTATGCTTAAAAATTAATCGACATTATGAAATATAGAATAGAAAAAGACACCATGGGCGAGGTAAAAGTACCAGCCGATAAATTATGGGGTGCTCAAACAGAAAGATCTAGAAATAATTTTAAAATTGGCCCAGCAGCTTCTATGCCCTTAGAAATTATTTATGGCTTTGCTTATTTAAAAAAAGCAGCGGCTTATACCAATGAGAAATTAGGAGTTTTACCAGCCGAGAAAAGAGATTTAATAGCTCAAGTTTGTGATGAAATTTTAGAAGGTAAACATGACGATCAATTTCCGTTAGTAATTTGGCAAACTGGTTCTGGTACGCAAAGTAACATGAATGTAAATGAAGTGGTCGCTAACAGAGCGCATCAAATTGCAGGAAAAACCATCGGTGAAGGTGATAAGACACTTCAGCCTAACGACGATGTAAACAAATCACAATCGTCAAACGACACCTTCCCTACAGGAATGCATATTGCGGCTTACAAAAAAGTAGTTGAAGTTACCATGCCTGGAGTAAAACAGCTTAGAGATACACTACAAAAAAAAGCTAAAGAGTTTAAAAATGTGGTAAAAATAGGACGTACACATTTTATGGATGCTACTCCCCTAACCCTTGGCCAAGAATTTAGTGGTTATGTTTCACAATTAGACCACGGACTTAAAGCTCTAGAAAATACACTTCCGCATTTAGGTGAATTAGCATTAGGAGGAACGGCTGTAGGAACAGGTTTAAACACTCCAAAAGGTTATGCTGAAACTGTTGCTGAGTTTATTGCTGAATTTACTGAACTACCATTTACATCTGCTGAAAATAAATTTGAAGCTCTTGCTGCACACGATGCCTTAGTAGAAACACACGGAGCGCTTAAACAATTAGCCGTTTCTTTAAACAAAATAGGTAACGATATTAGAATGTTAGCTTCTGGACCAAGAAGTGGAATTGGTGAACTTAACATTCCTGCAAACGAACCTGGTTCTTCTATTATGCCTGGTAAAGTTAACCCTACACAATGTGAAGCTTTAACAATGGTTTGCGCCCAAGTTGTTGGTAACGATATTGCAGCAACTGTTGGTGGTTTACAAGGTCAGTTTGAATTAAATGTTTTTAAACCTGTCATGGCCGCTAACTTATTACAAAGTGCACAACTAATTGGAGATGCATGCGCCTCTTTTGAAGAACATTGTGCTGCTGGTATTGAGCCTAACCAAGAACGCATAGACGAATTATTAAAAAATAGCCTAATGCTAGTTACCGCTTTAAATACTAAAATTGGTTATTATAAAGCTGCTGAAATTGCCAACACAGCTCACAAAAACGGAACTACTTTAAAAGAAGAAGCCGTAAACTTAGGTTACACTACTGCTGAAGAGTTTGAAGAATGGGTGAAACCAGAAGATATGGTTGGTGAAATGGATTAAATCTCATGCCCCAACAAAAACAAAAGCCATTCCACTATTGAAATGGCTTTTGTTTTTGTTGACATTTTATTCTTTAAAAATAATCAATTAAAAAAATAAATAATATTTATATTTTTATAGTAAAACGAGCACCTTAAACGCAATAACAAGCTAAATGAAATACTATGAATTTTATTAAAAACCCTTCGAAAAACATCCTAATCCTATTTACTGCCATATGGTTTTTAATAATTACGTTATTCATGTTTAGTATTATTACAGATGTATTTGACGAAAGTTTGTTTCAGAAAAAATACTTATTACTTTATTTATTATTACTCAATCTAACATTATTTCTTATGAATATTTTTAAGAATTATAGAAAAAACAAAAAATCCCGATAAAATCGGGATTTTTTGTTTTTTCTATTCAGTATCGCTATTATCCTCAACTTGAGTCAACGTATAATTCTCTGGTTGATCAAAAGGCTTTGCCTGATCATTTAATCGAATTAGCTTATGCTCTTCCACCTTAAAAAATAACGGCATCGCCTCAGGTTGGTTGATCCTAAAAACACCCTCGTGGTCAGTCCACTCAAATTCACCTGTCATTCTTTTAATTTCATCCCCGCCTGCAATTTTATAAATCTCATATAAAGCATAATGTTCATCTTCACTTAAAGTAAGTTTTGTAATTACTTTATCGCAAGCATTACAAGGTAAATCTCCTTCATATACTCCAATATAATTTATAGATGAATTTTTATCACAACTCGTCAAACCTACAGCAATAAAAATAGCTATTATAAAAGACTTCAATTTCATATATTTTTATTTTTTTAAGTATTTCACATACTTTCGATTTGCAAAATGACCGATAATTAGCCAAGCTACAAAAGAACCTATGATAAATTTATAACTTATAATTTGGCTTCCGCTAGCGTACGAGTGTAATCCGGTTAAATAGAAATTAACACCAAAATAAGTCATCATAATCGATGCGAAAGCAAATACTGATGCCCAGTTAAAAGCAAATCTTCCACGCAAACCTGGTACCAAACGCATATGTATTACAAAAGCATATACCATAATACTAATTAAAGCCCAAGTTTCTTTAGGGTCCCAACCCCAGTATCTACCCCAACTTTCGTTAGCCCATTGACCGCCTAAAAAGTTACCAATCGTTAACATCACCAAACCTACGGTTAATGAAAGCTCTGTAATTATGGTAAGCTCTTGAATATTTAAACTCATTTTCTTTTTGTTCTTATCATTGGTTAAAATCATAAGAATTAAAGAGACTAAACCGAGAATCATGCCGAGTGTAAACGGACCGTAACTCGCTACAATTACCGCCACGTGAATCATTAACCAATATGAATCTAACACTGGTTGAATGTTAGAAATAGCAGGATCCATCCAATTCCAGTGAGCAATCATTAAAATCATAGCAGAGACAAAAGTGGTAGAGGCAAAAGTTAGATCACTTTTTCTGCCAAAGGCAATACCAAAAAACATTGTAGCCCAAGCTACATAAATCATGCTTTCGTAAGCATCACTCCAAGGTGCGTGGCCAGAGATATACCAACGCGCAATTAAGCCTGCGGTATGCATTGCAAACAATACAATAATGGCAACTTTGCTAATCGTAACTACAGCTTTTAATCCTTTTTTATCATAAAAAATTAGAAGAATTACGAAGATGAACATCAGCGATCCTGCCAGCATATATTGCCAGAATAAACCTCGAAAAACATCGTATTTATTATACATAATTTCCAGTTCTACTTTACGGTCTGAAGGCATCACCTCTTCTCCATATTTTTTCTGAAAACCTTTAAGACTTTCTAATACTTCATCTGCTTTATCATAGCCGCCAGTACTTTTGGCAGTCTGAATAGTTTGCATATAAAGTGGTAAAACCTGTGTTACATAAAGTGAATCTACTCCTGTAAATTTACCCTCAGTTTTCATAACTTCAGGATAAGAAAGCCATTTATTATTAGCATCATTAGGAATAGGGAAAATCTTTAATACTTTTCCTTCTAACGCATTATATAGTAAGTTTACTTTTTCATCTGCTAAAATAAAATCTTTCTGAAATTGATTTTTCACTTCTGCTTGATAAGCTGTTTCTAAATAAGAAGATAATTTATAGGCACCTTTCTGATCAAAAAAACTAGCTAAAGTAATATGTTTAGTCCCTTTCTCTACTCCTAAAATATTATGTAAACTATCATTTTTACGTTCAACATAAATTATAGGAACATTATACCAAAGTGTAGGATTTTGAAATATTGAAAATAGAACTTGATCACTATTTAAACCTTCATAACTATCAGAATGGCTTAATTTTCTTAATAATTCTGAAGAGTACGTATTGGCAGGTTTCATTCTACCGCCAGCATCTTGAATAATTAATTTTCCAAATTTTTCGGCGTGCTCTTCTGCTATTGCATTTTTCTTAATAATAGCATCTACTTCTTCTTTCGAAAAATTAGTAGATATTTGAGTCTCATGTTGATGTTCTTCTGCTAAATGATCATGTTGATGTTCCTTTTCATTAATGTTACCAGAGGTTACCTCTACTTCTTGCTGAGCAAACCCAGTTAAACCTATCAATAAAACCAGAACACTTAAAAGTTTTGATTTTTTAGCTTTTACTTTATCTAATTTCACCTTTAACTCGCCAAATCGGGAATTCTTGTCAAATAAAATCCACATTAAACCCAAATACAATAAAAAGTAACCTATATAGGTAACCCAAGTTCCCCACCAGTCGTGATTTACAGATAAAACGGTTCCTTTTTCATCGGCATCAAAAGAAGATTGAAAAAAACGATAGCCTTTATGATCTAACACATGATTCATATAAATATCAAAAGGTTTAGATTCTCCTTCATCAATTAACTCTACTCTACTTTTAAAAGAAGAATAACTTGGTGTAGGATTGTTTTCTGTACCTGGATATTTAGCGGCTATAAAATCGTTCAATTTTAATGCAAAAGGCAGTTCATACTCTTTACTACCGTAGCGAGCATAAACTTCTAAATCGCCGACTTTCACTTCTTTAAAGTCATTAATTATACCTTTGGCTCCTAATAATTTTAATTCTTTTGTTTCTCCTGCTGCAGAAATTTGTAAAACCACACCATCTGCTTGGCCTTTCTGTTTCATTTTTGAAGGAACCATATCATAACGTCCTGTTACTACTGGATCTGGAATTACAAATTGCATGCCTGCAACATTATAGAGTGAACGCAAATTTAAATCTTGAACCGTATCGGCTGCTACCGGACCTCTTTTTTGGTCGGCCATACGCATGTAATCGCCTTCAAACGGAGTTGAAATTTTATATTCTCCATCTTCAACCATAAAATTAATCGCTCCTTCAGTTTCTTTATTAAATGCAAAAAGTATGTTATGAATGCTAGCAACTTCGCCTTCTTTTAAATAATGATCGTGACGTTGACCTCCACCAGCTTCTACAATTTTTAAATAATTTTCGCCAGTTTCATCTTCTACCAAACCTTCTTCTGCTCCTTCTATAAATTTGGTAACTTTAAAACTAACAGGCTGTCCTTTAAAATCTGTAGTTACTGTTTTATGATTATCAATCCCAGGAGCTAAATTTAATGGTAATTCTACCGATCTTCTCAGCGGCTCTCCATTAAACTCACCATCAATTTTTAAAGACAAATAAGTTTTATCTGAAAGCATTACATTAGAAACTTCTCCTTCACGAATAGGCATGACTCCTTCGTAACCAATATACCGGGTAATACCAGCACCAATTATTATTAAGAAAAATGATAAATGTATAATTAACGTGCTTGCTTTTTCTTTACTCCATAGGCGATAGCGCTTAATATTTCCTAAAAAGTTAATCGCAAAGAAAATCATAATGGCTTCAAACCACCACGTATTATAAATCCATTCTTTTGCTGTGGCTGTTGTGTAAGAATTTTCTACAAATGTGCCTATGGCCATTGACAGTGCAAAAACAACAAATAAAATTGACATTAATCGAGTTGAGAATAGAATATTCGCAATCTTTTTCTGAATCATGAGGAGTACTTTAAAAACGTAGCAAATTTACCCAATTTATATCAATCTACCTTCAATAATTCTTTCAAAATATGAATTAAATGATAATTTTAAGAAGCAATGATATTTTAATAATTTAGCCGAATGATAAAAATTGTAATTCTTGGCGCAGGAAATCTGGCGCTTCACTTATTTAAAGCGTTTAATAAAGCTACGAACACAGAAGTTATTCAAGTATATAACAGAAGTGAATCTTCGCTTCAAATCTTTAAAAATAAAACCGATACCACGACAAATTTTACGCAGTTAAAAAAAGCTGATGTATACTTGGTTTGCGTCAAAGACGATGCTATTGAAAACATCATTAAAAAACTTGCCAAAACAGAGGCGATTGTAGCTCACACTTCAGGTAGTGTGGCGCTATCTACTTCTGCTACAAGAAATGCAGTATTCTATCCGCTGCAAACTTTTTCAAAGCAAACAGAAGTTAATTTTAAAGAAATACCAATCTGTTTAGAAACTTCAGAAGAAAAAGATTTTAGTATACTAGAAAAATTAGCGAAAAATATTTCTGAAAAAGTATTTCCCATTTCTTCTGCACAGCGAAAAAAACTACACCTCGCTGCTGTTTTTGCTAGCAATTTTAGTAATTATATGTATGCAATAGCTGAAGATATATGCAATAAAAATGAAGTTCCGTTTGAAGTTTTGAATGCCTTAATTCAAGAAACGGCTAAAAAAGCTACGCTTAATTCACCAAAAACAGTACAAACTGGTCCTGCCAAAAGAAACGACCAAGCAACGATAAAACAGCATTTAGCACAATTAAATAATGCTGATTATAAGGAAATTTATAAATTGCTCACCCAATCAATAATAGATCAACATGGAAAGAAATTATAAAGAAATACTCAACGATATTACAACTTTTGTTTTTGATGTAGACGGCGTACTCACTAACGGATCTGTACTTATTTCTTCAGCAGGAGAACTGTTGCGCTCCATGCACGTAAAAGATGGCTATGCCATGAAAAAAGCAGTAAAAAATGGCTACACTGTTTGTATTATTTCTGGCGGAAAAAATGAAGGCGTACGTAAACGTTTACACGGTTTAGGAATTAAAGATATTCACTTAGGTGTAGACGATAAGGTAGCATGCCTAAATGAGTTTTTTGACGCCAACGGAATAAAAGCTGAACAGGCAGCTTATATGGGAGACGATATTCCTGATACTTTTCCTATGAGAATGATTGCGTTGCCTACTTGCCCTCAAGATGCTGTACCAGAAGTGAAAGCTATCTCTAAATATATTTCTCATAAAAATGGTGGTGAAGGTTGCGTGCGTGATCTTATAGAGCAAGTAATGAAAGTACAAAGCAAATGGGTAGATGAAGTAATGAGTAATGAATAATTTACAAATTCATCTCGTTTTTTAAATCCTGAAAATGTTCATTTAACAATGAACTATTAACTATAAATCATTCTTATTTTGAAATACCTTCAGCTTGTAAAATTACCAAATTTAGTGCTGATCATTATTACACAAGTGCTCATAAAATACTTTTTGCTTGAACCCTTCGGGATAGCGATCACCTTAAACAACTTTGGTTTTTCTTTACTAGTTATAGCTACTATTTGTCTAGCAGCAGCTGGCAATATTATTAATGCTATTTTTAATGCAGAATCAGACCTTATTAATCAACCTCATAAAGTTCTTATTGGTAGAAAAATTTCAGAAAAAGCAGCCTATAATTTATTTTTCGTGTTGAATATTTTAGGAGTTGTGATTGGTTTTTACTTATCTAATATGATACAAAAACCATCTTTTACAGCTATTTTTATCTTTACATCTGCCCTACTCTATCTTTACGCACAATCCTTAAAAAAATATTTAATTTTAGGAAATGTTCTTATTAGTTTTTTAGTAGCAATGAGTATTGTTATTTTGGGTATAATAGATTTATACCCAGCAATTACTCCACAAAATAAAATGTCACAACAAACCATATTTTCTATCTTGATAGACTATTCAATTTTTGCTTTTTTAATAAATTGGTTACGAGAAATGGTGAAAGATCAACAAGATATTAATGGTGACCATAAAGCTGGTATTAATACCTTACCCATTGCTATTGGTAAAGACCGTACCAACAAAGTAATTTTTCTAATTGCAATTCTTCCGTTAGTGGCTATATTGTATTATTTATATGAATATTTATACCATAATAATTATTCATTAGTTTATGCTTTAGTTTTTATTATTGCTCCATTACTCTATGTGATGTTTAAACTTCTTGCAGCTAACACAAAAAAAGATTATCAGCACCTAGGTTTTGTTATTAAACTGATCATGATATTCGGAATCATTTCTATAGGCCTTTATCAATTTATACTTTTATAATATTCTCATGCTAAAAGAAAAACTCTCCCAACGAAAAATTAGTTTAGCTTCAGGCTCTCCACGCAGACAACAGTTTTTAAAAGACCTTGGCTTAGATTTTGAAATTAGATTGAAACCAGTAGAAGAAGTATATTCAGATTCCCTAAGAGGAGCTGAAATTGCCACTTTTCTAGCAGAACTTAAAGCACAAGCTTTTGAAAATTCTTTAGCTGATAACGAAATTTTAATCACTGGCGACACCATTGTTTGCATTAACGATCAAGCCTTAGGTAAACCCAAAGATGAAGCAGAAGCCAATGAAATGCTTCTACAATTATCTGGAAAAACACATGAAGTAATTTCTTCCGTCTGCTTAAAATCTAATCAAAAAACAAAAACCTTTTACGATAAAACGGTGGTTTATTTTAAATCACTTTCTAACGAAGAAATCAATTTCTACATTAACAATCACCAGCCTTTTGATAAAGCTGGAGCTTACGGCATACAAGAATGGATTGGCCAAATTGGAGTAGAAAAAATAGAAGGTTCTTATTTTACAGTAATGGGAATGCCTACTCATTTATTATATACTGAATTATTGAAATTTTAACCAACGAATCTGAAAATTCAGAAAATCATTCTTCTATATTTGTATATTAAAAACTATATATGCTAGAGCTTTTTACCAAGTTTCAGAATGAATTTATTTACACTTTAGCTGCATTTATATTTCTAATTGTTTTTCGTTTTATTTTAACGACCGCAGCTAATAAAGTAGGTAAACGTTCTAATATTAATTTAACTAGAGTACAGTTAATGATGAAATACATTAACTTTCTAGTCTTTTTTCTTGCCATTTTTGTACTCTTATTGGTTTGGGGAGTTCAAGTAAGAGATGTAACCCTGGTTTTCTCTTCTGTATTTGCAGTTATTGGCGTGGGACTTTTTGCCGTTTGGTCTATTTTAAGCAACATCACTTCTGGTGTGATTATGTTTTTCTCTTTTCCTTATAAAATTGGTGATGAAATAAAAATTCATGACAAAGATTTTCCTGTTATCGCAATTATAGAAGATATCAAAGCTTTTCAAATTCATCTAAGAACTTCTGATGGTGAACTTATTACTTACCCCAACAACCTCATTTTACAAAAAGCAGTTTCACTCGTAAAAAAAGATGCTTTTCTAGTTTCTGATGAAGGCAAAGATGCATTGTAAATTTTATAATTTTAATTGGTTAGCTTCAACTTAATCATAATTTTCAAGATTTCTAATATTTCACTTTTCATAATTCATAAGTTTTTTAGTCGAATAAAAATTGCCTTAAACAAAATGATAAATTGATGTGTTAGTTTTCGCTTTCTAAAATCTTTCCTTTGCCCTTAAAGTTATTATATTTGAAACAATTCAAAAAATAGAGACTCCCAGATGAAAAAAATCATTCTGTTATTTTTAATTACTTCATTTTCTTATGTACAAGCACAAAATCCTGCAAAGTCAAACAGTTCTGAAATTTACGAAAGCATACAAAAGTTAAATTTTCTAGGTTCTGTTTTATATGTTGCCGCACACCCAGACGATGAAAATACACGCTTAATTTCTTATTTTTCTAATCAAGTTCATGCTAGAACCGCTTACTTATCGCTAACGCGTGGTGATGGCGGTCAAAATTTAATTGGTCCAGAAATTAGAGAATTACTAGGGGTTATTAGAACCGAAGAGTTATTAGCAGCCCGTAAAATAGATGGTGGCGAACAGTTTTTTTCTTGCGCTAATGATTTTGGCTATTCCAAAACCCCAAAAGAAACTTTAGAAATTTGGAATAAAAAAGAAGTCTTGAGCGATGTAATTAGAACCATTAGAAAATTTCAACCAGATGTTATTATCAATCGTTTTGATCATCGAACGCCAGGCAGCACACACGGTCACCATACCGCTTCTGCCATGTTAAGTGTAGAAGCTTTTGACCAAGCTGCTAATAAAAATATATATCCAGAACAATTAGAAAATCTAGAAACTTGGCAGCCCAAGCGTTTATTTTTTAATACCTCTTGGTGGTTTTTTGGAAGCAAAGAAAAATTTAAAAATGCCGATAAATCTAATTACTTAAGCTACGATATAGGAACATATTACCCATTAAAAGGAATTTCAAATTCTGAAATCGCTTCTTTAAGTAGAAGTCAACATAAATCTCAAGGTTTCGGAAACACTTCTGAACGTGGTAAGTCTACAGAATATATAGAACTTATTAAAGGTTCTTATCCAGAGAGCGAAAATATATTTGAAGGAATTAATACCACTTGGTCTCGTGTAAAAGGTGGAAATAAAATCGGAAAAATTTTAAAAGAAGTTGAAGAAAACTATGATTTTGAAAACCCTTCTAAAAGTATTCCTCAATTAATTGCAGCTTACAATTTAATTAAAGATTTAGAAAATGACCACTGGAGAGAGCTAAAAACTAAAGAAATTACAGAAATTATTGCTTCTTGTGCAGGATTATATTTAGAGGCGAACACCGCTACAGAATTTGCCACAAAAAATTCTAATATCGAGGTAAATCTTGAAGCTACAAACCGAAGTTCAGTTCAAATTGAATTTAAAAAAGTTTCTTTTAGCAATCTTGAAGTAGAAATTAATTCAACTTTAAAAAATAACGAACCTTTTTATAAAGGTATTGCTACCAAAATCGCTTCATCTATAAGCTACACCAATCCGTACTGGTTAAACCAGCCTAGCAGTTTAGGAATGTATACCGTTAACGATTCGTCACTAATTGGTTTACCCGAGACACCAGCACCTATTCAAGCTAAATTTACTTTAAATATCGAAGGAGAAAGTATCACATTTATTAGAGATTTGGTTTACAAAACCAATGATCCTGTAGACGGTGAGGTATTTGAACCTTTAGCTGTAGTTCCTGAAGTTTCGGTAGCTCTAGAAAATTCTACTTTAATTTTTAAGGACAATCAACCTAAGCAAGTAAAAGTAAAAATCACTGCTTATCGAGATCATGTAGAAGGAAGTCTATCTCTAACTATTCCTGAAAATTGGGAAGTAAGCCCAAAAAATATTCCTGTACAATTAGACCAAAAAGGAGTTTTAAAGACATTTAATTTTACGCTAACACCTCCAGAAAACAATGATGAAGCTTTTATAAATCCTGTTTTTAAAGATAAAAAAGATTCATTTAGTAAAGAGGTGAATATGATTACTTATAATCATATTCCGCAGCAAACGGTGATGCTTCCTGCAAAAACAAAAGTAATTAAACTAAATATTCAGAAAAAAGGAAATCATATTGCGTATATTCAAGGAGCTGGCGATGTAGTTCCAGAAAGTTTGCGCGCTATTGGTTATGAAGTTGATGTGATGGAAGCTTCAGAAATTACTGCTGCAACACTTAATAATTATGATGCCATAGTTATTGGAATTAGAGCTTACAATACCAAAAAAGAATTAGTTTATAAACAACCGCTTCTTTTTGATTACGTTGAAAATGGAGGTACCATGGTCGTTCAGTACAATAAAGATCGTGGTTTGCTTACTGAAAATTTAGCTCCGTACCCTATTCAACTTTCTTATGATCGAGTAACCAATGAATTTTCTAAAGTAAAATTTTTAGCGAAAAGTCATCCTGTTTTAAATTCTCCCAATAATATATCACAAAAAGATTTTGAAGATTGGGTGCAAGAACGTGGTTTATATTTCCCTAATAAATGGAGTGAAGAATTTACACCTATTTTAGGAATGAAAGATAATGGCGAAAAAGAAGATTTAAAAGGAAGTTTATTGATAGCTAACTACGGTAAAGGCTATTATGTGTATACCGGATTAAGCTTTTTTAGAGAGTTTCCTGCGGGAGTTTCTGGAGCTTATAAATTATTTGCTAATATTTTATCTCTCGGAAAGTAATGCAAGAAAAACCTGAAAAATACCATTGGAAAAAAGCATATACTTGGCTATTACTTGCCAATATAGCTTACGTGGTTTTGTTCTATATTTTCATGAAACTTTTCTAATAAATTTGAGCAAATGCACACGTTAGATATTATTATATTAGTTGCTACACTGGCGTTTATCGTAATTTTTGGTTATTTACAAACCCGTGGTAGTAAAAATGTAAACGATTTTTTAAAAGGTGGTAACCAAGCTAGATGGTGGACGGTGGGGCTTTCTGTAATGGCAACCCAAGCTAGTGCCATTACTTTTCTATCGGCGCCGGGACAAGCGTTTCATAGCGGAATGGGTTTTGTTCAATTTTACTTAGGTGTACCTATTGCGATGGTCGTTATTTGTACGGTTTTTATTCCTATCTATCATCGCTTAAAAGTCTATACCGCTTATGAATACTTAGAGAGCAGGTTTGATTTAAAAACTCGAACGCTAACCGCCTTATTGTTTTTGGTGCAACGAAGTTTAGCAGCAGGAATTACTATTTTTGCGCCTTCTATTATTCTTTCAGCAGTTTTGGGTTGGGATTTATTTACGCTGAATATAATTATTGGAAGTTTAGTGGTAATTTATACAGTTTCTGGTGGTACTAAAGCGGTAAGTGTCACTCAAAAACAACAAATGGGAGTCATTTTTATAGGTCTCGTTACTGCTTTTATTCTTATTGTTGCCGATCTACCTAGTGATATCACGTTTACTAACGCCTTAAAAATTGCTTCTGCTAACGAAAAACTAAATGTACTCGATTTTTCTTTTGATTGGAATAACAGATACACGTTTTGGAGCGGACTTATTGGTGGTACTTTTTTAGCACTCTCCTACTTTGGTACAGATCAAAGTCAAGTACAACGCTATCTTTCGGGTAGTTCGCTTAAAGAAAGTCAAATGGGACTTATTTTTAACGGATTTTTAAAAGTACCGATGCAATTTTTCATTTTACTTATAGGCGTAATGGTATTTGTTTTCTATCAATTTAATTCATCTCCGCTAAATTTTAATCCAGCGGCAGAAGAAGAAGTTTTAAATTCACCTTATGCAGGAGAGTACCAACAACTTCAACAGCAATTAGAACAGAACCGCATCAAAAAAGAAAAGCTTACCTACCAGTTGGTAAATACAGAAGCAAATGCAGCTATTCAAAAAGAAATTAATTTTTTAAACAAAAAAGAAAAAGAAATAAGAAAGCAGGGGAATACGCTTATCAATAAAGCAAATCCTGAATTAGAAACAAATGATAAAGATTATGTTTTTATTCATTTTATACTTAATAATTTACCCAAAGGTCTTATTGGTTTACTATTAGCCGTAATTCTTTCTGCCGCCATGTCTTCTACAGCTTCAGAATTAAACTCATTAGCCTCTACCACTACCATAGATTTATATAAACGAAATGTATCTTCAGAAAAAAGCGACAAACACTTTCTAAAAGCTTCACGACTTTTTACATTAATGTGGGGTGTTTTAGCTGTGATAATCGCTTGCACCGCTAATTTATTTGATAATCTTATTCAACTAGTTAATATTATAGGATCTATATTTTATGGCAACGTACTTGGTATTTTCTTACTTGCTTTTTTTGTAAAATTTGTGAGTAGTAACGCTACTTTTGTGGCTGCCCTGATTACGCAAATTATTGTCATTATAGGCTGGTGGTTTGATTGGATGCCTTATTTATGGCTCAATATGTTTGGTTGTGCACTCGTAATGACTATTGCCATCTTAATTGAAGTTGTTTTTAAACCTAAAGAAAAATAGGCGTATAAAATTCTTTCAAGAAATTAAATATAAATGTTATGAAAACTAACTATAACTGGGGAATCATAGGCTTAGGAAAGATAGCAAAAAAATTCGCTACCGATTTACAAAGTGTTGAAGGTGCAAATTTAAAAGCTGTTGCTAGTAGATCGCTTCAGAAAGCTGAAGAATTTGCAGAAGACTTTTATGCTGAAAATTTTTATGGAAGTTACGATGAATTAATCAACTCGCCAGAAATAGAGGTTATCTATATCGCCACTCCACACGTTTTTCATAAAGAACTAACAATTAAATGTTTAAAAGCTAAAAAGGCTGTACTATGCGAAAAAGCTTTCGGAATAAATAAAGCCGAAGTTGAAGAAATGATAGCTACCGCTAAAGCTGAAAATGTTTTTTTAATGGAAGCGTTGTGGATGCACTTTTTACCACACTATAACTATCTTTTAGATCTACTTGAACAAAATAAATATGGTAAGGTAAAATCTTTAACTGCAGATTTTGGATTTAAAGCTCCATTCAATTTAGATAAAAGACTATTCAATAAAAAATTAGGAGGCGGAAGTCTATTAGATATTGGGATCTATCCAGTTTTTGCTGCGATGACAATTTTAGGAATCCCTGATACCATTGAAGCTGAAGCAAAAATGAGTAAAACAGAAATAGATGAAGAGTGCTCAATTGTATTTCATTATAAAAATGGAATAAAAGCAAAACTAAAAAGTTCATTACTTCAAGAAACTCCTACAGAATGCCATATTAAATTAGAAAATGCTCATATAAAACTAACCAATCGTTTTCACGAGCCTCCAAGTTCTTTAGAAATCACACCAGACGGAGAAGAAAATAAACGAATAAAATTTCCTGTAACTACGCTTGGTTATAATTATGAAGCTATTCACGTACAGAAAATGTTAAGTCAAAATAAAATAGAAAGTGATGTGATGACATTTGAAAAAAGTTTACAACTCATTTCTCTACTTGATGAAATTCGTAAAAAAATAGGTTTAATTTATTAACAAAAAAAGCCGCTGAAAATTTCAGCGGCTTTTTTTAATATTTCAGTAAAATGAAATTACATCGCTCCCCATTCTTTTAGAGAGTCTTCATTCATTTTCACATAATCTTTATTTCCTGCAGCTTTAGCAGCTTTTAAAGATGCCTTAGCCGTTTTAATAGCCTCTTTCTTTTTGCCTAATTTCGCTTCAATTAGAGACTTTTTACGCAACATATAGTAAGGAGGGTTCTCCATTCCTTCAAAAGATTTATTTATCCATACTAATGCTTGATCTAAATCTTTTTCTGAAGTATAATAATAATCTGCAGCAGAATAGTAATCTCTAGCCGATGGTCCATTTAAAACATTTTCTATACTTTTCATAGCTTTAGCTTCTGTAGGAACTTCAAATTTTAAAGAAGCTACAGTGTTTTCCCAAATAAGATTAAGTATCGCAGAATCATTTGTTAATTCATCAATAACAATAGTAAAAGTTTCCATCGTTAAAGGCATTTTGTAAGCATCTACCTTTGCAGATAAAGCTACTTCATTAGCATCCCATTTTTGTGGTAGGCCCCAGTTATCACTTTTTTTATAAAAGATAACTTCCCAAGATTTTTTATTAGGAACCGAATAGATTGCGTAAGTACCTTTAGAAAGAGTTTTTCCGTCAATTTTCACATCATCAGAGAAAGTAATACTTGTATTTTCATTAGCTCCTGTTCTCCAATTTTCACCAAAAGGCACTAAATTTCCAAAAATAGTACGGCCTCTCATCGAAGGTCTAGAGTACTCAACAGTTACATCTGTTAAACCTACTTTCTGCCAAATTTTAGCATGCGGACTTGGTTGCGGAGTTTCTACTTGCGCTTGAAAATTTACAGCTGCAAAAAGAACTAGAAATAAAGTAATTGCTTTTTTCATTATATTTTGTTTTTTTATGAAATGTAAAGTTAAGTTTTTTTAAAAAGAGATTATTAGAAATAAACTATAACTTTTGTTTAACTTTAATTTTTAATACTTAAACAAAATAAATTTTAGTTTTATCTTATGAAAATTTATAAACTACACAAATACCAAAAACTACCTATTAGTAAAGCTAAAGCTTGGGAGTTTCTATCAGATCCATCAAATCTAAAAGTTATTACTCCAGATTATATGGGGTTTGATATTGTAGATGGTGCCGATCGTAAAATGTATCAAGGTCAAGTTATACAATATGTAGTCACACCTATTGCAGGAATTAAGACTAAATGGGTTACAGAAATTACTCATGTAAAAGAAGACGATTTTTTTGTAGATGAACAGCGTTTTGGCCCTTACAAATTATGGCATCACAAGCATTTTATTAAAGAAATTGAAGGCGGAGTAGAAATGGAAGATATTGTACATTATAAACTTCCGATGGGAGTTTTAGGGCAACTCGTACATCCATTTCTCGTTAAAAATAAATTAGAAGAAATTTTTAATTACAGAAAGCAAAAGTTAGAAGAGTTATTTGGTAAATATTAAAGCGATTCAAAGATGAAAAATATACTATTAATTGGAGGAAGTAAAGGAATTGGCTTAGCCACGGCTAAATTATTAGCAGAAAATCATAATGTAATAGTAGCTTCTCGAAGTAAAGAAAATCTTAAAGATTTAAAAATAAAATATCTTGAATTTGATGTTCTAAATGATGAGATAGAAGATTTAGATCTACCAGATACATTGGATGGTTTAGCCTATTTCCCAGGAAGCATTAACTTAAAACCCTTCAAAATGTTAAAGACTAAAGATTTTGAAGAAGAAATTCAACTTAACTTTATTTCATTAATAAAAGTTGTTCAAGGTTTGATTCCCAAACTAAAAAAATCAGATCAGGCAAGCTTAGTATTTTATAGCACGGTAGCAGTTAAAGTAGGAATGCCTTTTCATACGAGTGTCGCTGCTGCAAAAGGAGCTATTGAAGGTTTTGCTAAATCTTTAGCAGCAGAGTATGCACCAAGTATGCGTGTAAATGTTATTGCGCCTTCGCTAACAGATACACAACTTGCTGAAAAACTATTGAATAAAGAAGAAAAGAAAAAGAAAATGGCAGAACGCCATCCTTTAAAACGAGTAGGAAATCCTGAAGATATTGCTCAAATGACAAAATTTTTACTTAGTGAAGAAAGTAGTTGGATGACTGGACAAATTTTAGGCATCGATGGTGGATTATCAAGTTTAAATTTACAATAATGAGTGACGAAAAATATACAATTTTTTGGTTTAGACGTGATTTAAGACTAGATGATAATATTGGCTTTTATAAAGCTTTACAAGGTGATTATCCAGTATTACCTATTTTTATTTTTGATACTGAAATTTTAAAAGATTTACCCAAAGATGATGCAAGGGTGACTTTTATCTTTAATCAATTGCAAAAAATGCGAAAAGAACTGCAAGAAAATTACGACAGTTCTATAGCAATATTTGAAGGAAAACCAGAGGAAGTTTTAAAAAAAATAAATAACGATTATAGCATAGCCGAAATAATTACCAATCGTGATTATGAACCTTACGCTAAAGAACGTGATGAGAAAATCGAAGCTTTATTAGAAAAAGAAAATATAAAATTTACGACTTATAAAGATCAGGTGATTTTTGAAAAAGACGAAGTTGTTAAAGGTAACGGTGAACCATATTTGGTGTATACGCCCTACATGAAAACCTGGAAAAGTAATTTTGATGAAAACAAATTACGTATTTTCTATACGAATGATTACCTCGATAACCTAATTAATAATTCACGCTTGCCTAATTTATCTTTAAGTGACTTAGGGTTTTCAAAATCTTCTATAGAAGTTCCCGATTATACGGTGACAAAAACAATGATGAATGAATATGATGAGCAACGAAATTTACCTTCAAAAAACGGTACTTCTAACTTGAGTACACACTTGCGTTTTGGCACGGTTAGTATTCGCAAGATGGTGAGAAAAGCCATACAAGTTGAAGATGCTACCTTTTTTAATGAGTTGATATGGAGAGAATTTTTCATGCAAATCTTGTATCATTATCCAGAAACAGTCACCGAATCTTTCAAAAAAAAATACGACCGTATCGAATGGCGAAATAATGAAGATGAATTTGAGTTATGGAAAGCAGGAAAAACTGGTTATCCTATAGTAGATGCAGGTATGCGACAACTCAACGAATCTGGTATTATGCATAATAGAGTTAGGATGGTGGTGGGAAGTTTTCTGTGTAAGCATTTATTAATTGATTGGCGTTGGGGTGAAGCCTATTTCGCTGAAAAACTATTAGATTACGAGATGTCTTCTAATGTTGGGAATTGGCAATGGATTGCAGGTAGCGGTGTAGATGCGACTCCTTATTTTCGTATTTTCAATCCAACATCTCAGAAAGAAAAATTTGATAAGGAAGAAAAATATATCAATACTTGGGTGCCCGAATACGGAACAAAAAAATATCCCGAACCTATGGTAAACCACAAAGAAGCTCGGGAACGTTGTTTAAAAGTTTATAAAAAAGCAGTGAGTAATTAATTCCTTAATAACTTCCTCGCTTTTTCTAGATCTTCAGGAGTGTCTATTCCAATAGTTTTTAAATTAGTTTCGACCATTTTAATATTTTTACCATATTCTAAATAACGAATGCATTCAATTTTTTCGGCATTTTCTAACCCTAGCATGGGTAGCCGATAAAAGTCCATTAACGCTTGTTTACGAAACGCATAAATACCAATATGCTTGTAATGGGTTACATTGGCTTGTTTATTTCGTACAAATGGAATGGGTGATCTTGAAAAATAAAGGGCAAAATCATTTTTATTGGTAATTACTTTTACATGATTTGGGTTTAAGATATCTTCTTCTGTTTCTAATGCTGTTTTTAAAGAAGCTAGATCTATATGATGGGCATCTTTCTCATAAAAAACCTCTAATAAATCTGCTAAACTTTCTTTTTCAATAAAGGGCTCATCCCCTTGTACATTAACTACAATATCTACATCTATATCTTTTACCGCTTCAGCAATACGGTCACTACCGCATTCGTGTGACTTTTTACTCATAATTGCTTTACCGCCTTGAGCTATAATTTCATTAAATATTATCTCGCTATCGGTGACCACATATACCTCTTGAAATAATTTTGTTTTTAAAGCAGCTTCATAAGTTCTGGTAATCACAGTTTTTCCTCCCAAATCTTGCATAAGTTTTGCGGGAAATCTACTAGCTTCGTAACGTGCGGGAATCATCGCTATTACTTTTAAAGAAGTTGGTGCTGACATCTATTTTATTTTAAAATATTTAAAAATATAAAAATTGAAAAGGTTGAATTATAATTTTTCAGCATTAAAAAAATTATCTGTAAATCCTATTAGATACAATTTACTCTTAGCCCGAGTACAGGCTGTATAAAGCCAACGTAGGTAATCTTCTGTAACTCCATCTTTTAAATAAGGTTGCTCTACAAAAACATTATCCCATTGCCCACCCTGTGATTTATGACAAGTCATGGCGTAGCTAAATTTAACCTGTAATGCGTTAAAATATTTATTATTTTTTACTTTTTGAAATTTCTTATATTTTGAAGTTTCATTAGCATAGTCTTTTTGTATTTCTTGATAAAGTTCGTTTGACTGCTCATAGGTTAATGACGGTGCGTTTACAGTTAACGTATCTAATATTATAACCGTTTCAAAAGGTGACATTTTCGGGTAATCTACCATTTGAACTTTAACTTCAGCAAAACGAAAACCATATAAATCTACAATTTCAAAAATTTCTAATATCTCTACAATATCTCCATTGGCGATAAAACCTGCTTCTGAGGTTGGTTTTACCCAAAAGTAATTATTTTTTACTACCATAAGATAATCTCCGGTAGCAATTTCATTTTCTTGAAAAAGTATTCGGCTTCTTATTTGTTCATTATATATATTGGCGCGTTTGTTAGATCTTACCACAATTGCCGTTTCTTCATAACCACCATTACTGTAAGAATCGTTAATAGCATCCATAATTTCGTAACCATCTACTAGCCTAACAAAATCATCACCTATGTCTAATTGAAATTTAAAATCTTCGAAAAATTGATTTTTAATAGCTTCTCGTATAAGCGTCGCATTATAAAGAATTCCACTTTCTTGTTGCTGGCGCACTACTTCATTAAGTTCTATATGGTCTACATCTTTTTGATAACCTAAACTTAACTTATCTTGATCTAAAGCTGGACTTAAGTCTAATTTTACAGGCGGTAATTGCGCCGTATCACCAATAAAAATGAGTTTACAATTTCTTCCAGAATATACAAAATCTATAAGATCATCTAGTAAAGAACCGTTTTCAAATAAGCTTGCATCTCCCACATAATCAGATATCATAGAAGCTTCATCTATAATGAAAATGGTATCTTTATGTTTATTTTTTTGAAGTACAAATTGCACTTTACTACCACTAGATTTTTTAGGGTAATAAATTTTACGATGAATTGTTTGCGCCTGATAACCAGAGTAATTACTCATCACTTTTGCCGCTCTACCTGTTGGAGCAGCCAGCACAGGACTCATTTTTATCTTCCATAAATTTTTTACAATTGTTCCAATTATAGAAGTTTTACCAGTTCCGGCATAACCTTTGAGAAGAAAAAGCTGATCATCTTTTGTTGAAAGAATAAAATTTGATAATTTTTGTAAAGCTACATCTTGTTGAGAGGTTACTGTAAAAGGAAAATCGTTCTTTAAAAGTTGATAAAATTCTGTAGAAGTCATTTAAATGGATAGGTTACTAAAAAATCAAAGATAATGAGGCTTTTTTGACTTGGAAACTTTTACGAATAAAAAAAAATTGTAGATTTGCGTACAACACAATAAAATAAATTTAAATTCATTAAATATGAAAATTGTTATTCAATTACTATTATGGGTCGTTATTGGATTTTTAGGCTATTTTACTTTTAACGCAGTTTATGAGCCAATCCAATTTAATAAAGTTAGAGATGCAAGATATCCTAAAGTAATTGAGAAATTAAAAGATATCCGAAAAGCTGAGTTAGCGCACAAACAAGTTACTGGTACTTTTAGTGGAGACTGGGACGGATTGGTTAGATTTATTGATACTGCCGAGTTTGTAGTTACACAACGAAGAGACACCACTGTTTTAGACGAAGAATATAAAGCAACTTACGGGGTAGATGAATATAAATCTATCACCTTAGTAGACACTTTAGGATATACTCCTGTGAAAGACTCTCTTTTTAAAGGTTCTAATCGTTACACTACCATGATGAACGTACCTTTTACAGATGGACAGAAGTTTGAATTAGATGCAGGAGAAATCACTAAAAATGACAGTAAAATTCCTGTTTTTGAAGTTAAAGTAGATAAAGCAGATATTTTATCTGATCAAGACGAACACCTTGTTAATCAAGAGAAACAAGTACTTTCTGTAGATAATGTTAGAGGTGAATATATTCAGGTAGGATCAATGACTGAAGTTAATACCAACGGTAACTGGCCTAAAGTATATGGATCAAACGACGATTAATAAAAATTTGAATTCTTATAAAATGTCCATCTTGATAGCTCAAGATGGACTTTCTTTTTGTACGCTAAACGAAGACAAAGAGATTGAAAATTTTCATTTCAGTACTTTTTCAGATCAACTTAATCCTGAAGCATTATTAGAAGAGTTAAATAAACTCATAAATAATCAAGTTTCAGAAGAGGTAATTAGTAAAGTTACTCAAGTAAATGCGGTATTTATTAATAACCTTTATAGCATTGTTCCTGAAAAATATTTTGATGAAAAAAATCTAACCGATTATTTAAAATTTAACACCAAAATTCTTCGAACAGATTTTATTACTTATGATAGCCTAAAAAATATAAACGCCAATTGTGTGTATATTCCCTACGCTAACATTAATAATTATTTATTTGATAAGTTTGGTGCTTTCGAATTTAGGCATTCCGCTACTCTATTTATTGACTTTTGTCTGTCAGATATAAAGCAAAAAAAAAGTGCAATTTATCTTCATATAGATTCTTCTAGATTTGATATTTGTATTCTTCAAAATAATCAATTAGCGCTAGCCAATTCTTTTGAATTTTATACGCCAGAAGATTTTATCTATTATGTATTATTCTGTATTGAACAATTACAGTTGGATGCCTCTAAAATTCAACTATATCTTTGTGGAGAGATTAAAAAAGACGACAAAAAGTATAATTATTTATACACTTACATTAAAGAAATTGAATTTTTAAATACGGCACAACTTAGCAAAAATTTCAATAATCTTTCAGAGTTAAAGATGAATCCAAAGCATCACCTCTTACATTTAAGCAATTTACTATGAGAATAATTTCAGGAAAATTTAAAAGCAAAAGAATAATTGCTCCTAAAACTTTGCCCGTTAGACCTACTACAGATATGGCTAAAGAAGCATTATTTAATATTTTAAACTTTCAAATAGATTTTAATGAAATTCAATTATTAGATCTTTTTGCAGGAACTGGTAACATCTCTTATGAATTTATTTCTCGAGGAACCACTCAAGTTACGGCAGTAGACCAAAACTTTGGCTGCGTTAAATTTATAAATAAGACCGCGCAAGAATTAGACATCCAAATAAATACGGTAAAAAGTGATGTGTTTAAATATTTAGAAAAAGTAAAGACTAAAAACGATATTATTTTCGCAGACCCTCCTTATGATTTTTCTTTAGAAGATTTTCAAAAAATACCTAATCTCATTTTCGATAATAATTTATTAAACCAAGATGGATTAGTTATCGTAGAACATTCTAAATATACAGATTTAGCTAGTACACCACATTTTTTAGAAAGTAGAAAATATGGGAGTTCTGTATTTTCTTTTTTTCAATAAACTCAAAGCATTACTATTAAGCAAATGAAACCATTTAAAATTATAGATGACGATATAGCGTATATTGAATTCTATGAAGATTATGTAATTTCATCAGTTAAAGAAGATGTGATTTTTGATTTAGACGAATTAAACTGGCTATTTATGTTGCTTGAAGAGCATTATCCTAATCAAAGCTTTGGCTATATTTCTAACAGAAAATATAATTATAACCTTAACCCTACTAATTACGAAATGATCAACCTATACGAGAAGATTGTATGCCACGCAGTGGTTTATCACTCTGAAATAGGAAAGAAAATTGCCGTCTTTGAAAAAAATTTCTCAACTAATGCTTTTGAAATCTTTGATTCTTTAGAAAAAGCTAAAGAATGGGTCATAGAATTTAAAAAATAGCAGGTCTATAAGCCGGATTCTGTTCTCTATAAATAGAGCCCTTATCATTTATCTCGAATTTTTGTTACCAAAAACTTCTAGCTACCTACCCTCCGGCATTGATCGGGAAATCTTAAAAGCCGGTATACATGGTATTGCACCGCATAGAGTTTACCTGGTTTCACTACAGCATTACCTGTACATTCTTTCTGTTGCACTTGTCCTAACCTTTCGGCTGATGGCCGTTAGCCATTATGCTTCCCTGTGGTGTCCAGACTTTCCTCTAAATAATAAAATTTAGCGATAAGGCGACCTGCATTCTGCAAATATATAAGATTATAGGTGCAGAAAAATTTTAAAAGAAAAATTGTGAATAATTATTTAGAAAAAACTTCAGAAGTAAAACATAAATATCGCTAGTATTTCTATTTTTGTCATAATGGAACATTTTGTTGTCTCTGCCAGAAAATACAGGCCCGAAACTTTTGAAGATGTAGTTGGTCAAAAAGCAATTACCAATACATTATTAAACGCTATTGAAAATAATCATTTAGCGCAAGCACTCTTATTCACGGGACCACGTGGAGTAGGTAAAACTACTTGTGCCAGAATTTTAGCTAAAAAAATAAATCAACAAGCTACAGAAAATAAAGATGAAGACTACGCCTTTAATATATTTGAATTAGATGCTGCTTCTAACAACTCTGTAGATGATATAAGAAATCTTATTGACCAAGTAAGAATCCCACCACAGGTAGGGAAATACAAAGTCTACATTATAGATGAGGTTCATATGCTATCTTCTTCTGCTTTTAATGCTTTTTTAAAGACATTAGAAGAGCCTCCAAAACATGCTATTTTTATTTTAGCAACTACAGAAAAGCATAAAATTATACCTACTATTCTTTCTAGGTGTCAAATATTCGACTTTAAAAGAATCACGGTGACAGATGCTAAAGAATATTTAGCTAAAATCGCACAAAATGAAGGTGTAAACGCAGAAGACGATGCCTTACATATTATTGCTCAAAAAGCAGATGGTGCGATGCGTGATGCGCTTTCTATCTACGATCGTGTGGTTAGTTTTAGTGGTAATAACTTAACACGTGAGGCCGTAACCGAAAACTTAAATGTTTTAGATTACGAAACTTACTTTAAGTCTACTGATTTTATGTTAAGCAATAATATTCCAGAATTATTGGTACAATACAATGAAATTTTAGCTAAAGGTTTTGATGGACATCATTACATTGCTGGACTAGCTTCACATTTTAGAGATCTTTTAGTTTGTAAAAATCAGGCGACCATTAGTCTTTTAGAAGTTGGTGAGCAAGTAAAAACACTCTATTTTAAACAATCTCAAGAAGCTGCACAAGAATTTTTAATGCAAGGTATTGAGTTGGCAAACGAATGTGATTTAAAATATAAATCCAGCCGGAATCCGCGACTGCTCGTCGAATTATGCTTAATGCAACTTGCCTCTATCACTTTTGATGGAGAAAAAAAAAATTCTGAGCGATTCATAATTCCTGCGGAAAATTTTATTTCAACAGAAACTCTTCCCGCAAGACAAATAGCTCCAGAAGTTAAAGAAATAGTTCAAACCAATGAACATCCTGAAACTAAAAAAAACACTCCTGTAGAGATTCAGCTTCCTTCTAAAGATATAAAAACAGAAGAAAAACCAGCAAAGCTAGATTTAAATAAAAAGAAAAGACCTTCTGGTTTATCATTAAAAAGCATTGCACAAAAAAAGAAGCACGAAGAACTTCAAAAAGAAAAGTTAGCTTTACCCTCAGAAGAATTAACTGAAGATTTTACGGAGGCACAAATACAAGAAGCTTGGGCTGAGTATGTAGAACAACTAAGCGGTAAGGGAAAGAAAATTTTAGCCTCTATTGTAGATACTGATAAACCTACTTTAGTCGATAAAACCATACATATTGAATTACCTAACGATACGATGAAAATCGAATTGAAAAGAGCTCAAGGTAATTTAATGAATTTCATTAAAAAGAAAATTCAGAATACCACCATCAAACTTTCTATAGATGTAAATGAAAAAGCTACTAAAAAATATGCTTTTACAACAAGAGAAAAGTTTGAAAAATTAAATGAGAAAAATCCTCTTTTAGATAAATTAAGAACCACTTTTGATTTAGATATATAATTATGCTCGGTTTAAAACTTCCTACAGACCCAAGATGGGTAGATATTGCAGAAAAAAATATAGATGAAATTTTAATCGATCACGCTTGGTGTGAACAAAAAGCCGCTTCCACCGCTATTTCTTTAATTGTAAGTTTTCCAGAATTTTCAGAACTAGTAGAAGATATGACGGAACTTGTGAATGAAGAAATGAGTCATTTTAAAATGGTTCACGATAAAATTATTGAACGTGGTTTTGAATTAGGTAGAGATCGTAAAGATTTTTATGTTTCAGAATTATTAAAATTTTTCCCAAAAGGAGGTAGTAGAATCACACAAATGGTTCACAGATTATTGTACGCTGCACTTATAGAAGCCAGAAGCTGTGAACGTTTTAAATTATTATCTGAACAATTAGAAGATAAAGAACTGCGTTTATTCTATAAAAAACTAATGATTAGCGAAGCTAATCATTACACGATGTTTCTAAATTTTGCTAGAAAATATGGCGATAGAAATGAAGTAGATCAAAAATGGCAAGACTTACTAAGTTATGAAGCTCAAATTATAGCCTCTTTAAGCAAAGACGGATTGATACACGGATAATAATTAAATACACCTCTCACTTTGAAAATTTTATTGGTTGAAGATAACAAGCGATTGAGAGAATCTTTAAGCAAAGGTTTAGAAGAAGAAGGTTTTTTGGTAGAAACACAAGAAGACGGTTTTGCTGCAAGAGATTTAGCTGTAAACCAAGATTGGGATCTATTTATTTTTGATGTAATGTTACCAGGACTTACAGGTATTGAGCTTTGTGAATTAATTCGGTATAAGAAAATTATCACCCCTATTATTATTCTAAGTGCCTTGGGTGAAGCTGATGATAAAATTAAAGCCTTAGATAAAGGAGCCGATGATTATTTGGTAAAACCTTTTCATTTTAAAGAACTTATTTCTAGAATAAATGCTTTAAATAGAAGAACCAATCGTTATCAAAATCTAATTACTGAAAATTTACAATGTGGTAATTTAACTATGAACTATAAGGCTCATAAAGTTGAAAGAAACGGAAAAACAATAGATCTTTCTCAAAAAGAATTCCTTCTTCTAAAAACATTATTAGAGTATAAAAATGAAGTAGTAACCAGACAAATCATACTTCAAAATGTTTGGAAAACTCATCAAGACACCTATACCAATGTGATCGATGTTTATATCTCTTACCTTAGGAATAAAATTGATTTAGATAATGAAAATAAACTAATTCATACCATTAAAGGAAGAGGTTATATGATTTCTGATCAATGAAAATAAGGCAAAAAATAACATTAATTTCAAGTTTAATTTTCGGATTCATATTTCTGGGGTCCTCGATTGTTATTTACGTCGCCTTTTACCAAAGCACAAAAAATATCTATTTTCAAGAACTTTCTAGAACTGCTAAAATTTCAGCTATGTTCTACCTAGAAAGAGATGAATTAAGCCAAAAAGGATTTCAGCCTATACAAAATGCGTTCTATAATCTTAGTTCAGATCAAGAAGTAAGTATTTTTAATGAACGCGGTGATATTTCATTCAACACGAAAGAAGTAAAACACGATTGGAGTGAAAGCATAGAAAAAATTAAAGAAGAAGGCCTACTCAATTTTCGGGAAAACGACACCTATTACCACGGCCTATTTTATAAGGATAATCAAGGAGATTTTGTGGTCTTAGTAAAAGCTACCAATCCGCTTATTCAAAGTCAGAAAAAGAGATTAATTAGTATTTTAGCAATTAGTTTTTGCGTAGCAATGCTCATTCTTATTTTTCTAACCTCTCACCTATCCAAATTAGCTTATAAACCAGTTAGAAATATTATTAAACAAGTTAATAATCTTAATTTAAATAAAAGTCCGCTGCAACTTTCTTACAAAAGTTCTAAAGATGAATTAGAAGAACTTTTTCAGGCTTTTAATAATCTTTTAATTGAAATTGAATCGAGCTACGAGCAGCAAAAGAATTTTGTAGATTTTTCTTCACACGAACTTAAAACTCCACTAGCCAGCATTATTAATCAGTTAGAAATTAGTTTACAACGAGATCGAAATAACGAAGATTATAAAGAAACTTCAGAACGAGTTTTACAAGATGCTCAGCAATTAAAAAGCATTTTAGAAAACCTACTTACGCTTTCTAATCTTAATAAAAATGTTCAGCTAAAAGAGCAAATTAGAATTGACGAAATTATTTGGGAGATTATCGAAAAGTTAGCACCAGCTTATTCCGAAGAAAGATTTAATGTTGAATTGGCAATTTCACCAAAAGATTTTAATTTACTTCAATTTAAAGGCAATGAAACCCTACTCTATATGGCGCTGTTTAATATTATTGAAAATGCGGCTAAATTTTCTAAATCTGAAATTGTTGAAATTCAACTTTCTAAAAACAAAAATCGCTTACAATTACAAGTATCAGACCACGGGATTGGTATTTCAAAACAAGATTTAAAACACATTAATCAACCATTTTATCGCGGCCAAAACACGACAAATTTCCAAGGAAACGGACTAGGAATGAGCATTGCGTTAAAGATTTTTCAGTTGCATCAAATTGAATATTCTATCACCAGTGAGCTAAAAAACTACACTAAAATTCAGCTTGAATTTCCGCAGTGATAAAAAAGATTATAATTCAGAAATAAGATACCGTCACCCTGAACTTGACTCAGGGTCGCATTCTCCAAAAACTATTATTTAAATCTTTATGAGATTCCAGATCAAGTCTGGAATGACGAAAAAGGATTTTCACAACATTAGAAAATTCTAATCTACTTTAATCTGTTTTTAATGTAGAACAAATTTTACTCTAAGCTTCGTTTTCTTCTTTTGTATCATCAAAATAAGAAAATGCAAAAGAGAAAAATTTATCTATTACTTCTTGGCGTTTGTTTTGGGTTAAGCAATATTCAAGCGCAAACACAGGATACATTACAATTAGATTTAAAGCAAGCAGAAAACATTCTTCTCGAGAATAATTTATCGATTCTTGCTGAACGTTTAGCTATAGATATGGCAGATGCCGAAGTGATTCAGGCAAAAGTATGGCCAAACCCAACACTAGAGGTTGATGAAGTTAACCTGTGGACAGCAGATTACCAGAAAAAAACAGGAGAAAAGCAGCCTAGCCTTTTTGGCAGTGACAGTTTTGGAAGATTTCGTCAAATTTCAGCTCAAATAGAGCAAGTTATTGAAACTGCTGGGAAGCGTAAAAAACGAGTAGCGCTTGCCAAAGTTTCAGCAGAAATGGCGCAATCGTATTTAGAAGATTTTTTGCTAAGTCTTAAAACTGAGTTTAGAAAGACCATTTATTCATTTCAGTTTCACGATAGTTATGCAGTTATGCTCAACCGGCAATTAACGTCTTTAGAAAATATTGTAAATGCTTACCAAAAACAATACGACCAAGGAAATGTAAATAAAGCAGAATTAATTCGTTTACAAGCTTCTTTATTAAGTATTAAAGATGATTTAATTGAAGAACGAAAAGCACTAAACGAGCTTAATGAAGAATTAGTTGTAATGCTTAATCTTCCTGAAAATACCAGACTTTCTTTTGGATCTACGTTTAATCCAGATAGAGAATACCAACTTCCTTTTAATTACACCTTAAATTACTTACAAGAAGAAGCTTTAAAAAATCGCCCTGATGTTGCGATTAGCAAATTAGATATACAACGAATACAAAAAGAATTAAGCTATGAAAAAGCGATGGCGGTACCAGATCTAGCTCTATCTGTGGGCTATGACCGTGGTGGTAATATTCTACAAGATTTTATTGGCTTTGGTTTTTCAATAGACCTCCCATTTTTTGACCGTAATAAAGGAAATATCAAAAAAACTCAATTTGCGATAGAACAACAAAATTATTTCAATGAAAATAAACTTTTAGAAGTACGCGAAGAGATTCGTAAAAACTACCAAAATTATTTAGAAGCCGCTCACTTTTTCGATGATATCGATACAGAATATATTAAAGGTTTAGACCAAGTAATGGATGCTTATACCGAATATTTCAAATTACAATCTATCAATATTATCACTTATATGGATTTTCTAGAATCCTACATCGATACCAAACGCACGATTTTGGAAAATGAACAGGAATATTTAGACGATTTAGAAGAATTAAAACATAGTACCGGACTAGAAATAAACACCCCCTAACTAATGAACTATTTAAAAAACGTGAAGATCTCATTTCTATTTATAATGGGATCTGCTATACTTTTTGGTTGCAAAGAAGAAGCTAAACCTATCGTTAAAAAGCAAAAATGCTTTACTCAAAAAGAAGTTTCTGAACTTCAACCTATGCAAATTACTAATGACAGCGTGCTGAAAAGTTTACGCTTAAACGGTGTGGTGGCCTATAATCCAAATGCGGTCGTTAATTACGTAAGTTTAGTAGGTGGAATCATTACCAATACGTATTTCACTTTAGGAGATAAAGTAGAAAAAAATCAGGTTTTAGCTGAAATTAAAAGTACAGAACTTAATGGTATTGAAGCTGAAGTAAAACAAATTAAAGCGAATCTTGAAGTTGCTAAGCGACAATTACAATCTACGCAAAGTTTTTATGATGATGGAATTGCTTCCGAAAAAGAATTGATTTCAGCAAAAAGTGAAAAGCAAAATCTAGAATCAGATCTTCAAAAGCTACAAACCAACCTGAAACTTTATAGCGCGAGTCCAGAAAAAGGAGTGTTTCAAATTAAAGCACCAAGAAGCGGATTTGTAGTCGACAATAAAATTTCTGCAGGAATGCAAATTGGAGCCGAAGGTGATCCTTTATTTACCATTTCAGATCTAGATGAAGTTTGGGTAAATGTAAATATTTACGCTACCGATATTGATGCAGTGCGAGAAGGAATGCCGGTTAATATAAAGTCTAGCAGTTACCCAGATCGAATTTTTAAAGGAAAAATAAGCCGTATTTCTAATGTATTTGAGCCTAACGAAAATGTTTTAAAAGCGAGAATTATATTAGAGAATAAAGATTTATTTCTTAAACCAGGCCTACGCGTAGAAGCCATTGTAAAAAATAACACACAAGAAAAAGCACCTCATATTCCTGCGAAATCAGTCGTATTTAGCAACAATGCTTACTACATCGTTAAGTTGGAAGATGAATGTAGTGCTAAAGTGAGTGAAGTGAAAATTTTGTCTAAAGATGAAAACTCATATTACATTAAAGAAGGGCTAAAAGAAGGCGATCAAATTGTGACCAATAACACCTTGTTGATTTTCGATAACAGCACATCAATTAATTAAATACAAGTAAACATTACTATGGAAAAGTTAACTAATGCGCTGGTCTCATTTTCTTTAAAAAATACCTTAATCGTATTTTTTTTAACAGGATTATTAGCCGCCGCAGGAATTTATAGCTATATACACACGCCTATTGAGGCTTTCCCAGATGTAACGAATACACGGGCAAGAATTATTACTCAGTGGCCAGGTAGAAGTGCAGAAGAAGTAGAAAAATTTGTCACGCTACCAATGATGAAAAAGATGAATACCATTCCTAAAAAGTCTGATGTTCGCTCCATTTCATTATTTGGTTTATCCGTACTAACAATTATTTTTGAAGACGGCGTAGACGATTTCTACGCACAACAATATGCAGCCAATCGTTTGCAAGTTGTAGATTTACCAGAAGGATCAGATCCAGAAATCGATCCGCCTTACGGAGCTACTGGAGAAATTTTCAGGTATGTAATCGAGAGTGAACGTCCTATAAAAGAATTATCTGCCATTCAAGAATGGGTAATCGAGCGAGAACTTCTTGCCGTACCAGGGATATCTGATGTGCAGAGTTTTGGTGGCGAAGAAAAAACCTATCAAATTCAGGTAAATCCTACTGCTTTAGAGCAATACGATCTTACCCCGTTAGATCTTTACGAAGCGATTACGAAAAGTAATATTAATGTTGGTGGAGATATGATTCAGAAAGGACAACAGGCGTATGTTGTTCGTGGGGTTGGTTTGTTAACCAGTATAGAAGATATTGAAAACACATTAATTACCACCCATAATCAAACTCCGGTTTTAGTTAAAAACGTAGCCAAAGTAGCAATTTCAGCAAAACCAAGATTAGGACAAGTAAGTTTAGATGACGATGAAGATGTAGTTGAAGGAATTGTGGTAATGCTGCGTGGAGAGAATCCTGCGGAAGTCATTGAACGCCTAAAAAACAAAATTGAAGAACTTAACGAGCGTATTCTACCTGACGATGTAAAAATAAAATCGTTTATCGATCGTACCGAATTGGTAAACTCTACTGTAAAAACGGTAAGCACCAATTTAGTAGAAGGGATTGTACTGGTTTCATTAATTGTATTAGTTTTTCTATTCGATTGGAGAACAACCATCACCGTAGCGATTATTATTCCGCTATCCTTTTTATTCAGTATTATATTATTGAAAATACAAGGAATGCCAGCCAATTTAATCTCAATGGGAGCCTTAGATTTTGGATTGTTGCTGGAGGGAACATTGGTGATTGTCGAAGCCGTTTATGTAAAATTAGAAGAGAAATCTGTTGAATTAGGGTTTGAGCGCTATAAGCAAATCTCTAAAGGAGATATCATAAGAAAAAGTGTAAGCAAAGTAGCCCCCCACATTTTCTTTGCCCAACTTATTTTGATTATAGCGCTTTTCCCTATTTTTTCTTTTGAAAAGGTAGAAGGTAAAATGTTTAGTCCGCTAGCTTTTACGTTAGGATATGCACTTTTAGGTTCGCTTCTCTTAAGCTTAACTTTAGTTCCTGCAATGTGTAAAGTACTACTAAACAAACATATTACGGTTAAAAATAATCCTGTAGTGAATTTTTTCCGCGGAAATATTTTTAGAATTTTCAACGCAGCAAGTAAGTATAGAAAAGTTACAATGACGCTTTTTGTCGCACTTTTCGCAGTATGTATATTCAAATTAATGAATTACGGAACAGAATTTATTCCGCAGTTAAATGAAGGTGCGCTTTACATTAGAGCCACATTGCCCAACAGTGTAAGTTTAGAAGAATCGGTAAAAGCTGGTAAAAAAATTAAACAAAAATTACGCTCTTTTGATGAAGTTAAATTTGTACTGAACCAAACTGGAAGACCTAACGATGGAACCGACCCTACAGGTTTTTTCAATAATGAATTTCATATCGAATTAAAATCGAGAGACGATTGGAAAAGAAATCTTACCAAAGATGAATTGATTAGCGAAATGAAAGATTCTTTAGAGGTATTTAAAGGAATCAATTTCGGATTCTCGCAACCCATTCAAGACAATGTAGAAGAATATGTTGCCGGAGTTAAGAGCTCATTAGTAATCAAGATTTTTGGCGACAATTTATTTTTAATGGAAGATCAAGCCAATCAAGTGGCAGAAACCATTAGTAAGATTGACGGAATAACCGATGTTTTGGTTTATAAAAATATAGGCTTACCAGAATTGCGCATTAGCTTATCAGAAAATAAAATGGCGCAATATGCCGTAAGTACTGAAGATGCGCAAGCCGTTATCGAAATGGCGATTGGCGGAAAAACAGCTTCTTCTTTCTATGAAGATGAACGTAAATTTGATCTTCAAATCAGATTTGATGAACCTTATCGAGATAGCGAAGAAGAGATAGGTAATATTCTTATTCCTACGCTAAACGATAAAAAAGTTCCGCTGAAAAATATTGCGGATATTGAATTTAAAACCGGACCTGCATTTATTTACCGTGAAGGAAGTAGTAGATACACCGGAGTTGGTTTTAGTATTGACGGACGAGATTTAGGAAGTACCATTGCCGATGCTCAAAAAGCGGTAGATGAAGAGATTAATTTCCCTACTAATACCAAAGTAGAATGGGCTGGTGAGTTTGAAAGTAAAGAGCGTGCTACTAAACAGCTAACTTATATTGTTCCGGCAGTACTTCTTTTAATTGTCTTCTTATTGTATATGAATTTTGGAAATATAAAAGATACGATTATTTGTATTTCTACACTTTCATTTGCTTTTATCGGTGGCTTTATATCACTATGGTTAACAGGAACGATCTTCGGAATTTCAGCAGGAATCGGGTTTATCATTCTCTTTGGAGTTTGTACGATAGACGGTATTATTCTAGTCGCCGTGATGAAAGAAAATTTAGAACATATGTCGTTAAAAGAAGCAATATCTGAAGGAGTTTATAGTAGAATTCGTCCAGTAGTGATGATTGCCTTGATGGGATCGTTAGGATTACTTCCTGCAGCACTTTCTAACGGAATGGGGTCTGAGGTACAAAAACCTTTAGCGATAATGATTGTTGGTGGTTTGTTAATCTGTATGTTCTTATCGTTTACCGTATTGCCACAAATATTCTATATGTTTTATAGAAAGAAAACAGACACAGATAAGAAGTAGAGTTTTAGTTGATTTGGTTAGTTTTTTTTGATTTCTACTTTTTTAGAATGGCTTTATCATTAGATAAAGCCATTTGTTTTTCTATAAAACACTAAGATTATCTTTTATTTTCGTTATAAAGCGATTTAATAATTCCGTCTGCTAATCCAATTTTAGGGACATGAACACTTTTTGATCTACTCCACTTCATCGCTGATAAATAAATTTTTGTGGCAGGTATAATCACATCTGCACGGTCAGTATTTAACCCTAAGGTAGAAATACGATCCTCATATGTAAATGAATTTAATAGCTGATAGTAAGAGCTTAAATAAAGGTAGCTTAATGGATCTCCTGTTTTTTTTCCGCTACTTTTAAAAATATTATTAATGTTTCCGCCAGAACCTATTAGAGATATTTTGGTGTAAGGCTTGGTTTGTTTTTTCACCCATTCTTCAGCTTCTTTCCACAGAGAATCATCAACCATATCATTTAACAGTCGTACAGTTCCTAATTTAAAACTTTTTGAAGCTACTGTTTTGCCTTCAGTAAATAAAGTAAATTCAGTACTTCCACCACCTACATCTACATATAAGTAGGTTTTATCATCTTGTATAAGTTCATGCAAGTCTGTTGCTGCAATAATTGCTGCCTCATGTTCCCCATCGATTATTTCAATTTCAATACCGCAATCTTCTAAAATCTCATTGGCTAACTTTTCGCCATTTTCTGCATCGCGCATTGCTGAAGTAGCACAAGCTTTATATTTTTCAATTTTATGGGTTTGCATTAACAGACTATAAGCACGCATCGTATCTTTCATTCGACTCATGTTTTCTTCAGAAATATTTCCGTAAACAAAAACATCAGCACCCAAACGTATGGGGACTCGAACTAAAGAAGTTTTTTTGAATGTCGTTTCTTTATTTTCTGGTTCTGTAATGGTAGAGATTAATAACCTCACTGCATTAGAACCAATATCGATAGCGGCGTATTTTCTAATTTTTAGCACGTATAGTTTTATTTTTATTCTTTACTAGCCAATTTCTCTAGATAATAATCATAAGTTGCAAATTGGCTTCTTACTTTAGCTTGCTGATTGTTAATGTATGCGTTTTCTTCGATAGCTGAAAAATCTCTTGCTTTTACATTATCACTCCAACAAATATTGAAGGTGTCTAACAATTCTTGCTGAATATCTTTTTGATATATAGGACAAGAAATTTCTACCCGATTGTCAAGATTTCTAGTCATCCAATCGGCTGAAGAGATATAAGTCTTAGGTTCTCCTCCATTTTCAAAAATGTACAAACGTGGATGTTCTAAATATTTATCGATTATGCTAATAGCTTCAATATTTTCACTCATCCCTTCTACTCCAGGAATTAAACAACAAATACCTCGAACAATAAGTTTTATTTTCACTCCTGCTCTGCTTGCTTCATACAATTTATCAATCATTTTATAATCTGACAAACTATTCAGCTTAATTTTCATTCCGCTAGGCTTACCTAATTTTGCATTGTTAATTTCATTATCTATTAAGCGTTCAAAAGTAGTTCTGGAATAATGAGGAGAAACAATTAAATGCTTGTATTTATTTACTTTATAATTTATTTCGAAAAAATTAAATACTTTAATAATATCTTTTAGAATAGACTGATTAGCTGTAAACAAAGTGTAATCTGTATATCCTTTTGCAGTAGATTCATTAAAATTACCAGTACTTATAAAACCATAGCGTTTTATTTTTTCGCTTTCTAAACGTTCGATAACACAAGCTTTACAATGTACTTTTAAACCAGGAACTCCAAATATTAATTTCACCCCTTCGCGCTGCATTTGTTCTGCATAACGAATATTGTTAGCTTCATCAAATCTGGCTCTTAACTCTATAGAAACGGTTACACTTTTTCCGTTCTTAACCGCATTAATTAATGAACTGGCAATGTGTGATATTTCAGCTAAACGATAAATCGTAATCTTAATTGTTTTTACTTTTGGGTCTAATGCTGCTTCTCTTAAAAATTTTACCGTATAAGAAAAAGTATGGTAAGGTGCATATAGCAAATAATCTTTTTGAGAAATTTTCTCTAATAAACTTCCTTGCAGCGTTAAACCTTTGATTGGTAAAGCTGCATACTTTTCATACAATAAATCTGAAGCTCCCAAACTAGGAAATTTCATATAATCTCGACGATTATGGTACCTACCGCCAGGAATTAAGCTATCAGAATCATCGATTCCCATTTTTGAAAGTAGAAAACTTAAGGTGTCTTTTCCTATAGTTTTATCATATACAAACCTTACCGGCTCCCCCTCTATTCTATCTTTTATGCTTGAAAGTAATTTATCGATATAACTCTTGGTTAAATCTCCCGCCATATCTAACTCGGCATCACGAGTAATTTTAATCATATGTGCCGAAATACTTTCATAATTAAAAATACTGAAAAGACTTTTTAAATTAAATCTAATTAAATCATCTAGTAGAATAATGTATTTATTACCATCTTCTGAGGGTATTTCTACAAAACGATCAATACCCCGAGGTATTTCGATTAAAATATATTTCTTTTCTTTTTCACCATCTTCATCTAAAATCATTCTTACCGCCAAATAAGCAGCACTATCTTTTAGTCTTGGTAATTCATCTAAATCATTTAAAATTATAGTTACAAGTGCCGGACTTACTTTTTGAAGAAAATAATCTTGCACAAATTGAGCTTGTTTATCTGTAACCTGATCTTCTTTGATGATGCAAATTTTATGCTTCTCTAGTTCACCTCGTATTTGATCTAAAATCTCTAAACTGGTAGATTGCTGATCTATGACAATATGAGTTATTTCTTTTAATAATTCTGAAGCGGTAACGCCTCCCAAAGCTTTTTTCCCTCCTTTACCTGCTTGTTCAATACGTTTTACCGTAGCATAACGAACTTTAAAGAATTCATCTAGATTATTAGAAAATATTCCTAAAAAACGAAGTCTTTCTATTAAAGGAACACTCTCGTCTGCGGCTTCTTGAAGAACTCTTGCATTAAACTGAAGCCAGCTTAATTCTCTATTTATATATTGATTTTTTACTGCCATTATTTAAACATTTTAGGAAATAATTTTACTAATGTTTTACCATTGCTAATGCTTTTCCAACTTTCAACTTCAAAATCAATCACGACTAAGCCTGTAGTAGGCAAATTTTCAATTACTTCATCTCCTAAAAAATTAACCAATTGTGTCATCGCTGGATTGTGACCAAATACCATCAATTTATTATCTTCATCAGGCTGATTTTTAATTACCTCTAATAATTCTAAAACTTGAAAAGTGTAAAGATCTGCAAGAACTTCAAAATTATCATCGTTCACCTCTAAACCTTCTTTAAACATTTCTGCCGTCGTTAAAGCTCGCTTCGCAGAACTGCTTATCATTTTTACTGGATGTTGAAAATAGGTTCTGAACGCCTTAATGACAAGCTGTGCATCGTTATAACCACGTTTTTTTAAAGGGCGGTCATGGTCTGCTAAGTCTGCGTTTTTCCAAGAAGATTTACCGTGTCTTACCACTATAAGTTTCTTCATAAATTAAATTTTAATTGGTGAGGTTATTTTTAAGGAGCAAGTCTTACTGGCTCTTCCCAGTTTTTATCGTTGGTTTGCTGGTAAACAAAACGATCGTGCAAACGATTAGGTCTTCCTTGCCAAAACTCAAATGAATAAGGTTTAATTAAGTAACCGCCCCAATATTCTGGTTTTTGTATTTCTTTATCTTTATATTCTTTTTCTAATTCTGCCAATTTTTTTTCTAAATAAGCGCGATTAGGTACTGGTGAACTTTGATGAGAAACCAAAGCTCCCAAACGACTGCCTTCAGGTCGTGAATTAAAATAAGCGGTAGATTCTTCTTCACTTATTTTCTCTACCTGCCCTTTTATAATTACTTGTCTTTCTAGTGCAGGCCAAAAAAATGATAAACAAACCTTAGGATTTTTCTCTAATGCCAAGCCTTTTTCACTTTCAAAATTGGTATAATAAACAAAACCTTCGGGTTTAATTTTCTTTAAAAGCACAACTCTGCTTTTAGGAAAACCATCTAAGCCAATGGTGCTTATAGTCATCGCATTAGGCTCATCTACAAGCTTAGATTCTTCAGCTTCATTAAACCATTTCTGAAAAAAATCTAACGGATTTGCTAATAAATTTTCTTCTTTTAATTCTGATTTATCGTAAGATTTTCGGTAGTCTTCTAAATTTTTTTCCATACCTGCAATTTAAAGCAAATGCCGGTAAAGGAAAAGCAAATTTTAAAAGTTTACAAAATTTTAATTGAAAGAAATCACCTTACCATCTTCCGCTAAAATGACGTTTTCAAAAACAGTTTTAGCTTCTTCTTTAAAGACTTCAATATTACCATATCGAGTAGAATAATGTCCTAAAATTAATTGCTGAACTTTTGCAGATTCAGCAATTTGTGCAGCTTGCTTTGCGGTAGAATGCTTTGTTTTTTCGCACAAATTTTCGTGCTGTGCTAAAAATGTAGCTTCGTGATATAAACCAGTAACTCCTTGTATTTGCTGAGTAATTTCAGGTTTATAAACAGTATCGCTGCAGAAAGCATAACTGTTAGGAGTTTCTGGAGGAGAAGTTATTTTTTCGTTTGGAATAACTGTACCATCTTCTAAAGTTACATCTTTTCCTTTTTTGATACTTCGGTAATAGGCAACCTCTATCTCGTATTGCTGTACTTCATTAATCAGTAATTTTCGATCGCCAACTTTCTCTTTAAATAAAAAACCATTGGTATATACGCGATGTTCTAGCGGAATAGTTTCTACCGTTACTTTTTCATCTTCAAAAATAACTTCTGGAGTTGTTTTATCAAGCTCGTGAAAATAAAGTGGATATCCGGTCCAAGATTTTGATAACTTTAGTTGAAGTAAAATAATTTCTTTAATTCCTTTTGGTCCGTAAATATGAAGTTCTGTCTTGCGATCTAAGAGTCCGAAAGTAGAGATAAGTCCTATCAATCCAAAAAAGTGGTCTCCGTGTAAGTGACTAATAAATATATGCTTAATACGAGCAAATTTTATTTTTCTTTTACGCAGCTGAACCTGTGTTCCTTCTCCACAATCAATAAGAAATAAATGATTATTAATTTCTAAAACCTGTGAGGTAGGATTGTTGAATGTTCTAGGGGTAGCCGAATAGCAACCTAAAATGGTAACTTCCATAGAGGTAAATTAAAATTTTAGAGGAAGGTATTTAAAATTCATCTAAACCACCAAGATCTCGCTGAATTTCATCCATTTGTATTACATCGCCAGCTTCTAATAATGTAGGAACAACCATTAATTCTTCTGGTATATGATCTATATTAATGGTATCATTCACAATTACAAAAGAATGATTATTAGCACGATGCTGATTTGATAATTGCAAAAATGAAAGTAATTCTTTTAAAGTTAATTCACCGTATTTAGAAATATCAACAACAATATTTTTATCTTTAATTTTGTCGTAAGCATGATTTTCTAAGTAGTTAGAAAAACCTGCAACTTCATTTTTATCATCTTCAACAATACTATAATTTTCTTTTTCTGTAAGTTTCATAGGTTTACTGCTTTATTTTAGAAGCTAAAAGATAAATGACTGCCATACGCACTGCAACTCCATTCTGAACTTGATCTAATATAATAGCGTGATCAGAATCTGCAACATCACTTGTAATTTCTACCCCACGGTTAATTGGCCCTGGGTGCATAATGGTAATTTCTTTATTTAAAGAACCAAGTAGGTCTTTATTTAATCCAAATTGTTGCACGTACTCACGTGTACTCGGAAAATAACTAATATCCATACGCTCATTTTGAACACGTAACATATTAGCTACATCACACCATTCTAAAGCTTTTCTTAGGTTAGTTTCTACCTCTACTCCTAATTTTTCAATGTGTTTTGGGATTAACGTTTTTGGACCGCAAACCTTGACATTTGCTCCTTGTAACTTTAATGCAAATATATTGCTAAGGGCTACTCTACTGTGTAAAATATCACCGACAATCACTACGTTTTTACCTGTAACTTCTCCTAATTTTTCTCGAATTGAATATGAATCTAATAATGCTTGCGTGGGATGTTCGTGTGCTCCATCACCCGCATTTACAATACTCGCATTAACGTGTTGTGAAAGAAATACTCCTGCTCCCGGATTAGGGTGACGCATCACCACCATATCTACCTTCATCGATAAAATATTATTAACCGTATCGATAAGTGTTTCTCCTTTTTTTACGGAAGAAGATGCTGCTGAAAAATTAACTACATCTGCACTTAAACGTTTCTCTGCAAGCTCAAAAGAAAGTCGGGTTCTTGTACTATTTTCAAAAAATAAATTGGCTATAGTTATATCTCGAAGCGACGGAACTTTTTTAATAGGACGGTTAATCACTTCTTTAAAATGATCTGCTGTCTTAAAAATTAAATCTACGTCTTCTTTGGTAATATATTTTATACCAAGTAAGTGGTTTACACTCAATTCCCCCATTGATTTACTATTGATTTACTATTCATTTATAAGGTAAACACAGTCTTCACCTGCATTTTCAACCCAATTCACTTTTACTTTTTCTTCGTTAATTGCATCTACTTGCCTGCCATTATAATCTGGCTGAATAGGCAAATGTCTGCTAAACCTTCTATCGATTAAGGTTAATAATTCAATTTCTTTAGGTCTTCCAAAAGATTGAATGGCAGTTAATGCAGACCGAATACTTCTGCCAGTATACAAAACATCGTCTATAAAGACTACTCGTTTATCTTCCACTAAAAAGTCAATTTTAGTTGTATTGGCTTCTAAAGGCTTTTCGCTTCGTCTAAAATCATCTCTATAAAAAGTGATATCTAACCGTCCTGTTTTTACCTCTTTAATTTTATATTCATTTTGAAGAAGTTGCTGAATGCGTTCTGCCAAGAAAATTCCTCTAGGCTGAATTCCTACAAGTACAGTCTCTTCAAAACCCTGATGATTTTCGATAAGTTGACAAGCCAGCCGATGAAGTATTATTTGTATTTCTTTAGCGTTGAGTAAAATTTTTTGGCTCATCTTTAGAAGTGTTCTTTTTCTGAAAAACAAAAGTAAATAAAATATTGTTTTCAGAGAATATATGTTGACTAAAGCTTGGTGCAAATATTAAATTCTTGTAAAATTGAATGAGAAGTTACTTTTTTTTATTCAACTTTAAATCTAACTATGATGAACATTACAGATATACAGGGAAAAATAACGCTTCATAACGGAATTGAAATGCCATACCTAGGCTTGGGCGTATATAAATCTAAAGATGGAAACGAAGTTAAAAATGCCATTAGTTTTGCATTAAATGCTGGCTACCGTTTAATTGATACAGCTAGTTTTTATGGAAATGAAAAAGGTGTAGGTGAAGCGATTAGAGAAAGTAAACTTTCTAGAGATGAAATTTTTGTCACAACTAAAGTATGGAATGACGATCAAGGTTACGAAAACACGTTAAAAGCATTTGAAATTTCTATAAAAAAATTAGGTTTAGATTATCTTGATTTATACCTTATTCATTGGCCAGTACCCGATGTTTTAGAAGAAACCTGGCAAGCTTTAGAAAAATTATATATTGAAGGAAAAGTGAAAGCCATTGGTGTTTGTAATTGTTTAAAACATCAATTAGAAACAATAAAAAAAAGTGGCACGATCTTACCTATGGTGTTGCAAAATGAGTTTCACCCTAAATTGGTACAACAAGAATTAATAGATTATTGTAAAAAACAAAATATTTATTATCAAGCTTGGTCTCCTTTAATGCGTGGACAAATTTTGAATAATAAAACCCTAACTGAAATTGCTAGAAAATATAATAAAAGTGTAGCTCAAATCATCATCAGATGGGATTTGCAAAAGGGAATTTTAACGATTCCTAAAAGTGTTCACAAGAATAGAATTGAAGAAAATGCCGCTGTATTTAATTTTCAATTATCTTCAGATGAAATAAAAAAAATTGATGCGTTACATACAAATGAAAGAACGGGTGCACATCCAGATCATTTTATGGAACACTTTTCTAAATAAAAAAAAGTCGCTTTTAAAAAAGCGACTTTTACTATTATTTTAAATACGTAAGACTTGTTATAAGATTTGGGTTTTGCCTAGATAGAAATACAATAAAGACTTTTAATTCCTCAATTTCGTAAGGGAGTAAGCGAGTAATTGCTTTTTCTACTTCTTTGCAAAAAAGAGAAACATCAAAACTTACTTTAGTTAAAATTTCCTTAGTGTATTCAAACATCGCTCGTGCCATAAATTTGAATAGTTTAAAGTTAGTGAAGTATAATTCTATTATAAGCAGCTATTTAATTTTATTGACTAATTTACAAATAAAATACAAATTCAGCAATAAAATATTTAATATTTATTAAATTCTCATTTTTTTCAATTTAAAACATTTTTTGTTAAACATTTACTAAATTAAACTTTCAGTTTTAAAGTCCATTTAAAATTGAATTCAGACACTACTTCTCCTGCTTCATTTTTACCAATAGACTTCATCCAACAGGTTTGACTTTCTTTACTCGTTATGGTTTTTGCTATAGCTGTATTTATGTGTAAACCATCTTTACATTTAAACGTGATACGTCCTGTTGCTTTTTTTGAAAAACTAGCATTATTTTCTGCGACGAGCATAGATATATTTTGATGAGTAGTTTCTATAGATTGCATTACTAGAGCTCCCGTACTCAACTCTGCCGCCATTGCTTGAACGGCAAAATAGATAGATTGAAAAGGATTTTGATTAATCCATCGATGCTTTACTTTAACTATAGATTTCTCTGAAGAAATTGCAGTTAAGCGCACTCCACAAATCCATGCTGAAGGTAATTTTAGCATCGTAAATAGATATATATTCTTGGGTGAAAATTTCATTTATTAAAAAAATTTAACTGTTTTTAAAGTTAACAAATTAATTTTAATTGCCCGCTAATTGCCTAAAAATACTACTATTATCAGGTTATTAAACTTAATTTCAACACGATAAACAAATACACTAAATGTTAAATTTTAGTACTTTGTATTGCACAATACCTTTCTTTAGATATATATTTGCATAAGAAATTAGTATACTATGCAATCTATCAATCAAAAAACAATCAGTTCGGTAGCTCATTTAGGAGCTTTTAGTAAATACTTTATTCCGTTTGGTAATTTTCTAATTCCAATAATAATTTGGGTTTTACATAAAGAGAAGCCTTTTTCGAGCGGTCATGCTAAACGAGCTCTAAATTTTCAGCTCAGTTTATTTCTTTATGTAAGTATTTTAATTACCATAACATTAATTGGATTTCTTATTTTAAGAATTAATCTGGGGCAAATAGATCAATTCTATATTTCTTCTGGTGGTGATTTTGTAATGAACAACCACTCTCCTTTTTTTACATCACCTTTTATAATTTTTATCGCAATTATGCTTTTCCTTGGTCTAGCTATTTTCTTATTAGAAATTTTATGTGTGATTAACGCAACCTTTAGAGCAAGAGAAGGAAAAATATATAAATATCCGTTATGTATTAATTTTATAAAATTAGCACCAGAAGAATTAAAAGATATCGAATAAACTATTGCCTAACCAACTAAAAAATAACATCTATGAATATTCTACTTTCTTTGTTAATCGCATTACTTGTATGTAATCAACTTCCAAAAACATCTTCTTTTAAAAAAAATAATGATAAAAATTTCTGTGTAAGTTATGACCATCTCAATGAGGTAAATCAAAGATTAAAAATAAAAAAACTCATTCATCATCAATCAAAATACAAACAGTTTAACGCATATAAAATAAATGCCTTATGAAAATTGAAAATACCAAAGCGCAAATGCGTAAAGGCGTTTTAGAATATTGTATTCTATCTATTTTAGATAAAAACGATGCTTATGTAGCAGAAATTTTAGAAACGCTAAAAGAAGCCAAACTATTGGTTGTAGAAGGTACCATTTACCCCTTATTAACAAGGTTAAAAAACGCAGGTTTATTAAGCTACCGTTGGGAAGAATCTACCAGTGGGCCGCCAAGAAAATATTACGGACTTACAGACACCGGAAGGTTGTTTCTTACCGAACTAACCGATACGTGGAATAATTTACATCATGCAGTTTCTATTGTAACCAAGACTAAAAACCAATCAAATGAATAAGACAGTTAATATAAACCTAGCCGGCATATTTTTTCATATTGATGAGGATGCTTTTCTAAAGCTAAAAAATTACCTCGATGCCATTAAACAATCTTTTACAGACTCTCAAGGAAGAACAGAAATTATTCAAGATATAGAAGCACGTATTGCTGAACTTTTTACTGAAAAAAGAAAAACAGATCAGCAAGTTATAGGAATAATTCAGGTAGAAGAAGTGATAGCCATCATGGGACAACCTGAAGATTATAAAGTAGATGATGATATTTTTGAAGATGAAGAAACCAATTATTCTTATGAACACACTAAAACTAACTCTAAAACCGATAAAAAAAATAAAAAACTTTACCGTGATACCGACAACTCTTATGTGGCAGGAGTAAGCTCAGGATTAAGTCATTATTTTAGTATAGATCCAGTTTGGGTTAGAATTTTATTTATCATCACTACTATCATTACTACTGGAACGTTTTTACTCGTTTACATTATTTTTTGGATGATTATGCCAGAAGCACTAACCACGGCAGAAAAATTAGAAATGCGTGGTGAACCCATAAACATAAGTAATATAGAACGTAAGGTAAAAGAAGGTTTTGATTCGGTTGCGGGAAAAATGAAAGATGTAGACTATCAAAAATATGGTCAAAAAGTAAATAATGGAGCCAATAACTTCTTTAAAAGTGCTGGTGATGCTTTTGTCACTTTACTTAAAATTGTAATGAAATTTATAGGTGTCATTATCGTACTCATTTCTGGTTCTGCACTAATAGGTTTACTCTTTAGTTTACTTAGCATTGGTACTTTTGGCTTATTTGATGCTCCGTGGATAGATTATGTAGAGCTCGCAAATATTGGAATACCAATTTGGCTGGCAAGTTTACTTATCTTCTTTGCAGCAGGTATACCTATGTTCTTTTTATTTATATTAGGTCTAAAAATTCTTGTAAATAATCTTAGATCAATAGGTACGCCTATAAAATTAGGTTTATTAGGATTGTGGTTAATATCAATTTTTATAATTTCTTTTCTCGGAATAAGACAAGCTACAGAACGTGCTTTTGAAGGAGAAGTGACCACTACAGAACTTTTACCTATCACAGCTAAAGATACATTATTTCTAGGTATGAATAATGATCATTTTTACGGAAGCGACCTTTCTAGAGATAGCGGAATGAAAATTAAACTAAATGAAAATTCAGAAAAAATAATCCATTCCAGAGATATCCGTTTAATCATAAAATCTACCCGTGATTCTATAAGTAAACTACAAATTACAAAGCAGGCAGAAGGCAAAAGCCACCAAGTAGCTCGACAACGAGCAAGCGCTATAAATTATAAAAGCAAATTTATAAATCATGTGCTTAAATTAGATGGTTATTTTACGACACCAGCAGAAAATATGTTTAATGATCAACAAATTACAATCACCATATATTTACCAGTAGGTAGTACACTTATGGCTGAAGAGAATACAAATTCTTATCATCACAATTCGAGTTATTATGAAGATATCTTACGTTCAGGTCAAGAAGGTCAATTTTTAACCATTGGCAATAGAGAAACATTATGCAACACTTGCCCACTAGAAAATGAAGATTTTAATAGTGATGATATAGATGAAGAAAATGAAACGCTTTTAAAGAAAGAAAAAGTTAATTACAAAACCGATGATGATTGGTATCAAGACAAAGACCAATCAACACAGCAGCAAATCAATAAAACTGAAAAAACTCTTCAAAATGAAGAATAAAAATAACTTTAAACCACTAAAAAATAACATTATGAGAAGTAAACTAACCAAAATTTATTTAGTGCTTATACTGTCTTTAGTAGCAGTCTCGTGTAAATTTGATATTTCAGGAATACAAGGAAAAGGAGAAATTGTCACTAAAAACATTTCACTTGACGATACTTTTACTGAAATTAAAACTGAAAGCGGCTGGAAAGTAAAATTAATAAAAGGTAAAGAAAATAAACTTGAAGTGAGAGCCAATCAAAACTTAATTGAACAGTTAGATTATAATATTCGTGAACAGCGACTAACCTTAGGAAGTAAAAATAATATTCAATCTGGCACAAGACAATTAACTGTTTATTATACCGAAAATTTAGATTTAGTAAAATCTTCTAGTGGTTCTACAATAGAAGCTAAAGATACTTTTGAACAAGAAAATTTAGAGATAGACGCTAGCAGCGGTTCTTCTATTCAATTAAATTTAAAAGTAAAAAAAGCAATCGTAGACGCTTCTAGTGGCGCACGCATCGAACTAGAAGGAACTTCTATTTATTTTGAAGGAGAATCTAGTAGCGGTTCTAGAATAAAAGCCAAAAAATTAAAAACAAAAGAATGCGATGTAAAAGCTAGTTCTGGCGGAAATATAGATATTTATAACGAAGGTTCTCTTACAGCAAAGGCTTCTTCAGGCGGAAATATAGATTATTACGGTAATCCTGAAAAAATTTCAATTCACGAAAGTATTTCTGGCGGAAATATAGATCACGAAGAAGATTAGCAAATCTTTAAGATATTATTGATTACTTTTACCGCTTAAACCAAAAATTAATTTACAATGAAAGGATTAAAATTTTTAACGTTAGCATTCGCCATTAGTGTATCATTAATCTCTTGTAGAGAAGAAAAAAGCGAAGATACTAATGAAGTTGAAGGTGTTGAGATGGAAGAAAACGCAAATATTGACGTTAGCGACGATGGAGAAAAAATAAAAATGGAAGACAGCGAGAAAGAAGTTAAAATTAAAAAAGATGAAAACGGAAACGTTGAAAAGAAAAAAGTAGATTATAAAGATTAATCATACTTTTTTTAAAATTATAAAAAATAAACCCCACCGTGATGTGGGGTTTGTTTTTTGAGACTACTTTGTTAATTTTTCAAAAACTTTAGCTACCGCTTCAGCTCCTGGGTCTGGAATATCTTTTAAAGAATCTTCAGATAAATAAGAAGATCTTCCAAAATCTGTATTCGTTATTTCTTTTGTTTTGTTAGCGCCTTCTCTAGCCTTTTGGGCAGCTTCTTCTAAGCTTCCGCCTTCAGCTAATATTGTAAATGCCGGTTGTAAAGCATCTATCATAGTACGTTGCCCCTCTTCTGCTCCACCAAATTCTTTCATTTTTTGTAAACCTTCATTTAATGCTTTTCCTAAATGTTCACTTTCTTTATAAGCATTTCCTGCTCTGGTAAACATAATAGAAAGTAAAACGCCACTAGAACCACCGGTCTCACGAGCTAAAATTCTTCCTATGGTAATTAATAATTCAGCGTAATTAGCAAAAGGAAGTTGCTGGTGTACTTCTTGAAGTTTTTTAGCACCTGTAGCAAAAGTAGAACCCGCATCTCCATCTCCTACTTTTTCATCTATAGCGTTTAGTTCTTTTTCTAAATCTATTAATTCTTCAGTAATAATCTTTAAAGCTTTTTCTACAGGCTCATTTTTAGAAGAATCGAAAGGTAATGTTTCTGGTAATTCTGGACTTTTTATCTCAGTGATTTCAGCAAATTGTTTAATAATCCAAGATGCTGGTTCAGCAGTCGCAGTTAATGCATTTTTAATTTCGTTATCTAAAACTAATAAAGATATAGAAAACCCATTCATATTTAATGAAGTCATCATTTGTGACGGACCTACTAGTAGTTTTACGTGTTTAGCTAAAGAAGATTTTTGAAATTCATACAATAAAATATTCATTTCTATTGGAGTAACACTTCCTAAATTATTTAATAAAAGTGCGTAAGATTCTTTGCTAGAAGGAAGGTATTCTTCTAATTTTTGAAGTGCCTTTTTCATTAAGCATTCGGCATTATCCATAGCTATGGTCTCTACGCCTGGTTCACCATGAATACCCAAACCCAATTCTGCTTCTGAAGATGATAAACGTGAGCTTTCAGGATTTTGAAATTTCTGTCCTTCTTCTAATGATAAACCTATAGAAAAAGTTTGTGTTGCTACTTTTCTAGCCATTTTAGCAACTTCTGCTAAGTCTTTTCCTTGTTCTGCTAAATATCCAGCAGTTTTATGTACAAATAAAGTCCCTGCTAAGCCTCGTTGTTCTACATCTTTACCTAGTGCAATATCATCACCAACAATTACTGTTTCAACTTTATACCCCATCTCGCGTGCTTGTTCTGCTGCGAGACCAAAATTAAGGCGATCACCCGTATAGTTTTTGATAATGAGCAAGCAGCCTTTTTTTCCGGTAGTCGCCACGATAGCCGATAGCACAGCATCTACAGAGGGCGAAGCAAAAATATCTCCACAAACGGCAGCAGTAAGCATGCCTTCTCCAACAAAACCTGCATGGGCAGGCTCGTGACCAGAACCACCACCAGAAATGACAGCAACTTTGTTAGGATCTATTTCTTTACGAAGCACAACTCTTACTTCTGGAAAAGTGTCTAGTTTAGTGAGTTTAGGATCGGTAAGTAAGCCTTGTAAACCTTCATCTACAACTTGCTTTGATTTATTTATAAAAAATTTCATGAGTATATGTTTTTTATAAAATTAATAAAAACATAAGTTCTTTATATAATGAGTAGAGTTAAGATTACAAAAAAAGCGAGTTAAAATAACTCGCTTTTTTTACTCATTTAAATTAAAATAGTTTAAACTCCTAGATCTGATTCTTCTTCAATTTTAAGGCTATCTTCTGTGATCGTTTTTGTTTCTGATTTATTATCAATTTCTTTTAAGAAACCTCCCAGTCCGTTTAAATTTATATTTACATCTCCTTTTGAAGCCGATTTCATTAAATTCATAATAGCAGAGAAGTTCATATCATCACCTAATAATCTAGCTACCGCAAAACCTTTAGTTTCATCATTTGCATACACAATAATTTCATCTATAGCATCTTTATCGCCTAAATACATGATTCTCACGTTACTTCCAGAACTTCCAAACCTCATTAGTACCTTATATTTTTCATCATTAAGAATAGACTCTACGGTATTTTTTTCTTTAAGGTAAATTTTTGTTTTATTTTCAGTCACTGGCAATGCCAAAACATTAGCTTTCTTAATAGATTGAATCACTTTTTGATCTTCTTCTGAAAGCTTAGAGTTATCGCCTAAAAATAAACTAGAAGGTACATCTAACATCACAAAATTATTATCGTCTTGGTGTTCTACATAGTATTTTTGAAGCGAAGGTTCTTTGTTGCAAGCGACTAACATAACAATAGTGAAAAGCAAGCATAATTTATTAATATTTTTCATAGCAAATTTAATCTTATTTTTTGTTCACGTTTTTTAATTGTTCTGCTCCAGGTACTTCTAAATCTTGAGCTAGTCTAGAGACTTCTCTTAAATCTATATCTCCCGTAATAGACATAATAACCGTCTCTTCGCCTTTCATGAACATGAATAATTGACTTACATAACCTGCTTTAGAACCAGGTTTGGTATAAAATACAACTTCTTTACCTTCATCTTTAAAAGCCATTAATTTATTCATAACAGAACTTGTTAAATAACTATTAACATCTGCTGTCATTTTACTAGAAATAGAAACATTTTTTGTCGTCAAAATTTTAATATCTTCTAAATTTTCGATAAGCTTGATGTAGCGCTTTACTTCTGGATCGCCGCTTTCAAAATCTATATCTGCTAATAACTTAAACATTTCGCTAGTCATTACCATTGAGCTTACGCCTTTCATATCTGCGTACTTACTAAAACTTTGTGCTTGTATAAACAAAGGAAATATAGCTAGTGTAATAAAAATGATTAACTTTTTCATGGGGTTATTGTTTTTTGATTAATTTATCTTTTGTCTTATTTAACTGATTTAAATAGTTTAATTGCTCTTTACTTGTAGCTACTGCTTCTGTCATCATTAACAGTAAATCTTGTGTATTTTGCATGGCAATTTCAGAACTTACAGGCTCGGTTTTATTAGCGTAATTTTTATTCTGTTGTGTAAACCAAAATACAGAGCATATAACAGCTACGCTGGCAGCAACACTTAACCATTTATATTTTGAAGTATAACGAGTATGTCGCTCTTTTTTAAATGGCATTTCAAATTCTATGCCTGACGAGGCTTTGATTGTTCTTTCTTTTTCTAAAAAGCTAAATAACGGAATATACTCTTCTAATTCTGGAGCTACATTGCCTGATAAAAAATAGGCTTCGAGTTCTTTTTCTTCGGCTAGCGTAGTTTCTGCCTCAAAATATTTATTGAGTAGAATATTTATATTAGACAGTTCCATAGTGGTGTTTTTTTAAAATTTCTTTTCTAATTTTTTTTCTTGCTCGAGATAAAGCCACACGAATAGCGGTAGGTTTCATCCCAGTAATTGCTATAATTTCATCATATTCTAATTGTTCTACATCTTTAAGTTGAATTAATGTTTGCTCTTGCTGGCTTAAACCTTTTAAGATTTCGGCCACAAGTTCTAATTCATTTTTAGCTTCTAAATGTTTTTGAACTGATTTACTTTCATCTTCATAATTATTATGAACAATACTTAAGTTATTATTATTCTTTAATTTTAATTGATCGAGACAGTGGTTTTTTGTGACTGTTATCGCAAAAGCATGTGGATTATCATAATCTTTGAGCTTATCTTTTTTATTCCACAATTTCACAAACACTTCTTGAACCGCATCTTTAGCTGCTTCTTTAGAAACCAATAAACGCAAAGACAACCTGTACATTTTGTCTTTAATAGGTTCTATAAAAATTAAAAATTCGTTTTGGTTCATTCGTTTTGGTTCATTCGTTTTGCTTTCGCTATACATTAGGGTGACGAACATATTTAAATTTTGTTACAATAAATTTTCAAATTATAATATTGTGAGTATTTTTAGAGTTATACTTTTTAAATCGAAAAGATGAAATTTAAATTTACTTACCTATTTTTTTTATTGACAGTTATTTCGTTAACCTCTTGCTTTGATGATCAAGATGATGTAAAATATGCCGCTTCTAGCAAAGAAATTAAAGATTTTGTTTACCGTGGTTTAGACCAGTTTTATCTCTATAAAGCCAATGTAGACATTTTAGCAGATGAAGTAACTTTAGAAGAATCTTCTAGTTTTATAAATAATTACAACACTCCAGAAGAATTATTTGATGAACTTATAGATCAAGAAAAAGATCGGTTTAGTGTTATTGTTTCAGACTACAGAGAACTTGAAAATAATCTTGCGGGAATATCTAAAAGCAATGGAATGAAATTTGGCTTAGTCTTAATTGAAAGCACTAATGACATTTTTGGTTATGTAAGATATATTTTACCAAATACGTCTGCTTCAGATAAAGGCGTTGAAAGAGGAATGCTATTTAATCGTATAGATGGAACTATTCTTAATCTAACTAATTATAACTCATTATTAGAACAAGAAAACTATACTATTGGATTGGCTACTATTGAAGATGACACTCTCATTCAACTTGATGAGAGTATAAATCTTACAAAAGTTGAATACACAGAAAACCCTGTACATATCGTTAAAACGATTGATTTACCTTCTAGAAAAGTGGGTTATTTAATGTACAATGCTTTTAATAGAAATTTTGACGATGCATTAAATGCTGCATTTGCTGAATTTCAAGCTGAAAATATTAATGATTTAGTTATTGATTTGCGTTACAACGGCGGCGGCAGCATAGAAACAAGTAATGATTTAGCCAGCATGGTTACCGGACAGTTTGAAGGTGAAATTTTCACAACACAAGTTTACAATCAAAACTACACAAATGAAGAACGTTTATTCAATAATCAAATTAGTAGTGGAGCCGTAATTAATAGTTTAAATCTTAATAAACTTTATGTGTTAACTACTGGTAGTACAGCTTCAGCTAGTGAATTATTAATTAACTCTTTAAGACCTTATATTGAAGTAGAACAAATTGGCACCAATACAACAGGTAAATTTCAAGGCTCTGTAACACTTTACGATTCGCCTAATTTCTCGAGAGTAGGAGCAAATATTAATCATCGTTACGCCATGCAACCTTTAATTTTAAAATCTGTAAATGCTAACGGTGATACAGGTTATATAGATGGTTTAACGCCTAGCACGCTAATAGAAGAAGATTATGCTAATCTTGGTGAGTTAGGAAATCCTAACGAGCCTTTATTGGCTGCTGCTTTAAACCAAGTAAGCTTTGGAAGATTTGCTACAACTAAAAATAATAACAAACTCAAATTTAAAGAAATTGGAGAAAGTGAAATGAACAAACCTAACTACCAACGCATGTACGTTGATGATCTAGAAAAATAAAATTTGATTAGACAAAAAAAACTCCCGATTTTTCAAACGGGAGTTTTTTTGTATTTAACTAAAAAGCACTAATTCATTTTAATGCTAATCATTAAAATAAAAACCGTTAGGTCCTACTCCAACTGTAATGTTTTTTAATAAATTGCCCTCTAGATCATAAATTTCTACAAAGCTATCAGATACAAAATCACCACCTTCTGCTACATAAATTCTGTTATCTTCTACTTCAAAACCATACATAGTTCCCCATTGAGATGTTGTATTGTAGGTAAATAAAGGCTCTGCTGGAGCTTCTTCAGCATTCATACTCATCATATAAACTGAATTTGCAACCGTAAAATAAATTTGATCGTCTTCAATATCTATGTTTGCGACATCTCCTTCATAAGCGAAAGTAATGGTACTTTCTAAGGCTAAGGTATTTAAATTAAATTTTTCTAACTTATTTCCACTCAAGGTATAAATAGCATTATTTTCAATTTCAAAAGAATTTAAACCTAATTGTTTTATAATTTCTCCTGTTTCTGGATCTCTTTCGACTAAAATGTTAGTGACAATCGTATTTTCAATTTCATTAGTTGTAGGGTTAAATACTGTAATTTTTTCACCTAAGTTATAGGTAGACTTTTGAATATAAAGTTTTCCATCTTCTTCTTCTATAAACTCTAAAGCTTCACCTTGAGCGCCCATATGGATCGTTTGCTCTACTTCTAACGTTTCTAAATTGATAATGGTCAAAAAATCGTCAACTCCACCATCTAATGTATCTCCTTGATTAGTTACATAGGCTTTTCCATTATAAACAACCCCGTAACGAGGTACTTCTAAGCCACTATCTACTTTACCAACTATTTCAAACGTATAACGATTCACCACCGTAATTAAGTTAGAACCGTTAGAGATAATATAGGCTAAATCATCATCAAAAAAAATAGATTGTGCATAACCACCAATATCGTCTCCATCATTTACTAATTGATATATGGATTGTTGGCTGGTTTGTAAGTCGTCACTAATGTAAGTTACTGTACCTATACCGCCTTCGTTAAGTACTAAAATACCGTTATCGTAAGCCCCAAGTGGCTCATCAATTTCTGAAGTAAAATCGTCATCATCGCTACAAGAGCTTAGTAAAATTGAACCTAAAAAGGCTCCCACAATAAATTTGGTAAATTTCATTTGTTAAAGATTAAGGGTTAAATAAATAGTATAATTAGTTCCGGGCATTCGCCGGCTTTCTACATTTTGATAATCGGCATTTAATAAATTTCTTAGTTTACCGCCGAATGTAAATTGTTGATTTAAATGATAACCTACTCCGGTATTCCATAGCCAATAAGCGTCTAAATTGTAGCGAGAATTATTATCACTTCTAGTGAACACCTTTCCGTTATATAAAGCTTGAGTTTCTATAAAAAAGTCTTTAAAACCATAATACATAGAACCTGTAGCTTTATGATAAGGCACATATATTAACTGTTTTTTTTTAGCTTGATTTTCTGAAACGGTATAAGCGTAAGTTGCATTTGCTGCCAAGTGATGCGCACCAAATTGCTTTTTAAAATTCAGTAAAAATTCTCCACCATAAGTTTTTACTTCATCAATGTTTTTGGGCGTCCAATACCCATCACTTCCCGGTACCCAATTAATCATTTGCTGAATGTTATTGTAATATCCTGTGAACGTAAGTTTGAAATTATTGAATTTAAACTCGTTTCCTAATTCATATTGCATCGCTTCTTCTGCCGCCAAATCAGGATTTCCGCCGGTAGCCCAATACAAATCATTATAGGTTGGTATTCTAAAGTTTTTAGAAACATTCAGCTTTAACTTGTAAAAATCTGTAAAACTGTAAACCGCACCAAAAGTAAACAACAGCGGACTTTCATAATCATTCGTCAATTCTTTTCTAGCTGCAACCTCATAAGCCAATTTCTTATTAACCAAATGTTTCAACAATAATGTTCCTGAAGAAATATTACGCTCATTCTGCGGAATACTTGAGCCTTTTCCATCGGTATATTCATGAGATAAAATAGTATTCAATTTTACCTTTTCTGAAAAATGATAAGTGAAATCGTATTTCCCTATCAACGTATTTGCCTCACCAAATGTATACGAATCTTTATTGATGTTTGGAAAATATTTATATTCTTCTTTTAAAAAGGCAATACGAGTAATCGATGTTATTTTTTTATCAGATAACTCCCACTCCAACAGATTTTTTAAACTTACATCTTCATATTTTGTTTTATTTTCTGAAGGTCGTATTAACGAAAAATGCCGTTCACTTTCAAACACTTCGCTATAAAATTTTATGGTGCTTTTTGGGTTAAAGCGATAACCCAAAACTGCATTTAAACTAGTATTATAAAACTCGCCGTTTATATTCTTTTGATCAGAATCTATATAGTTAAAATCGTTATCAGAATTGGTCCTACTATAAGAAATTTTTGTACTCCAATTTTTACGGGAAGCTGTTAATTGATAGCGCTTATCGTAAGTATTAAAACTACCATAACCTAAATAAATACGATTACTAAATTCATCTTTAAAATCAATTTCATTTTTTAAATGTACGGTTCCGCCAATAGCTCCCGTCCCATATATTACGCTTCCACCACCGCCACGAATAGTTATTTCATCATAACTTCCTGTATTCACGGTATTAAAATCTGTTTGACCATTAAAACGAGAATTTATATTTACGCCGTTCCATAATACCGCGGTTTGTGAGGCATTAGTTCCTCTAAATGAAGGCGAAGCCACCATTCCTAATCCATTTTCTTTAAAGTAAATTGGAGAATTAAAATTTAAAGCTGAAATTAATGAAGGTTTATTTTGAAGTAATAATGAATCTGATAAACTGGTGAGCGTTTGTCCCGTTGAAAATTCTTCTAACTTCGTAGGAATCACTAGCACCTCTTCCAACACAGTAATAGAATCTGTTTGGGAAAACGCAGTAGATACCGCACTTAAAAATAAAATGTAGCTTATAAAATGTTTCATTTATCAGAGACCTTTTACCCGAAAGTCTATAGATTTTTAGTTATAAACTGGCAGGTCTCCTGGCTTGCGTTTTGTGATTTTCCTTCCCATCTTAAGACAGTGGAATTTAAAGTTTTATCACAAACATCTTTACAGACTAAGCTTACAGTTGCGGGAACAGCTCAGGTATTTTCTTTACAGAATCACCTGATTCCCTTTTAATGATTACTGAAATATCTTCAATAATCAACCAATTTAGCTGCGAAAATAAACATTTTAAAAGCATATACTATCTTAAATTGAAATAATCTTACATTTGTCTGTAAAAACCAATTTTTAACTCATGAAAAAATTACTCTTTTTTTTCTGCTTACTAACGCTATGGAATTGTAAAAAAGAATCGAAGAAAACTACCAGCGAAAATGAAAGTAAAGCTCATAAAGTTGAAGTTTCTTATGCTGAAGGATTTAGCATTACCAATTATAAAAATTATAAAATTATAAAAGTGAATTCTCCTTGGCCAAAAGCAGAAAAAGCATTCACTTATGTTTTAGCCGAAGAAAATATTCAACTACCCGATTCACTTCAATTTGATGAAAAAGTCACGATACCTATTCAGCGTGTAGTGGTTACTTCAACAACACATATTCCTTCTTTAGAAAGTTTAGGGCAAGAAAGTACCTTAGTTGGTTTTCCTCATCTCGATTATATTTCTTCTGAAAAAACGAGAGATTTGATCAACAAAGGAAAAGTGGAAGAAATTGGAGAAAACGAGCATATCAATACGGAAGTGTTGCTGAATCTAAATCCTGATGTGGTCATTGGCTTTGCTGTTGAAGGTGGAAATAAAACATTAGAAACCGTTAAAAAAAGTGGCATTCCAGTAGTTTATAATGGCGATTGGACAGAAACAAATCCACTTGGAAAAGCAGAATGGATTAAGTTTTTTGGAGCTTTTTATAATCAAGAACAAAAAGCCGATAGTATTTTTAATCGTATTGAAAAAGAATACCTTTCAGCTAAAAAAATAGCACAGCAAGCCACTAAAAAACCTAGTATTTTAGCGGGTTCTATGTATAAAGATGTTTGGTATTTACCTTATGGAAATTCTTGGCAGGCGCAATTCATTAAAGATGCACAAGCCAATTATTTGTATGCAGAAACAACTGGAAACGGAAGTATTTCTGCTGCTTTCGAAAGTGTTCTTGATAAAGCAGAAGCTGCTGATTTTTGGATTGCCCCAGGAAGTTTTACCAGCTATGAACAAATGCAAAATGCTTCAGAACATTATCAAAAATTTAAGGCTTTTCAGCAACATAAAATTTATTCCTTTGCAGGAGTAAAAGGTGAAACGGGCGGTGTTTTGTACTATGAGTTAGCGCCACAACGTCCCGATTTAGTATTAAAAGATCTCATCAAAATATTTCATTCTGATTTGTTACCTGATTATGAAACTACATTTTTTAAAGAATTGGAGTAATATCTATTTTAAATCGGTCTACTTTTTAATTCTGTAGTAATTATTTAAAACATTAAAGCTTGAGTAGTGGAGCAAGGGATTAGCGTAGCGGTTTCCATTGCGCAAGCAAAAAGGTTTTCAATACAATTCAAAGAAATAAAAATAAATCTAGACTTTTTTGTTATTTTTCTCGGTAATGAAAAAAAGTAAAAGTCTTTAATAATTATTATTAGCAAAATTTCTAAAATATTTACCTTAGCTAAATGCAAAAAACATCGCTTTCGCTTTTATTGGGTCTCATTATACTGGTTGTTTTACTTATGATAAACATAAGTTTGGGTTCAGTTAGTATTCCTTTAAAAGATATTTTTGCTAGTTTTTTTAATACTGAAATAGATAAAGAGACTTGGCGCTATATCATTCTCAATTATCGCTTACCTAAAGCTATTACCGCAGTTTTAGTAGGTTCTGGGTTAGCGCTTAGCGGACTTTTAATGCAAACTTTATTTAGAAATCCGTTAGCAGGTCCTTATGTGTTAGGTTTAAGTAGCGGAGCAAGTTTGGGCGTAGCGATTGTAATTTTAGGCGGTGCTGTTTTTGGCAGATTTTTTTCTGCTTTAATTTTATCTAAATGGACGTTGGTGATTGCAGCAAGTTTAGGAAGTATTTTAGTGCTTTTAGCTGTTTTAGCGACTTCTTTTCGGGTAAAAGACACGATGGCATTATTAATTATTGGGTTAATGTTTGCCAGCTTAACTTCTGCTGTGGTAAGTATGCTCTCCTATTTTAGTTCTTCAGAATCATTACAAAAATATATTTTTTGGTCGTTTGGAAGTTTAGGAAATCTATCTTGGCAAGAAGTTTTTATTCTAACGGTTTTTTGGAGCTTAGGAGTCATTATTTCTATTTTCTGTATCAAAAATTTAAACGCTCTTTTATTAGGAGAAACTTATGCTAAAAGTTTAGGAACAAATTTAAAACAAAATAGAATCTTAGTAATTCTCGCTACAGGCCTTTTAGCTGGAAGTATCACCGCCTTTGCGGGACCTATTGCATTTATAGGTTTAGCGGTTCCACATTTAGTACGGCAAGTAATTTCAAAAAGTGATCATTTGGTACTATTTCCCGCAGTTGCAATTGGTGGCGCTATTCTCATGCTTATTTGCGATAGTATTGCTCAATTGCCTGGCAGTAACCTTACCTTACCCATAAACTCTATTACTTCATTAATTGGTGCTCCCGTTGTGATTTGGCTTTTGTTAAGAAAAAAGAAATTGTATTTTTAGTTGAATTAAAATGAAAGAAAAAACCAAAACTAAACCAATTCTTCAAGCACAAGAACTTAGCATTGGCTATTCCGATAAAATTGTTGCTGAAGATATTTCATTAAAAATAAATGAAGCAGAATTGGTTGCGGTCATTGGTATTAACGGATCGGGAAAATCTACACTTTTAAAAACCCTTACTGGAAATCTAAAATGTTTATCGGGTACTATTTCAATTCAACAAAAAAATATAAATGAAATTTCAGTTCAAAAGCTTTCTGAACTTATTAGCATTGTACTAACCGAAACTCAATTCTCTCAAAATTTATTAGTAGAAGAATTGGTCGCTTTAGGAAGACAACCCTACACCAATTGGCTGGGACAACTTAGTAATAAAGACATTAATGCTGTAAAACAAGCTTTGCAGTTGTTAGAAATTGAAGATAAATCGAAACGCAAATGTGGCAGTTTAAGTGATGGACAATTACAGAAAGTGTTTTTAGCCAGAGCCATTGCGCAAGAAACACCGCTTATATTTTTAGATGAACCTACCACACATTTAGATTTGTACCATAAAATATTTGTGTTGAAACTTTTAAAAACATTAAGCCGAAGAACCAATAAATCTATTGTTTTTGCTACCCACGAGATTAATTTAGCCTTGCAATTATGTGATCAAATTATATTGGTTTCTAACGGAAAAGTAACTCAAAAAACACCAGAAGAATTGATTAATAGCAATTTGCTTCAAGAACTCTTCCCTAAAGATTTGGTTGAATTTGATGCGGCAACTAAAAATTTTAAGGTTTTATAAAATTTTACTCATACTGAACTTAATTGAGGGTGACATTCTGTTTTAAACAAAATGATGAAATCCATAAACAACTTCAGTATGACTATGGTTTTTTAGGCAGTTCTTGAAATTTTCTTACTCACCTAATTCAAGATGGTTTTTACTATTCTGAACTAATTTTATGTAAATTTGAAAAAAATCTTGTATGATAGAGTACATTATAGTAGGCGTTATTGCGCTTGTGATGCTAATCGTTGGTATTTTTATTGGTAAGAATTTAGGTAAGCTAAAGCAGCAATCCCTACAAAAAAGTTTGGAAAGTGAAGTTGCTAATTACCGAATTCAAGTTGAAAATATTGATAAAAATCTGCAAGAAATTAAGCAAGAACGTGAAAATTTAAGAAGTGAAAAAGACTTTTTTAAAGATGAACTCACTCGTAAAAATGTGGAGTTTGAAAATCTTCAGCAGCGTAATAACGAACAAAAACAAGAAGTAAATCAACTGCAAGAAAAGTTTCAGAAAGAATTTGAAAATTTAGCGCATAAAATTTTTGATCAAAACTCTCAGAAATTCTCCAATCAAAATAAAGAGAATATTCAACATATTTTAAATCCGCTTCAAGAGAAAATAAAAATATTTGAAGAAAAAGTAGAAAAAAACAGCATGAATTCGGTAAAAATAAATGCTGAACTAAGTAAACAATTGCAGTTTCTTAACGAGCAAAATTTAAAAATAAGCGAAGAAGCTACTAATCTTACCAGAGCATTAAAAGGAGATAGCAAAATGCAAGGGAATTGGGGCGAAATGATTTTGGAGCGTGTTCTAGAACGTAGCGGATTGCAAAAAAACAGTGAATATTTTGTTCAGCAAAATTTTAGAACCGAAGAAGGTAAACGTGTTATGCCTGATGTTGTTATTAAACTTCCTGGAGATAAAAAAATAATTATAGATGCCAAGGTTTCATTAAACGCTTATGAGCGTTATGTAAATGAAACCGATGATTCACTTAAACCTCTTCATCTTAAAAAGCACATAATTGCGGTTAAAAACCGTGTAGATGAATTGAGTAAGAAAAATTACCATCAGCTTTACGAGATGGAAAGTCCAGATTTTGTGTTACTTTTTATACCCATTGAAGCTGCTTTTGCCGTAGCATCTAACGAATATCCACAACTTTACGGTGATGCCTTTGATAAAAATATTATTTTGGTCACGCCTACCACATTATTAGCAGTTTTAAAAACTATTGATAGTATGTGGCAAAATGAAAAACAAAAACAAAACGCTATAGAAATTGCTTCTCAAGCGGGAGCTTTATACGATTCATTCGTAAATTTAACCGAAGAATTAAAAAAAGTAGGCAATCAAATAGGCACGGTGCAAAACACTTACGACAAAGCCATGAAAAAACTCACAGGAAAAGGTAATTTGGTAAAACGTGTTGAAAAATTAAAAGAATTGGGCGCCAAAGCCAGTAAACAAATAGATGCTAAACTAATCGATCAATCGGTTACAAACCATACAGACTTATGAAAAAAATTTTAACTTACGTTTTGCTAGGAATTGCGGTTCTTGCTATTGCCTATTATGCTTTTATTTATTTTGTTCCTTATAGTGAAGGTACACGTGCTGGAGAATTGATAAAATTTAGTAATCGTGGTGCAATCGTTAAAACTTGGGAAGGACAAATAAGTCAAGGGATTAGCGGTGCACAAATTTTCAGTTTTTCGGTATTAGATAAAGATGATGATGTGATTGAAAAACTAAAAGAATATCAAGGTGAATATGTAAAACTCACTTATATAGAAAGATTTGGAACTTTCACCATTTGGGGAGACACCAAGTATTTTGTGACCGATGTTGAACTTTCACAATCACCACATTTTAGAAGGTAGTTATTAATACTATGACATTTTTTTTGAAACATAATACTAGTTGAACTAATGTATTAAATATCAAAATCAACGAAATTTAATATTGATCATACAATTTTAATTTTTTATAAAGAATTGTCGACTTCCAGCTTTCAAACTTTTACCTTTACATTGCGCAAGGGATTGTAGCGGCATCCTTTTTTTGCTTTAGCAAATGGCAAAAAAAGATATAGCTAAAAGCCCGACCCGTTAGGGTTGCGCCCAAAATTAATTAAATCTATTTATGGATAAAGAATTTAAACATGTTTCTGAATCTGAAGTGATCATTTCTGAATTGATGCTTCCTTCCCACTCTAATTTTAATGGTAAAATTCATGGGGGTTATATTTTATCGCTACTAGATCAAATTGCATTTGCTTGCGCATCTAAACATAGTAGACAATATTGTGTGACGGCCAGTGTAGATACGGTGGATTTTTTAAGACCGATTGAAATTGGAGAACTCGTTACGATGAAAGCTTCTGTAAATTATGTTGGCAATAGCTCGATGGTTATTGGGATTCGTGTCGAAGCAGAAAACATACAGACGGGAGAAAGTAAGCATTGCAACTCTTCTTATATTACGATGGTAGCCAAAGATAAAGACGGAAATAGTATGAAAGTTCCTGGTCTTATTTTATCACGCCGTAAAAGTGTTCTTCGTTTTCTAAAAAGTATGAAACGTACCCAATTGAAAAGAAAAAGAGATGAAGAATTTCACCATATTGACTTTTCTTCTGCTGAATTTCAAAATGATTTGGAGCAATATCGTGTACAGGTAGAACTAAATGACTAAAAGTTAAATCTCTGTAAAACCAACGGTTTACATAAATTTATTATCGTTTTTTTGTTTCAAACAAAATTAAATTATGAAAAGCAAATTTTTAGTTTTAGTAGCCATTATTTTTTTAGCAAGTTGTTCTCCTAACATTGTGAATACTTGGAATATTGATAAATACGAAGTGATTAATAACAAAGGTCAAAATACAATTTCAAAAAATATTGGTTCTATTACCTTTAAGAAAAAAGGAAAAGGAACTAAAGATATAAATTATAATGTTGTTCAGAATGATTTTAAAGATCAGTCTGATTTTAATTATGAATTTAATGAAGATTATATCATTATTAAAAATGCTAATGAAAAAGATGAATCTGCATTTAACAAAACTTGGATCATTGTAAATGATAAATATAAAAAGCAAGTTTGGAAATCTACCGACGGTAGTGAAAGCGTTCAAGTGCTTGAGTTAAGTAGATAATTTCTCGTTTTTATAAAATAAAAAACTCCTTATGAAAATAAGGAATTTTTTTATGTAAATCTCTTAACTTTTATTTTTTTAAATCATTAAGATTTTAAAAAAAATAAAAGTTAAGATAACCGCTTATGCTCCCAAATACTTACCATAATCTAAGAACACCACGAGCATTAAAACCCAACCAATAATTAAACAAAGTCCTCCTAGCGGAGTGATGGGTCCCAAGACTTTTATTTTATTTCCGTTGCTGGAAGAAATACACAATCCATAAATACTAAAAGAAAATAGCACTACTCCTATAATTATAAAAGCTACCATAACAAGTTCTAATGTATTCACTAGCGGAAAATTTAAGCCAATTATTACCAATAAAATTGCATGATACATTTGGTATTTCACTCCCGTTTCAAAACTTTTTAATTGCTCTTCAGTAAACTTTTTCTTTAAAGCGTGCGCTGCAAAAGCACCCAGAACAATAGCCAGTATTCCAAATAATGCTCCGGCAACTAAGGTAATCTCTTTTATCATTATTTAAATAATTTTATTAATTGAAAAGATTTCATTAAGTGGTAAAGACCTGGTAATATAAAACTACCTCCAATTAGTAAAGCAACTCCTAAAACGGTAATCACACTATCTGGCGCTACGCCATCTAACATACTAATTTCTTTTGTTGAAGTAATAATCACATCAGGAAAGTGAGCCAACATTGCTGCAGATACAATAAGTAAAACTTGAACTCCAGCTAAAACCCTAGCCCAAGCTTTTCGCTTCAGCTTAATCATTTTCCAAAGCGGAACTAACACTAAACCAGAAATACCCACTGCAATTAATGAATATGTATTTTCAATAAAATCTATCACAAATGCAATCTCATTAAAATAGCCATAAATCAAAATTAGTAAACCGGTAAGCACTAATATAACGGTAGAATAACTTGCTTTTTTTCGGTATAAATTTAATTCTTCATCATCTCCTGCCTCTCCTATTAAAAAGTTAGCAGCAATAAAAGCACAAAGTACGATATAAAAAAAACCTATTAATAATGAAAAAATATTAAACCATCCATCTATATAAATTTCTTTAAAAGTCAAGTTAGGATTTTCTGAAAATAAATTAATATTTCCGCCTACTAAACCTCCAAAAACAATTCCTAAAAATAACGGACTCAAAATACTTCCTAATTTAAAAAGTGCATTATAAGAACCCTGAGATCTTCCTTTTACAGCATCATAATGTCTAAAAATAAACGCCAGACCACGAATGGTAATCCCTAATAGCATTAGAGTGATTGGGATATGTAAATACACGACAAAAATATTGAAATACTGCGGAAAGGCAATCCACATAATTACGATTAAAATGATAATCCAAATATGATTTGCTTCCCAAATGGGTCCCATTACTCGATAAATGGTTTGTTTGGTTTTCTCCTGATTTTTAGAAGAAGAAAAAAGCTCTATAATTCCGCCACCAAAATCTGCTCCTGCCAACAAAACATAAAGAAATAGAGAAAAAAATAAGAAAAATAAAACTACGGTTAACATACTAATCTTCGTTTTGGTTCAACACTTTAATTTGGCGCGCTAATAGCCAACTTACCACGCAGGTAAGTACAATATAAATTGAAGTATAAGTGATTAAACTATAAAAAATACCAGGCATTGGTGTTACCGCATCTTTAGTTTTCATGACTTGATAGATAATCCAAGGTTGTCTTCCTACTTCGGTAACGATCCAACCTGCCTCTAAGGCAATATAACCTAGTGGTGCCATAAGTGTGAATAGTAACCAAAACTTTCGGTTATGTTGCCAAGTTTTAAATCTTAAACTTAGCAAGTAAACTAATCCTACAATCGCTAATAAGGTGCCAATACCAACCATTATCTGAAATGCGTAATGCACAATTGCCACCGGTGGCTGTTCATCTTTGGGGAAATCATTTAGTCCTTTAACCTCTGCATCAAAATCTCCAAAAGCTAAGAATGAAAGTGCTTTTGGAATTTCAATTTTATAATTCACTTCTTGATTTTCTTCATCTACAATTCCGCCAATATAAAGCGGAGCACCTTTTTCAGTTTCATAGTGCGCCTCTAAAGCTGCGAGTTTTGCGGGTTGACGCTCAGCTACATCTTTTGCAGAGATATCTCCACTTATAGGTTGTAATAAAGCTGCAATTGAAGCAAAAATTATGGCAATTCGAAATGCTTTTTTATGTAATTCTACATTTCTTCCTCTATAAACTTGATACGCATGAATTCCAGCAACTGCAAAACCTGTAGCTACAAAAGCGGCCAATGTCATATGTAAAGCTTGGGTAAACCAAGCTCCATTAAGCATTGCAGCAATGGGATCGATGTTTGAAAAAACTCCGTTTTCATAAGTAAAACCTGAAGGTGAATTCATCCAACCGTTAGCAGCAACTACTAAAATACCAGACATCACCCCCGAAATACCAATAATTACTCCGGTAAACCAATGAAATTTCTCGGGTAATTTTTGCCAACCATACAAATAAAAACCTAAAGCAATGGCTTCTACAAAAAAAGCGGCGCCTTCTAAAGAAAATGGCATCCCAATAATGGGACCGGCGTGTTTCATAAACTCTGGCCAAAGTAAACCTAGTTCAAAAGAAAGCGCTGTACCAGAAACAGCTCCAGTCACAAAAAAAATTGCTACACCGCGCTGCCAAGCTTTAGTAAGTGTTAAGTAGACTTTTTTTCTAGTTTTTAACCACTTATAGTGAGAAATAATCATAAAAAATGGCATCACCATTCCTATGCAAGCAAACACAATGTGGAAAATAAGTGTTATAGCCATTTGCAACCTTGCGGCCTCTAAATTCTCCATAAAAATTGAATATTTTATTTCTTACAAATTTACTGGATACGCTATTAAATTATAGATCTTTGCTCATATAGTTTTCAGATTTAACACTTTTCAATTAATACTAAATAATTGATTTGAATAACTAGCTTTTAAATCTTATATATAATTTAAAATATCGCCTTTTATAACGATAAATAAACTTATCGTCTTTTGTAACGATATTTGTTTTTATCGCTTTTTTTAACGATATTTGAATTATGATTAGTATAATAACAGGAGATATAATTAATTCACAATCAATAAAACTGCCTAAAGCCTATTTGGCGCAGATTCGTGCTACGCTTCAGGTTTTGGGAGAAGAACAAACCGATTGGGAAATTTTTAGAGGTGATAGTTTTCAAATAGAAATTAAAGATCCGCTTGATGCTTTTTGGAAATGTGTTTATATTAAAGCCTGCCTAAAAACACATAAAGATTTAGATGCAAGAATGGCTATTGGCATTGGCGAGAAAACTTACAGCGCCAAAAATATTTCTGAAGCTAACGGAAGTGCCTTTATACGTTCTGGCGATGTATTTGAAAAGCTGAAGCGAGAGAAAAGTAATTTACTCATTAACACAGCAAAATCGAGTTTAGATTTCGAATTAAATGTGTATTTTCAACTAACTTTATTGGCAATGGATCATTGGACAACCAATTCAGCAGAAATAGTTAAATTAAGTATAGAAAACCCAGAAATGAATCAGCAGCAATTAGGAGAACTTATTGGTATTAAACAAAACACCGTAAGTGAACGTCAAAAACGTGCAGCTTTAAGTCAGTTAGAAGATTTCGACCTAATATTTAGAGAAAAAATAATAAAACTATTATGATGCTTTTGCTTCAACTTATTTTAGCGCATTTACTGGGAGATTTCTTGTTTCAACCTTATGCTTGGGTAAAAGAAAAAGAACATAAAAAATTAACGTCTAACAAACTTTACCTTCATGTAGGCATTCATTTGTTACTTACTTTTCTTTTGATATGGAATTTAAGTTTGTGGTATATTCCTTTAATTATTGCAGTTACGCATTTAGGGATTGATGCTTGGAAACTTAACTTTCAAAATGAAAAGAACCGCAGGCTGCTCTTCTTTCTAGATCAGCTTTTTCATTTTATTGTAATATTTGGTTTATACTTTTTAACTCAGCGTGAAACTATTCATTTTAATACTTCATCTGAATTTTTATGTTATGCTACTGGAGCATTTTTTCTAACCACACCGGTATCGATTATGATAAAAACACTCATAGCGGTTTACAGGCCTAATACTGAAATAGAAAAAAATGACTCCCTTGAAAATGCAGGGAAATACATTGGCATTTTAGAACGTCTATTGGTATTTGTTTTTATTGCCAGCCAACATTGGGAAGGCGTTGGCTTTTTAATTGCCGCCAAATCTATTTTCAGGTTTAGCGATTTAACTGAATCTAAAGACCGTAAACTCACCGAATATATTTTAATAGGTACTTTATTAAGTTTCGGAATTTCGATTGTTATCGCATTGCTTTGTAATTATGCTACAAATCTATTGTAAAATAAGAGCGTTTCCCTATCGGGTCGGACTCTCGGCAGTCGCTTTTTAAGATTACTGCGTAGGCAGAAATCTTAAAAGAGCTCCAACAAAGCCTCCATCCCTAACGCAAAAAATTTCAAAAAAATGAAAACAGAAAAAGAAAAAATGCTTACGTCCGAATATTTTAATCCGCTAGACAAACAATTGAGTGATGATCGTTTAGCTGCCAGAAAACTATTACACGAGCTCAATCATAACTCTCCTGAAGAATTTCAGCAACAAAAAGAAATTACCAGAAAATTATTGCCTAATTCTAGCAAAGCAACTTTTATTCAGCCTCCTTTTTATTGCGATTATGGGTATAATATTAAAGCAGGCAAAGGCGTTTTTTTTAATTTTAATTGTACGTTGTTAGATTTGGGAAGTATTGAAATTGGAACAAAAACGATGATTGGCCCCAACGTTCAAATTTATACCGCCGTGCATCCTAAAAATGCAGAAAAAAGAGCCACAGGTATTGAAAAAGGAAACCCAATTCGTATTGGTAAAAATGTATGGATTGGCGGCAATACCACTATTTGCCCAGGAGTCACTATTGGTGATAACAGCATTATTGGTGCTGGAAGTGTGGTGACTAAAGATATTGCAGCAAATGTAATGGCGGCAGGTAATCCTTGTAGAGTTATTAAGGAATTGCTTAACGAAACTAAAAGTCTTTCTTAATCTCTTCGCGATGATTTAATCCCCATTCAGCAATAACGCTTGTTAATTGTTTTAAAGATTTTCCATATTCAGTAATTTCATAGCTAATACTTACAGGCTTAGTATCTAAAACTTTTCTAAGAATTAATTTATTCATCTCTAAATCTTTCAATTCTCTACTTAACATTTTACCAGAAATACCTTGAACTTCGCGTAATAAATCTGAATAACGCATAGGCTGAAAGCATAGGCATGCAATAATAGATACCTTCCATTTTCCGCTTAATACATCCATCGTATCATGGATGGCTCTTATTTTTTGTGAGCAGGTTTTTAATGCTGATACTTCTTCTGTGGTTGCAATCATAATCTGGTTACCTAAATGTCACTATTACTTTTTGTCACAAAGTTACTTATTTACCTAATAAGATTTTACCTTTGCTAAAAATTTTTGAATTATGAGTTTATTAGAAGATTTACATTGGCGTTACGCTACTAAGAAAATGAATGGCAAGAAAGTGCCACAAGATAAATTAGATTATATATTAGAAGCTGCCCGTTTAGCACCATCTTCTTCTGGTTTACAGCCTTATAAAATTATTGTGATTTCAGATAAAGCATTATTAGAGAAAATAAAAGGAATTTCTTGGAATCAGAGTCAGATTACCGATTGTTCTCATTTATTAGTTTTTGCTGCTTGGGATCATTATAGCAACGAACGCGTTTCTGAAGTTTTTAATTATACGATGGATGAACGTGGTTTACCACACGAAACGATGGATGATTACAAAGCTAATATCTTAAGCTTATATGAACCATTAGGAAAAGTTTGGCAAGCTGAGCATGCTTCTAAACAAAGTTATATTGCTTTTGCTTTAGCGATTGCCGCAGCTGCAGAGCAAAAAGTAGATGCAACCCCAGTAGAAGGTTTTGTACCAGAACAATTAGATAAGCTTTTAAAGCTGGAAGGAAGTGGTTATAAAAGTACTTTACTTTTACCTATTGGTTACCGCGAAGATGAAAACGATTGGTTAGTAAATATGAAAAAAGTACGTACACCTAAAGAAGATTTTATTAGCGAAATGACCATAGACGATGCTGCAGAATATAATGAAGAGCCCATGGATAAATCTATTGGTGATTTAAAGAAATAATTTTTTAGTTCTTAGCATTAGCTTTATTACAAAAAACCTCAACCAGAGCCCTATCAAGCTCTGGTTTTTTTTATGATTATTAAAATAAAAACACATATATATTAAAGATTTAAACAGATTAAAATGTATTTTATCTAATTTTTATTAAAATTCATCATTATTTATTTTCGTTCTAAATAATAAAATTATATTTGCAAAAAATTTAAAATATTGAATCATGATCCCCATTCTTGATATTCGTATTAATTTGTTAGATTTCATCAAATTAATAAAAAAAAACGAAGGCATTTTCAAGCTTTTTATTCTTTTCTACTTCAGTATAATTATATACTAACATTTACTTGAAAATCGTAAAATGAGGTGTTTAAATATTAAGAACACAACTCAACTCTAGGTGAATCATTTCATCATTTTTCTTCCTAGTTAATGTTAAGCCTATTCAGAAAAAGAAAATTTTAGAATAATCGGTATTTATTCACAAATTCTTTTCATAACAAATAATATATAAAAGTGTCTCTACTCAACTATCGCTTACTTTCTATTGGTATTATTTTACTAATTGCTACCACCAATTTGAGCGCACAGCAAATCGAAATAAATACTGATCATTCTCCAACAACCTTAAGAGAATTATCAGAAATTATCGAACAACAAACTGAATTCAATTTTAGATTTCAAGATAAATCAGCATCAAAAATTAAGATAAAAGCAAGATTAAAATCTTCTAATCTTACTGAAATTTTAAAAATTGCTTTTTCATCATTACTATACACATATAATATTGAAAATAAAACGATTAAAGTAATTAGAAAAAATAAAAATTCTAATCAGTTTGAAAGTCGATTGATTACGGGTAAAGTCACGAATAAAAATGGGATCCCTTTACCTGGTGCTACACTTATGATTCCAAATACAGCAAAGGGTACGATGACTAATATTGATGGAAATTTCACCTATCGCATTAATGCTATAAAAGTTTCTAATGTTCAATTAGAAGTGAAGTATTTAGGAATGCAAACAAAATTGATAAGGTTAGGAGATCGTAATAAGTTAAATATACAGTTAGCAGATTCTCAAAACGAACTAGATCAAGTAGTGATTACTTCTTCTTACGGAACTAAAAAATTAAAAGAGGAAGTTGTAGGAAGTATTGTAACAGTTACTGATAAAGAAATCCCAACGCAACAAACTTCAGAGAGTGTGGATAAAATGTTAGAAGGACAAATGGCGGGAGTCTTAGTAGAAAACACTACCGGCGTAGGCGGTCCTGTTAAAATAAATATTCGTGGTCAAGGCTCGCTTTCTTCTATTAATAATAACTTATTAAGTACCTCTACGCAACCACTAATTATTGTCGACGGCGTTATTATGACTGAAGAAATTGGTATTGATAATAACTTTTTCGACGGAAATGGGGTTAGCGGTGAAACATTTAATAATCCGTTAGCGAAAATTGCACCTTCAGATATAGAAAGTATTAATGTTTTAAAAGACGCAGCAGCTGTTGGTGTATATGGTGCAGATGGAGCTAATGGTGTTATTATTATTACTACAAAAAAAGGTAAACGCGGCAAAACCAAATATAATTTTTCAACTCAATTAGGACTCTCTAAAGCCGTCAACCAAATTAAATATTTAAACGGTCAACAATATACTGAACTGCGAAATAGATTTTTAAAAAATACTGGAGGAACACCTTTACCCGAAAATAATATCAATACCAATTGGTTTGATTTATTAAATACCACAGGAGTTTATACTAAATATAATTTTAGTGCTTCAGGGGCTACAGAACGTTTCAATTATCGTACTAGTCTCACCTACTTAACTATTGATGAACCCCAGTTAGGTAATGAAAACCAACAAGTAAATGCTAATATTAATCTAGGCTATAATTTAGGAAAAGTAGATTTAAAACTTTCTTTATCTCCAAGTTATGTGCAACACACCAAACCCAATATATATTACAATTATGCTTTTGTACCCAGACTTAAACCTTATAATGAAGATGGTTCATTTACGATTCTAGGCGTAAATACTGTAGCTAATCCGCTTGCCGTTGTAGAACAAAACAAAAGTGAATCAAACGATTATGGACTGCTAGGAAGTTTTAATGTAAATTATCATATTAATGATAACTTAAAAGTGTCTTCTTTATTTGGTTTAGATTATCAAGATAAAAAGCAAGACCGTTATTTCTCAGCTTCTAATGAAAGTGGTCGTAGTAATGGAACTTTTGTATTCAATGGAGAGACCTACAATCGCTGGGGAAGACGTATTATTAACAAACGTAACAGCACACGTTGGAACTGGCAAACTCAATTATTCTATGAAAAACAATGGGGAAATCATGGATTTAATCTTTTAGGTGGTTTAGAATTAAGTGAACAAAAAACAGATCTTGATTATGCTTCGGGCACTGGTTTTGTAAATCCTGAACAGTTAAATGATATTGCTAATGCTTTACAAGATGACGATCCAAATACAGAAAAGGATGATCGCTTTAACAATCAAGTATATAGAGCAGATATTAATAATAATTCTCGTGTATCTTTCTATAGTCAGTTAAATTATAATTTTAAAAAAAAATATTATTTTTTAGCTAACTTTAGAAGAGATGAAAGTTCTGTATTTGGTACCGATAGCAAAGTGGCTTATAATGGTGGGGTTGGATTAAGTTGGGTGCTATCAAAAGAAAAGTTTTTTAAGAATAAAGATTGGATCGATTTTCTAAGAATAAGAACCAGCTATGGTCGTACAGGTAATTCTAAAATAGGTTCTTACCGTTCTTTAGGTTTGTATAACCGAAGACAAAATTCTGGATACAATGGATTAAATGAAGCTACCCCCAGTGCTGCACCAAACCCAAAATTAAGTTGGGAGAAAAACGATAAATACAATATAGGGCTTGATGTTAATTTATTTGATCGTTTACAACTTACCGCAGAATATTATTACGATGACCTAAGTGATCTTATTGCTGCGAGAGATATCCCTCTTGAGAATGGATTTACATCATTGCAACTTAATGCTGCCCAAATGTACAACAGAGGTTTTGAGTTTAGCGCAAGATTGAGTTGGATTAAAAAAGAAAATTTTAAATGGTATACATCAGTTAACTTATCTACACTTCAAAATAAAGTAACAGATTTATTAGGTTTAGGTAGTGACTATTCTACAGCCCAAAAAGCTTTAGCTCAAAAAATAGGCTATAGTACTTCTACGATTTGGGGAATTAACTGGCTAGGGATAGATCCTGCTACCGGAAGAGATCTCGTAACTAAGAATCTACAAATTTACGATATGTCAACTTATCAAAACATCTATAACCAAGCAGATTGGGAACCTATTGGTAATAAACAACCTAATGCTTATGGTGGGTTTAGCAATACAATTTCAATAAAAAATTTCAGCTTAAGAGTAACTGGTTCTTATCAAATTGGAGGAGATTACCTTGCCGATTATCAATTAATTTCACAATATAACTTTACTCAAAATCGTAATCTTTCGGTAAATGCTTATGATTATTGGCGAGGTACTGGAGACACAGAAGCTTTACAGCCCGTAGTTACCAACAATAACCCTATAGTCCCTAATTTAAGTAAGTATTTATATGATGCTACTTTTATTAAAATTAACAACATTAACCTTTCATATCAATTACCTATTGATCGGCTAAAATTACCTTTAGAAAAACTATCTATATTTGCAAACGTTTCTAACGTAGCTTATTGGTATAAAGATAAATCTCCTAAAAATCGCAATGGTGTACGTGAATTTAAATACAATTACCCACAAGCTCGTACGTTTTCTTTAGGATTAACAACTACTTTTTAAAAAATAACCCAATGAAAAAAAAATTATATACTGCAAGTTTATTATTGCTCATTCTATTTCAATGGAGTTGTAGTGATTTTTTAGAACAAGAACCTGGAAGTCAAATTTCGATTAAAGAACAACTTTCTACAAGAAAAGGAATGTTAGAAGCCGTAGTGGGTATGTATTCATTAGTAGAAGAAAATACAAGATTTGAAAATTATGCAGTTTATGGTGATTTAAATGGTGGAAATATTAAGTTCACCCCTAATTTACCCAGTGCTCAAGTAGAAGTTGTTTCCAAAATTCAAGAAATCTACAATTTTAATGATAAAGCAAGAGAAAGCAATTTAGAAATTTTTTATAAGAATGCCTATCGGATAATTACAGCAGCAAACCTTCTGATAGAAAATGTAGAAAATACACCTTTTTTTACTATTGTAGAACAAGATCAAATCTATGCAGAAGCATTAAGTGTACGCGCTTATACGCATTTTTTACTTTTACAAGTTTATGCACAAAACACTAATTTTTCTGAAGCAGAAAAACTAGGTATTGTCTATAAAACTGAAACCTTACAAGAAGAATTAAAATATGCTCCACGTTTAAGTTTAGCAGAAAGTTATGTCGCTATTGTTAACGACTTACAAAAATCATTAGATTTATTTTCTGACACACCGATTCTCGAAGGACCGGAATATTCGTATTTTAGAGAAGTAAGTGTAAAAGCTTTATTAGCAAGAGTTCAATTAGCTCAAGAGGATTATCCAAGTGCCCTAGAAAATGCTAAATCTGTAATAGAAAATTCAGGAGTAGTACTTACTTCTAAACAAGAATATATCTCCTCTTGGAAACAGCCTTTACAACCTATACCCGAAATTTTATTAGAATTTTCAGTTTCTGTAGATTCAGATGGAAATTTAAGTGGTAGTAAATCTGCAATCTATGGTTATACTTCAAATACGAAATATGCAAATTATGCAGCTTCTCAAGATTTATTAAACCTGTATACTGAAAATGATATTAGAGGTGATTTATTTCTAGAACAGCAATTGCCTACTTTAGAAAATAATGAAACCGTTAATAAACCTTATTATTTTACCCATAAATTTCAAGGTAATCCCGGTAATCCTGTATTTAGATTAAGTGAAATGTATTTAATAGCAGCAGAAGCAGCAGCACAATTAAATGAGAATTCTACGGCATTAAATTATTTAAACGCTATTCGCGAACGTGCAGGTTTAACTTCTTTGACAAACAATAATAATTTAAAAGAAGAAATCTTTTTAGAATACAGAAGAGAACTAGCTTTTGAGAATAAACTATTTTTTGATATAAAACGTTTAGGCAAAAATGTAACACGAAACGATGGATGTATTTCTACCTCTTGTAATTTAAATTATCCATCTCCGTTTTTCGTACTTCCTATTCCACAAGAAACCATTAATATTAATACAAATCTAATTCAAAATGAAGGTTATTAAATTTTTATTCTTACTAAGCATAATCGCTATCTTAGGATGTTCTGATGATGATTTGAGTAATCAAGAAAATCAAGACCTAACTCCATCTTTAAGGTTTAATTTTATTGTAGATAACAATGATATTCCTTTAGAATATCCTGCTAATATAGCAAATAAAAAACCACTAGATCGATACGAAAATACATCTTTAAAACCGTTAAAAATACCAGTAATCTTAAGTTCAAGATCTATTGATAAACCAGTAACCGCAACCTACAGTTTACAAACAGATTTACCTGCATCTGCATATCAAATTTCCACTGAAAATTTACAATTCACAGCAGAGCAGCCTACTGATACTATTCAAGTAAAGTTTCTCGGACGATGGAATGAGAGTCAAAAACTTAAATTTAGCATAACCAGTGTTTCAGATCCATCTATTCAGATAGGCTCCCTTAATAATCAAACGGGTGGAAATCAATTTGAAATTAACCTAGGTGAATTAATTACTACCTATCAATTTGATATTAATAGAATAGAACTCAAAGGAACCATGGATGAAGCCAAAAATTTTAAAGTTGAATTTCCTTATGGTTATCTAGAAGAAGAAATAAACGATAGTGAAATATTTCGTTTTCTAAATGGTTTTGAATATGTGTTACAGCGTTCTGAAATAAATGATGATTCTATAAATTATGAAATTATTTTGAAAGAAATTTTAAATGATGATGTAGCTTCTCAATCTACAATTTCATTAAAAGAAAATGATAATTATACCATTTCAGGAAAATCAAATATTATAATTGATAAACCTATTCATATAGATCGAAATACAAATACAAACCCTGCTTCTCACTTTTACGACCTCAGTAATCAGTATTATTTGGTAAGAGGAGAAAATTGGCTCGATCACAATAATAACGGGGAATGCTCTTGGAGATCTTGGACAGCATTTGGCGTCCCGGTTGCAGTAGACGCTAATGATGAAAATGCGGTACTAAACGATTATGATAATAACTATTACAACGCTTATAAAATTGGTTTTGTATCACCTATTGCAGGTAAAACAACAAATCCTTTTAATCTAAAACGTTGGTTTGATTATGAATCTTCAGAAGAAGCAGATTCTCCTGGGTTAAATATTAAAACAGCTATTGAATTTTATCCGGAAGATGGAACCAGCTTGACAAATGGTATCGTATCTGTTATCCCTCAATTCTTAACCATATCTAATAAAGATGATAAAAGGTATGAATTTGCTATTTCTGGTACAGGAACTTATAGACAAATTGAAGAAACACTTTGGGAAATTAAATTAAGCTTAAAAGTAACTAATGAAGAATTGTATGAGGGTACTGTAACATCAGAATATTACATTTACAGCGAAAGGGGCTATGAAGATCCCGAAATTATACCTGGTAATCAATGTATAGAAGAAATTTTGCTCTAAACTATAATCCATGTACAAAAAAATCTTATTAATTATTATTACTACCTTACTTTTCTCTTGCAAATCAGATAAGCAAGAAAATTATCAGTCAATAACCTTCTTACGAGAGGTTTATGCTTCAGGTAATTCTGAAAATTGGCCAGCGCCTAATTTAGATAGTAGTATTAATAATTTTAAGGACATAGGGCATTTGCCTAAAGTGAAATTCCCTAATAATAATCCGTATTCTAAAGAGAAAGTAAATCTGGGAAAAAAACTGTTTTTTGATCCCAGACTTTCTGTCAGCGGTCAAATAGCATGTGCATCTTGTCACAATTCTGAATTGGCATGGACAGATAACTTAACTCGTTCTTTTGGTCACAACCGTCAAAACGGAAAACGGAATGCCATGACCATCATGAACGTTGCCTTTGCCCACGAATTATTTTGGGATGGCCGCGCGAATAGCTTAGAAGATCAAGCTCGTTTTCCTATAGCCGATGAGTTAGAAATGAATGAAAAGCTCAATCTTGCTGTCCATAAAATCAAAGAAATTGAAGGTTACAAACCTTTATTCGTAGCTGCTTTTAATAGTGATGAAGTTTCATTAGAACGAATTCAAAAAGCCATAGCTACTTATGAACGTACAATAATAAGCCGAACCAGTAAATTTGATCGGTTTATTGATCAGCGCCCTAATGTTTATAGTGATGAAGAAGTTTTAGGTTTGCATTTGTTCAGAACTAAAGCACGCTGTATCAATTGCCACAATACTGGATATTTTAGTGATAATCAGTATCATAATGACGGGCAGGTTTTATTTGGTACCAAAAACGAAGATTTTGGTCGGTTCCATGTTACTGGAGATACAGCAGATATAGGCAAGTTTAGAACCCCTACTCTACGTGAGGTGGCTCGCACAGGTCCTTGGATGCACAACGGTCACTTTCCGTCTTTACGAGATGTCATTGAATTTTACAATTTAGGTAATCCACAAGTTATTCAAAAGCGCTATTTGGGAACACCACGAGACTCTTTAATTCCTGAGGTTTCACCACTATTACATAAATTAGAGCTTACTAAAGATGAAATCAATGCTTTAGAAGCTTTCTTAAAAACATTATCTTCTAAGAATACTCGTATTCATGCTCCAGAATTACCAGAATAGATACTTTTTTTATTTTAGAAACCTTTGAGTTCTGATGCAAAATCTTTCAAGAATAAAAATCCAATCGTTTAATTTACCATCTATTCAAAATTATTTATAGTAGTTGTGGTTTAAAACAGAATTCTGAGTTTACATCATCAATTTATAAGATTATTATTTAAAATAAGCTATTTAGAAACTTAAAATATTTAATCAAATTCATGCTTCCATATGTTTTTATATTTTTGTAGTATTAATTAAATTATATGCTTGTGAAATTTGAATCTCAGTCAAAAAAGATACTATTAATTGTGTTTATAATGATGAATACCGTCTTTTTTGCTCAATCTGAGAGTCCTTACAATTTAGTAAAGACTAGATATACTTTTTTCTATAAAAATAATTGGAAAACTTTTAACGGAATTACCATCACCCATTTCCCAGATGCTAAAATCATTTATAAGTCTAAAGTCAAAGATGGTATTGAGTTTTATAGTGAAGCTTATAATAAAAATGATGAACTTATCGGTATTCTTGAAAATGAAAATTACAAAAAATTAGATACTAAAAATAGAAAAACAGCATTTAAAGAAAATCAGAAATTCTCCGATACTTCTCAATTTAGAGTCAAAAAAATCATCACTAAATATTATAAGGATCCCAAAACAACTAAAGAAGAAAAAATTAACGGTATTTACAAAAAACCATTTAGTAAAGAATATTATTCAAAGGGATGTCTCACTAAAATTGAAAACTTTTACGATGAAGATTGCAAATTAATTAAAGAAAGTTATGAAATTTTCTATACAGAAGTTGGGAATCTTTTAGTGAAAAATATAGAATCTACTTATAATGGGAAATATAAATTATGGAATAGAGATGGAAAATTAATTGAATCTGGTACTTATAAAATGGGAGTTAAAATACCCTACTAAAATTTATATTTTTAACTATACAAAATCTCCACAATTACAATTCATTAAAATAACATAAGATTATGCCTCATTTATTTTCATACGGAACACTTCAAAAGGAAAAAGTGCAACTTGAAACTTTTTCAAGAATTTTAGAAGGTAAAAAAGATGTTCTCAAATGCTATCAACTAAAAATGGTAGAAATAACTGACCCAGAAGTTTTGAGGAAGAGTGAAGAAAAATTTCATCCAATTATTCAATATTCAGGTAATGAAACCGACAAAATTGAAGGAACTTTATTTAAGATTACACCAACTGAATTGCAACATGCCGATGATTATGAAGTGGATGATTATAAAAGAATTAAAGTTACTTTTGAATCAGGGAATACTGGGTATATCTACGTAAAGCGCTAATACAATTATCCAAAATCAATCAACTTTTACGAAAGTAAAGATCATAAAAAAACCTCTTACTTCAACTGAAATAAGAGGTTTTGGAATATATTTTTAAATATTTACGAACGAAACGGCAAAGCTCGATTAGGATAATCAGTGATGATTCCGTCTACGTTCCACTCTAAAAGTTGTTTCATCGCTGTGGTATCATTCACTGTCCAAGGGATTACTTTCATATCTTGTTCATGTAAAGAATCTACACTTTCTTCTGAAAGCATTTTGTATTCCGGACTATAAACCGCTGGAATAAAACCTAATTTCTCCAAATTCTTATCGATTCCATCTTGATAAACCAATGCCGAAAAGCGATACTCTGGATGTTCTTTGTGTAAGTACTGAAGAATTCTAAAATCGAAACTCTGTAACACAATTCGATCTTTTGGAATTCCAGAATTTTCGATGGTTTTTATCACTAATTCTGAAAATTCTTTAGGTTCCGGATGGTAAAAATTATCGGCACGCGGATCGCTTTTTAATTCGATATTATATGAAAAATCAACGTTGTTTTCGGCTTTATAATTTTCAGCCATCTCAAAAACAGCTGTTAGCAATGGTTTGGTAACATGCTGTTTTTCCTGCTCGGGAAATTTAGGATTCCCCATGCTTCCGCAATCGTATTTTTGAACCTCAGCATAGGTATGCTGATAGATATTGAGGCTCATCGAATCTTTCTCTTTAATAGGTTTTCCTAAAGAATCTAAACAAAAATCGCGGTTAAACCACAAATCGTGCGACACCAATACTTTTTTATCTTTGGTGATCACCACATCCATTTCTAAGGTATTCACACCCAATTCTAATGCTTTTTTAAAAGCTGGAATCGAATTTTCTGGCATTAAACCTCTGGTACCTCGATGCCCCTCAAGATCGAAATTATAGGTTTTTTCAGCTTTTTTTTCTGAAATATTTTCGGTTTTATTTTCAGTTGAATTTTCTACTATTACCGATTTTTCTGTCGACTTATTTTTACAAGAAAAAGCGACAATTGCCAATGCTACTAGAAGTATTTTTTTCATTATTTAATATTTTCGGTTATAAATTCAACACTTTCTTGATATACTTTTTCCCAATCTTTAGAACGTAAATCGGAAGCAATCACGTGATTTCCTGCTTCCGGGAAAGCTACTTTCTCCTTTTCAGCGGCGGGCGTTCCTAATTCATCATACATTTTTAGCATTGCTTCTACCGAAACTACCTGATCTTGTTCTTTTTCATTCTTGTAATAATAACCTAGAAATACGGGACAAGTTACTTTGCTAAAGGTTTTAGGGTTCATATTCTGCTGAAGCATATTAATTAAGCCAACATAGCCGTTTACATGATAATCGGTAGACCAATATTTGGCTTCTTCTGCCGGGCGATCTTGATGTTGAACCTCTCCCCCAATCTGGTTGATAAAAAACTCTTTTCCGCCAGGCTGTGTAATTGCTGCCATGGCAGGATTTTTTAACCCGATAAAAGGGGAATACATAATAACTCCCGCTAATTCTTTATTTTCTGAAGCTAAAATTAAACTCAGTGTTCCGCCAGTAGATGTACTCACTAAAAGTACTTTTTCGCCAATTTTTCTACCAATTGCTAAAGCTTCTTGTGCTGAAGCGATATAATTTTCGGGTGTTAATGATTTAAAAGCATCTTCTGCCGCAATACCGTGGGACTGTAACCTAGACATATACAGATTCCAACCAAATTTTTCTGCCAGTTTAGAAATTACCGGTTCGCCTTCTTTACTGCTTGCACCAAAACCATGTAAATACACAATTGATATTGGTGTTTTTTGATACTCTTTTTCCCAAATAATATGTGCTTCGTTATTCGGTTTTAAATCATTTACCGAAGCTTCTTTTGAAGCAATATATTCGTCTAATTTATTCAATGAAATATTATCTAATTGCTGCGCAAATATGCGGGTTAAATTCAGCAATAAAAATCCGATTAAAAAATACTTTTTCATTTTTGTTCGATTTAAAATTTAATAGAAGCTTGCACACCATAAGAACGTGGTGCTCCTGCGATAAATGTTGGGATACCGAATCCTCCTCCGGTGTTACCACCATCGATTATATATTCTTCATCCAACACATTATTCATAAAGAAATTCACTTCGTATTTTTTATTGATGATTGTTCCTACTTTAAAGTTTAGCAAACCATAAGCATCTTGAGAAACTCCGGGTTTGTTCGTTTCTTCAAAAAACACTTTAGATTTATAGCTATACGAAGGACGAACATATAAATCCATATTTTTAGTTATTGAAGGCTGATAATTAACACCAAGTGAAAATGAATGTTTAGGGGTTAATCTAAAGGTATTTCCTGCTAATTCTTGCTCGTTTCCGTTTTCATCTTCATCATCGAAGCTTGCATCTATATAACTGTAATTGGCAAAAAAGTTGCTGTTTTTGGCAAACGCATATTGAAAAGCTGCTTCAAAACCATACGAGGTTGCACTACCACTATCATCTGGGTTAGTGTTTATACCAGTTTCAGGATCAAAAGTGGTTATTGAAGTTTGGAAGTGACGGTACTTGTACGTATACGCATTCACATCAAACTGTAAACGGTTATTTAAGAATAATGATTTAGCACCTACCTCGTAAGACCAAACACTTTCTGCTGCTAAAGTATTTGCGCCAGTTTCATCAATATTAATCACATTAGGACGTCTACCTCTGGCTAGGTTTCCAAATACTGAAAATTGATTAGAAACTTCATAGTTTACTGCAAATCGACCTACCGCAGATAAAAAGTTTTCGCTAGCTTTTAAACGTCCGTTGGTTGGAGCAAATAAGTTATTAGGATAAGTGCTTAATAAAGCACCAATAAAGCTTGGCGTTTCAGCATCATCCACTTCATAACCTGCATTAATATTTTCCCAAGTTCCGCGTAAACCTAAGGTAAAAATAAGACTAGGAATAACTGAATACGATACATCTGCAAAAATATCTCCAGAATAATTTTTACCATAGTTGGTATACGATTCACGATTAGCTTCATTTAAGGGAGCTCCGGCTGCTTGACCAAAAGTATCTGGATCGTTTGGAATGGCAGGAAAATATTGAGGTATACCATTCACCATAAATAAATCTTGGTTTCCGGTTAAATAACTTAAAATTAAAGCACCATAACTCTGCTCGTTAGTGATAAGTGGGGCACTTTGAGAACCATCTTCATAGAAAAAATTTCCTCCGAAAAAACCATTTAACTTATCGTCTGCACTAAAATTGAAACGAACTTCTTGGCTAAATTGTTTTCCTTTCGCGATCTCGTGGAAAAACAAAGCAGGAGCTGGAGTACCATCGGCATCAAAAGCTTCATCTGAATCAAATTCACGATATGCTGTGGTAGATGTAAAATCCCAAACAGAATTGATATGATGTTTGGCAATCGCAGTAATATCGTAAACAGTACGGTCTAAGCCTAACTCTTCTCCGCGTTCTAAATCGGCAAATGTATTTGGGTTTGTGTCTCCGCCTACTGGTGCGTAAGTTCCACTCTTAAAAGCGGTACCAGGAGGAGTATCGTGTTGCCAGTTAGCAATTACATCCAAAGTCGTATTTGCTCCTAGCATATATTTTAAAGATCCTCTAAAAGCTAGCGTTTCTTTACCATTTAAATCACCTCCAGAAAGGTTGTCGATAAATCCATCTCTTTTACTGTAAATACCTGCTAATCTCACAAAAAGCTTATCTTTTACTAGCGGAGTATTTACAAAACCGGTTGCTCTAAATTGGTTAAAATTACCATATCCTAAAGTTAATTTTCCAGAATTATCATTTACTGCCTTATTATTGATAATGTGCATCGCTCCAATTTCAGCGCCTCGACCAAATAAAGTTCCTTGTGGCCCTTTTAAAACTTCAACACGTTCAATATCATAAAGTTCTACTACAGAACCTCTAGACTTACTAATGGAAACACCATTTTGAAAAACCGATACTCTGGGTTCTACTCTAGAATCTCCGTTATCACTTGTAATACCTCGAATTACAATACCTGGATTGTTGGCGCTCTGTAATTGCACTTGTAAACCCGGAACAAATTCTGACAATTGATCAAACTCTTGAATATTTTGATTTTGTAGAAATTCATTTCCATAAGAGGTGATAGCGATTGGTACATCTTTATTTTTTTGCTCTCTTTTTTGAGCGGTAACAACTAATCCTTCTAATTCAAAAGCCGATTCCTGTAATTCGAAATTGAGCTTCGTATCTTGATTGAGCGTAATATCTTTTGTTATGGTTTTAAATCCTACAAAAGAGACTTCAATGGTATAGCTCCCTGCTGTTATAGCTTGAATTTGATAATTTCCAGAATAATCTGAGGTAGTTCCTTTTGAAAGTTCAGCAATAGTAATATTAGCACCTGTAACAGGTTCGCCATCTTCTGAAGTGATTTTCCCTTGAAGCATTAAGCCTTCTTGAGAATAACTAAAACTACAGAAAAACAGTAGTAAGAATAGAAAATAAAAATTTTTCATAGTACAATTTGTGGATTATTATAAGCCACAAAACTACCTACGCTCCCATTATACAAGTATTTTCTTAATATGATTTATATATTAAGAAAAGTAAGAAAATAACTAAAAACGTTAATTAAATAACTCGAAAACATTTACAAACGTTTAATTTTTTTAATTATAAGTTAACAGACATCAAAACATAAACCTCTATAGTTTTCAAAAAACAATTAAAGAGTTTATAAGTCTATATTCCTAGTAATCAAAGTTTTATGTTGTAAAAAATTTCTATTTACAATCACCTATTTTAGTCATATTCGAATTATATTTTTGAAACTTTCTAAATATCCCTAAATACCGTGAGTTAATTTTAGTAAGCTCCTATTATCTTGCATGAACTTATAAAGTACAAGTAAAACATAATTTGGCAGAATACGTTTAACGCAAACTATAGCTTTAAGATTCTTATTTATGATACCTAGAGAACAAGCAAGTAAATACATTGCTACCTTCAAAAAATCCACACTAAGAGAAGAAGATTTTAATCAATTTCCTGAACCCTATCGTAAATTAGGTTTGGTAGTAGCCTGTATTAATAAGGATAGATACAATTATTATTCTGCTTACGATTTGATTGATAGTTTTGAAAATCCAGAAACTGTAAATCCTTGGCTTACGCCTGAAGGAATGAAATTAGGCGTTTTTCTATTCGGAGAAATTCAGGCTCCTTATTTAGCCGCAACCTGGAATCTTCTCGCTACCCAACCCTACCAATCTGGTTATGCAAGAAGATCTTTTCGTTGCAAACCTACGTTAGAGCTTTTCTTTAAAAAAATAAGTGTTTTTAAACGTTTTTTAAGCCTAAGCCGTTTAGGAATGGGTGGTCTATCTCTTAAAGAACAGTTGCAATACAGCACGTATTACGATCGTGGAAATAGCTATTTTCTTGCTTGTGTTTTACATCATCGACCCGCATTTGTAGATGAAGTAGTAACCGATATTATACAGGCAGAAGACGAAATAGGTGGTATAAGTCAAGATATTATTAAAGGATTATTGCTTACTCCTTCCTCTAAAAACTGGAAGCTAGTAGGAGATTTGCTATTGGCTGCGCAGCGTCAAGAAGGGCTTAGACAGACTATTTTAGAAACCCTAGACGATTGTGGTCTAGGCGCTTTAAACTATATGATTAATCTAATTTTAGAGCACGATTTAGCGCGGTTTAGTAGTGTGGTAAGGGCTGTAAATGTTTGGTTTGGTTTCAATTGGGAAGCTCCTAAAAAAGCAACTGTAAACCGAATTTTAAAAATTGCAGAAAGCCTTATGTTAGACTTAACTAAAGTCGAAGAATGGCTGGCCAGCAAAGATCATTTAGAAATTTATACCGCACTTTGGGCAATAGGCTTAACTGATGTAGACATTGCCAATCAAAAAGCACTTAATTTAGTTTACCAATCAGAAAATAGAGAACAAAAAATACTGGCGCTTTATTTTGTTTCGCAAACAGAACGTACCAATCATTCTATTGTTGAATATTTTAAAAAGGAATTAGGTAAAGATGCGGCAATTGATCATTGGCTAATCATAAATTTACCAGAAATTGAATTAGACGATCATACCTTTAAACGGGTGCTTGAAGTTGCGCAATCTATTTCTGCTGAAAACAAAGAGAAACCAGTACATATATTTTCTTGGCACAGCTTTCAACCCAACGCTGGGGCTTTCTATAATTTTTTACTGAAAAATAGCAGTGAAGAGCAACTTGCATACCTAGCAGAAGATATCGATTTGCTCCCTTCTGAAGTTAGAGAAGATTACATTCGTAAAGTTTTCCCTAACAGTTATCGTTATTACTGGAACAAAGAAAACCCTCCACAACCTAATCCAGATTTTGATTATGAAGCCGATTCGTGGAAGCGAAAATTAGTACATCAGTCTATAAAAAACCGTAATGAAACGGTTATGAATACAGGTATTCAGATGTTTTACGCTATGCCTTTACACGATAAAGACATTGAAGTTGCCGAAGAGCTGATGAGGCGTAAAAGCAAAACGCTACGTTCAGCTATTTTAAGACTTTTAGTAAGACAACCCGAAAATCGTTTTAAAACTACGACTAAAAACTTGGTGGTTTCACGTAATATAGATCAGCGATTAGCAGGGCTAGAACTGCTAACTCTTGCCGATGATGAAGATAAATACAGTGACTTTATTGCTGAACAAATTCATCTTTATAAAGAAAGACCTAAACACTCTAAAAACGAACAGGTTTTTTTAGATAAATTTTCTAAAAATTCAAATACAAATAGCTTTAGTAATGGGTTTGGCGCGATAGATTATGAAAACCTGAGTGGTCTTTATATTCCACAGTCAAAATTTGAAAGAAAAACCAACTTTTTTGATAAATTAGGAATAGTTACTTCAGCAGGTAAAAGCTTTAAATTGAGTGCATTTATAGATGCTGAAAAAATAATTTTAGCAATTAATAAATTAATTACACTCATCAATGAACAGCGTAATTATGAATATGAACGAGAAGGTTATCAGGGAGAAACAGTCACCCAATTATTGGGACAGGGAATTCATGATATTAAACAATTAGAAACCCCTACTCCTTTAGAAGAATTACATAATCTTCCGCTAGCCAATATTTGGATAGAATGGTATAAAAACAGTCAACTAAACGATTATGAAATGTATATGGCTATTCGCTTTATAGCCAATGCTAACAATCCTTACAGCACTTACGGTAAGCTTATTCCCTTTGTAAAACAATACATTCCCAATTTAGAAAAAATAGCAATAGATCATAGTACACGATCGTATTACGGAAAAAACATATTGTATTTAACGGTTCTAAAAAGACTATTTAAAGCTTATCAAGATCAGTCTAATTTTATTAATTTCAAATTAGATCTTTTAGAAGATGTAATTGCTAATTTTCCAGAAGACTGTAAAAAAACTGGCTTTAAACAAAATGATTATTCCATACTATCTTCAAATTGGACGATTATAGCTACGCAATTAATCGGAGCTCTAACTGAAGATGAATTAGAAAACACCACGCTAGATCAACTAAAAAAGTACTGGGATTTACACCTATATTTAACTGCCCAATACTTAGGTTACCCTAATAGTGTTTCACAAATAAGAGATGTTGCTGCAGAAAAAGTAAAAAATGCTAGAGATATGCCTAGCCCCAATATAGAAGCAACCCTTAAATTACATCAAAAAAATATAATTAACGATGATGATTTGTTGTTTCAAGCCTTGTATTCAGGGTCGTTAATGTCGATTATCGATGGAGGTTTAAATTACCGGGTTCGTAGTGGCAAAATACCTAAGAACCCAGTTCCGGAACACGTATTTTTACCGCTAAAAACCAATTTATTACAAATAGAATTAGAGCGCGGAGACATTGCTACAGAAGCTTCAGATTATGTTTCGCATATAATTACGGTAAAAGGAACTCATTATGTATTTGATATTTTACAACGTTTAGGGAAAGAATCTTTTGAACGCGGATATAGTTATTACAACGACAGCAAAAAATCAAAATTTAGCGGTATTCTTAGAAAAAGTGTTCCTAGTGAATCTGAAAGCTATGAAGATTTTGTAAGCCTTGCTAACGAAGCTAAAATACCTAAAAAGCGCCTTATCGAATTGGCGTGTTATGCCACACAATGGGCCGGTTATGTAGGAGAGTATTTAGGTTTAGAGAAATTAGAAGATGCCGTTTGGTGGTTTCAGGCGCATGTTTCAGATTATATGAGTAGTGAGAAAGAAACCCTAATTTCTAGATATTCAGACATTTCAAAATCAGATTTTGCCATTGGTGCCATCGATATTGATTGGTTTAATAAAGTGTATAAAAATTTAGGAAAGTCTAACTGGAAACTTTTACACGATGCTGCCAAATATATTTCTGACGGAAACGGTCATCGTCAAGTTAAATTGTATTCTAGTGTGATGCTAGGCGAAGTAAAAATTACAGAAACGCTTAAGAAAGTAAAAGAAAAAAGGGACAAAGATTATGTGCGTGCTCTAGGCTTAATTCCGCTTAGTAAAACCGTCCCAGAAAAAGATTTATTGAAACGCTACAATCTGTTGCAGCAATTTTTAAAAGAAAGCAAGCAATTTGGAGCGCAGCGTCAAGAAAGCGAAAAATTAGCCGTAGAAATTGGATTAGATAATTTATCTAGAAATGCTGGTTATAAAGACCGGGTTCGTTTCAGTTGGGCTATGGAAGCAAAAGCTACGCAAGAAATTATGGAAAATGCAACCCTAAAGCTCGATGAAACCGAATTAAAACTAGTGATTAATGAGTTAGGAAAAGCAAGCATTCAAGTAACCAAAGCAGGCAAACCGCTTAAAAATATTCCGGCAAAATATCGCAAAGAAAAATCGGTTATTGCGTTAAAAGAACATAAAACCTATTTAGCACAGCAATACAAAAGAACGCGTTTATCTTTAGAAAATGCAATGGTAAACGAAGATCAATTTACTGCTGCAGAAATTCATAAGCTTATGCTGCATCCTATTGTAAAGGCGATGCTTAGCAAATTAGTTATGTTCTCTCCCGAAAAGGAAATTAGTGGTTTTTACAGCGAAGGTACCTTAACGAATGTTTCTGGAAAAATACATACGTTAACAGCAGAAGATACATTAGTTATTGCACACTCTTCTCATCTTTACCAAACTGTAGAATGGGATGTATACCAAAAACACCTTTTTGCAGAGCGCATCATACAGCCGTTTAAGCAAGTATTTAGAGAATTATATGTAATTACTGAAGAAGAACGAGAAAACAGTTTTAGATCTAAACGCTACGAAGGGCATCAAATTCAACCTAACAAAACCGTCGCTTTATTGCGCAGCAGAGGCTGGACGGTTAACCGCGATGAAGGCTTACAAAAAGTATATCATAAACGTGGTTTTATGGCTACGATGTATGCGATGGCAGATTGGTATTCACCATCAGATGTTGAAGCGCCAACTTTAGAAGAAGTTTGTTTCCATTCGTTAACGGATTATCAACCTATTCCGCTTAGCGAAATTCCGCCGGTAGTATTTAGCGAAATTATGCGCGATATCGATTTGGTGGTAAGTGTTGCTCACGTTGGCGGTGTAGATCCAGAAGCCAGCCACAGCACAGTGCAAATGCGCGCAGCTCTAGCCGAAGAATCTGCCAGATTGTTTAAACTTCAGAATATAGAAGTTAAAAATCGTCACATTCTTATTAAAGGGAAACTTGGCGAGTACAGCATTCATTTAGGAAGCGCGCAGGTGAGTAAAAACGGATTGTCACTTTCTATATTACCGGTTCACAGCCAGCATCGCGGACGTATGTTTTTACCTTTTGTAGATGACGATCCTAAAACTGCCGAACTTATTTCTAAAATGAAACTGCTTGCCGAAGACGATAAAATACAAGATCCAACCATTTTAGCGCAGATTAATAATTAATAGTAACATTAGGGCGTTCCCCACTCTCGTGAGGCGCGCTTTCTGTTACAAGTCCGCGTGCTAGCGCACTGTGGGCTTTTCACGACAATCGCTAACGCAAAAAATTATTCGTGTTATGGAAATTACCCTACAATTAAAACGATTAGGCAAAAAAAAGGTGAAAAAATTCCCGTTTACCTTAGCAGAAACGCCACAAAATTTAGAAGAGTTACTCATTGGTTGTGTAAAAAATCAGGTAGAAGCTTTTAATAAAAAACGCTTAGAAGTGAATGTTATCGGTTTTTTAAGTCCGTCAGAAATTCAAGATCAAGCCGCAAGCGGTAAAGTAGATTTTGGCGATCTGGCCAATAGAGATTTAGCCAACGAGCAAGAGTCAATAGATAATGTACTGGTAGCTTTTAAAGATGGTTTATTTCTGGTTTTTATAGATGATGAAGAAATTACCGATTTGCAAACACCGCTTCAGCTTACTTCAGAAAGTGTAATTGCGTTTATAAGAATGACATTTTTAGTAGGCTCGTATTGGTAAGCTTCAACTATTAAAAACCAAATAAAAAACTCGCCAATTACATTCATAATAACTTAAAAAAAATTCCTTTTGAACTATTTAAACGACTCTATAAATGCTACTGTTCAAGATTTAATGGTAGATGTTTTTGAAACTATAAGTGCTTCCAGTTCACCCGAACTTCAACCTAACGAATTACTGGCGACCCAGCCTATTTTCGAAAAAGTTTTTAAACTGGTAAACGAAACCGGTTTTTATGAGCTAGACGATCATTTAGATTTAGTGAAAGCTATTGCGATAGAAACTAAACACGAAAATCTAGAAGATGAATTGATGCATACTTGGATAACTATGGTGAATAATTTAAATACCGCAACCTCTCAAGAAGAATTTAATGCTCGATTTGCCTTATTTACTCCTATAATTCTTAAAAAAATGAATGCTTATAAAGTAGCTACAGACGCATAAATTCTTTCATTTTTTAAAAATAAGAACTTAAAATTACCAAAACCCACTATGGAATTCAAGCTAGATCATATAGAATCCTACTACAAGCATCTTCAAGAAACCAGTAACTATCCTCAGGATAGTATTTATGAACTTTTTATAATCGGTAAACTTTACAGAAATAAAAAAGTTGTTCAAGAAATTACAGAAGTTTTAGAAAAACACGCCAATAAAGCTCAGTTAAAAGCTTTTAAATCTCGCAATAAGCTTCCTGAAAAATTAGATAACACCACAAAAGTAATTAGCGCACTTGTGCATTTTGCGTCTATAGATCCTGACTTTCCTATTGGCAAACTATACCATAAACTAGGCTATACTCGACTTTTTTTAGAGGAAGCAAATGTTGAGAAAAAGATAAGTAAAGATCCTTCTATCATCTTACGGCTTCAAAACATAACTGGCTTATTTATTAGCGAAGTATTTGAAAATGGAATTCCAGAAGAATTTGGCGTATTAAACTCAATTCGTATCCTTGAAATTAATGGAGCACATACAGATTTGCCAGATTCTTTCAGCAACTTTAAAGAGCTAGAAGAACTAAAGCTAACGACTCCCAGCTTACGTGAGTTTCCCAACTATTTTACGCAGTTAAAGCATTTAAAAAAACTATCTATAGTTCAATCTAAAGCTGAAGAATCGGTTGCCTTAGATTTACCCAAAGACTTACAGCAACTTGGCAGTCTTGAAACTTTAAAATTAAAAGGATTAACCACCGCAAACATCGAACATTTAAAACTTCCGAAGCATTTAAAGGTGTTGGAATTAATAAAATTGAAAAATGTAGAAAACTTACCAGATCTTTCTTCTTTAAAAGAGCTAGAAGAAATAAAAGTTTTTGATTGTCCCAATCTTACTGAAATACCACAATATTTACCACAATTAAACACATTAAAAAAAGTACATTTTAATAGAGTACCCAAAATTAAAGAAGTGGAAGATGCTTGTGCATTTATGCCTAATATAGATGTTATCCAATTAGATGCATCGATTAAAATTGTAAGTACCGGCAAACCTTTAGAAGTTACAAAACTAACTTTGTATAGAGCAGATTTATTGACCTATATTCTAAACAATGCTAATAAATTTCCGAATTTAAAAGAGATAGAAATCTACAATATAGATAAATTACCAAACCTTTCTTCAGGCTTAGAACGTTTACCTGCGTTAGAGACAATTGCTTGTTTTGGGATGAATGATTGTGATATTTTATTTGATAACTTAGGATCATGCCCAAATTTAGCTACTCTAAAAATATGGAATTCTGATATCGAAAAGTTACCAGAAAATTTAAAAAACGTAGCACTACTCGACTCTTTAGAGATTCAACGATGTCCTAACTTAATTATTGAAAGTGATGTGCTTCCTCAAAAAATTAATAACCTCTATATTTTAACTATAGATGCGCTTATTCCAGGAAAAAAATTCATTAATACTGAGAAGGCTTTATTTCAATCCTTACGTATTACTAATTTGGAAGGCTTTTTTAGTAAGATTGTAGCCAGCACCTTAGATATATCTTTCCCTAAAGAAGCATCAGATTCTGAAATAGATTATTCTGCATATTTTCCAAAGCCAGAATACTTAAAAAAACTAAACGTTATTTGGTCTACAGCGCCAATAAAAGATGTTTTAAAACATTGCCCTAACCTCGAAAAACTGTTTATAGAAAATCAAAACGAAAGCGAAGTTGCGCTTAACCCTCATCCTGCTCCTCAATTAAAAGGATTCAAATTAGAGAATTATAAAGCGCAAAATATAAAAGAATTGCTTCAGCAGATGCCTAATTTACAAGCATTTTGTATGCATCATAACCGTACAATTCAAGAATTTTCTGCGGTACAGCTTTTTCAATTAGAAAAGCTTAATCTGTCGTATACAGATGTATCATCTTTGACAGCCTTAGATGCGCCTAACCTCAAAGATCTAGAATTATCGCTATGTTATTCTTTTGATGAGAAAGCTTACGCTCAACTTAATAAATTTACGGCCTTAGAGCGACTTCACTTGAAGGGAGTTGGGGATGATATTAAAACCATACCAGAGAGTTTAACCAAGCTCGATCTTATAGATTTTAATCCGCATCATAAAATAGAAAAACTTCCGGATTACGTTAAAGAGTTTTCAAATTTAGAAACGCTGTATTTAGATGGGATACATTTTGTTGATTTTCCAAAATGGATTGCCGATCTCAAACACCTAAACTATTTAGGAATTAACAACTGTACCTTTGAAAATACCATTCCGGATTATTTTCAAAAACTAAAATTAAAAGAAGTGAAATACTACTTTTCTAAATTTAGTGGCTATAATATATCAGAAAAGACTTTTCAGAATTTAATGACGCCTAACTATACTCAACTGAAAAAAAAGTTCAGTCATGAAAAACTCTCATTCTTATTTGGTGCCGACTACTATTAAGCTGAAGAAAGAACTGGCTGCTTTGGTTTGTAATATGGATAGCTGCTGGTCTAAGTTGCTCGTAGAAAAAGAGCTGGGGAATCATGCACCAAGTATTTGGCAGATAAAGCTGGCTGCGGAAGAGGTTGAAGTCAATAAAATGAACAAAACTTTTCAGTTTAAAAATGCCAAATTCTCGTTTGATGTAAATCTAGAAGAACCCCACGAAACTGGAATGAATTACATAACGACCCTTCTAGTTTCTGGAGAAGGTTCGTTTGTTTATGATAAGGAAATTGAAGAATTAAAAATTTTGGATTTGGTTCTCGATGAATGTTGAAAATCTTGCCGAATTTTTAAATGAAGTTTATTCTTTCTAAAGTTTAAAAAGCTCTTCTCGATCTATAGAAAAATATCTATATTCATTAAATATTGGGGAAGACGGTATCGAGGATAATGATGGATACATACGTTCTGGTACTGTTAATTTTAAAGTAACTTTCCCATCGTAAAGCGAATGAATTTCATCTTCATCGGTAATATAAATCGGTTTTTCTACCCAGGTTTCTACGTGTGCGTAATTTGGTTGAAGTAAAAGTTGGTTGTAATTTGAATCTTGAAGCGAAAAACTATAAATATGGGCTTCTTTTTTACCAAGAGCTATCCATAAGCTATCTCCTTTTTTTAATTGCAAACAGCGAACACTATCATTCTCTGTCTTAAATTTTTCAGAAGAGCTAAAAGTGCATTCGTCAAAACTTTTACCTGTCTTAACTTGTATGTTTTTAAAGCTGAGTTTTCTAAAATAAATTACGAGTTCGTCTTCATCTAAATCATCAGAATGAGATCCGTAAAGCTTTATTTCATCTTGATCTGCAGTTGTGGTTGCATAAACCGTATCGTTTTTCAACGTAAATGTTCCCTGAAAGTAATTTACCGCACCTTTTTCAGTAGCTGATTTTTTAACTACAAATTGCTTTCTTTTAGCATTTAATCCTAAAATTACAGAAAAATCAGGATCCTCGTTTTTAAAAAAACCGTGATATTTTCCTAATTGCTTTCGCTCTTTATTAAATTTCTAAAAGCGTTTTTTTGCCTTTTCATTTTGTCTTTCTAATGGACTCTTTTTTGATGCTATTAATTTTGAATGATTAATAGGTTGAGCCAATTTTTCTGCTACATCTTGAGATAAATTATATTCAGAACGCTTAAAAATATAAGGTTCAACAGTACTTTTATCATTAAATTTTGTAAAACTTAAATTTCCAGATGGTGTTAAAACAGCTTCTAACTCACCAGGATTTTTATTGTCTGGAATTGGATCTAGCGTTGCGATTAATGTATCTCCTTTAATAATCCATTTTCCTCTTAAATCAATATCTCTAGCGCCATATACTTGCTTCCAAGAAAACCGATTAGAATCTAAAATATGCATTTGTTCGGCAAATTCCATCTTACTATAGGTGTAGGAACCCACAAATTCTTTAGTTTGAGCATTGGTGAAGGCTCCATAAAAAAATAAAGAAAATAGTAGTATCGTTTTAATCTGTTTCAAAATCATTTTTTTATTTTTTTAGTTGGGGGTAATTGATAACGCCAAAGAACTCGATTCATGTCATAGAAAACGACCCTGTTTTCATTTACTTTAATTTTCTATTGAAACAAAATCAAATCACTAGATTTTATGGGTAAAATTTTTCCATTTTCCGTCATATATTTCCAACTATTATTTTCTTGAAAAGGTACCGGAAAGTGAAAATCCATTTCTAGTGTGCGACTATTAAAGGGTCCGTCAATCCCGATAATATATAGCGGTTTCAATATTTCTCTTCCATCAGCCGTTATAACGCCGTAATGATTATTCTTCATCGTAAAAAAACCATTTCCGTTTCCATCGGGATATACTTTATCAAAATGTGGCGGGACTACAACTTTTCCTTCAAAATTCGCAAAGCCTTGCAGCATATTTCCCGTAGCTTTGTCTCTTTTCTTCAAAAATAAATACCGCTTGTTTTCAAGACTAGGCAAGTATGTTGTAGGTCTGATATCGTATGCTACCGGAACAATCATTTTTCCGTCTTTGTCAGCATAACCAAATTTTAATTGATTGGTGCTGTCTTTTTGGATTACAATATAATTTCCGTTTCTGAATTGATATATTTCTGAATATCCTTCTTCTAACAAGCGCTTTTCTCGTTTAGAATCGTATAAATACCATTTTTCTTTTTTTCGTGCAGTTAATAAGGAAGTGCTGTCATTTACACTGACTTTTGAAAAAGGAAGTTTTTCTTTTTTATGATTTTTGACCGTATAGATATAATATAAACTGTCTTTTTCGTGCAGTAAAAATTTTGAAGTATCAATTTGTTTGATGTCGGCATAATTTATAGGAAGTAATTCTTTGCCCGTCTCATCAAAAAGACCCGATTGGGTTTGATAATTACCTGCCTCTTTTACCACTTTTATAAGCTTAGGTTTTTTTAAAACTTGTACAAATTTATATTTTATAGGTAAAATTAACTTGTCTTCATTTAAATCATAAAGTCCTTGGTCACCATAATTCTCTTCTCTTACAAGTATTTTTTGATACGGCAGAAATCTAAAATCTACATAATCATCAGCAATCATTGTATTGGTACTTAGATTGTAAAGTTTAGTCTTTCCGTCTTTCTCTAAGCTAATTAATCCTTTGCCGTTGGCTTTAGAAACATAAGGAGTACGCTGCCGGTCGCTCAAAAACTCAATATCATCATATTCTGGGTGAATAAGTTTTCCGGTTTTTGGAAAGTACAACCCATACTTTTCATTGGCTGTTAGTTTAAAAATGAATTCAGTTTTATTCTCGTCAGTTTTTATTTCAGCTATGATAATTTCATCATAATTAGGAGGTAATACTTGCTTATTTTCCTGATTAAGCACGCCAACTTTACCATTTTCTCTACTGATAAAGTAATGGTCTTGCACGCGCAATTGTCTCTTGTAAGTTGGTGGAATTATAACGTTGCCTAACGTATCTATAATTCCAAATTTTTCATCTTTTTTAATCGATAAATAAGGCCCCGATTGAAAGCTTGAATAAGAATTATAAATTGCTGAATATTGAAAGGGAACTACTTCTTTGCCGTTGCGGTTAATCACACCATAAAAGCGTTGATTATCTATGGTTTTTGCGGCTATTAAATGCCCGTTTTCAATCTGAAATCTATCATACTCGGGTGCTTTATATTCTTTTTGCTGCGGAATATTAATAATAACATTTTTACCGTCTTTTCTAAATGCGGCAACCCACTCGTCACTTCGTATATTGGAGTGTACGTATTCATAGTTAAATGGAACTAATACTTTGTTTTTTAAATTGATAACACCCCATTTTCCATCTTTTTCAGCATAAAAATAATCGGACTTTTTCTCGCAACCGCTACAATAATCAAAATGATCGTATTCAAAAGGAATAATTATTTTATGTTTTTCAGTATCATGAACACCCCATTTTTCATCTTTTTTTACATCAAAATAACGAGAAGACATGATTTGAATACTATCAAATTTTAAAGGAACTAATAACTTACCCCAAGAATCGGCATACGTTGTTTTTCCGTCTTTTTCTATTTTTACATAGCGATTATATACAAATTCAATTTTATCGTATTCTGGTTGCAAAACCCATTCAGCTAAATCATTCAGCATTCCATAGTTTCCGTTATCAAGCTGTACAATTCGCATTATTTTTTCTTCATTTTTATACGAATGTATCATTCCGCCATTAACAGGAACAACACTATCTAAAGGATGAAATTCTTGCAATAATTTTTGAAATGCAGTTTGCCCGTTTTTGAAGATAAAAAAACTGCTACTATCTTTTTCTACTCGTGCGATACCATAAGAAAAACGAGAACTCTTATCGAATTTTATAGTATCGGTCACGGTTTTAGAATCTTTTGATAAGCTTTTAGCAGTATCGCAAGCATTTAAAAACCATAAACTGTTTAATAATAAAATGCTATAAATATGGAATTGAGTTATTTTCATTTTTCTCTTCTTTCTATCATTAATACTGAAAACTTTAATCGAATAACTTAAGTAAAAAATTGATGCTTAAAGAATACTTATAAACTAGCTTTCTTTTCTTTTACAAGTGCGACAAACTGTTTTTTTATTCCTTTAAATTTATTTTCTAACGCATCGAATTGATTGAGCCAAACCTTATCGTTATATCTTTTAGCTAACCAACTTTTTAAATTTGGCTCATTCCATTTATGGAGAGCAGAACCTACTGCATTTAATAATAATGGAGAGGCGGTTTCAAAAATCGCTTGAAAACCGATATCAAAAGTTTTTTCTACTTGAACGGCTGAATAGTTAGATTGAGCAGAAAAATCTTCATAAGAATCTTCTCCAAATATTTTTTTAAATACTATCGCTTTTGTTTCAACTGAATAAACAGCGTCTTCAGCAGTAATTATATTGATTAAATACTCGAAAATAGATTCATAATAAGATTTATAAACTATTAGCATAGCAGCAGCTTCTAATGTTTTCTCGTAGGTGAATTTACTTTGATATTCATTTTCTTTAGAGGTGAATACCAAGTCGATAATCTTCAACCTTTCGTCGTCTGTAGCAATTACCTGAGTAGTCTCTTGATGAAATATTAATTTCTTTAAAACTGTATCTGAGATAAATAGATTTTTAAGAATTGTAAAAATAGATTCTGCAGAGAAAGAGGAAGGTTGAAACCAGTACGCGCAAAAAACTTTTAATTTATGGGAATCTTCTTTTAAGGAAGAAACGGCAACATCAAAAGCCGATTTATAACGCTCAGCAAGATTAGAAAGCTCAATTACAAAAGGCATAAATTGGTTACTATCAAGAAGATCTTCTATTTCAGCATCCTTATTTAAAAGCTTTTGCAATTCATTAGAGGCTTCGTTAGAAACATCAAGAGATTCAGTATTTTGGTTTTTTGATTTTAAAATTTCAATATATTCTTCAGACTGAAAGTCACCTTCAAAATAGTACTCACACGCTTTTAAATAGGCATCAGTTTCTAAATCTAAACACCTCAAATCATACAGCATGATTTGTATAAAAGATTTTTGCAGATCGGTTTTATTATAGTTGTGTACAGATAGTTCTTCTAAAAATTGATTTGCAAAATGCTCTTTATCGGTTGTATTTGGATTGCAGGCTGAGATATATGATAAGAAGGGCAACTCCCCTATTTCAGAGCGAACCTTATCTAACTCGTTCCATCTGTCAAATTTTTTCAAATTATTTTTTAACCAGCGTATTTTGAGAATTAAATTTTCTTCAAAATGAGGATACATGGAAAAACATAACCACCATTTTTTAAAATTATCACCGCTTGCATATCGGTACAATTGAGTGGTATATACCAAATACGAGCGTCTTTTTATAAAAAGGTCTTCTGAGGATTCTCCATTATTATTGGTGATAACATAATTAAAATTGGCATCGGTATGTTTAAAGAAATTAATTGCATCTTCAACATATGCTGCAAATGAATTTTCAATTTCGCTTTTCTCTACAATAGCGATCACTTCGTTCACTCTATCATCCATCGAAAAACCAAAATGCAACAACCAGTACATAGCTAACCATTGATCTTGCGCTAGCTCGTTTTTTTCTTCAGCATAGCAAGCATTAATGTTCTCAAAATCTCCAAAAAACCGTAATGGCGATGGTGTATCTCTATGTAACCAATTAATAAATAGATCTGTCATCCAAACATAACGCTTCATTAAAACAGCCGTACTCACCAATCTTTCTATAGGTTTTTGAGAATAATTTATTCCGTGAGAAGCTGGGTTTTTAACTTTAACGGGAGCAATAAGTCCGCTTTCAGCCACACCGTAAGTTCCGGTTAAACAGCGTTTATCCCATACCACAAAATCTCCGGTACCCGGATATATCATTTCATCGGTTATGATTTCATCATCTTCAGAAATACTATCTATTACTTCGCCACCCGCTAAATACGACAAGTTGTATTCCGTAAGGATTTGTAGCGATCTTATAAAACTATTAATCATTTCTTTATTCATACTATAAACTCAATTTCTTGATCTACAATAGCACTCATATGAGCATCAAAACCGCTGGCTTCACAAATAACGTCCGAGCTGTTTTCTAATGGCGTATTACTATCGTCTTGGTCAAAAACCATAATGCTTACTTCTCCGGTTTCCGGATTTAAGGTATTGTAATCGAAACAATGAAACCATTGTGCCTGAAGCCCTTCGTCACCAAAAGAGAACGTGATAATTTTATCTAATTTGCTTTTGGTTTCTTTAGAAAAGTCATCATCGGCATCTATTCCCCAATAAAGTAACTCAGTACTTAACCGATTATAATCTAAAAACAGTCTTCTATTAAAATCATTGGTTTTACCAAATTGAATTAAGCCGTGTTTTAGTACAAATTCTTTATAAGAGGGAGGAAACTTTATACCCAATTCTTGTTCTTTCGCGGCTAACTTTTCTTCTGAAACAGATTCTATTTGATATGGTTGATGTAAATCTGCCAACTCTTCTAAAAAGTCTTCATCAATATCTTCATTTTCCTTAACAATGGCTATTACTTTATTTAATCGTGTTATTGCTTGTTCTGCAGTTTCATTTTCTGGAGCTGTTTTTAATTTTTCTAATTCTGAAGATCTTCCTGCTTCTATCGATAAAAGTTTACCAGACTTATCGTAAAAATTATACTCTTTAGGAAATACCCCTACTACTCGTTCTGCTTTCCAAACGTTTTTAAAGGGATTTTCAGGAAAATGCTCATAGGTGTCTTCGGTAGAGGTATAATAGGTCGCTAATTCTTTTCGGTCTTTATTGAAAAAAATAGTTGATGCCAGCTCTCCATTAGGATGAAATCGTTTAGCGCTTAAAAGCTGCTTGCCATCATCACTAAAAAAAGCGTGACAAATTAAGTAGCCTTCATCGGGATCCCACCATTTCCATTCGCCTATTTCATCTCCGGTTCTATTTCTAGTTCCTAATTCCCATTCTTCATCTTCTTCATTCCACCTTGCTTCTTTGGGTACTCCAATTGGTTTTTTCATAATTATGCTATGCGTTTATTCATTTGTATTCTTAAACAAAAAAGAAGCTTTTCACGAAATCGTAAACTGTTTCCTATAGAAACAAAGAACTAATTTTTCACGAAAAAATTACTCCCTGTTTTCAGGGTTTATGAATTTTTTAAGAAGAATTATATTCTAGAAATTTACTGAGACGAACTTTAAATTTCACGGAATACTGGTACTAAAATCAATCTCAGATAAACCAACTTTGTTGTATTAAAAAATATAACTATGGATTTTAAAACAATGTTACAATTACCGGTTATAGAGACGAGTGAGGTTTTAAAAATACTTCAGGAAGTTGCAGACCACGAGCGTAAACAAGAGAACCCAAATATGCCCAAGATTAGCTTTAGCAATACAGATGGCACTATTTCTGGTTATTTTATAAACTACGATGCCGAGAAAGGAGTGGTTTTAATAGGAAATTGGTACGATAACGAGGCCGATTTACAATACGTAAGTTTCCATAGCATTTCGTGTATTATGTTACAAAACGTAAAAGATTACGTACACTTGCTATCTGATGGTAAAATACCGTTTACGCCAGATCCTAAAGACATTCCAACGCAACTCCAACTAAAAAAAGAGATCAAGACTGCCGTTTTAGCACTTCAAGAATCTTTAAGTAAAGAATTGACTGTTGCATATGAAGCTGGAGAAAACCCAAGTGATACTCAAAAATTCTACGCTAAGAAAGCCATTCAGTTATTGCAAGAAACGATAAGTACGCTTGCTGAAAATAACCTGGCAAAAGAAGCTTTTTCAGAAAGTATTGATGTGATTAATTTTAATTTTTCTGAAGAAAACACCGTATCACTTAGCGAACGTACAATAACTATTAGCTTCAATCTTGAAAAAGGCTGGAAAAGTGTTTTCAATAAAATTCAACTTCAAAACGAAATCGAAAAAAACTTATAAAATTTAAATATTATGGTACCTAATACTGTTATAGATCGCATAGAATTCATTTTGAACAAAGATGAAACCACACAAAACAAATATACCTTACAGCAATTTGATTATAGTATTTCTACTGCTTACGATTTAAATAATGAATCTGAAAAAAGAATAGATGTCTACGCTTCTGGTTGTAATAATAACGAGCCAGACCAAGTATTTTTAGAATGGATTGCCAACCACCCTAGCGATTGGTCTGGAGTTATAAAAATTTTCTTTAAAAATGAAGATACACCTAATATAACCCTCAATTTTGAAAAATCTATTGCACAAAGCTATAATCAATCGTTTACCGAGAATAATGGTTATCAACAAAACGGTTATTTTTCTGCAAATTTAAAAGGAGTTGTCATTAATAAAGTAACAGTGAATTAATGGCTTATTGAAGCATAAAAACGTCTTATGATTTTCATAAAGGCGTTTTTTTTGTTTCACAATTTAGTTCCTTTTTCAATTATTGAACTATCAAATAAAATGCAAAAAAAACGGAAAGCTTAATCAGCTTTCCGTTTTTTTATAAGGTACTAAAAGTAGTGATTATAAATTATTTTCTAAAAATTCACGAATCACCAAATCAGAGAAATAACCACTGTGGTGGCCACCCCAACAAGCGGTAAGCGAAAATACACCATCTGTTATTTTTAATTCTTTTTTATCTTCTGCGCCTTCATTAGCGATGCAATAAACCTCTACCGTATTAATGCTTTCTTGTACAGCTTCTTTGCCCATATCATCTGCACAAACTTCTTTAAAAGCATCGGTAAGACGTTGTAAACAAACGCTAGGTACAAACTTCATGAAATCTAGTTCAAACGTATCCCAGTTAATGTTTATAGGCAATTCTTTCCCTACAATCTCGTTGATTTCTTTTTGATAATCTGCTAAATACTGATCTTCAATTGCTTTTGCTGTTTTTTTTTCTTGTAATCCCATGGTGTTTTTTATTGAAATTTATACTTCAAAAGTATTGGCTATTACTGAAAAAAAACTGCCCTGTTTTAATGAAAATAAAAACTCACGGAATTCCGTGAGGCTCTTACTTTGCGTATTCTTTAAATTAGTTTATTCATATAAATAGCTCATGAAAAATATAGTATATATCGTAATTCTAATCCCCATTGTTATAGCTTGTTTTAGCTCGTGTGCCAGATTATTTGGGGGAATGAGTAAAGAAAAAGCCGCAAAAACGTTAACTCAATATCTTGGAAAACATACCGATCAAAAATTGGGTTTTAGCAACCTTAACCGGTTTTGGAATGAAGGCAATATGAATCCCAATATGTTTACTGTTGAAATTTTTGATGAACAAATTCCAGAGATTCGGTTCGGTTTACATTTTGACGCTAAAGTGATGAAAGAGCAAGATTCTTTATCACAGGGAAGTTTTCAGGAACTTTCTATTCAAGAACAATATGAAGAATTTGAAAAAGATTACCGTATTAAACAAAGCATGATTGTTCCTTTAAAAAAAGACGGAATACAATTAGATTTTAACTATTATAGCGCAACTCTTCAATTTGAAAACAAACCAAAACCTAAAACTCTTAAAGCGACCATTTCTACATTAATGAAAACAATGAACAGCAATAAAAGCCATTTATTGAGTTCTAACTATTTTAACTTTAACATACAAACGCCACAATATTCGTCTGCTGTTTTACAAGCTAATACAGCTTCAGAAACAGAAAAAGAAGATTGGAAGCTCAATTATTTTACTTTAAATTCTAAAGCTGAAGATTATAAAGTGATAGAACAAACTATTGAAGCAAAAACGACTCAGTATTTAAATCAACTAGACCATAAATACCAAATGCATACAGCAAGTAAGGTTTTTGTAAATACAGATACATTTGAAGATGCCGTCTGGATTCAATTTTTAAGTGATAAATCTGAAACTGATGATACCATCATTAAACGTTCAAGGGCACCCATAACAGCGGTTGTTTTTCAGTTTTTTGATCTTGAAACGCAAGCAATTATCCGTACCGAATTAAAACCTATTTCTAATGTAGACTCTTTTGATGCTTATTGGGAAAACATCAAAAACAAGCTTCCATTTCCTACCAGTTTTAAGATTTAAATCGAAACTAAAAAACCTGATTTTGAATCAGATTTTTTAGTTTATAGCTTATTTAGTCATCAAATAATCCAGATTCAATTGCAAATTTCACCGCTCCTGTGGTGGTTTTAGAACCTGTTTTTAGCAAAATATTTTTACGATGTGTTTCTACCGTATTTACCGAAATAAAAAGTTTTTCTGAAATTTCTTTTGAAGTAAGCTCTTCTCCTAAAAGCTTCAACACTTCTTTTTCTCTGGGAGAAAGTTCGATGTTTTTATATTTTTTACGTTCAAAAACACTTTCCATATAACGCTGTTTAATCACTTCTGAAAAGTATTGCTCGCCTTCTAACACGGTTCTCACCGCTTTTTGTAACTCTTCTTTACTGGTAAATTTGGGTACAAAACCATTGGCTCCTTTTTGGATCACTTTGTGTACGGTACGGTGATTATCGAGCATACTCAGCATAATAATTTTTACCTCAGCGTGCTTCTTTTTAATTTCTTTCAGCAACTCGATCCCATCCATCTTTGGCATACTAATATCACTGATAATCAAATCGATTTTAAACTGATTGAGCAAGCGTAAAACCTGTGTCCCTTCAGTGGCTAAATGTACTTCATCAATTTCAGGCATATCCTGTAAAATGGTATTGATGCCTTCTAAAAACATTAAATGATCGTCTGCTATTATGATGTTTATTTTTTTCAAAATATTTAATTTAGGGGGATGTCTATTGTTATTGAAGTGCCGTTTCCTGAGCCGCTGTCAATATCTAAAGTTCCTTGCATTTTATGCAGTCGCTCTTTGATATTGCGAAGTCCTATTCCTTGCTTTTTAGTTTTCTGAAAACCTTTACCGTTATCATTAATAACAATATTTAGGTGATCTTCGTGTTTGGTAAGCTGCACTTCTGCTTGGGTGGCTTCTGCGTGTTTTAAAATATTGTTTATCAATTCCTGCACAATTCGATACGCATCAGCCAGCAATTCTTCTGGTAGCGCATCTATTTCTTCTTCAGGAAAGAAAAAAGTCTGTATTTCTAATTCGGTTTTTTGAGTAATCTGTGCAACAAAATCATTAAGGAAACTGCTAAATCCTATTTTAGAAAACGGCAGCGGGTGCAACTGATGAGAAAGTCCACGTACATCAATGCACGCGTTGCTAATAGCTTCTAACAAACGTTTTGCCTGTGGTTTTTGTGCAGCTTCTTCGAGATAATGTTCAAAAGCTATTTTTATACCTGCCAAATCGCTGCCTATACCATCGTGAATCTCACGCGCCAATCTGGAGCGTTCTTCTTCCTGCCCTTCTTGATAGCGTTCTATAACAGATAGCTTATGTTCTTGCATCATCTGGTTAATGCGCTGTCTGGCATTTTCTTCCTGTTGAGAACTTAATTGCTTTTGAATACGCAGCCGCTGAATGTAAAAAAGGCGTAACAAAATTAACGTAATTAAAACCAAAACAAAACCAGCTATAAATGCATTTCTCACCACAAGCTGTCGCTTCACTCTTAAAGCTGCTTTTTGCAATTCGGCATCACTAAGCTTTTGCTCTTTTTCTAACAGTTTTATCTGCGCTTCTTTTAGCTGAGTTTCATAACGCTCTTGAAGTTTAGCTACATACTTCTCTTTATCAAGAGAGTTTTGTTGATCTTCTTTATTTATCGCTTTTTGATAAAATGCTAAGGCTTTTTGATAATCTTTTTGTTTTTTATATAACTGAGAAATATTGATATAGATTTCTGAATTGTATTGTAACAAAGCTTGCTGATTACCTATAGATAAGGCTTTTTCAAAATAAAAAATAGCTTTTTTAGTATTTCCTAATTTACTCTCGCAAAGTCCTAAATCATTATAAACAATAGCGATATCAGATTTAAATTGAAGCATTTCTAAAAGAGACAATGTTTTTTTTAAGGAGATAAGCGCCTCATTATACTTTTTTTCTTCTAGCAACATTTGTGAAATATTCATATTCACATAAGCAATTACTTTTTTGTTCCCTTCTCGTCTTCTATATTTTAGTACCGTTTGGTAGTGCTTTCGGGCTTCATCAAATTTACCTTGCTCTTTTAAAATATTAGCAAAATTAAATAAGGTAGTGAGTACGCCATCATCATCTTTCAATTCACGAAAAAGATCTGCTGCTCTATCTAAATTTTCAGCTGCCTTTTTATAATCTTCTTGAAGAATATACAAGTTGGCAATATTCTGATAAGCATTTGCTTGCTGTTGCTTGTTATTTTCTTTTTCAGCAAACTGCAAACATCTTAGGAAATTATCCATCGCTTTTGGATATTCTGCCATATTCTTATACCCTAACGCCAATAAATTATAGCTTGCCGCCAAACCAGTTTTACTATCTAAATCTTTTAAAATTTTAATGGTTTGTTGGGTATTGGTAACCGTACTCTTGTATTCGCCTAAGTTATTCCCTAAATTACCTAACGCGTAATACGCCTGAGCTTCTTGTAACTTATTATTTGATTTTTTAGCTTCTTTTAACCAAGCTAAAGCTGCTTTTTTTGCCTTTTGGGGCTGGCTGTTCAAGGCACTTCGATACACTCCAGAAAGTGAATCTATTAAAGCAGTTTTAGCATTCTGCTGGCTAAAAACAGGCATGCAACCTGCCAATAGCCAGAGAATACCTAAAATATACTTTTTTATTTCAGTCATGAATTAATTCGCTTTCACGAAAGTATTAAGCAAAATGGTTTTGAATAATTTCAGCTTTAAGGTTTTTAATTTTCTGAAACTCTTCTTCGTTATCTTCTGTTTCAAACCTAGCGAGCCTAGCTAATAAATTATGCCGCAAAAATAGATCTTCTTGATGAAAATCTTCAGCAATTTGCTGATGCTCTTTCAAATAACTTTCGTTTGGGTTCTCTTTACTTAAAAGCACAGCACTATACCTGGTGTAATCTTTTAAATTCCCTTCTCCTTTTGCCGATTCTTTAAGGGTTTGAATAACCATATCTTTATGTTTCGCAAAATTATAAAACACTTCGTAAGGATACGATGCTGTAAAATTTAAAAAGCCTTCTTTTGCTTCTTTAAAATTCTGGGTTTGTTCTAATAAACCGGTATATGAGATATCTATTTCCCAGTTTCTGGCCTCAGGAACTTCTTTTACTAAATCTCTATATATACGTACCGCCACTTCTTTATCTGGACTTAGTCTTGCGCAATGGTAGGCTAACTGATAGTACAAGCCTTTTTCTGTGTCTTTTTCAGCAGCAAGTAATAAAGAATTTATTGCTTCCGTATAGTTCCCAATCATCCAATAGGTTAACCCGTTATTACGATAGTCGATAAATGATGCTGGATTGGTTATTAAATCTGCTTCTGAAGCTTCTTCTAATCCTTTAGGTTTTGGTAGGTAATTATAAAAGCAAATCCATTTTAATACCGTATGAAGGTCTGCGTCCAGCTGTCTTTGTTCAAAACAATATGCCCCATATTGATGCGATTTTTTGTAATCTCCCTTTTCAAAAAACGAAGCCATACATAAGTTCATCGAGTTGCAATAGTCGCTGCTTCCTTCAGGATAAAATTTCACTTCGCTCTGAATATCTTTCAACATCAAATCATAATTTTTATGATGTTTATGAATTACCGCTCGCCAATAATACATCCAAGCATGAAATGCCGATTGTGGATAGTTTTCTATTCCTTCTGTAAAAACCTCAAAAGCTTGATCTAGAAAACCTAATTTAACCAAAGCTATTCCTCTAAAACACGTACTTTTTGCATTAGGAAAATGGCGTTGATGAAACTGATTCACTGTTTGCAAAATACCTTTACTATTTTTCACCCGATCATTTAAATCCATTGAGGTTTGTAGAAAATCGGTTGCAGAAAGTCCTTGCTTAAATGCCTCATTAAAACCTGCTGCTGCCTGCTCATAATCTCCTTGGAAAAAGAAAAACTTCCCTTTCAATTCTAATAATAACGGATTTTTAGGATGAAGTTCTAAGCCTTGCTGAAGACAATATGCCATTTTCTTCAAGTCTTTTGAATAATGATAACAAGACTTACCTATTAATAAATAGTGGTGTTGCGCTCTTTGCCAGCCTGCATTGGTAACGGCTAAAATATAAGCTCTGTAACCTGAAAAATCTGTGTAGTTTTCTTCTGGAAAATGAGGCGCTTCAGGAAATTTCAAAACCTCATCTACCATATCATACATCATAAATGCTTTTGCATAATCTGCCAATAAATCACGAGTTTGGTCTGCTAATTCTACATGTTGCCATTCGGCTCTCCATTGGTTACGATTTTCTACCGATCTATTTCCCCAAACGGCTAACTGAATTTGAACGTGGTATTTTTCGGCTGGTGTTAATCTAGGATCTAGTTCTAAGCCTTTTAAAACAGATTTATGGTGTGTTGCTGAAGCTAAACTAAGAAGCTGTGTTGCTTCAATTTCTTCTTCAGCATTACATAATTCATCTAAATATTCTTGTTTAATTTCCCATAATAAAAAGCGACATTCGGTATTTCCGGGATAGCATTCTAGTACATAATCTACTACTTCAATTGCCTCTGTAAAGCGACGCTCTTCTTTCAGTTTTAAAGCATAATGAATATGTAAGGTTTCATTATAAGAATAAGCAATTAATGCTTTTTCGTAAATCTCTTGCGGGCATAGTTTGTAAAAACTACAAATAAGTTCGTAATCTGAAGCCTCTACAACTCCTTCTGTTTCTAAAGCTTCTAGATAGGTTTGCATTGCAGATATTTTAACCTGCTCAAAAAGCGTTAAAAAACGCATATACAAACGATAATACCGAATACAAATGCCTTGATCTTGAGCTTCTAAAGCATCAAAATTTTCTTGAATTGCAACAATATGCGATTCTAATTGTCTGTTTTGTTGATTAGCGTAAGCTGCTTCAGCCTGCTCTATATGTGTGATTACTTGTTCTCTTGTCAATTCCATAATTACCATTCTTTAAACCAATTAGGATGAGTGATGTGCATACGCTGGTAACATTCCCACAGGGTTAATATTCCAGGGAACGAACTTCCATCTTGTTCTCCACGTCCGTTAATAAATTCATCTCCTATACACACATTGCGGTGAAACTCTCCCCAACTAGTAAATGTATTTTTAAGTAAGGCTTCTGCTTCAGTTAAGCGTAATGCAATCTCTTCTAACTCTACGTAATTTAAGATGCCGCCTAAACGCAACAAGAATACATATTTTGCCATCTCGTAACCTATAAGTTTCTGGTCTTTAAGACTGAATCTATATTTCCAAGCCAGTTTATAATTATGTTCTAGCATTACATTATCTAAAGCTTTGTATTTGGCCTCGAAACTACTCGTGGTATCTAGGCGTAAACTAGCTGCTAATTTCTCAAAAGTAGCAGAAGCTATAATTCCATTTTCATATTCAAACAATTTACTGCGTAAATCTAAACCTGAATGTATCCCGTAGTATTTCAATAAGCGTTTTGCTGCTTTAAGATGCCATTCGTTTTGCAGATTAAATCCAAACCAACTTTCAAGATCTACTTCGTGAGCATGTTTTTTTAAAAGCAAAGCCGAAAAGTTTAGTTGCTTTTGTATTTGGGGTGTAATTTCTTCTGTAGTCATAAGTTATGCTTTTAAATTGGTCACTACTTTTAATAAAGCTTGGGTTAATTTTTCGGGATAAGCGCCAGATGAAGCCATCATTTCTAGACCTTGTGCATAGCTTAAGGCCATAGAGTTTCCTTTTACCAGCGTCACAAAAAAGTTTCTACTCAAGTCTCCGTAAGCTTCATAATCGCTATCGGGTGCGGCTTCTAAATCGATCACCAATAAATATAAAACCTGATACATTTTCATTTTCAGCTCCATATTTTCTTCTAATAAGGCTTTAATTTCGGTCTCGTGTTGTTCTATAAATGTTTTATAAACACTACTATCTATTCCGGTGGTTTTATAATTTTCTAATCCTGAAATTACCTGTTCTAAAACCTCTTTATTAACTTTTGTCCCAGATGAAAGTACTAAAGGTTCGGTAGTTGGTGAAGTGGTTTCTTCTTCTAATAAAGACTCAACAGGTAATTCTGTAGTGTCTGGTTCTTCTTCTTCTTCTTCTTGAAAATAATACTCATAGAAAGGAAGAATCACACTTTCTAATTGCATATTATGATAAGCATTAATTTCGTGCCCCATAATGTAGTTGTATAAAACCTCTACCACTTGTGTAGACAATTTCTCGGGTTTTAAATCTTGTAACAAATGAAAAATATGCTGAGAAATAGCTGACCCAATTTCATTTAATTTAGAATACGATCCTGAATGCTTGCTACACATTTTTAAGAACATATTTAGCCTAAAAAGGATCTCACTAGGCAAACTTCCTTCATCATTTTCATTAAAATAATTGGCTAAACGAGTTCCTTGGTTTTTTAAAACTTCTTCTACCCATAAGGCTTCTTTACCTAAGCTGTAGTAATAATCGTTTAAAAACAAATACCAACTTTGTATAAGGTTAATACTTAACGGAATTTCTGTATTTATATAATGAGATTTTGCAAATTCTTCACAGTATGCTTTTACACCAGGATGAATATTTTTTAAGGATGCAATCTCATTTACTTGCTTAAAATCTTGGATGTCTTTGTAAACTTCGACTAGAATTTTTACACAAAGTTCAACACCGGTTTCTCGCAAATAGGGTTCTGTTTCTCTCGCATCTTTAGCTAGAGTAATCAAGTAATTATATAAAACGGTATTACTTTCTTCGTTTATTTTTTCTTTTAAATCTTTACGAACATCATAAAAACAAAGTAGTAAAAACTGATTTAACGGATCTGCAAAACCTAAACGTTGATATGTGGGTAGCCAATCTTTTAATAAATAAATATTTTCTAATAAATCGTCGAGCACAAACATTCCGGTGACTTGAAAAGCCTCCCCTTCGTGACTCATAACCGGTAATTTTTTAGCCTTCCAATCTGAAAGTAAACACGCAAATACCTGATTAAAATAGGCTTTTCGAGGCAAGTTTTTATGATAAGCCTTGCTCAACTCTAACCAAAGTGAAATAGATCTCACTGGTAATTCTCGAGCACTGTTTACAGCCAATACTGCTTTTCCATAATTATCAAAAACCGGACGGTTAAAATTAATACCATTATTTGCCAACAACCAATCTTGCAGTTTATAGAAACCTGGTTCAGTTTGTTTTAAAGGAATATTTTTATCTTTCAAGCTAAATAATAATACATCTCTTTCATTCCATTCTTTATCGTTGAAAGCAGCAATCAACGGGTAATAACCTTCTGCCGTGCAAAGATTGAGGTAATCAAAACTTTCATCTTCTACAAAAAACACACGCTCTAGCAATACTTGATGCGCGCTTTTTGCAAAATCTTCATTCGCTGCATAAAAAGCTGCTAAATCTTGAGTTAACCAAGGTTTCAGCAATTCATAAGCGCCAGCTGTATTTTCCATACTTACTGGTAAAACTTCGTGAAAGCTTTTTGCTAATAAGTAAAAACTATTTTGATAAAAATGATCTACAAAATCATCGGTAATTTTGAATGGAAATTCCTTTAAAATATCGTTACTATCTTTTGCAAAATAGGTTCTGGCCAGCAACTTATATTTTAAACTCTGCTGAACAATAAAAGAAGAACTCTGCTGATCTCTAATGTCAAAAGCACGTTCCATTAAAAAACGAGCTACTGGTAATGAGGCTTCAGATTTCCTGTGAACTAAGAGATGTAAGACTTCAAATACACGTTCTCTTTTTTCTGTTGAAATTTTTTCTGACTGTAGAAAAGCTAAACCGAAGTAAAGAAATTCTACCAGCTTTTCTGCACTCTCTTCGTCTGGGAAAAATCCCTTTTTCAACAAAGGAATCCAAGTAACTATCCATTCAAAACCTCGGGCTTCATCTGCATAAACCGCAGGATGATAATAAATTTGTTGGGCTAAACCTTTTGAAAATACGGGAGCGATAGGTTGTAATCCTACTGTATTTTGTATTTCAATATAAGCACGAGAATCTTTGGCTTCTAGTAATTCTAAAACCTCTAACAAAGCTTGAAGTTCCGTATGATCTAATTCCAAAGTTTTTATCTTGGGGACAATTACATTTTTAAATGTCTCTATTGGAGCCTCGCTATTCAAATTATTTTCCACGTTTTACATTTGTTTTATTGAAGTTCGCATCGGTTAAGCTGCGCAACCTTAAATCTGTTTTTATGATGCCTTGTATTTAAGTAGTTTTAATACTCGTCTTCATCAAATTCTTCAAACTCTTCAGAATTTAATAGTTGTTCTAAAAAAGCACTTAAACTTTCTGCTTCTTGATAACCAATTTCTTGATCGGCGCCAAAACGTATGACTTGACCGGGAGTTCCTTTTTCTGCAGGTGCAAAATCTAAGGCAATAAAATTACCGTTGTATAAATTGAAAAACGGAATCCAATAGGGCGTGGTGTACATCAGCAATGTTTTCCCTTCATTAGTACTGTAGGTATCTAACAATTCTTCTTGCGTCCATTCGTTATAGATACTTTGCCAATCTCTCCATTCCTTGAGAATAGATTCGGCATTTAAAAAACGAGTATCTTCAACTCCATTATGAAGACTTAAAAAATCTTTGAGCAATTGCGGAAATGCAAAGCCTGCTTCGGCTTCAAACTCGTCATATAGTTTTTGATTATTGGTTGGCGCAACAACTTTCCACGAATTTTCAGTTACAAGTTTTTCAAAATTTGCCTTGATAATTTCAAAATCATATTCAACATCCAAATTGATAAACGGAGTGATAAAATCTGCTTTTTCTTTGGCTAACTTTTCTGCAATAAATTCATTAGGAATCGCACTAACTATAAATTCTCCTGTCTGCTCAAAAATCTGTTCGTGTTTTTTAGCATTTATTGGACTGTAACTATAGCTGTTTTTAGAAAAATGAAACAACTTAGCATCTTTTTCATCATCATCTTCATCAAGAATAGCATCATACCAATTGGTAAAAATTTCAGTTTGCTGAATGGTTGCGGTATATATTTCTTTCCCTTCTAGGTAAGCGATACCGTAAAATGCTGAATTTAAATTAAAATCTGGAGTTATAAATAACAGTTTTAAAACATTTTTACCTGAAATTTCTGCAAAAGCTTCTAGTAGCGAATCTCTAAAGGTGAAACTATTTCTAAAATCTTCAGGATCTTCTAAAGCTGGAAGTGTTTCTATTTGAATAGGTTCAAACTGAAAATCGCTCCATTGTTGCTGAGTTAATTCGTCTTTATATGCAATTGTACTTTTCATAATAGCTTCTTTTTTACAAGAAGCTAAGGTATTCTAGAATAGCGTGGAGCGCATCCCCGAAAAAGGTGATTTTAAAAAATACGCGTTTTAATTAGAGAATTTTTTAGCTTAAAAAAACAGCTTAATTTGTAGAATTTATTACTTGAATGGTTTTTGAACTAGGACCATAACTCCCGTATATTTCTAAAAACGAAACCGAAATTTCTTGAAGTAAATTTGCTACCGAAAAATCAGGCAACTGATCTAAACAGGTGATCATTAATTTTTTAGTAATTGGTAACTGTTGATGATGAATGGCATCGCAACTCAATGCATAATTAAGTAATTCAGGATCTAGAGCTTTTGTACGGAATTCACCCTGAAACTCATTAGTCACATTCGCTTCATTTTCGTTATTGATCAAAGTGACATTTGGCATATCGCTCATAGGACCATTACCGTGGCGAGTTTGATAACATCGCGTTACATAATAAATACTAATCTGAGTATCGTTTAATTCTTTTTCAATAAGCTGAATGGCATTTTTAGAAGTAGTTGAACTCCAGGTAGTATGCGGATAAAAACCGTGTTGGGTATCTAATAAAATACCCTGACTGCCTTCAAAAATAAAATGCTGAAATGAATTTGCTAACTCAGCTAATTTTGCAATGGTATAGAAAGATTGCATTTCAAGACAACTTTCTATAAAAAAAGCTTCATTATAATTTTTTAATTCATTCTCATAATAAGTTTGAACTGTTTGTGGTTGTTGAGAAAGTTTGGCTTCGTAATAGTTTTTAATGCTATTTAATCGTTGTTCGATTACCCATTTGTAACGTAAATCATTCGCATAAAAATATACTTCTTCTCGATTGCGAGCAATAGTAGCGCCAAAACCCAAACCACAAGAACCGTGGTTTTGTTGCTTTTCTAAAGCTCGGTTATATGCGATATCATAAATCGTAGAGATCATCGCTAACGGATGAAAATACAAACGAGGACTGTATGCTTTTAAAAAACGTCCTTCTTGTAAAATAGCAGGCGGAAAAAGTGTGGTATGCTCGCTATAATAAGTAGGCACACCTTGCAAAGTACCCGAACCGAAATTACTAAAGGTGTGTTCTAGATTTTCTGTGGTAACCGTATGCCCTACTTGATGCCCGCCAGAAAATCGAACCACCAAGCTTTCTTCAGGTTGTTGCGATGCCAGAAAATCGGTTGTTACTCCTTTTCCGGCATCACCAAAACCTAAATCTATAACAATGCTAGACTTCGGCATTTATAGCATATTTTCTACATCGGTATTTGTAGTTTTTTCAGTACTACTACCTATATAGGGTTTATGATTTTGAATCACTACTTCAGCAATGCGTTTAGCAACTTTTCTATAATCGGGTAATTCTATAAAGTTTTCACCTAGTAACTCTTTCCAATTTCCTTTTCGAATTTCTTTTTTAGACCAATCGTTATGCTCTAAATGAATATGATACACGTTGTATTTTTCTTGTGCTTCTTTAATAATTGCTTCTGTACTTATGGTTGAAGCTTCATTGGTACACGTGTATTTACGAATAATTTCTGCTGGAAGCTCTTTAAAAACAGGCTCATCACCAATGGTAAATAAAAAGCCTTTTTGTTTTCTTTTTTCCCAACAATCTATAGCGGTATGGCGTGCCGCAAATAAATGCGCCAAATTATACCCTTCTTGATTGTTACCGCCACCGCCGCCTTCTAAATATACGCGTGTTAACCAGCGGTCTAACAATTCGGCAGAAGACTCAAATTGCCCAACTTGTAATGGGGCGCTATCGTAAACAAAATCACCCAGTCCCATAAATAAAACTTGCGGATCTTCTATACCTGCTTCCATCAATGAGCCTATAAGATCTGGCAAAGCTTCTTTAACAATTAGCTCGGGTACAAAACCCATACTACCGGTAACATCTAGACCTACAATAATAGAAACCGATTCTGGGTGCTCTTCAGAATCTCTAGATTCACGCACTAAGGCTTTTGACGGATCCATTTCTGGATCTATATTTCTGGCAGTAAATATCTCTTCGCGAGATTTATTTTGATATCCTTTAGAATTTCTTAACTGTTCGTAAGCTTCGTTACTAAATCTTCCTCCTCCCATAATTATAATTCTTCTATTTTAGCTCCAAATAAATACGCATAGCGTTTTTTGGCCAATTCTAATTTAATTTCTAAGTTTCTTATTTTAACCGCCATTTCTAAGTCTTTGGCTACATAATCTTTAGCATCAAAATCTGAAGCCAAAACAAGACTATTAGCGTCTGCAGGACTCATATCTAGCATATTTTCTTGTTCGCGTTTTAAGCGCTTTAAAGACAAGGCTAGATCTTCGGTTTCTCGTTTGTACATTAACTGCGCATCTTCTGCAATTGCATTAGCACGGTCGTCTCTTATTTTATCATTGTTGCGCTTTAATGAATCTAAAAAAGCGGCTTGGTTTTGAATATCTGCCATAATTGTAATTTCTTACAAAGTTAACTCTTCAGTCTCCTTATTATTATCCCTGAATTCGGGGAATTTTAATCTAATTATAGATTTTCAATATGTACTAAAGAAAACATTAGTACTAAAATTCAAAATCACTGAAAACGGTTACTTTATTTGGTTGAAATGTTTTCAATTTTGTAATCAAATTATTCACCAACTGTTTAATAAAATTCACATCGTATGAGATTAGAATTTAGCGAAACCTTCCAGCAAGAATTACCTAGCAAGTATTTAAAATTTCTTAACGACCATCCAAATGGTATTGACATTGAACATAACGAATATGATGACACCCGTTATTGGAATATGATGGGAAAAACAGAGTTATTAAAACGTTGGACAATGAATGGAGTTGGTGAAGCCGCGAATTACGAATGCTTAAAGCTTTATACCCATATCGAAGGAGAGAATTTAGACGAACTTTATATAGATTCAGCTTTTGGACGTGTTGAATTAAAGCGTGTAGCCAAAGGTTTTGTGATTGGTCACGAAAATGGAGATTACCTGTACTTAGATCCAGAAAGTAATTTTTCGGTATGGATCTATTATCACGATGGTGGTGATATTACTAAAATTTCAGAATCTTTTGATCTGTTTCTGAAAACGATAAATATTTTATAAATCCCTATACCCATTTGTATTATGCTTCATTTAGAATTAAATCCAGATTCGTTTAAAATTAATTCTGTTTCTGTTGAATTCCCTATTTCCATAGAAAAATTACAAGGCATTATTGGTAACAATTACAGCACACTTAAAACCAAAAACAACACGCTTTTTACGTGGAATGATTTAGGGATTATTGCTTTCGCTAAAGATGGTAAAAACATAGAAACACTAAGTCTTGAGTTAGAGCAAGAAGTGTATAAATTTAGTCCGTCTCAAACGTTCTCCGGAACGTTTCTTTTCAACGAAGAAGACATTATAAGTTATTATCATAAGTACGAAGAAAAACACGTAAAACTTTTTAAAGGAGACACAACTGGTGCATTGGTTTTAAATACCATAAGCGCTTGGTTTGATATACGAGAAGATAAGGTAAAGGCTATAGAACTTAGTACTTACAAGCCTTACAATCGAGCTGAAGGTATACCAAAAGATAAATATGTAATTAACAAACCTGATGAAGAACTCATCACATTTACCGATTTTGGGTTTAAACTCTCGGTGATTGAAGAGTTAATGTATACTCAAGGTTTATTGACTCCTAAATTTGATGTACACGAATTTGGGAAATGGTATACAAAAAGAGAAATTGATTTGGAAGAAGAAGGCTACTACCCTATTGAAGAAGTGACGCAATACTTTAAAGACTTTCCTGTTCCTAAACGTTTAGCGCCAAGACTTACAGAAATATACCAAGATGGCGGTAACGATATTTATATGAATTTAATACCGTTTTCGGGGGGTGAAGAAGACTATTGGGACATTGAAAGTGTAGCCGATGTTAAGCACTTTCCCAACTTAAAAAAAGTAACCTTATGTTACGCCAAAGACCATATTGTTGAAGATTTTGAAAAATTAGGTGTTGAAGCTGAATGGCTTTAAAAAAAATATGGGATTACAGATTTCAAGCGGCTTATTAATTGAATTTAAAGAAAATAAACCCGAAGGCTATGAATATTATAAAGCAGAATTAGAAAAAGTAAATAAATTACTGCTAGAAAATGATATAGAAGCACACCAAGAGACCGAAGATAAAGAGCTAGAAACTTTGGCATTAGGAGGTATGCCATTCGCATACCTTCATTATTTAAGACGTTTTTTTGCTTACAATATGGTTCACGAAGATTGGACTCCAGAAGTATTCGACTCAGCTGCCGAACCTACTGATGATCCCATTCTCGAAGAGGAATCTATGATGATGTATAGTCATTTGCTTACCCATTCTGATAGTGCAGGATTTTATATTCCGCAAGAATTTGACGAAATTATTTTTGAGACCGATGAGACCCCAGTACAAGGTGGTATAATAGGTTCTTCTTACCGACTTTTAAAAGAATTGAAAGAAATCGCTTCTAAATTGGGGGTGATTTTAGATAAAAATGATCAAGTGACCAACAGAGATGCGATTAAAGATGATATCTTCAACAATCGTGATTTTTGGATAGAAAAAGAGGTATAGCTAACGCTATATGATGCTGCTATTTACAGTATAGCTAATAATACAGTGATTATATTTCATTAATTGAAATTTGAATATCTGTAATAAATAGAAAACACCAAAAGAGCCCGTTTTTTGGGCTCTTTTAATTTATACGCTGTTAAAAACATTCTTCCGTTTATAGAAAAAAATTTTCTGCTACTTAATAAGCCGAATCTTTTGTATTTCGATTATCAATTTCTATTGCTCTTTTATAAAAATCTCTGAATTCAATTTTATTATATTTTACGCGCATAGCAGACAAAACATCACATAAACCCAAACTACACCAATCCCAAAGCATCGTATCGAAGTTATATTTATACATTTGTTTCCCTACTTCTTTCCTAATTTTTTCAGTTTCGATTTTATCAATACCGACTTCGGTTAAGAGTCTTTCAACCCTTTTTTCATCTTCAGTTGTAAATTCAGTGTCTAGATACGGTTCTAAAATCCATTCCCAATTCCTGCTGTGTTTTTTAAGTTTTATTCCATTATTCTCGGCAAACTTTAGTAATTCGGTTTTTTGTTCTGCAGTAACAAAAAGAATATCATGATCTACATATATTCTGCAAAGCCCAAAATATGCACTTATAAAATTAATATTCTTAGCGTTTATCAATTTATGAGGATAAGCAACTGAAGGTTCAAAAGGATATTCGGATATATAAATTTCATTTTCTTGAATTTCTGATTTTTCTATTCCGCACAATAAGTTATTCATCTCATAATTACTTGAATTAAAAAATGCTCCTTTTTTCTTCAATTTAAACGTGATTTTAATAAAATTTATAGTTTAAAATTTGCGATAACCTTTGTTTTAGCACAACACCAGTAATTTTTATCTTCGGTGTGGTTACCAGTTTTTATTTAATTTCTAATTCACAAAGTTTTCCGTTTTTGGTTGAGAAGTGAATTTTAGTTTTTCTTTTTTTGTAATGATAAACTTTTGCGTAAACTACATTATCCCAAACCCAAGTTATCGAGTCTTCAGTTATTTTATTCGGTTTTCCTAGTAGTTTTTCTACATCATCTTTGTCAAATCTGTTCAGTTTTGTGATACCGTTTTTCTTCACCCGAATCATTTTCACAATTCCATTTTTTAGCACGTATTGAATTCCGTTCATTGTCAAAACCCAACCATTTTTAATATCAGTATTTTGACTTTCACCTTGTTTGTCATAAAATTCAGAAACACTTTCAGTTGGTAATTGACTCAAATCTTGTCCAATTCCAATTCCGTTAAATTCTAATAAATTAGAATCAAATTCAGACTGGAGAATCACTTCTGGGTTATATGTAAATTCAGTTGTTCTCAAATTAGTTATAACTTTTGTGCGTGTTGCACAACCTCTTTTTTAATCAAATTTAAAATTAATAGTAGATTTCAATAGTACCATACACTTAGAAAGCAACAATTTAACTATTCATAAAAATCAGAATAATCCTCTTTTCTTAGAAATTTAGACTTGTGTAACGGTTACTTTTATTTTAAATAGTGTTTAGCTAAATCTAAAATTGCTTAACGCCACATAAATTGTTCAAAAACAATATGATGTTCTTTCATATAATCTCCAAATTTCGAATAAGCATCGTTGGCGTTAAAGCGTTGTTTTAGGCCTTCTAAAATAGCTGGTTTATCATTTTCATCGCAATTAAAAAGTCTGGCCATTTTTTTAACTTCTTCCCAAGCTATTATATATTGATATTCATAATCTGAATCGCCCAATCCTTCTTTTACGCGTTTGCCAATATCGTAACCATCAAACAACAATTGATTTTCAGGACTAAAATAAACATGCATAGAAATTTTTATTTCTGGATTTTCAAACTCATAAAGACATACTTTATCCATAGAATCTATTGTTTTTAAATAATATTAGTTAGCTTCAAATTAACTAGCCGTTTTTAAAGAAACCTATTTTTTTATACAAAAATTGCTATAGCAATTAGAGAACTACTAAAACAGATTTAGTCTTCTAAATTTATATGTGCGACGATATTTCCACCTTTTACAATAAAGATAAGGTTGGCGATAGGTGCGTTACCATAACTATCATCATTCCAGGTATGATCATGTAAATAAGAAAACTTATTTAATAAATCTTGTGAGGCATCTCTTGCAATAACCATCATACACGATCTTCTAGGTATAGATACGAATAGTTCTTCTGCACCTAACATTTCATGAGCTTTGAGCATATGACTTTGAGAAAGAATACGCTCACTCGCAAAATCTGGTCCGCTAGCACTTAATGCTTTATTTTCAAAAACTTCAGAATATTCAAACTCAGTAGGATACTCGTCTATATTTTTAAGCGCTTCTTCTATAATATTTCGGCCTTCATACTTTGGTAAGTCATTTTGTGTTAAAAACACAAAATTATCAGGCGTATCTTTACCATAAGCCACTACCAGCTTTAGGTTATTTTCTGCTGGAGAACCTATCATATTCGTTTTTAAAGCGCCTGCTCTTATACCTACCCAATCTGCTGGCTTAATAATAGGATAAATTTTAGCAGACGTGTCGTTAGTCGCTGCTTTGATTTCTTCCATTTCTTTTGGAGATTTTCCTCCTGTATTTTCTGTATTGCTCATAAGTTCTTTTTATTTGATACAAAAGTATTTCTGAGAAAACGAAAACAGCTCACGGAATTCAGCCATTCCTAAAAATAGTAGATCTTCTATTTAAATAATATCCCTGAAAACGGTTACCTAATTTCGAAGATAAGCCTGCATCTTTGTCTATAAAATAAGACACCTATGATGGACCTCCCGAAACTAGAAAAGATCATTAAACAAGGTAAATACGGTTTACATAACAAAGAAGCTTATCTAAAATCTTTAGCTATTCCTTCTATAACTATTACCCGAAAAAATGAGCAAGGCGAAAATTTTGGTGCTAGTAAATTAGGAGGCGACCCAGAAGTTCCGGCAGATTTTGAATGGCCAAAACACGAGTTTGGAGACTATAGATTTATAGCGCAATTCAATTTAAGTGAAATTACATTTCCCTCTGCTCTTCCAAAAACTGGAATGCTAAGTATATTTGTAGCAGACGATGAAGACCAAAACATTTTTTGGGGAGCAGATGAGTATGCAAAAGTCTTTTATTTTAAGGAAGATGAAGAATTACAAACCTATGTAAATACCAATATTAAACCTTCTCTTAGAACTTTTGGATTTCAAACACTATTTGAACAGACCATTGACATCCCACACCGACCAGAATTGTTTAAGGAAAACGAACTCAACAAAAGACAATTGTCTTACGTATGCGATAAAATACCTAGCCTAATTCGCAAAGGAGGCTACAATTATTTATTAGGCTATCCCTATCATAATTCATTAGCCTACGACCCTAGAAAAGGAGAAGAATAGGTTTCGTTACTCACGCTACTTTCAATACGCTCTCTTGAATGGAATTGGCACGATGGTGGCTATTTAATGCTCTTTATAGAAAAAGACAAATTAGCAAAAGGAGATTTCTCTAACATTAAAACCGATGCGGGTTGATGATTGAAAATGAAAGCCGAAAAATTCAACATGATGAATACAGAAAATAATATTTCAACCGCTAAAAACTTCTTGATCAACTTAACTCAAGAAAAACAACATTCAGTAGCATTTGAAGAATTAATAACACATTTTTGCGGAAAGGTAGTCACGTGTTTTTCAGAAATACCAGAGACCGCTACTCCTTTCCGTATTTATGCGGTTGGAGATATAAATCAACTTAAACAAGAAAACCATACTTTCTATATTATTAAAGAATTTTCTTTCAATTACGAGAATTTAAACTCTACAATATTTAAGCAAATACATCTTGGTGAAGCTCCCTTAAACATTCATAATGCCGGCGTGTATTACCGAAAGTTTTTTAATGCTGAAAACTATTTTCACAAGATTGAAGCTGCCCATAATTTTCAGAATTTAACCGAATCGAACAAACAAGGAAAAGCCTTACGAAAAGGGATTTACCTGACATCGATTACCAAAAATATAATTGCTGAAACTGAAGAAGAACTTCATTTTAGACTTTTAAGATGCTCTAGCAATTTTACCGGACCCACAGAAAATTTTAGTCAAACAGATCATCATATCGTCAACAAAATAAATGAAGCGGTAGCTTTCGATTTTGAACAAAAAATCGAACTAAATCACGTGTTGGCGCAGATTTATGAGAACAAAAAGAAAGACGAAAACAATCCCAAAGATGTAAAAGCTAAAATTAAAGCACATTCAGATAAAACAAAAGATATGCCCAAAGAAGGGCTTATCGCTTTTTGCACGTTTTACGATAACTCAAATATTGAAAAACTACATCGTTCAGAAAACGATACATTCGACTGGTTTTATAAAAAGTCTAGCGCTTTAACACGGCTTCATTTTAAATTAAAACCTACTGTAGATGATGCTAGTTTGGTAAAAGAATTTAGCGTAACGCTATATCCAAATTCGGTATTTTTAATTCCGCTTTCTACCAACAGGTTGTACACGCACGAGATACGCCCATCGGTTTTAAATATAGATCAGGTGCCTACCAGAATGGGCTATGTAATTCGCTGTTCTAACCTAGAAGCCGTTTATAAAAAGGAGCAAACTTTCATTAAAGAAAATGAAGAATTGATAAAACTAGAACCGATGAATTCTGAAAAAATGGAAGATTTACGCAGCACGTATTTTGAAGAAAATAAGTCGGAGAAACAAGTTGAATACGGAAAAATTCATTTTAGTATGAATCGCGGCGATTACGAGAAACCTATTTATTAACCTGAAATTTTAGTTGTAGTAAGATGATACCAAAAGAGTTTTATATCTCCAACCTTTCGTTTACCAAAAATATTTTTGAAGAGTTAGCCAATGGAACCGAATTTGAAATCTTAGGCAAAGGCCGTTTAGGAAATAACTTAGTAAAGCCCGAAGAAAACGGAATCCCGATAGTGAGAACGACTACAGCTTTTACAATTTCTGCCAATAAGTTTTCTAAAATACATCAAGAAATCATTGATGGTATTGATAACAACATCAAAAAGAAAAATTTTTCGAAAACCAGATTTAATAATGCGCTTATCGAAATTTATGATGCTGAATATAAAAAAATGAAGTATCATTCTGATCTAGCTTTAGATTTGGCTTCAAACTCATCTATTTGTCTTTTTTCGTGTTATGAATATCCAGAAAAACTAACGTCACAAAACACACGAATTCTAAGAATAAAAGATAAAATAACTGGAATAGAAACCGATATTCCGCTAACGCACAATTCATTTGTATTATTTTTAACCGAAACAAATTCAAGATTTTTTCATAAAATTATACTTCCCGAAAAACCTCAGCAAAAGGAATCTTTTTTAGAGAACAAATGGTTAGGAATCACATTTAGATCGTCTAAAACTTTTATTCAATTTAAAGAAAATATGCCTTATTTTGAAAACGGAACACCACTTAAACTAGCCAATCAAATTCAAGAAAAACAATTTTATACGCTACGCAGACAAGAAAATAAACAACTAGATTTCACCTATCCTGAATTCAATTATACCCTGAGCAAAGCCGATATGCTTACTCCGAACAAATAAACCAAATTAAAACTTCCTACTTATGATTCTTGCTTTTGATACTTATTATTATGATACTAAAGCTAAAACAATTGCCGTAAGCTTTAACGACTGGCAAGACGAAGAACCTTTACACATTTATAGCGAAATAATTGAAGGCGTTTCTGACTATGAATCGGGTGCGTTTTACAAACGAGAATTGCCGTGTATTTTAAGCTTGTTAAATAAAATTAATATCGAAGAAATTAATGCGATTATCATTGATGGTTACACAATGCTCGAAGAAAATAAACTCGGTTTAGGCGGACATTTATACGAAAAATTCGATCAGAAAATACCGATTATTGGTGTGGCAAAATCGCAATATCAGTCTAATACCTCAAACTATAAAACATTATTACGAGGCGGTAGTGTACGGCCGCTTTACATTTCTGCTATCGGGATCGATTTAAAAGAAGCCTACAACCATATTAAAACGATGCACGGAGATTTTAGAATGCCAACCTTGTTACAATTGGTAGATACCAAGACAAAAGAAAAAAACAATTAGCTAAAAATTGTCATTAATCGGTCTTTCGTTAAATTTTCTAGCGAAAGATCGAAAGTGGCTTGCGTTTTTTCATCAACTTTTTTTGCATATTCATTTTTATACGTTCTACTGTTCTTCAACCAATACTCTTACAATATTTATAGCATTTAAATAGTAAGGAATCAACTATCAAATTCAGTGTAAAAGCTGCCTAAAGATATAAGGTTTCTTTAAAATAATTTGCCTCTTACCCTCTTTTAAATAAAATAGCATATCCATTTTAAAGATTAACATTTTTATACAATTTAAAATCTGACTAAATTTGTATTTTTGTCGAATATTAGACATATTTTAATTTTTTGTCGAAAATGAAATCTAAAGAAGACTTTGTAAGAAAACAAATTATAGACGCTTCTAAAACCGTATTTAAAAAATATGGTTTTAAAAAAGCAACGATGGATCATATTGCCAAAGCTTCAAAAAAAGGCAGAAGTACCTTGTACTATTACTTTAAAAATAAAAATGAGGTTTTTGAAGCTTTTGTAAAAAATGAATATGAAAATAGAATTCGAGAAACTTCAACTGAAATTTCTCACGAATTTACCATCAACGAAAATCTTTCTAAATACCGAAAGATTAAACTTGAACATCTTATCAAACTTTCAGAGACTTACCAATATCTATTAAGCGATCTAAAAAAAAACACCAGTTTTTTGTTTCAGTTATTATATGAAATTCGAGCAGAAGAAGTTTCAATTATCGAGAACTGCCTCACTTGGGCTATCGAGAAAGAAGAAATTACTCCAGTTCCTAAAACCGATTTAAATTTTCTAGCGCTAGCTATTGTTACTGCTACCGATAGCCTAGAGAAAGAAATTTTCTTATATCAACGCTATTCAAACGACATGTTCGATCGTTTAGATTGGATTAATCAACTTATCATAAAAGGACTTCAACACTAATACTTTTTAAATCTTAAAACTATGCGCACTATTCGTCTCACTTTGCTAGCCTTTAGCATTTTTCTGGCCATAAGCTGTGGTGAAGAGAAAAAATCAACTCCTATTCAACCCATCGAAGTAAAAACCATAACAATTGGCAAGCACAATTCGAGGGAACAAAATCAGGACATTGGTTTCACTGGTAAAATTATCGCCAATAAAAAGATTAATGTAAGCTTCCAAATTGGCGGAACTATTGAGTATTTAAAAGCCGATATGGGCGATTTTGTTCAGAAAGGTGAATTATTAGCTGAAGTTGATGCCACCGCTTACAAAGAAGAATATCAAGCAAAAAAAGCACAAACCGAATTAGCTAAAGAGAATTACGACCGTATTAATGAAGTGTACTTAAAAGGAAGCATTGCTGAAATTAAAATGATTGAAGCGCGCTCTAAATACCAACAGGCAAAAGCAGCAGCAAACGCCGTTTATCAAAATGTAAAGCATAGTAAATTATACGCGCCTACCAGCGGATATATTGGTGCGAAAATTATGGAAGCCGGAGATTTAGCAAGCCCGGGGCGCCCTGTTTTTCAGTTATTAGATATAAATAAAGTAAAAGCAGCTATTCCTATTCCAGACGAAGAAGTTAATCAGCTAAAAAATGGTGATAGCGCTAAGGTTACAATCAATGCCCTAAAAGATGAAGTTTTTAACGGACAGGTTTCTGAAATTTCCATTCAGTCTAACCAACAAAATCCGGTTTACATTGCACAAATCGCTATCGATAATCCAGACCGAAAAATAAAACCCGGTATGTCTTGCGCTGCCATACTCGATTTCAATAAAAATAAATCTGAAATAAATACTTCAATTGTATTGCCGGTTGAAGTGGTTTCAGTTACCGAAAACGGAGAAAATTTTGTATACATCGCAAAAGAAGGCAAAGCAAAACGAAAAATGGTTACTACCGGAAAACTCTATAATAACGGTATTGCAATTACTTCTGGTTTACAAAATTCAGATAAAGTAATTACTTCCGGCTATCATAAATTAACCGACAATACTCCTATAAAACTAGCTGAATAAGCTAAAAAGTTCGTGTAGATTATGAAAAAAGAAAACAGCTCTGTTATAGAATGGGCTATGAAAAACAAATCGTTTCCGCTTGCTGTTGCCGCATTATTGGTAATTATCGGGCTTATTGGTTTGTTTAAAATGCCACGTAACGAATTTCCAGATTTTACCATTCGTCAAGGTTTGTTAATTGGGTATTATCCGGGAGCAAATTCAGAAGAAGTAGAACAAGAGTTAACGACTAAAGTTGAAGAATACCTCTTTAGTTTTAACGAAGTAGATAAAACCAAAACTTACTCCTATTCTCAAGACGGGAAAATGTATATGTATGTTGAAGTTGCCAATCGTATAGATGCAGATGCTACCGAGCAATTTTGGAATAAACTTAAAAACGGCTTATTAGTATTTCAGCAGCAAAAATTACCCAAAGGCGTTCGTGGAATCATAGTGAATAGCGATTTTGGAAATACCGCAGCTATGATTTTAGCGGTGCAATCTCAAAATAGGCCTTATAAAGATTTACAACGCCATGTGGAAGATATTGAAGACAATCTTCGTCAATTAGAAAATGTGGCAAAAATAAGCCACGATGGTGGTTTAACTGAGCAGATTGCCGTCTATGCCAATCAAAATAAATTAGCAACCTACGGAATTAGTCCAGGAATGCTCATGCAGAGTTTACAAGATCAAGGTTCGATAAATCCAGGAGGAACTTTAGAAGGATCAGAATTTGATCGACCTATTCATATCGATACGTTTATTAAAGATGAAACCGATGTAGCCAATCAAATTGTACGTACAGGAGACGATGGTAGCGTTATTCGAGTAAAAGATGTAGCTGAAGTAAAACGAGAATACGAAGATCCCGATGCTTTTACCACTTCTAACGGAACCAAAGCCATGATCATTACGTTAGAAATGGCGAAGGGAAATAACATTGTTCAGTTCGGAAAAGAAATTGAAGAGCGGTTAAGCAACATAGAACAACAATTACCACGAGATATAGAAATTCATAAAATAGCCGATCAGCCCGATGTGGTGCATAGCGCTATTAGCCATTTTATGAAAGAATTTGGATACGCATTAGTTGGGGTAATTTTGGTAGCACTTTTCTTATTGCCATTTCGAGTAGCTTCTGTTGCTGCGGCAACCATTCCAATAACCATTGCTTCTACATTAGCAGTAATGTATATGCTGGGGTTAGAATTAAATACGGTAACTCTTGCCGCTTTAATTATTGTGTTGGGAATTGTGGTAGACGATCCTATTGTGATTATCGATAATCACGTAGAAAAATTAGACGAAGGCGAATCGATTTGGGAGGCAGCCTACCACAGTGCGTTGCAATTATTTCCATCTGTATTTACGGCGACCTTAGCCATTACCGCTACTTTTTTACCGCTTATCTTTTTCTTAAGCGGTACGGCAAAAGATTTTTTAAGTACGTTTCCGTTTACCATTATGATTGCACTTTTCTTATCGTTGGCTATTTCAATATTTATTGTGCCTTTCTTCAATACCATTTTTATTAAAAGAGGACTTCACGACGATAAGAAAGAAAAGAAAAAGGATAAAAAATCGATGTTAGATCGGTTACAAAACTTTTTCAATAAATCACTTAAAAAAGCGGTAAAGCATTATAAAATCACCTTGGGAGTTGGTATTGCTTCTGTTATTCTGGGCTTTATTTTGTTTTCAACCTTAACACAAGAATTGTTTCCGGTGATAGAACGAAATCAATTTGCTGTAGAAGTGTATTTAGCTAAAGGAAGCAATTTAGATGAAACCGCCAAAGTGGTTAAAAAGTTTGAAAAAGAAGTCTTGAAAGATGACGAACGTGTATTGAATTATACCAGCTTTATCGGAGAAAGTTCGCCTAGATTCCATATGGTTTATGCACCAAATTTGCCGGCTAAAAATTATGCGCAAATTTTAATTACTACTTCTTCTGAAGAGGCTACAGAAGAAGTTTTAAAAGATTACGACAAGCATTATGCCGATATGTTTCCGAATGCCTATTTACGCATGAAACAGCTAAATATGGTGAATAAACCGGCACCAATCGAGGTTCGCCTTTTCGGAAACGATATTGCAAAGTTACGAACCTACGGAGATAGTATTATTAATTTAGCGAGAGAAACTCCAGAAACGATTTGGTCTAGAACTAATTTTGGTGAAAAACAATCTACGATTAATATCGACATAAAAAAGGATGAAGCAGCACAAGTTGGCTTAAGTAAAGAAAATATTGCCAATACAGTGGCGATGTATATGGAAGGTTTAAATGCTACCAAAGTCTATGATGAAGATTATGCGATTCATGTAAAAATTAAAGCCGAAAATAACAAAGCACAAACCGTCGCCGATTTGAGAGAACTTTCAATACTTTCCGCTAAAACAAAAAGTATGGTTCCGCTCCGTCAGGTAGCTAATGTAAATCCGGGCTGGGAAGAAGAACAAATTACCCACCGTAATGGGATGCGTTGTTTAACGGTACGTGTAGATATTAGAAAAGGTGCGGTAGCGAATGTGGTGTTAAAAAAACTTCGTCCTAAAATTAATAATCTTAATATTCCCAATACAATTCGGGTAGATTATGGAGGTGAGTTTGAAATGCAGCAGGAAAATCTTGTTCCTATGGGAATTTCGCTTTCCATTAGTGTATTGGTCATTTTCTTGATTTTAATCTGGCATTTTAAATCTATTAAACACGCAACCTTAAGTTTTATCACCATGCCGTTAAGTATTTTAGGAGCAGCTTTAGGACTTCTTTTAATGCAATATCCGTTTGGTTTTACCTCCTTCCTTGGGATTTTAGCCTTATGCGGAATTGTAGTTAGAAACGGTATTATTTTAATAGACTTTGCCGATGAGCTTCGTTATGAAGAAAATTATAGCGTAAAAGAAGCAACCATTATGGCTGCACAACGTAGAATGCGACCCATCTTTTTAACCTCATCTGCAGCTGCGGTAGGTGTTATCCCAATGATTATTAGTAGGTCTACACTTTGGGGACCTTTAGGAACTGTTATCGCCTTCGGGTTGATGATTTCTATGGTACTTACCTTGTATGTATTACCAGTTTTATATTGGATGTTCTTCAAAAAAGAAGATGAAAATAAAACCGAAAAAGCTTAATATTCAAATTGAAAAGAAATGAACACTAATTTTTCAACATATTTAAAAAAGCTCGGCATTTTTGCACTATTTACGGCAGCTATTACAGCAAATGCGCAAGAAAATTATATCACGCTAGAAAAAGCTAAAAAAGCAGCTTTGCAATATAGCCACGATATTAAAAATGGAAATTTACGTATTGAAAAAGCCAATGCACAAAAACAAGAAGCTTTAGCTAATTATTTTCCAACGGTTGAAGCTTTAGGCGGAACGGTCTATGCTTTCAATAATTTTATAGATCCAATTACTTTATTAGGAATACCAGAAATCGATAATGTGTATTTAGCTTCTGCCACCGCTTCTGAAGTTGTTTTTGCGGGCGGAAAAGTTAGAAATGCGAATAAGTTAGCTGAAGTACAAGTTAGCGCCAATCAAATTCGCGCAGAACAATCTGTAGATTCGGTTATTTTAACTACTGAAAAAAAATACTGGCAATTGGTACAATTACAAGAACAACAAAAAGTAATTACTGCCGCTAAAACATATTTCGCTGAATTGTTGAAACAACAAAACGATTTATTAGATGCTGGTTTAATTGCTAAAAATCAATTACTTCAAGTAAAAGTTAACCAAAGTAAAATTCTACTGAAAGAAAGTAAATTGAGCAATATGCGAAAATTGGCCTTGCTCGATTTGGCGCTGTATACAGGTTTAGATTACGATACCACAACGGTTGCTATAGATACGCTGCACCAAATAGTTCCACCAGAATTAAAGTATGATCATACTGTAAATGTTGCTGAAAATAAAAATTATCGATTACTTGACGAGCAAATTGAAGCTTCAAAATTACAGACTAAAATGGCAGAAGCCAATCAGCTACCACAAATTTCTGTAGGCGTAAATGCCAGCAAATACGGAACTTTTAACGTTGGTTTAGATTCTGATATTCAGCCATTAGCCTTTGGACTGGTACGAATCCCAATTTCCGCTTGGTGGGGAAAAGAAAAGCAACAGATAAAGCAGCGAAAAATTGAAGAAAGAATAGCCATAAATCAATTAAAGAAAGGGCAGGATCAAATCACTGTAGGGATCACAAAAAGTTGGTATGATTTATTAGATGCCTACAAACAGATTGAATATGCCGAAGATAACTTAGAATATGCGGAAGAAAATCTAGAAGTACAGCGTGACAATTACAATAGCGGTTTAAATAATTTATCTGATTTGTTAGATGCACAACGTTTGCAACAAGAAGCGGAAACGGAATTAGTAACTGCTTTTGCCAATTATGAAATAAAAGAAACGGTTTATTTATATCGAAACAATCAGCTAGATGCTCCTACTATAGAAGAACTGTCTGAAGTTGAAAAAGAATAGGTTTACTTTCATTATTAAAATTCTAGTCTTTCGATTAGCTAAAAATTGTCATTAATCGGTCTTTCGTTAAATTTTCTAGCGAAAGATCGAAAGTGGCTTGCGTTTTTTCTTCAACTTTTTTTGCTCCCAATGCTACTAAAAGTTCGTTTAGAGAAAGTGGATTAGTCCATTGCTGCACTAAAGCTCGTGTGGCTAACGTGCTAACTTCACTGTTCCCGGAAACTTTTAACGTTCCCGCTCCAAAATTCAATACCACAAAACATTGTTTTTCTTCTTCAGGAATTAGCATTCCTAAAACAGTTTGCTGTTGTGCTGCATTGGTTTTTAACTCGGTTATCACCTTGTTAGGATTCATCATATAATCTTTATCTACAGCGTCTCCTTTTCCTATTATAATTTTATAGCTTGCATTTGTCTCTCCTTGGTACACGTTATTTTGAATTAAGGTTGGCGCCGTTAAACCTTGCTGGGCATACAAATATTCTATTGCGCCCTCAGTGGCATCTGTAACATCTCCTGAATACATTAAACTACCCTCAGATTGATTGTAGCTAGAATTCCAACCTACTTTTCCACCAATATTTAGTCCCGATAAATCTAAATCTCGTGCGCCCCAAGCATTTTCCCAATAAATACCCACGGCTAATTTGTCACCATAAAAACGAGTTCCTGTCGGCACATTACCCACAAACATTTTTTCTGAAGTAGGCACTCCGTATTTAACATCTTCAGGAATAAAAAAGGTTTTTTCAGACAAGTCGAATCTTCCTTGTAAATACTTCATTAAAAATGCATAATTCTTAGCATTCACATAACTTACCGCGTCTTTTTGCACCCAAGATTTACCGTTTCTTATTCGGTAAACAAACGTGTCTTGACCTTCTTTTCTTGAATAACAAGCAATTAATGCCTTAAACAATGTAAAAGGTGTCGCGTTATCTAGCCAATGTAAATTTGCAGGCGATAGCAACTGCTGGGTTACTTCATTTAGTGGATTATTGACTAAAGGTTTGTGGTGTTTTTTTGAAAGTTTACTAATCTTATTAATCGTTTTTGGCGCTCTATTTTTATACGCCAAAAACAAAGGTTTAAACCGATTAAAAATTTCGGCTAGTTTCTCTAATCCAAAATTTTTAAAAGAAGCAGATGGGTTGTAAGAGCTTGTTTTAATGAGTTCTACTAATTCTTTATTTTTTATAAGTAAGGTTGTATCTGTAGTTCGATAAATAATATACCTTAAAAATTCTACAGGATTTTCTGGATATACCTGATAGTTTTCAGCAATTTTAACCAATGCTTCCTTATTTTTGATTGTTTCTTTACCGGTAAATTGATAGTCTAATTCATCTACTAAAATTGAAAGTACATCATCCACCGTTTCTTCTTTTAAAGCGATACCCGATTGTAATAATGACAAACATTTATGGATCATTTTAGGTTTAGAAAATGCTTGTATTACTTTATAAGTAAGTTTTACATCTGGTAAATTAAGTACCTCGTCAGGAATATATACTTCTGAAGAAAAATTAGTTCCGTAAGTAGATAAATAATGCTGAATTTGTTCTATAAATAGATCAGCTCTTGAGCTTTCTGCTATCTTCTTCCAAGATTTATGAAAACTTTTATTAAGCTGATTTCCGTCTAATTGCTCCTGAGCATAATAGGCTATAATTTGATCTTTTGCCCAAAATGCTTCTGGTTCAATTACAAAACCTAAATCAGAGAGATATGGATTTGCTACTGAAGGTTTAGCGATCACCGCATTAAATAATTTCAAGGTTTTCATACATTAAAAAATTAAGTGAGGAGTAGTTTTCAAGTTGTATAGGAACTCCCTTTACCTATTTTTTTAATAACCAACGAAAAGTATTTGGAATTGCCCTAAAGCTGTTTTATAGGAACTTTTTTTGTCGGTATAATAGTTTTAATAACTTTCTTAATGCAAAGATAAAGGCTAAAAAACGCATGGATATCCTCTTTTTAAGGGATATTATAACCCACGGAATTCAGGTAGTTCAATTCTAAAAGGGGTAGTCATTTCTTACTATTACTTAATGATTTTATTCCCTCACAAAAATCTCTTAAAGAACAACAGTAATCTACACTATACTAAAGATTTTGGATAGTTTTTCAAACGTAAAATAGATAATAATTTATTATTCGGGAAGCTCTGGTGGGGTTTCCCGATGATTTATAGATTCTAAGGTTTTTAGAAATGCAACTAAAGCATATTTTTCTTCTTTAGTTAACTGTAATTTTTTCAGTAAAGGAGAAGTTGTTGGAAATAACGTATCGTTTACTTGATGATCTTTTCGTCTTGGTTGTGGCATTCCGGCGCTGTATAAATTTACAATCCCGAATAAATTTTGAAACAAACCATTATGCATATAAGGTGCGGTTCTGCTTATTTCGCGTAGTGTTGAGGTTTTAAATTTACCCACATCTTCTTTATTTCCAGTAACTTCATAACGCCCTAAATCTTCAAAAGGTCGCCCGTAATACGTTAAACCGGTATTATGAAATTTATTATCTGAAAAATAACCAGTATTATGGCAGTTGATACAACGTGCTTTAGTTCTAAATAAATGCATCCCTAATACCTGCTGATCAGTAAACAGTTTACTTTCTCCATCTATAAATCGGTCAAAACGAGTGCGCCCGCTTACAATCGTACGCTCATAGGTAGCAATTGCTTTTTGAATTCGTTCCTTACTAACTGTTTTATCTCCAAAGGCGGCTTCAAATAAAGCTTTGTAGCCTTCAATTTTAGCAATTTTATCAGCAGCTAATTTTATATGAAAATTCATTTCTAGCGTATCCTGAATAGGAAATTGCGCCTGATCTTCTAACGAACTAGCACGACCATCCCAAAACAGAGTTTCAGCATAAGCCGAATTTAAAATCGTCATAGAATTTCTTCTACCTTCTCTTCTTAAATGCCCATAGCTATGCCGTTTTCCATCGCCCCAACCTAATTCAGAATCATGACAACTGGCGCAAGCAATTTGCCCGCTAGAGGATAAACGCGAATCGAAAAACAAGCTTTTCCCTAAGTCTTTTTTAGCTTCTGAATACGGATTATCTGCTGGAAATTGAATGTCAGGTAAACTTCCTATATCCTTAAAATCAGCTTTATTTATTGTAGAATCTAAGCTAGGTTCTGGCCAAGTAGATGGGTCTCCACTACTATAAACCTCACGTAACTGATCTATATTAAATTCTTGATAAGCTTTAAAACCAAAAAAACTTAAAATAATTGAGAAAATTAAAATTTTGAATAACGTATGTCGCATGCTTAGTAATATACTTTTAAACTCGCTGAAAAAATCCATCTATTTGGAGTAGATTTTTCAAAATATTGTAACTGATTAAACGTTTGGTTATAAGTACCTGAAATATTGAAATAGGTATCTAGATTTTGAATTGATTTTAAGTTTACGCCTAAATCTATAGTACTTTGCCAATTTGAAGCTGAAAATAATTCACTATTGGGAAGGGTCACTTCCTCATAAAAAAGCTTTTGTGTTAAACCGAAAAAATCTTTATCTTCAATAGAATTGAAATAAGAGGCATTCGGGTAATTAAATTGATGGTTTAGAGAAATATTTACTTGCCCACTTACTTTAGGTAAAAAATCTAGATTAGGACTTATTTTATAACGCTTCATCGCATAAATTTTTGGCTTTAAAAACGAAAACTCTAAACGAGATTGTTCTAAAACATCTTGTTGTTTAGAATTTGTAAATCCTAGGCCTAAACCTAGATCGGTAATAGATTTTTCTTGTTGTGTTTTTAAATACCCAAAAAGCAAGTTGGCTTCTGTAACCGAAGCTGAATAAGATTGTCCTCCTTTATTTGTAAGTGTGTTACCTGCTTTGGTATGCAATCCTGAAAACTGAAGTTTTAAATGGCTATTTTCGTTTTGTTTTTTTAGTAGTAAAGCATCTAAAGAATATGTTTTAGGCTCGTATTCTGCAAAAAATTCTTTTTCGTTATGTTTATTAACTACGTTATTCTTCTTATAAGTGTCTTGTTTTTTTTGAAGATAGCTAACATCTATATTTATATTATAAATTTCATTTTTAAGGGTATAGCCAACTGAAACACCTATCTGGTGATAATTACGCATAGTAGACTCCCAAAACGGATTGTTAAACGAGCCATAACCAACTAACCATTTAACAGCTTGCTGATAATTTTTAGGTGAATCGTTACTACCTACCGTAAAATTAGTTTTATTAGTAATATCGGTGGCTCCGTATTTTCCCTGTAAACTTACATATTGAGATGGAGTAATTTGATAATTAAGCCCTGCATGAAATGCAAGTTCGTTAAAGGTTATTTGATCACGAGGATCTCTATCGTTTCTATATTTATTGAAAAGATGGTAATTTACTTCAGCTAAAGCATTCCATTTATCATTTATAGGAAATAAAATTCCGCCATTAATATTGTAATCTTGATTACTCCAATTACCGGGTCTGGCGACTCCAAAATAATGCGGATCTTCCATAAGTCCGTTTTCCGGAAGCTGATAACTTAAGTTCCATTTTAAGTTTTTATAGTATGATTTAGTAATCGATAAATCTCCATAAAATAAAATTCCGTTTTCATTTTGATAAATCCCATTGGTTTGTAATCCAAAATCCTGCATTTGGGAAGGGATTCTAGTATCTTTAAAATCCCCTCCTTCAGCAGTATAAAACAATCCTGTTTCAGTATAGTTTTTTACTGGTAAATACAAGTAATTAAATGGATTAACTCTTTCAGCAGATATAATATCTGTAAAAAAAGTATTTCCTGCTGGTGTAAATTCTTGAGCGCTAAGCGTTCCTAGATTTACACAACATATTGCTATACATAAAAGTAAAAAACGATACCGTTTCATTTAAAAAGTAGTTGTAATTTCTACAATTGGTTTATTTGATACTTCAAAATCGTTGCTACTATTATTCGTATCTTGATAAAATACTTTTCCATCTTTTTCAGATTGTACTTTACGAATTACAGATTCTGAGGAATATCTTCCGCTAATTGTTGCAATTTCTCCTGCATCTACACTATTTGGTAATCTTGGTGGTTTTGGCTTAGCTGTATTTGTATTTTGTAATTCAACTCCGTCTAAAACATATTGTACAGGTACTTGCATATATGTTGATGTATCATCACTAAAATTATCATCGTTGATTGATGGTAATGGTACGGTATTAATTGCTTGGTATTGCTCTTCTGTTGTTCTAAAGATTACTAAAGCTTCACGACCATTGGCATCTAATATTAAATCTTTACCCTTAAAGGTTTTAAAGAGGATATTCAAATTTGTTGAATTTGGATTATCGATATCAGAACTAAGACCATTTGAACCACTTGAAGCAAAATAATCTTGGTAATAGGCCTCGAAAGGTGCCTGACTTAAATCTACCGTTAATGATGGATCTTCTACACCATCTACCTCATCACCTAAGGGAGATTTATGGTTTATAGCAGTGGCAGCTATAATAACACTTTTACCTGATAGTAATGGATACTCTTCTCCACTTCCTGGAATTTGAAGCACTTCTTCGGCATATACATAAGCAGTGTTCGCATTTTCTGGGTCTTGTTGGTTAATAGATTGGCTCCAATCGTACTGTCCATTAGGCAAGTTATAATCTCTAATGGTAGAACTAATACTATTTTGTCCTTTTACCTGAGCAAAATACAAGCCATCTAAATAAATGGTTTTGTTAGAATTATTATGTATTTCTACAAACTGATCGCGGTAAATGGCTCCTCTTGTTACATCAGATCCTGAAAAATAAATTTGCTTAAATACCAAATCTCCAATTTGCCCCGTTACTAAAGAAATTTCAGTAGTGGTGTTTGCTTCTGAAATACTTACATTAGATAAACTACCATTAAATATAATCTCACTATTGGTTTCTTTTCCTGAAAATGCTTTATATTCTTCAGCTGTAAATTTTTTAGAGACATTTACGTTATAGGTACCAGGAACTACTTCTATACTTGCATTTCCTGAAGCATCTGTAATACTAGTGTATGTTTTACCATCTTCTATATTCTCTAAACTAATTGTAGCTTCTTCGGCTGGCTTATTTTCTTCATCTTCTCCAAGATCTACTGTAATTTGATGAGAAACTACCGACAGGAAATTGTCGTCGTCACTACACGATAAAAATAGTAGGCTTATTAAGCCTAAGACATAACACTTTTTCATAAACTATATATTAAAATTGATAATTAATTTGTGCGCCAAAACTTATGGAGGAATTTTCAATCAATTCACTATTACCGTTTTTGACCATTGGTTGATGATTTAAAAAGTTGGTAACATACATCGACAGACTTAAATTGTTTTCAAATTCTTTTGTAAGTCTTAAATGAAAATTGTGATAAAGATGTTTTACTATATCACGTGAATTTGATGGGTTTTGAAGTAAACCTTCAAACTCTTGATTATCTCGATTCGCTTGTATTATAGGAATACGATCTCCATTCCCATTTATATAAGCAAACGGATATATTGATTCTATTGTAGCATAAGTGGTTTTTCGAGTAAACTGTTCTGCCGTTAGCGAAATTAATAACCCTAATTCAGATAAATGGTAACTTGCTGTTCCTCTAAATTTTAAATCATCTGATTTAGATGGAAAGCTTTTAAAAACGCCATAAGGAACATCGGTATTTGCTTGGTCTGAATTAGACGTGATAAACTCGTTAAAAGAGTTATTTTCAGTATATACATATCTGCCAGAAAAACTAAACGAGGTATTTATCGCTTCAATTTTCTTGAAGGTTGCAAAAAACTCTAACCCGGCATCAATCGTTTTTTGAGAATTTTGTGGTAAACTATAGGTTTCTACCCGATTAGAATAGTCCATTACTTGATAATCTGGAGCTGAATTGTCTTCTGGATACGTAAATTTGACTTCAGGATAGTCAAAATTCACTAATTGTTTAACCCCAACAATTCCATCAAAAGTTCTATTATAATAAGCGGTTAGACTAAAATTAGCGAAATTAGCATTATAATTGGTACCTAGCTCATACTTCCAAATTTTGGAAGGTTCTAAATCTAATTTATCAATCGCTATTTTATAGGTTTGTACTAAGTTAAAGGCATAATCATTGGTACGGATATCTCGAATTAAATAATCGTAGTATTTATCGCTTGGGAAAATTTGTGAAAGTGAGGGTGCTTTAGAAGCAAAACCTACACCGCCTCGTATACTCCATTTTCTAGATAATTCGTAACCAAAATTTATACGCGGGCTAACACTTGAGAATCCGTTTTGATTATCATAGCGTACCCCGATATTTGCAAATAAATCGTGCCCATTGGCAAAAGTATAGGTGCTATTATCTTGAAAATAAATCCCATAATTCTTCCGTGGAGTCACTAAATTTCTATACGAAGTAGGTCTAAAACCTACATCTCCAGTACCTCCATTTTCAATAGTAAGATTAGAATAAGCTTCGTCGGGATCAAAACCTGGTCCTCTTCCTTTATTGTCGCTATAACTAAAATTAAAACCAACTGATAAATTATGGTTTAATCTTTTGTTACTAAAAGATTTCCTAATAGATACTTTAGTATTTAAATTTAGCGGTTGACCAAAAACTTCTTTTACAGACAAGTAAGAAACAGGAGTATAATTACCAGTATACAAATTGGTTTCCATCGCTGTAGGAATTACCTGCCCTCCGTTATTTATAAAAAATTGTTTGTAAGAATGTTGTTTAGCATAAGAAAATCCAGTATTAAATTCAATATTATCGACTATAGCTGTATTCGCATTCCAAAACAAACGGTTACTGAGTCGAATTCCTTTATCTTTTTTAAATTTAGCTTCTCTTTTTCCTGATTCATTCTCTTTATCGTACGAAACATCATTTAGGTTATCGTGAAAATTTAAAGAAAAAGAATTGCGTAATTTTTTATCTTTAGAATTTACTGTCCAAATTGCAGAGGCCGTTAACCGATCATAGTTATTCAATTGATCGGTAGGATTATTATTAGCATTTAGATAATTAATAGAAAAACTTAAATTCCCTGCTTTCTGTCCTAGATTATACCCTTTATCTAAACTTACCTGAGTAGTCCCTTGTCGCAAACTAGCCCGCACACGATAAGGACTTAGCCCTGCTTTTCTATCTATTTTAATTAAGCCTGTGGTTAAATTACCATATTCCGCATCCGGTATTCCGGCTATTACTTCTATTTTTTCAATATTAGAAGCCGGTATGGTGTTTAGATCTAATCCATTAGAAGGATTATCTAAACTAGTTAGCCCATTATTGCTGCCCCCGTCATAAGTTTGCATATTTTCATCATTAGAAATTTGCAGACCATCAATCATATACGCAATTCCAAAAGCATTAGTGTTACTAACTCCTGCTGTTCTTAAATTAAGAATTTTTGTTTTTGTAAAATCAGGGGGTTGTATTTTTTGCCCTGGTAATTGCTGTAAAATATCAGATAAACTAAACGATTGGAGTTGATTAACGGCGTAATCGTCTAAAACCAAAGCAGAACCTACTTTGCTTCTTTTAGGTACTGCGGTGACGGTAACATCATCTAACTTAATGTTCTCATCTTTTAGTCGAATTGTTACAATACTATCTAAATCTTCGATATCTTCGTAAGTTAATTCTTCTTCTTTTTTACCTAAAATCTTAAAATTCAATTCAAAATTTTTAAGATCAGTAATTTTTATTGAAAAATATCCTTTTGTATTTGTAATTGTCCATGAATTACTTTTAGTTTCTGTAACAACCACGCCTTCTAAAACTTGATTATTTTCATCACTTATTACTTGACCAGTAAATAATTTTTGTCCGTACGAAGAACAACTGCAAAGTAATAGAACAATAATAATAAATCGCATGAGTTGGGGTTTTGCGGCTGCAAATATATACTTATTTAGATTTATTACAAATAAAAAATATATTTATTTGTAATAAATCTAAATAATTTAAAAAGAAGTAAGCTATTAAAAAATAAAAAGCTGATTATTCGTAAAATCTTATGATTAAAATAAAATAGTATGCTTTAAAGTTTATTTGAAATTTTATAAATCAAAATAATATCTCTATAAAGCACTAACTTCTAAATTTTTACGTAAAAAATTTAATACAATTTTAAATTATAAAATAAAAAGTATTATTTTTATAAATACACTAACTCAAAACCTATTGCCATGAAAAAAATAAAAATTATATCGATAATTGCTATTGTTTTTTTGGCAATAGGGATTTCTTATTTAAACTTTGAAAACCTAAATGTTTTCGAAAATTATAAAGCCTATATTTTAATAGTTTTAGGTATTTTCACCTTTGCTTTTTCTTTTTTTAATCCTATTGGAGTTAATATGGAAAGTAATAAGTAGACTATTCTTTATCTTCTAGCTTTACTTTATGTAATTTAAAAGGTCTTATAATTAACCTTGAGGCTCTATCAAAATTGATGTAGTTATAGGTCCAGTTGAAAAAAGTAATAATTCTATTTCTAAACCCAACTAAAAACCAAAGGTGTACAAACATCCAGATAAACCAAGCAAAAAAGCCACCAAAAGTAGATTTATTTAAATCTACCACAGCTTTATTTCTACCTATAGTTGCCATGGTACCTTTATCAAAATAATTAAATGGCTCTAGCTGTTGTTTTTTTAAAATTCTTTCTAAATTTTTAGCAAGGTGCTTTCCTTGCTGAATTGCAGGTTGAGCAACCATAGGATGCCCTTTGGGATAATTCTCACTTTGCATAAGTGCAATATCACCAATAGCAAAAATATTTTCGTAACCTTCAATTTGATTAAATACATTTACTTGGTATCTATTTGCTTTATCTACAATTGCAGATGCATTTAAACCTTTAACGGGTGAACCGGTAACTCCTGCACTCCAAATAAAAGTTTCGGTTTCAAAATCTAATTCGGTATTCGTTTTTACCAATTGCCCATCATAATCTTTTACCATTGTATTTAGATGAACCTCTACTCCTAAATTCTTTAAAAATTTCTCAGCCTTTTCAGATGCTTTTTCAGACATGGGAGGTAAAACTCGATCTAGTCCTTCAAGAAGGTGAATTCTCATTTCAGAAATATCTACATCTGGATAATCTCTAGGAATAATATTGTTTCTAACCTCTGCAATAGCTCCGCTTAGCTCTACACCTGTAGGCCCGGCACCAGCTATCACAAAATTTAATAATCTTTTTCTTGCTTTTTTATCTTGAGTGATGGCTGCCTGTTCTAAATTTTCAAGAATCAAACTTCTAATATTTAAAGCTTGCGGAATCGTCTTCATCCACATCGAATTTTCTTCGACACTTTCATTACCAAAGAAATTAGTTTTAGATCCGGTAGCAATTACTAAATAGTCATAAACCAATTCACCTATATCAGAAAAAATAGTATGATGTTCTGCATCGATAGAAGTTACATCTGCAAGTCTAAAAAATGCATTTTTCTTTTTTGTAATCACTTTCCTTAAAGGATAGGCTATAGAATCTGCTTCTAAACTAGAGGTGGAAACTTGATATAATAGAGGTTGAAAAGTGTGGTAATTCCTTTTATCAATTAAAACAACTTGAAATTTTTGAAGTTTAATGAGTTTCTTTGCCAAATTCATGCCGGCAAATCCCCCACCTATAATTGCAATTGTTGGTAATTTTGAAGATGGAATATTCATAGTAGGTATATTTTGAAAACAAAATTAAGGTGTGCTAAACAATTATTATGTTAGCATAGTTATAATTTCTATAAAAATTGTAACAAATAAGTAAACTTGTATACTTATAATAAAAACCATCGTGTCTTGAGTAAAAAAACTGAACATATTTTTGTGCAATTGCTGGAAGAGAACCAGAATATTGTGCATAAAATTTGTAGGCTTTATACTAATGATCAAGATGCGCATAATGACTTATTCCAAGAAATTACCATACAATTATGGAAAGCTTATCCCAAATTTAGAGGTGATGCTAAATTTAGTACTTGGATGTATCGTGTTGCATTAAATACAGCCATTACTTTATATAGAAAATCTAAACGAAGTGTAAAAACTCAAGAGTTTGAAAATGTAGCTTTCAAAATTAAAGCACAAGAATATGATGATACGGAAGAAAAACAACTCTCTGTTATGTATGCTGCCATTAAACAATTGAATGATATTGATAAAGCTTTGGTGTTTCTGTACTTAGAAGATAAAAATTATACTGAAATCTCTGATACGCTAGGTATTACAGAAGTGAATGCAAGAGTGAAGATGAATAGAATTAAAAAGAAACTAAAAAGTATTTTAAATCCGTAAGCCCATGGATGAATTAGATTTATTAAAAAAAGACTGGAAGAAGCAAGATGCTCACCTTCCGCATATAAAAGCTAAAGAAATTTACCCTCTTTTACTAAAGAAATCTTCTTCAATTGTAAAATGGATTTTCTTAATTAGCATTGCCGAATTAATTTTGGGTGTATTGCTTAACTTTTTTACAGCTGATCAAAGGTTTTGGGAAATTATAGAAGATATACATTTAAAAACCGCTAACATAATTATGTATATTATTGATTATATAGTTTTAGGTTTTTTTATCTTCATGTTCTACAAAAGATATAGAGCTATTAATACTACAGATAGTGCTTCAGCATTAATGAAAAATATTTTAAAAACTAGAAAAATAGTTAAATACTATATTATTTATGTTTTAACATCTTCAGGAATTACATTTTTTATTGCTTTTATTTTTACGCTTCTTTATAGTAATAAATTTGAAGGCTTAAGAACTAGTATCAATTGGAATAAAGCTATAGCAATAGGTTTAATTGTAACAATTATTTTTATTGGTATTTTATGGGGAATCTACACCCTACTTTACGGTATTCTTTTAAGAAAGCTTAAAAAGAATTACAAAGAAATTAAACGATTAGAAATCTAAACTTTATAAGTACTCAAACATTTACTTAAGAGTGTTTTAACAGTCTCTATGGTTAGTTTTGTGTTTTAGGATGTAAATTATCCACTACCAAAACTAACCTATGAAATTTAAATTTTTACTCTTCTTTATTGTACTTACCGTATTTCCTGTTTTTTCACAGGAAGTTTCTAACCCAGAGATAAAAAAAATCGTTCAAGAATACAAAGATCTTCATCGAGGTCCGTATTTAAAGATTGAATGGTTTTGTGATGATGGCACACAGCGAGATTCCAAAGACCCTTGTCCCGATAGAATTGGCGGCATTCAGCATGCAAGCTACAAACCGCTTACCATAAAATTACAGCAGCAAAATCATTTATTCTTTGCAGATATTTTAGCCTATACTGATAAAGGTGATTTTTGGGATGCGAATAATGAACATTCCAGACTCAAGCAATACCAACTTAATAAATACTTAGAAAGTGTAGATAATGGTTGGATTATGGAAAAAGCTCAATATTATAGAGGTTCTGTACAATCGGAAGATGAACAAGAATGGGGAATCGATTTTTTCAATTGGTTATTGCTAAGTAATACAAGAATAGAAGAAAATTACTTTTTAATTCGTCAAAGTTTAAAAGACATTCCACACAGCGGAGACAATCAAGAAGCCCAACAAATAAGAAGTTTATCTAAAGTTATTGCTGAAGAAAATTCAAAGTTTATGGATGCTCGAACTAAAATTCATGGGCAACCCGATAAAAGCGACATTCAGTTAGTTGAAGATTTTATTAAAAATAATAAGAGTGATATTTCGAAACAAGAACTTCAAAAATTAGATTCTCTCACTCGAGTGATGAAACAATTTTATGCACCAACAGATTTAAATTACTTTTTACAAAAAGCCAAAAAATTTCCAGAAAACAGTTTTTTAAGAAATCAATTAGAAAAATTAGGCAACCAAGAGAAAGATTCTATTAGTCCTCAAAATTTAATTGAAGAAGCAGCAAATTTAATGTGCGAAATAAGAACTGAACTTCCTTACGTGCAAAGCACCTCAGACCAGCTTACTGCTTTAGACATTTCTTTAAAACTAGAAGAAATTATTTTTAAAACTGCTCCAGACTGGCAACCTTCTTCCCTACTCGAGCAATTAGATAAAATTTACGCGCTCAGTTTAGCCTCTGCAAGTGCTGGAAATGTAGAATGGTGGGAGTGGAACCAAGTAGACCATTTATTACAACCTCAGCATTTAGATAAAATTACAATTGAACAATTAAACAAAAAATTAAGCTTAGCTAGAAGTCAAGTAGAATGGAGCACCTCGATGGTAAAAGCTATTTACGGAGATGTTGTAGAAAAATATAATGGCTTTGAGTCTAAAGCAAAAGGATTTATCGATGATCGTGTACGTTCTTCTTTAGCTTTAAGGTTAGGAGAAACAGTTAGCGAATTGGGAGATTTTATTAGAAAAGAATCTCAACTTTCTAATCAAATTCTAAACCTTAACCATACAAGTAGTTTTAGAGGATTAAATCCTGGCTACGCTTTCGGAAAACTTATTGTAGTAGAAAATAACTCAGAAAAATTAGAAGTTTCTCCTGAGAATATATATGTATTTCAAAGTCCACCTTCAGACTTAAAGCCAGTAGCAGGCATTGCCACCGTGGCTGAAGGAAATTTAGTTTCTCACGTGCAATTGCTAGCCAGAAATTTAGGAATACCCAATGCGGTTTTGAGTGCTCAAAATCTGGAAGATTTAAAAAAATACGATGGGGAGCATATTTTTTACGCAGTATCTGACCAAGGAACCATTATCATGAAAGAAGAAAATGAGATGACTTCTGAGGAAAAAGAATTGTTTAGTAAAGACAAAAAACGAAATGAAAATAAAATAAGCGTACCTATAGAAAAAATTAATCTTCGTCAAAAAACGGTATTAAATTTAACCGAAGTAGATGCAAGTAGTTCTGGTAAAATTTGCGGACCAAAAGCTGCTAATTTGGGTCAGTTAAAAAGTATGTTTCCTGATAACGTTGTGAATGGTGTAGTAGTACCTTTTGGTATTTTTAGAGAACATATGAATTTACCAATGCCAAAACAAAAAGGTTCGTATTGGGAATATTTAACCTCTACCTTTGCTGAAGCAGAAGAAATGCGCTCACATCATATTCCTGAAAGTGAAGTGCAAAATTGCCAACTAGACCGATTGAGTTTACTGTGTGATGCTATAAAAAACATATCGCTAAAACCTGAATTTATAAACAATTTAGAACGTGGCTTTCAGAATAACTTCGAAACTTCAATTGGTGGCACGCCCGTATTTTTAAGAAGCGATACCAACATGGAAGATTTAGGTAGTTTTACGGGAGCAGGTCTTAACCTTACTGTTTTTAATGTAAGAGAACGAGGTAAAATTTTAAATGGAATTAAAGAAGTTTGGGCTTCGCCTTATACAGAGCGTAGTTTTAAATGGCGCCAACAGTATTTAAATAATCCTGAAAATGTATTTCCTTCTATATTAATTATTCCATCTGTAGATGTAGATTATAGCGGAGTAATGATCACCAAAGGTATTAGCAATAACAATGCTGAAGATTTAACGGTTGCTTTTAGCAGAGGCGCTGGTGGTGCGGTAGATGGGCAATCTGCTGAGTCTTGGTTGCTAGATTTTAATGGTGAAGATATGTTACTATCACCAGCAAGAGAACCTTTTTATAACCGTTTGCCAGAAACTGGTGGCTTAACTAAAAAATCTACTGCTTTCAATTCTTCTATTTTAAATCAGGCTAATAAAGATGAAATAAAAGCATTAGCCCAAAATATTAGAAAAACCTTACCTGAAAAAACAGAAGCTTCTAACACCGGCCCTTATGATGTGGAGCTAGGTTTTCAGAATAATAAATTATGGTTATTTCAAATACGTCCTTTTGTAGAAAATAAAAATGCAAAAAGCTCAACATATTTACAATCTATTTCTCCAAAAGTTAATGCTCAAAAAACAATTCAATTACAACATAAACTCGCTATCTAATTATGAAACTACCCAACAAAAAATATACAATTCTTAGTTTAACTTTACTCATCAGCTCTTTCGTTCTGATGAGTTTTTACCCTATAGATGGTTATGAGTCTACAGGTATTACAAGATTATTAAGATTAGAAAGAATTAAAAATGATACTACTCAAACTATCAATCTACCCAGTGGAGCCTTACTTCCATTAAACTGTATTAATCTACAACTTACCACCGTTAATGATTCGATTAACTCTATTTTAAAAGAAGATAAAGAGTTTTCTAATAAAATAAAAAAAGTTATTCCTTCAGGTAACTATTCATTAACAGTTTTAGACATGAGTGACCCTAATCACTTAAAATATGCCGCTCACAAAGAAACTATAGGTTATCAACCAGGTAGTGTAGGCAAGCTTACTGTGGTAACTGCAATATTTACTCAATTGTATAATATTTGTCCGCAATCTTGGGAAGCAAGAAAATCATTATTAAAGACTAAAAAAGTAAGAGCCGGCGCTTGGGCTTTATATGACCATCATACCATTCCGGATTATAACATAGAGACCGATAGATTAGTAAAAAGAAAAGTTAAATCAGATGATGTGTTTACACTTTACGAATGGGTAGACCACATGATGTCTGTTAGTAATAATGGAGCTGCAAGTGTAGTATGGCGTGAAGCTTTACTTATGGCTGCTTTTCAAGATGAATATGAATATATTACTGAAGAAGATGCAGATGAATATTTTAAAAATACATCTAAAAAAGAATTAACGCTACTTGCCAATAAAATCGTTAATGAACCTTTACGCAAAATAGGTATTAGCAAAGATGAATGGCGTTTGGGAAGTTTCTTTACTTCTGGTGCTAATAAATATGTAGGTGATATTGGCGGAAGCATAGGTACACCGTTAGGATTAATGAAATATTTAGTACAATTAGAAAAAGGAAAAGTGATAGATAGTTTTTCTAGTCTTGAAATTAAAAGGTTAATGTATATGACCGATAGACGTATTAGATATGCATATGCTAAAGAAATTAGAGACGCAGCGGTTTATTTTAAATCTGGTTCTTTATATTCTTGTGATCGTTCTAATGGAAAGACTTGTGGTGAATATGCAGGAAATGTATATAATTACATGAATTCTGTAGCTATTGTTGAACACCCCAATGGCGTAAAATACATGGTATGTTTAATGACTAATGTTCTCAGAAAAAATTCCGCTTGGGATCATATGGTTTTGGCCTCTAAAATAGACCAAGTTATAAATGCTCAAAATGAAGAGCCTACTTCATAACAACAATATTTTATTTACCCTTTAAATTACTAAGCGCGTTTATTGCAAACGTGCTTATTTTTTTGTTCTGATGTTTTGTTAAAGGCTCAACTAAGGGCAGATACTCATTATTTACATTATTTAATTGTGCAATTAAGTATAAAACTGCTAATTTTATTTTTTGATCTTTTGCTTTCAACAACATTTCAAAACATTTTTTTTCTGTAGGAGCCACTAAATTTTTACTTTCTCCTTCTGAAGCGATGATAGTATTTTCAACTAACGGTAAAAGTGTTTGTTTTAGATTTGCTTGTAATAAGTTATCTAAAAACTCTATGGCGTTTGCTCTAATTTCTTGTTTCTCACTCAAAATACCTTGGTAAGCAATTTCAATATCTTTTTGCTGGTACCTAAGACCTAACAATGTAAAAATTTGTTCTAAACCATGATCTAATCTTCGTTCTAATAAATCTATTAAACTATTTCTGGCAGAAAATTCTTCTACATCTTTATCATTAGTTAGTATTTCTTCGTACTTAGAAAAAATCTGCTTTTGTATTTGCATGGCAGATAAAGTACGATGGTACAACTTACATTCTTGTAATATATGCTTTACTACATCACGCTTGCTAAACTTTAAATAAGGAGAAGTAGATTTTAATTGATGTAAAATTTTTGCAGATTCTAAGCGCACAATTAAATCTTTATTTCTTAAAAGTTTAAATAAAGCATTTACAGCTTTTTGTCCGCCAAAAGCACCTATAATTTCGGGAATAAATTGTTTAGAATTCTCGTGAATCTGATCGTAATTCAATTTAAAAATTAATTCTTTTATAATTGCATGACCATAATTTTTTAACGCTTTTGTTGCATCTTCTCTAAATTTTTTATGCTGAAGAAAATCTAACAACGTTGGTAAAAACAATGGGCTAGAACTTATTCCTGCCGCTTTTATAGCTGCTCTAATTACCTCGTCATGTTTATTGTTAAAATGAGCTGTTATGTAAGAGTAAAACCTAGAGTTTTCTGCATAACCAATGGTTTGAATTAACTCTATTGTTTCTTCAATACGGTGGGTAGCACTAGGTAGGTTAATATTTTCTATCTGTTTTACAATTCTTAAATTTAACTTGTAACGCTGAGCTAATTTCTTGTTATCTCTTGATTCTATAGCCAAGCATAAAAGCGCTGCTGATGATATATAAGGATCATTGTGGCTTAAATATTGATCAAATAATTCCGTGTCATTAATAGCTGTATGCGTAAGTAAGTAACGCATAGCTGCTAATACTACCTCATCATTTTTTTGATGAATTAAATTTTTTACTTTTTCTATAGCCGTTCCTTTATCTAATAAATATAAATTAGATATAGCTGCACTTTTCACCTCATTAGAAGGATGCGTTAAGAGTTTAATTATAAGGTTTTTTAAGCGCTTATCAGAGACATTACTTATCTTATTCAGCATAAATAATATTTCGCTTTCTTCTCCGTTTTCTATAACTTTAATAATCGTTGCGTTAGTAGAAACACTTTTAGATGTCTTTTTCTTCCTTTTCGTTTTTTTGGCTGTAAAACTGATTAAATTTTCTCTAAAAGATTCAAAATAGGTAGTTCTCACTTTAAAAATAAAAAATAACCAAACACTTAATAGAATTAAAATTAATATGGAAACTTGGTAGGCTTCAAAATCTAAAGCTTTCACAACAAAAATTAGTAAACAACCAGCAATACCTGTAGCTACACTATCTACTACAACATCTATAAAAGATTTTGTTTTATTTTTCACCTCTGTAGGCACGGGCAATACTAATAATTCTGAAGCGGCTTTATTAATAGATTGCTTAAAACTACCATCGACTGCTTTTATTAAAACCACAGCCCATAGCTCTGGAAATACAATAAACAAAATTACTGCTAAACCAATTCCTAATGGAAGAATTAATAGTGTAGAGGCCACTCCCCAAACTCCCACAATTTTACGGGTAAGAAATAACTGTATCACTAATGAAGTGACATTAAAGGTAGAAAACCAAAATCCAAAAAATGAAGCTAAGTCATCTGAATTAGAAATAGCTTTAGAAGCCATATCGCTAAACTGATAATCGACCAGCTTTGCAACGATTACACCTACTCCAATAATTCCTGCAATATAGGTTAAGTGTTTAGACTTTAAAATAAGTTTAAATGAAGGCTCTTTAGAAGCATAAGTACGCTGTTGCTGCCTAAACACACCTAAGTTTTTAACTCTTTTTCTCCAAATAACATGAAGTAATGGTATGCACGCAAACATAATTAGTGCAGCAATAATCATTAAACTATCGTTACCTATAACAGGGGCTAAAAGATTGGTTAAGTAACCTCCCAGAATGCCTCCAGATATAGCACCAGCACCAATAAAACCAAATAAACGTTTGGCTTCTCTAATATTATAAACCAAATTTGCTAGCACCCAAAATTGTGAAGTTGCTAATACTGCATAAATAGCTACCCAAACATAATAGAAATAAAGTAACCAAGTAGAAAAATACTGTAAGCTAAGTAATACCTTAAGCGAGATAAATACCAAACTAGAAATAATTAAGGTTGCGGTAATTATTCTAAGTAGAGAAAATCTTTTTAGTGCTTTGTTATAAAAAAAAGAACTTCCCACAGCTACCAAGGCTACCATAAGAAAAGCGTAAGGTAAACTCTGAGAAGTTAATTTAGATAAAAACAACGCATTAATTGTAGGCTTTACAATTAATAGCGTTGTAATTATTAAGAATATGTAGAGTTGCATTAAAAGAGAAACGCCTAATTCTCCGCTTCTAATTTCAAATGTTCTCTGTATAAATTTTCTTAGCATTCTTTTGGTTCAACTACACTTATTAAGTAGTTTCCAAAGAACGTGATTTTTTAATTATGTTTTCAACAGGAACTATTAAATCTCTTATAATTTGTTCTCCGTTAGGGTCTTCAATTAAAGCTACAACAATGTATTTTCTACCATCTTTACCCCAAACTAAAGCAGAATCTGCATGATAATTTCTCCAAGAACCAGATTTTCTAAATACTCTGGCATTAGGAGCAATCCTATCTAAAGTATTTACAAACTTGTGGTGCAAGTGAGAGTCTTCCATAATATCTAACATATTTTTAGATTTTTCTGGAGAAACTAAATTACCTGTAATCATTTTATAGTAAAATCTACATACTTGTTGAACAGTAGCGGCATGGCTTAATCCTTTAATAGGATCTGGATTTCTTGCTCCACCAGCAGCATATCTTTTACCTACCCAAAGACCACCTCCGTTTAGCTCATCATATAATTTATACTCTGGGCTTTTTAATACACTTGCTATTTTATCGTAACCTAGACGGTCAATCATTCGTGTAGAAGCATGGTTATCAGATCTATTAATCATTAAATTTAGATCTCTAGTCACTTCTGGTGTTTCTACTAATTCACATTTTTCAATAGCATCCATAGAAGCTAATAAAATTGCTATTTTAGGTAAACTCGCAGCATACATCATTTCATTACTATTGACACCTGCATAATGTGCATTATTCACATCATTAAGATCTACAATACCAATAGACATTTTTTTATTTTTTATTAACCGCCTCCATGTAGGGTTCTTCATCACTTCATCTTCTAATAAAACCTGAAGAGGATCATTAGCTATTTCTGTAAGTGGTGTGATTTCAGCTAAATTAGCAACAGGTAAACTCTGCTGTGCATTTGCACATAAAGCTGTTAGCATAAAAATATTTAAGAAACTAAGGCTGATTTTTTTTAACATATATAAAATTTAATTTTAATTTACTTGATTCAAATTTAATCAAAAACCAATCATAATTAACTTAAAATCAGTTTTTAACATTCTACAAAATACAAATCAAGTCTCGTGCCAATTAATATTTTATATGTTAAAATCTATAAATTTTAACAATTACTAACTATCTGAGTCTTCTTTATAGCTCCATCTTCTCATTTCGTTTAATTCTTCTTGAATTTTTAATTCTTTCTCAGAAATCACTTTTAGAAAAGAAGGGTGTTGCTCAATAGCATATTCTATTTTTGAAATTATTTCATCGTAACTTTCATTTTCGTAATCTATCTCTAAAGGTTCTTTAATTACCATAGATTGTAGAATTCCTCGTTTTTTAATACGAATGCCTTTTCGATCAAAAGACCTTCTAAAACCATCAATAACAATAGGAACGACAATAGGCTTGTATTGTTTAATAATATGTGCAGTTCCTTTTCTTATAGGTTTCCATGGACGTGTTGTTCCTTGTGGAAAAGTAATTACCCAGCCGTCATCTAAAGCTTTACCTATATTTGTAATATCACTCATTTTTACTTGGCGATTCACTTCTTGCCCCTTGGCGCGCCAAGTTCGTTCTATAGATATACTTCCCGCATAGGCTAGAATTCTTGCTAATAAACCAGCTTTCATGGTTTCTTTAGCAGCTATGTAATAAATATTTAATTTAGGATTCCAGAGGTAACCTACATTTTTTATACTATCTACTCTACCACTCAAGCTTGCATTAAATACATGAAACATGGCTACTACATCAGCAAAGTAGGTTTGGTGGTTAGATACAAAAAGAACATTATTATCGGGGAGATCTTTAATAATTTCAGATCCCTCAATAGTTAAGTTATTAAAACTTCGGTAGCGCCTATGCGTCATAGCTCCCAAAATTCTAATGATCCACTTTTTTACTAAAAGAATATGTCCGAATGGATTCTTTTTTAATATTCCCATTTTATTTTTATTAGAACCTCCAAATATAATAAATTAGCTGACTTATAACATTTCTTTTAAAAGTGCTTTTACCTCATTTAGCATCATTCCAGTAGCACCCCATACAATCTGATTATTTAAATTAAAAGCTGGCACGTTTACATTTTTAGCGTAAGAGGTTGATAGTGTTTCTTCTATTAAACTTTCTTCTGCTAAAAAATCACTCAATTTAACTTCTAAAATCTCTTCGACCTCACTTTCTTGCTTTTTAAAATTTGGAGTATAATGAGCTATTCCTAAAAAAGGTTGCACCCAAAAATTAGAAGGTGGTATGTATATTTTAGTTAACTTCTTTTTCACTTCTATCTCTTCAGGCTTCACCCCCACCTCTTCATACGTTTCTCGCAATGCAGTTTCTTCTAGATCTCTATCTATCTTTTCTTTTCTTCCTCCTGGAAAACCTATTTGAGCAGAATGTACCCCTTTATAAGTTTTTCGAAGTATAAGGATGAGACAGGTTTCATTAAATGCATTAGGATAAAATAATGCCATTACTCCTGCTTCCTTAGGGTTTCTAGCAGCAATATCTAGTTTATTTAATTCTAACGCTCTAAATTTAGGAGACATTTGTAGGTGTGCTTTCTCTCCTAAAACCTCAAAATTTTCTATTTTTGAAATCGAATTTTTAAATTCTGAAAATGTCATACCTTTCAAAATTAATAAGTATTATTAGTGTGATTGCAATTTTTAGTCTTGCTAGTTGTGAAGATACTAAAAGCAATAAGAGTTCTAAAAAAAGTCAACAAGAACTTGAAGAAAAAGCAAAAATTGCTAGACAAGATAGTATTATCAATTCTATACATATTCCAAAAGACGGGAGTAAAACTAGCGTAGATATTAATGAGATTACGACAGTAAAACAAGAACAACTAATTCCTTTTTTAACTGAATATGGAAAAGATAATCTCGAAGATCGTGTAATTATTTATAGTAGTTTTGGAGAAATACACGTAAAATTATATAAAGACACACCATTGCACCGTGCTAACTTTATTAGATTAGCTAAAACCGGATATTTTAGTACGACTTTTTTTCATCGTGTGCTTGACAATTTTGTAGTACAAGGTGGTAATAGCGATAATATTTCTACTCAAAAAGTTAGAGCAGCAATTGGTGATTATTTAATACCTAGTGAATTTTCATCTTCCCATCAACATCACCGCGGAGCTTTTTCTGCGGCTAAATATGCAGAACAGAATGTTAGTAAAGCTTCTTCTCCTTTCGAATTTTTTATTGTTCAAGGAAAACGTGGTGCTCACCATCTAGATAATGACCACACCATATTTGGAGAAGTTACTAAAGGAATGAATGTGGTCGATAAAATGGCGAAAGTAAAAACAGATGAGAGCGAATGGCCAATTAAAAACATTTTGATTGATAGCGTTGTAGTCTACTAACATTAGGGATGATGATCATGGCTTAAATAGACTGAGGGTAATCTTATATCAAAATATACCGCTAAAGACCTTACAATAATCACCACAGCTCCAGAAATGGTAAACACCAGCTCTGAGCTTAAGTTAAATTTTAATAAAATAAAATAGGTAATTCCTCCGAGCATACAAGCAGTGGCATAAATTTCTTTAGTTCTAAACAATAACGGAATCTCATTACATAAAATATCTCGTAACACTCCACCAAAACAAGCAGTCATCGTTCCTATGGCAATACAAATTATAGGAGGAAATTCTGCAGAAAGCCCCTTTTCTACTCCAATTACAGTATACAAACCAATCCCAACCGTATCAAATAGAAATAATGATCGCCTTAAAAAAACGAGCTTTTTTCTAAAAATAATAGCAAAAATAGTAGTGATTAAAATTACGTGAACATATGTAAGGTTTCTCATCCAAGCTACAGGAAAACCTATTAAAATATCTCTTAATGTACCACCACCTACAGAGGTTACAAAAGCAATAATTAAAATTCCGAAGGGATCCATTTTCTTTTTCATTGAAGATAAAACTCCAGAAATGGAAAAGGCTATTACTCCTAAAATATCTATAACTAAATAATAATCCATCTACTGTTGGGTGTAATAATTATAGTCTGAAATAATTTTTTCGACAAACTGAATAGGTTTTTCTTGGGGAGTAACTTCCATCATTTGGCTTGCTTTTTTAGATAAAGATAAGATGATGGCATGATTACTTTCTCTTTTTGCTTTCTGAAATAAATTTTTAATGGTTTGTATCTCATTGTCGTTAAAAATTGTGACTTGAGGATATTCTGGCAGATAATCTTCTGCTACCTCTACATTTAAGGTTTGATGTAAAAAAACACGTTGCTTTTCAGATATTACTGTGGTTTTTGCGGCAATATCGCCTAAACGCTGTCCTCTTCCATTAAATAAATAAACCACTAATGCTAAAGCTCCACTAGTCATTGCTAATTCAATTAAACCTAACAACCAGCGAATGGCAAAATTAGAAAAAGCCGCTTTCGATCCGTCTAATTTTACAACTCTAATTCTTAATAATGCTTTCCCTAAAGATCTACCATTAAAAAAAGTTTCGCTAAGCACAGGATATAAAAACGGAGGTAAACCTACTAAAAGCATATAAATCCATTGTTCTCTACTTCCTAAAGAAAGAAAACTTAACAAAATAGAGATTAAGATCATATATGCAGCGATCACTAGTACATCTACGATAAAAGCTAGTACGCGATCACCTAAATTGGCGATATTTTGATTGATGGAAACATTTTGAGCTGTTTCTATTTGAAAATTATCCATTTAATATGTTTCTTTGAAATCCAATCTTCAAGAATTATGCGTGAAGCTGCATTTGTTAAGCAAAATAAGAATAAATGGAATAAATTTGAAAGCGTTATTCAAAATAATATAAATATTCCTCCTGAAGAATTATCTTCACTCTATTTAGAAGTGACAGACCACTTAAGTTATGCCCAAACTTTTTACCCTAATAGCAATACCTTAAATTACCTTAATAATTTATCTGCTAGAGCTCATCAAAAAATTTATAAAAGCAAACCTGAGTCTAGAAACCGTCTAGTTAGCTTTTTTACGAAAGAATTTCCTCTAGAATTTTATCACTACCAAAAGCAATTACTCATAGCTTTTCTTTGCTTTGTGCTCTTTGCCATTGTAGGTTGGCATTCTGCCAGCACAGATCAAAGTTTTGTGAGAATAATTATGGGTGATGCTTATGTAAATATGACCTTAGAAAATATAAAGAATAATGACCCCATGAAGGTTTACAAAGAAATGGGAGAAATGAATATGTTTTTAGGCATTACCGTAAACAATATTAAAGTAGGACTTTTTGCTTATGTTTTAGGCATTTTTTTTGGTATTGGTACAATTTTTATCACGATGAAAAATGCGGTTATGCTAGGAAGCTTTCAATATTTCTTTTATGAAAAAGGATTGTTATGGGAGTCTGTAAGAACCATCTGGATTCATGGCACCATAGAAATATCTGTCATTATTGTAGCAGCTTCTGCTGGCTTAATTTTAGGTAAAGGCATTTTATTCCCTGGCACTTACAGTAGAATGGAGTCTTTTGTAAACGGAGTAAAAGCAGGATTAAAAGTAGTCTTAAGCACGGTTCCTCTTTTTATTGTTGCAGGTTTTTTAGAAGGTTTTATTACTCGGCATACAGAAATGCCTGATGTGATAGCTGTGTTAATAATAAGCTTATCTTTGGCTTTCATATTATTTTATTACGTTTATTACCCAATACATTTACATAAATTAAAGAACAAACATGCATAAATTTATTCCCTTCAAAAAAGAAAGAGAACTAGGTGATATTTTAAGTGACACTTTTAAGTTTACAAGAGAAAATTACAAACCGCTATTAAAAGCATTAGTAAAATTTACAGGCCCTGTATTTTTATTACAGCTTTTTGCTTTAGGTTATTATAATTATACCACCGTTGGGAGTTCACTTTTCTCTAATAGCTTAAGTGGTTTTAATTTAGGTTTTAATATGGTACTTAGCTTTTTATTTTTAATGCTATCTTCTATAGCTTATCAAGCTTTTATGTACGGAACGATACAGCAATGCATTCGCTCATACATTAAAAATGACGGTAATATTAGCATTGATGAAGTAAGCGAAGGAATGAGTAAAAACTGGTCTTCTTATCTAGGTTTAGGCTTTGGTATTACCATTATGATTTCTATAGGTACTATGTTTTGTTTTCTTCCCGGTATTTATTTAGCCGTTCCGCTTTCTTTGGTATATAGCATTAGAACGTTTGACGAATTAAATTTTTCTGAGACCATTTCTCATACTTTTAATTTGATTAAAAACAACTGGTGGATTACATTTTTCACACTCTTTTTAATGTTTATTATCGTCTACCTTATTAGCATGATTTTTCAAATCCCTGCATTAATTTATACCATTGTAAAAACCATGACAGTCGTTCAAGAAGGCTCATATTCAGACCCAAATGCTTTTTTTGACTGGGTATATTTAATTCTTACTGTTGTTGGTAGCGCTATTTCTTATGTTATTTACGGTATTTTAGCAATTTGTGTAGCGTTTATTTACTTCAATTTAAATGAAGAAAAAAATCATACAGGAGCATACGAAGAAATTGATAATTTAGGAAAAGAAGAGTAAATGAGATTTTTTCAACTCACTATCATTTTTATTTTCGCTTTCATTAGTCGGCTATCATTTGCTCAAGAAGATACCTTGGTGAAACAAAATTTTGAGTATGATCAAACTCAAAACCTTACTCCAGTTTCTTTTAGTAAAACTCAGCTAGAAGATTATAAAAAAAATAGTGATTTTGATTACAGTGAAATCTCATCGCAAGTTTCATGGTGGACGCAATTTAAACGTTGGTTAGCTAATATTTGGAGTGAATTTTGGCAATGGCTTTTAGGAGATTTTAAAGCCCAAGGCTTATTGGCATTTCTTATAGAAAACCTACCGTATATCATTCTATTTGTGGTGCTTTGTTTTGTAGTCTATCTATTTATTAAATTAAATCCTGCAGGAACTTATAAAAACAATCCGAAAAGCGGAGAAGTATTTTTATCTGAAGAAGAAAAAATTATTTACACCGAAGATATTAATCAACTTATTGAAGAGGCATTGCAAAACCAACAATACCGCTTAGCCATTCGCTATTCTTATTTATTAGTATTGCGAGAATTAAAGAATAAAGAGATTATTGATTATCAATTTCAAAAAACAAATCACGATTATTTAGCTGAAATAGAATCGAAATCACTTCATCTTCAGTTTGAAAAAATTACCAAATGGTACGACTTTGTTTGGTATGGAGATTTTACCATTTCTAAAAATGATTATAACATTGCAGCAAAAGATTTTTCTGCCATTAAAAATCAACTTAACTAATGGGTAGAAGTTATAAAATAATACTTGGCACGTTGCTATTTCTATTAGCCGCTCTGGTTTTTTTAGAAGCTAACCAAAAAGATCCCGTTAATTGGTTTCCTAGTTATTCTAGAACAGATAAAATTCCGTTTGGCACTTATGTTTTTTATGAGCAACTTCAAGAAAATTTTGAAGTAAACAATGTAAATATTCCGCCATTTGAGTTTTTAGCAGACTCTACCAAAACCGGAACTTATTTCTTTTTAAATGACGCTGTTGGTTTAGATAAAATAGAAATAAAACGCCTATTAACGTGGGTAGAAAAAGGCAATACTGCCGTTGTTTCTGCAGATTACATAAGCTATTCTTTATTAGATACCTTAAAAATTACTACTGCTGAAAAGATTAAAAAAAACGGACTCAATAATCTACCGCAATACAATTTCGCTAACAAAAAATTAAAAAATAATAATTATTACGAGTTAAATAGAGACCAAACCTTTTTTTATTTTGATTCTCTTAAGGGCTCAAAACAAAAAGTTTTAGGGTTTGGAAGACTAAAAGATGATACTTCTAAACCCAAAGACAGTCTCACCAATTTTATAGAAAATAAATTTGGCAAAGGAAAGTTTTTACTTCACACCTCTCCTCAAACTTTTTCTAATTTCTTTCTTCTACAAGAAAACAACCAAGAATATGCTGAAAAATTCTTAGCCTACATAGATACGCAAAAACCTATCTATTGGGACAATCATTACAAAAATGGTAAAATTATTCGTACCTCTCCGCTTTACATTCTTTTAGGAAATAGATATTTTAAGTGGGCCTATTATTTTGTAATAATAGCTGTTGTTCTATTCATTTTTTTTGAAGGAAAACGAAAACAAAAAAGTATACCTGTAATTAAACCCTTGAGAAATCAAACTTACGAATATACTCAAACCATTGCTGGTATGTATTTAGACCAGAAAGATTACCGAACTATTGCAAGAAAAATTAGAGATCAATTTTTTATATTTATTTATAGAGAATTTAAAGTTAACGTTAAAGAACAAAAAAATTACCGAGCACTTTTAAAACAACAAACAGAAGTTTCGGCTAGCGAAATTGATGAGTTGTTTACTAAAATTAAAAAAATAGAAGTAAAACCTAGCTTCACCAAAAAAAATATCGAAGAGCTTAACCGCTTAATAATTGAATTTAAAAAGAACATATAATGGATAATGATCAAGAAAAAAATCTATCGCAAGATCAGCCTATGCAAACTATAGAAAACACTTCATCTCCAGAAGAAAATGAAGCTATTAATTTTAATAATCGTATTCCTTTAGATGAATTAAAAGCAGCGGTAGAAAAATTAAAGCACAATTTATCAAAGGTAATTATTGGGCAAAAAGACTTTATAGAACTTCTAATTGTTGGGCTTCTAGCCGATGGTCACGTTTTAATTGAAGGTGTCCCAGGAATCGCCAAAACAGTTACTGCAAAATTATTTGCTAAATCTATAGAAACCGAATTTAGTAGAATTCAATTCACACCAGATTTAATGCCAAGTGATGTATTAGGAACATCTATTTTAAATGCTAATTCTTCTGAGTTTGAATTTAAACCAGGTCCTATTTTCTCTAACATTATTTTAATAGATGAAATTAACCGAGCTCCTGCAAAAACTCAGGCTGCGCTTTTTGAAGTCATGGAAGAGCGACAGGTAACTATCGATGGAAAAGAACATAAAATGGCACCTCCTTTTATGGTATTAGCCACACAAAACCCTGTTGAGCAAGAAGGAACTTACGCCTTGCCAGAAGCCCAGTTAGACCGTTTTATTTTTAAAATAAAAGTAGACTATCCTTCTTTAGAAGAAGAAGTTCTAATTTTACAATCACATCACGAACGTAAACAAAGAAAACCTATAGATATTCTTGAAGCAGTAATCACCCCAGATTTGCTAAAAAACTATAGAAAACAGATTCATGAGATTGTGATTGAAGAAAAAATCATTAATTACATCGCTCAAATTGTCACCAAAACTAGAAACCATCCGCACTTATTTTTAGGAGGTTCTCCAAGAGCTTCTATTTCTATTATGAATGCAGCAAAAGCTTTTGCAGCCATTAACGGTAGAGATTTTGTAACTCCAGAAGACGTTCAAAAATCACTCAACCCCGTATTAGGGCATCGTATTATTTTAACGCCCGATAAAGAAATGGAAGGAATGAGTACAGAAAATGTGATTGAAATGATAGTAAAATCTATCGAAATTCCAAGGTAATTTGATCAAGCTAATTAAATCATTATATTTTAGTGAGCGTTTTTTTTATGCGCTCTTTGGTATCGCTACGTTATTTCTTATTTCGTATTGGGCTAAACCTATTTACTCCTATGTTTGGTTAATCGTATTGGTTTTTATGGTCATTGTTCTTACAGAAATTATTGCGCTCTTTAAAACCAATAGTTTAATGGGAGACCGAATTTTAGCTGAAAAGTTTTCTAATAGTGATGAAAATGAAGTCGAAATTACCCTAAAAAATAAGTATAATTTTAAAACCGAAATTGAAGTTATTGATGAAATTCCTGTTCAATTTCAAAAAAGAGATTTTTTAAAGAAAATTTCAATTTCAGCAAAAGAAAAAACTTCATTTACCTATTTATTACGACCAGTAGAGCGTGGTATTTATACTTTTGGAAGTGTAAACTGTTTTGTGAAATTTGGTTTAAAATTAACTAAAAGAAGATTTAAATTCAATAAAGATCAAGTGGTAAAAGTTTACCCTTCTTTTATTCAAATGAAGAAATACGACTTTCTTGCTATGGATAGAAGAGTGAATATGGCCGGACTCAAAAAAGTGAGAAAAATTGGTCATACTATGGAATTTGAGCAGATTAGAGAATATGTTTTAGGTGATGATATAAGAACTATTAATTGGAAAGCCACTGCCAAGCATAGAGATTTAATGGTAAACCAATACCAAGATGAAAAATCTCAACCCATTTACTCACTTATTGATACCAGCCGAGTGATGAAAATGCCATTTGAAGGTTTAAAATTAGTAGACTATGCCATTAATAGTAGTTTAGCGTTTTCCAACATTGCACTTAAAAAAAATGACAAAGTTGGTTTATTAACCTTTTCTAATAAAATACAAAAATTCTTAGCTTCTTCGAGCAAAAAAACACATTTACAAACTATTCTAGAATCGCTTTATAGTGTAGATACTAAGTTTTTAGATAGTGATTTTGGCACCCTATATGCTTATACCAAAAGAAAAATTACCCAAAGAAGTATGCTCATGCTGTATACTAATTTTGAGCATATCTCCTCATTACAAAGACAGCTTCCTTATTTAAAGGCCCTGAACCGTAAACATTTGTTAGTAGTTGTTTTTTTTGAAAATACTGAATTAGAACAATTAATAGAAAAAGAGGCACAAAATATATTTGAAATAACCGAACAAAGTGTAGCAAGACAGTTTAAAAACGATAAGCAAATTATGGTGAATGAATTGCAACGCAACGGCATACAAACCGTTCTTACTTCTCCTAAAAATCTCACCATTAATACCATTAATAAATACTTAGAAGTAAAAGCTAGAGGTTTACTTTAAAAGTTTACAACTCATCTGCTTCATTTAACAGTTGAGAATCAATCAATTTATACTAAAGAATAGATAAGCTTTCTTTGCTTTATTAATAACCAATAAACATTAATAATATGAAAGCTATTTTAATTTGTTTAATGATTGCACTTGGAGAATTTGTAATTGCGCAAGAAACTACGAACCTAACCATTAAAGTTGAAAATATTTCTAACGATGAAGGACAACTTATGGTCGGTTTGTACACAGAAAATAACTTCTTAACTAAGAAACCTCCCTATTCGCAACAAGTGAAAATCAAAAATGGTAAAGCAACCATTATTTTTAACGATGTACCTGTAGGTGAATATGGTATTTGTTCTTTTCATGATGCCAATGCTAACCAGAAAATGGATTTTCAAGCTAATGGAATGCCAGTAGAAGATTATGGAATTTCTAATAATCCTATACTTTACGGGCCTCCAACTTGGGGTGATGCTAAATTTGAACTTACAGAAGGAAATCAAGAAATTACCATTCGGTTTTAATCATTTTTTTACTGTTAATTTTAAGTCGGCTGCTGATTAGCCGACTTTTTATTTCACAGTTTTTTAATAGATTAATTTGATAGTTGTCATATCTTTGTATCTAAAATACAAATAGTATGACGATTACACAGTTACATTATGTATTAGCCGTTGCTGAAAATCAGAATTTCACTAAAGCTGCACAAAAAGTATTTGTAACGCAACCTACCTTAAGTATGCAAATACAAAAGTTAGAAGATGAGTTAGAAGTGCAAATTTTTGACCGTAGCAAAAAGCCTATTGAACTGACCGAAGTTGGAAAAAAAATAGTTTTTCAAGCTAGAAATATTGTTAATGAAAGTGATCGTATTCAAGATATTGTAGATCAACAAAAAGGATTTATAGGTGGTGAATTTAGATTGGCAATTATCCCTACGATTATGCCTACATTATTACCTATGTTTCTAACCAACTTTATTAAAAAATACCCTAAAGTAAAACTTAAAATTGAAGAATTACATACGGAGGCCATTATAGAGAAATTAGAAGATGGGCATTTAGATGCAGCAATTGCAGCGACCCCTTTAGAACACGAAACTATTAAAGAACGAGTTCTCTATTATGAGCCCTTTGTTGCTTATACACCACCAGGCCACCGCTTATCAAAACAACAAAAAATAAAACCTGAAGAATTAGATGTTGATGATATTTTACTTTTAGAAGATGGACATTGCTTTAAAGAAAATATTCTAAACATTTGCAAGAGCAACAAAAATGCAGATCATTCTTCATTTCAATTGGAAAGCGGAAGTTTTGAAACCCTTATTAAACTTGCTAACGAAGGTTTAGGAATGACGCTTCTTCCCTATTTACATACCTTAGATTTGCCAGAAAAAGAAAACAATAACCTTAGAATGTTTGAAGAACCTTCACCAGCTAGAGAGGTGAGTTTAATTTTCAATAAAAGCGAATTAAAAATGCAAATTATAGATGCGCTGCAAGATATTATTTCTGGTGTAGTGCGTGGAGCAGTAGCGTTTCAGAATGTAAAAATTGTGAGTCCACTACAAAAATAATTTTCAATTTAATCCATAAAAAAAGCCGCTTTTTCAAGCGGCTTTTTAAGTTTTATCATAAGAGCGAATTACTTCACTTCTTCGTAATCTACATCATCAATATTATCACCATCAGCTTCAGGCTGACTTCCAGTAGCACCTTGTTGTGCGCCACCTTGGGCTCCTCCTGCTTGTTGTGCTTCAGCTTGAGCTTTATACATCTCTTCAGAAACAGATTTCCAAGTTTCATTTAACTTATCTAAAGCTGGAGTAATTTTCTCTAACTCTTTAGTTTCGTATGCTTTTTTCAATTCTTCTAAAGCATCTTCAACTGGTTTCTTCTTATCATCAGAAAGTTTATCTCCAAATTCTTTCAATTGCTTTTCAGTTTGGAAGATCATCGCATCAGCTTCGTTAAGTTTTTCAACTTTTTCTTTAGCTTCTTTATCTGCTTCAGCATTTGCTTCTGCTTCAGATTTCATTTTTTCGATTTCTTCCTCTGTTAATCCAGAAGAAGCTTCGATACGAATATCTTGTTTTTTACCAGTTGCTTTATCTTCAGCGCTTACTTTAATAATTCCGTTAGCATCAATATCAAAAGTTACTTCAATTTGTGGAGTACCTCTTTGTGCTGGTGGAATACCATCTAAGTGAAATCTACCAATCGTTTTGTTATCTGCTGCCATTGGACGCTCACCTTGCAAAACGTGAATTTCTACTGAAGGCTGGTTGTCTGCTGCGGTAGAGAAAACCTGAGATTTTTTAGTTGGGATTGTGGTGTTAGACTCAATTAATTTAGTGTTTACACCACCCATAGTTTCAATACCTAAAGAAAGTGGAGTTACATCTAATAAAAGAACGTCTTTTACATCACCAGTTAATACACCACCTTGAATAGCCGCACCTACAGATACAACTTCATCAGGGTTTACACCTTTACTTGGTTTCTTACCAAAAAAGCTCTCTACAGCTTCTTGTACTGCAGGAATACGTGTAGAACCACCTACTAAAATAATTTCATCAATATCACTCTTAGATAAACCAGCAGCTTTTAATGCTTTCTCACAAGGAGCGATTGTTCTTTTTACTAAATCTCCAATTAATTGCTCAAATTTAGATCTAGAAAAAGTTCTTACCAAGTGTTTTGGTCCGCTAGCGGTTGCTGTAACATAAGGTAAATTAATTTCTGTTGAAGTTGAAGAAGATAATTCAATCTTAGCCTTTTCAGCAGCTTCTTTTAAACGCTGAAGTGCCATAGGGTCTTTTCTTAGATCGATATCTTCATCTTTGATAAACTCTTCAGCTAACCAATCGATAATTGTTTCATCTACATCATCACCACCTAAGTGTGTATCACCATCTGTAGCTAATACTTCAAAGACTCCATCACCTAATTCTAAGATAGATACATCATGCGTACCACCACCAAAATCAAATACAACGATTTTTTGGTCTTGACCTTTTTTATCTAAACCGTAAGCTAAAGCCGCTGCAGTTGGTTCGTTAATAATTCTTCTTACTTTAAGACCAGCGATCTCACCAGCTTCTTTAGTTGCTTGACGCTGAGAATCGTTAAAATATGCAGGTACTGTAATTACAGCTTCTGTTACATCTTGACCTAAATAGTCTTCCGCAGTTTTCTTCATTTTCTGAAGGATCATTGCAGAAAGTTCTTGTGGAGTATATAAACGACCGTCAATGTCTACACGAGGAGTATCGTTATCACCTTTTACTACATTGTAAGCAACTCTACCTGCTTCTTTAGAAGACTCTGAGAATTTATTTCCCATAAATCTTTTAATAGAAGCAATTGTTTTTGTTGGATTGGTAACTGCTTGACGTTTTGCAGGATCCCCAACTTTAATTTCTCCTCCTTCTACAAATGCAATCACAGAAGGAGTTGTTCTTTTACCCTCAGCATTAGGCACTACAGTTGGCTCATTACCTTCCATCACAGAAACACAAGAGTTGGTAGTCCCTAAGTCTATACCAATTATTTTACTCATAATTATATTTTTAGTTTTTTTCAATTTTTTAAACTCGGTAACAAATAGTCAATCTTTATGCCACCAGAATTTTTATGACAGGTTGTCATTTTAGTTATTCAACATGTTATTAAATTGACACAGTTTTGGAATAATATCTTTAAAAATTGACAAATCTCCCAGTCATAAACTTTTAAAATGACTTTTGTTTTATAGCAACCAAATTTAATTTTGTTGAAAAATTTATCAATATTTAAATTCTAATTTATAGTTAGCTCAATTATTTCTGTCATCTTTGCGAATAATTCATTTTGGTTTAAAAAGATTTTTATGAAGAAAATTGAGTGTATTAGCGTTTTCGATATGCTTAAAATTGGAGTTGGCCCTTCAAGTTCGCATACATTAGGACCTTGGCGTGCTGGCCAACGTTGGATTGCCGAATTAAAAAAGAAAAACAATTTTAATTTAGTTGAAGAAATTAAAGTAGATCTCTACGGTTCGCTCTCGCTCACAGGTAAAGGGCACGCTACAGATATTGCTTCTATTTTAGGTCTATGTGGTTACGACCCTGTAACTATGGATTTAACTAAAATGGAACCTTTAATAGAATCGATTAAAGAAGAAAAGAAATTACTTTTTAACAGAGAGATTCTCGTAAATTTTGACCCGAAAACTCAGGTAGTTTTCAATAGAAAATTTTTAGATTTTCACCCTAACGGTATAAAATTTTCAGCGAAATTAAAAAATGGTAAAAAGACAAGCTCCTGTTTTTATTCTATAGGTGGCGGTTTTGTAGTGAAAAAAGAAAGAAAAAATGCCAAGAAGAAAATAGAAAATTTTGAACAATTTCCTTTTCCTACTGAAAAAGCTACAGAGCTTCTCGCTTACTGCAAAACTGAAAATAAAAAAATCTCTGAAATTGTTTTAGAAAACGAAAAATCGTTAAGAAATAAAGAAGAAATTGAGCAGGGTTTAAAAGATATCTGGCAGATCATGTTAGAATCAATGTATATAGGTTGTCATACAGAAGGTATTTTGCCTGGCGGTCTAAAAGTACAACGAAGAGCTTTTAACATGCATAAACGCTTAATAGACGAAGTAAAATACAATAATCCGCAGCAATGGCTAGAAGGAATTAGAAATACAGAAGTGAAATTTAGACAAATTCTAAAATGGGTAAGTTGTTACGCATTAAGTGTAAATGAAGTAAATGCATCTTTAGGACGTGTAGTTACAGCTCCCACCAATGGTAGCGCAGGAACTGTACCAGCGGTTTTAATGTATTACATGACTATCGAAAATCACGAAGCCAATTTTGATCACGTAAAACAATTTTTATTGGTTGCTGGAGAAATAGGAAGTCTCTTTAAAAAAGGAGCCACTATTTCTGCAGCCATGGGCGGTTGTCAAGCAGAAATTGGAGTCTCATCTGCCATGGCGGCTGGTGCTTTAACTGAATTATTAGGCGGAACCCCTGAACAAGTTTTAATGGCTAGTGAAATTGCCATGGAACATCATTTAGGGTTAACCTGCGATCCTATAGCCGGTTTGGTTCAAATACCATGTATCGAACGTAATGCTATGGGAGCCATAAAAGCTATTAATGCCGCAGAAATTGCTTTAGAGACAGATGCTTCCCAAGCAAAAGTCCCTTTAGATAAAGTTATTGAAACGATGTGGGATACCGCAAAAGATATGCATGCCAAATATAAAGAAACCTCTGAAGGCGGCTTAGCCGTTAGAGTAAGTTTATCTGATTGTTAATCAATATATCTAAAACAAATAATACACATAAGAGTTATTTATGTAATTAATTTTTATTTTTGAGCAAAATCAACTCATATGAAAATAAAAATTTTAATTATCAGTTTCTTAGTGTCTTTTTTTAATTCAACTAGTGAAAAAGAGTTTTCTTACGCTCTACCTAAATATTATAAATTAAAAAGTACACTATCATTAAAAATTGCTAACCAAAAGACTTTGCACTTAGCGGTTGCAAAAAATAAAAATTCTAGTGAATACAATTTAATTCCCTTCTTTATGAACAAAGAAGGGAAAGTAAATAAACTTTCCACCCTATCTTTTAAAGACGAACCAGAGTTGGTTTCTTTTCATATTGTAGGTAATCAACTAACGCTAATTAATTATCAAAATGATCAATTAATTATTGATGATCTAGCTGTGGATGGAACTTCTTCAAAACGAAAAATTATTGAAGATACTGATAAACCTAAAAACATTATTACTGAAGCTCACGAAACTCTTTTTTTAAAAAAAAATGAAAAAGAAAAAAATATTCAAGTGACTCGCGTTTCAAACTCAGAAAATATAAATGAATTAAATTTCAAGATTCCTTCTAATCTTGAAAATAGTTTTGATCGCATATTTGATTCGAAACTGCAAATTATTAATACGGAAGAATTTGTAAAAAACGGATCTATTTCTAATTTTCAAGCGTATTACAAAGACGATAAAATTAATCTTATTTTTAATGAAGATGAAAAAGATCAAAACATTAGTTTAATCGCTATTGACTTGCAAGGAGAGAATCATTTTAAATTAATGAATTTTAAAACTCCTGAAATGGAAAAGCTAAAAAATTCTAATTCATATTTTAAAAACAATAAATTATTTGTAATTAATTCTGGTAAGGATGATATTCAATTAAATGTTTTTAATGCTGAAAAAGAGAATTTATTAAAAAACCTTTCTTTAAAAAAGAATTTATCTCACTTAGCCAAAAACAAAGAGGATCTTGAAGATTTTATAGATAATGCTAGAAAATCTAAAAACAAACCAACTGTCACTATTAATGAGACTAAAAATGGAAAACTAGCTGTAAGAATGGATTATGTGAATAAAAATTCTTATCACTATTACGATTTTTGGTGGATGCAATGGCAATTTCACTGGCAAATGCAAATGCAGCATACGCAAATGATGAATCAAGTACCAAGAAGTTTTGGTCCTAATATTACTTCTTTAGAAATAGACGACTTATACTATAATGAGAAAGATCACTCTTACACTTTAATTTTAGATGAAAATTTAGAAATAGACAAACAAAAAAATAAATTTGAAACTATATATCCTATTATAGAAGAAGAAAAATATAAAAAGCGTATAGAAGAAATGGAGAAAAATCTTAAAATAGAAAATACAAGTTTAAGCTTTTTAAATACTACCTATCGATTGTTTTATTCTAATAAAAATGAAAATAAACTTTATATAAAAACATTCAACATAGATTAAATAATTCAACTAAAAAAGCCGCTGAAAATCAGCGGCTTTTTTATATTTAGAAATTATAAGATTACAATTCTTTATGATTTTTAACATTCTCATTAGTAATAGCATGTTTAAGGACATCGCTCATATCGCTTACATAATGAAAGGTAAGACCTTTTAAATAGGTCTCATTAATTTCTTCAATATCTTTTTTGTTCTCTTCACAAAGAATAATTTCTTTAATTTTTGCGCGTTTTGCAGCGAGTATTTTTTCTTTGATACCTCCTACGGGTAATACTTTACCTCTTAGCGTAATTTCACCAGTCATCGCTAAATTCTTTTTCACTTTCTTTTGAGTGAATAAAGAAACTAAAGAAGTAAGCATTGTAATACCAGCACTTGGTCCGTCTTTTGGCGTAGCTCCTTCTGGCACGTGAATATGAACGTTATACTTCTCTATTATTTCTGTTTTTATACCAAATTCTTCTGCATTAGATTTGATATATTCCATAGCGATAGTAGCAGACTCTTTCATTACTTTACCAAGGTTACCAGTAATGGTTAAATTACCTTTTCCTTTAGATAAAATAGATTCTATAAATAGAATATCTCCACCAACACTTGTCCAAGCCAAACCAGTAACTACACCGGCAACATCATTATTTTCATATTTATTAGACTCACGAGCAGGACCTAGTATTTTAAAAATATCTTCCGTAGAAATTTTCACGTCATATTCTTCTTCCATGGCAATATTCTTAGCCGCATATCTTACCACCTTGGCTAATTGTTTTTCTAAACCACGAACTCCAGATTCTCGTGTATATCCTTCAATTATTTTTTCTAATTGAGCTTTCCCTAGTTTAATATCTTTAGCGGTAACTCCGTGCTCTTTAATTTGTTTAGGTAACAAGTGTTTTTTTGCAATTTCTACTTTTTCTTCAATTGTATAGCCAGTCATATTAATAATTTCCATACGATCTCTTAAAGCTGGTTGTATGGTATTAAGACTGTTTGAAGTTGCAATAAACATTACTTTAGATAAATCGAAACCTAGCTCTAAAAAGTTATCATGAAACTCGCTATTTTGCTCAGGATCTAAAACTTCTAATAAAGCTGAAGAAGGATCTCCTTGGTGACTATTCCCCAATTTATCGATTTCATCTAAAACAAATACAGGATTACTAGTTCCTGCTTTCTTTAAACTCTGAATAATTCTACCTGGCATCGCACCAATATAAGTCTTACGATGACCTCTAATTTCTGCTTCGTCACGCAAACCTCCTAAAGATATTCTTACATACTCTCTACCTAAAGATTCTGCTATAGATTTCCCTAACGAAGTTTTACCAACTCCCGGAGGGCCGTATAAACAAAGTATAGGAGACTTCATATCATTACGGAGTTTAAGTACTGCTAAGTATTCTATTATTCTGCGCTTCACTTCTTCCAATCCGTAATGATCACGATCTAATATCTTTTGCGCTCTTTTTAAATCGAATTTATCTTTGCTAAATTTATTCCAAGGTAAATCTAAGAACAAATCTAAATAGTTACGCTGAATAGAATATTCAGCCACTTGCGGATTCATTCGTTGCATTTTAAATAATTCTTTATCAAAATGCTTCGAAATTGTTTTACTCCATTTTTTATTTTTAGCCCGCTTGCGCATATCTTCAATCTCTCCTTCATCAGACACACCCCCCAATTCTTCTTGAATGGTTTTTAATTGCTGATGAAGAAAATATTCACGTTGTTGCTGACTCATGTCACTTTGGACTTTCGATTGAATATTATTACGAAGTTCTAATTTTTGAAACTCCATATTCATAAACTTTAAAGTCGCTAAAGCCCTTTCTTTTAGATCTGCATTCTCAAGCAAATTTTGTTTTTCTTCTACAGATAAATTCATATTAGAAGAAATAAAATTAATTAAGAATGAATGACTCTCAATATTTTTTATTGCAAAAGAAGCTTCTGACGGAATAGTAGGACTATCTTTTATAATCTGAAGTGATAAATCTTTAATAGACTCTATAATTGCAGAAAATTCTTCATTTTCTGTCGTAGGTTTTGTTTCTGGAACAGATTCTACCGTTGCTTTAAAAAATGGTTCACTTACAACCATTTCATTAATTTTAAAACGTTTTTTACCTTGAATAATAACAGTAGTATTACCATCAGGCATTTTTAAAACTCTTAAAATTCTAGCCACAACGCCTAACTCGTGTAAATCTTCAGCATTAGGGTTTTCTACAGTGCTATCTTTCTGAGCAACTACACCAATAGTTTTATCTCCGTTATTTGCTTCATTAATTAGCTTTATTGAGGCATCTCTTCCAGCGGTAATTGGAATTACTACTCCAGGAAAAAGAACCGTGTTTTTTAAAGGTAAAATTGGTAAAACAGATGGCAGTTCTTCTCTATTAATTTCTTCTTCATCTTCAGGGGTCATTAACGGAATTAATTCCGCATCTTCATTAACGCCTTGCAATGACAAATTGTCTATATTAAAAAAATTTGATTTACTCATAAATGTATTTTGGTCAACTTGACAGGAATCACCATCAAGTATTGTATAATTTCGTTGATAATCTATTCAATTGAAGAACTTAAAGCTTCAACTACTAAGAGTCCAATTCCTGTGCCAAATAAATACGATGATATTTACTCTTTTGGTTTCATAGAAATCAATACCTCTAGGAATAAATATTTCTAATTATCCTCATAGAACCGAATTTATAGTGCAAGTTGTATATGAAGATATGTATTGAAAAAATTAATTTATAAACTTACATGTAAAAAATAGTTTATTAAAATTAACTATTAGATTTTAGATGATAACCTTAAGACATTTCCCCTTTAAGATTATTTATTAATTGCTCAAGTTCATCTAATTTATAGTTTCTATAAAATTCAATTAAACTAGTTTTCTGCTCGAAACGAGTATAGGTTTTAAATATAATAATTGTAAATGGTATACCATTACATCCTATTCGCTGTTGAAAAAATAAAGGTGATCCAAGTATATGAATAAATAATACTGAAGCTAAAAATAATAAAATTGGAAATATACATAGCAGAAAGAATAATGCCATTAAAAAATCGAAAACAGGCTTAATTAATTTTAAATACAATTTGAGGATAGGTATTTTAATCTCGCAGGATAAATATAATCAAATAATACGCACTATCGAATATATATTTTATTTGTCCACAAAAAATAACAAAAGTAGCTCTAATATATAGACTTATTCTCACATTTTAAAAATCGTGTATATAAAAAAACCCCTTCATCGATAAGATGAAGGGGTTTAAAAGAAGGCGGCGACATACTCTCCCACAATAAGCAGTACCATCTGCGCTAACGGGCTTAACTTCTCTGTTCGGAATGGGAAGAGGTGAGCCCCGTCGCTATAACCACCTTAAATTGTCAGTTTGATTTACCAAACTCTAATAAGTTAACATACAAAAAACAAAAATAAAGAACCATTGAATATAAGATAAAATCGATTAGGTAAGTTTCAGTCCCCGAACAAGTCGGGGACTATGCATAAGCAATACGGGTTATTAGTACTACTTGGCTATGACATTACTGCCTTTACACCTATAGCCTATCAACGTGATCGTCTCTCACGACCCTTAAAAGAAATCTCATCTTGTGG
>NZ_JAHWDF010000019.1 GCF_019311235.1 Mesonia aestuariivivens | reverse complement strand
TTAACGGAAATCCAGTGCCCTCAGGAGACTACTGGTTTAGAGTAGAATATATGGAACCAGCAATACCAGATCAAGAAGGTAACCCTGGAGAACCTAGACCTAATACCATTAAAAATCACTTTACCCTCAAAAGATAAATAGGAAGTGAATCAGAATTAAGTATAAAAAAAGGAGGCAATTGCCTCCTTTTTTTATACTTAATTGGTAAAGCTATTATAAATAAATTAAATTCGTGCTATGGAATTTTCTTCAAAATTATTAGAGAACGCTGTACAAGAAATGGCACAATTGCCAGGAATAGGGAAGAGAACAGCATTAAGATTAGTATTACATTTATTAAAGCAGCCTGAAGAGCAAACTACACATTTAGCTAAAGCATTAATAGACCTGAAAACAGAAGTGAAATTTTGTAAAAAATGTCATAATATAAGTGATTTTCAAATTTGTGAAATTTGTTCAAACCCCAATCGGGAAAAAAAAATGGTTTGTGTAGTAGAAGATGTTAGAGATGTGATGGCTATAGAAAACACAAGTCAGTACAGAGGTTTGTATCATGTGTTAGGAGGTAAGATAAGTCCTATGGATGGTATAGGTCCTAATCAATTAAATATAACAACACTTATAGACAAGGTAAAAGAAGGTGAGGTTAACGAAATTATATTTGCATTAAGCAGTACGATGGAGGGAGATACTACTAACTTTTATATTTATAAACAACTAGAAAATCTTACTATAAAAACTTCAACTATAGCTAGAGGTATAGGGGTTGGAGATGAATTAGAGTATGCAGATGAAGTAACCTTAGGTAGAAGTATTGTAAATAGAGTTCCATTTGAAAACTCTTTAAAAAATTAGGTTTGGTAGAGTTATCTGTTATTATTCTTAATTATAAAGTTCCTTATTATTTACTTCACTGTTTAGAAAGCGTATCTAAATCAATTCAGCAAATTTCAGCTGAAATTATTGTTGTAGATAATTACTCTCAGGATGAAAGCTGTGGCTTAGTGAAATTTTATTTTCCAGAGGTTATTTTAATTGAAAATAGAGTTAATTATGGGTTTAGTAAGGGAAATAATATAGGCATAAATAAAGCAAGAGGTAAATATATTTGCCTTTTAAATCCAGATACATTAGTAGGAGAGGAAACATTTAAAAACTTTATATCTTTTGCTCAAACAAAATCAGATTTTGGAGCTATAGGTCCTAAATTAATAGATGGAGGTGGTAATTTTCTTCCAGAATCAAAGAGAAACCTCCCTACACCAAAAGTAGCCTTAAAAAAAATATTGAATTTAGAAAAAGATTATTATTCTGACTTAAGGGAAACTGAGGTGGGTAAGGTAGAAATTCTTGTGGGAGCTTTTATGTTTATGCAAAAAGATAGGTTTGAAGAAATAGGAGGCTTAGATGAAGATTATTTTATGTATGGGGAAGATATTGATCTTAGTTATAAATTTCTAAAAAAAGGTTATCAAAATTATTATTTAGGTACTGAAAATGTAATTCATTATAAAGGTGAAAGTACCGTGAAAGATAAAAAATATAGGGATCGGTTTTATGGAGCTATGGAGATTTTTTATAAGAAACACTTTAAAAAAAACAACTTTTTAAGACCACTAATTCATTTATCTTTAGCTTTAGCTAAGTCGTTTTTTAACCCTAAACCAGAGCAAACCGATATAATTAATTATGAGAAAATATATTGGGTGAGTGATTCTGAAATAAATTCAGGCTTCAATTCTTTAGGAAAATCACCTATAGAAATTATCAATAAAAAGGAGTTAAAAAATAAAAGCATCAAAAATTCAAAAATAATTTTTGATGCTAATTATTTAACATATACAGAAATTTTTAGTATAATGGAGAATCATAAAATGAAGCAAAATTACTTTCGTATAAAACCTTTAAAGTATAATTTTATTATCGGAAGTGATCATAGCAAAAGTCAAGGAGAAATTCTTAAGTTGTAAAATTTATTAAATAATTACTTTTTGATTTAAATTTTAATTAAATTCGCAATCCGTAATAAAAAAAATACCTTCGAGTTAACGATATGGCAAAAATTGAACTTAAATTACCCAAAATGGGAGAGAGTGTTGCAGAAGCAACAATAACTAATTGGTTAAAAGAAGTTGGAGATACAATAGAAGAAGATGAAGCTGTATTAGAAATAGCTACCGACAAAGTAGATAGTGAAGTGCCAAGTGAAGTAGATGGGGTTTTAATTGAAAAGTTTTTTGAAGCAGATGATGTAGTACAGGTTGGAGAAACTATTGCAATTATAGAAACAGAAGGCGAAGATTCAACTAAAAAAGAAGATCAACCTTCAGTAGAAACGAAAGAAACCTCAGCAGAAGATAGTGCTAATGTTACTGCTGCAGAAAATATTGTTCATCAAGCAAAAGAAACGGTAAGTCAAGATTACTCTTCAAGTGAAAGATTTTACTCGCCGTTGGTGAAAAATATTGCAAAACAAGAAGAAATAAGTTTAGAAGAATTAGAAAAAATATCAGGAACTGGTAAAGATGCTAGGGTTACCAAAGATGATATTTTAGCCTATGTAGAAGATAAAAAATCTACTTCAAAGACTCAAACAGCACCAACTCCTTCAAAGCCTACACAAAAGGCAGTAAATGTACCAGTAAGTGTAAATGGTGAAGATGAAATTATAGAAATGTCTAGAATGGGAAAAATGATTTCTCACCATATGATGAATAGTGTGCAAACTTCTGCTCACGTTCAATCTTTCATAGAAGTAGATGTTACTAAAATTTGGAACTGGAGAAAGAAAGTGAAGAATGATTTTGAAAAACGTGAAGGAGAAAAAATAACATTCACTCCAATTTTTATGGAGGCAATAGCAAAAGCAATTAAAGATTTTCCTCTTATTAATATTTCTTTAGATGGAGATAAAATTATTAAGCGTAAAAATATTAATTTAGGAATGGCTGCTGCTTTACCCGATGGTAATTTAATTGTTCCGGTCATAAAAAATGCAGACCAATTAAACCTAAGAGGTTTAGCGAAGCAAGTCAACGATCTTGCAGGTAGAGCAAGAGGTGGTAAATTAAAACCAGATGATACACAGGGGGGCACTTATACCGTAACTAATGTGGGTACTTTTGGTAGTATTATGGGTACTCCAATTATCAATCAGCCTCAAGTGGCAATTTTAGCATTGGGAGCCATTAGAAAAGTTCCAGCAGTTATAGAGACGTCAGAAGGAGACTTTATTGGCATTAGGTATAAAATGTTCTTATCACATAGTTATGATCATCGAGTAGTAAATGGTGCTTTAGGCGGACAGTTTGTTCAGCGTGTAGCTCAATATTTAGAAAATTTCGACGATCAACAAACTTTATAATAATTAAGATTATAATAGTGAAAAAGCCACGATTGTCTTCGTGGCTTTTTTTATTATATTGAAATTGAAAAACGCTAAAGAATAATTTATTTTTTTAAGCAACTTCGTAAAGTTATCTTTGCCGTAAATATCATTTTATGAAACTGAATCTTAATAAGCCAATTTGTTTTTTTGACTTAGAAACTACAGGAACTAATATTTCTAAAGATAGAATTGTAGAAATAGCTATTTTAAAAGTCTTTCCTAACGGAAATAAAGAAAGTGTAAACTGGAGGGTAAATCCAGAAATGAAAATACCTGCAGAAACCACAGAAATACATGGCATATCAGATGAAGATGTTGCTAATGAACCTACTTTTAAAGACCTGAGTAAGAAAATTTACAATATGATAAAGGGCTGTGATCTTGGTGGTTATAATAGTAATCGTTTTGATATTCCTTTATTAGCAGAAGAGTTTTTAAGAGCAGAGGTAGATTTTGATTTTAAAAATTCAGTAGCAGTAGATGTGCAAACTATTTTTCATAAAAAAGAAAAAAGAACCTTAGAAGCAGCTTATCAATTTTACTGTGATAAAAAATTAGAAAATGCTCATAGTGCAGAAGCAGATACTTTGGCAACTTTCGAAGTATTAGAATCTCAACTAGAGAGATATCCAGATTTAGAAAATGATACCAAGTGGTTAGCAGAGTTTAGTGCTCATAAAAAACATGCAGATTTTGCCGGATTTATTGTTTTTAATAAAGAAGGAAAAGAAACTTTTGCATTTGGTAAAAATCGTGGCAAATTGGTAGAAGAAGTTTTAGAAAAAGAACCAGGATATTATAATTGGATCCAAAATGCAGATTTTCCTTTATATACTAAAAAAGTATTAACTTCTATTAAACTCAGAAAGTTAACCGAAAAGCTAAACTAAAATGAAGATAATTTGTATTGGTAGAAATTACACCAAACATATTGAAGAGTTAAATAGCGAAAAACCTGAAGAACCAGTCATCTTTTTAAAACCAGACACTGCTGTTCTATTAAAAAAACAACCCTTTTTTATTCCAGATTTTTCTAATGATGTTCATTATGAAGTAGAGCTGTTGGTTAAAATCACTAAAGTAGGAAAGTATATTCAAGAAAAATTTGCCCATAAATATTATAATGAAATTGGGTTAGGAATAGATTTTACGGCGAGAGATCTTCAAAATCAATTAAAAGAGAAAGGTTTACCTTGGGAAAAAGCAAAATGTTTTGATGGGGCTGCGGTTATTGGAGAAAAATGGATAGATAAAAATGAGTTTTCAGATCTTCAAAACTTAAATTTTACGCTGCAAAAAAACGATGAGACTGTTCAAGAAGGAAATACAGCCTTAATGCTTTGGAAAGTTGATGAAATTATAGCTTATGTATCTCAATTTTTTACCTTAAAGATAGGAGATGTTATTTTTACAGGAACACCATCGGGGGTAGGGAGAGTTCAACCCAACGATAAGCTGGTAGGGGCAATAGAAGGAATAAAAATATTTGATATAAATGTTAAATGATGAGAACATATAATTTAGATGAGCTTTCTCTGATGGCTGATGGAGATGAAGGTTTTATAAATGAAATGGTTAAAACTTTTATAGAAGAACTTCCAGAAGATGTTAAAGCTATGAATGATGCGATAAGCAATGATAATGCAATTTTAACCTACCAAGTTGCTCATAAAATGAAGCCAAACCTTCAAATGTTTGGTATAGACTTAAGTAGTGATGTTACAAAGTTGGAGCAATGGTCTAAAGCTAATCTTAAAAAAGAAGAAATTTTACCACACGCCCAACATGTAACGAATACAATTACTGAAGTTTGTAAAGAATTAGAGCAAGATTATAAATTATAATGAAAGCAGAAATAATCACCATTGGCGATGAAATTTTAATTGGTCAAATTGTAGATACCAATTCAGCTTTTATTAGTCAAGAATTAAATAAAATTGGTATAGATGTGCATCAAATCACCTCTATACAAGATGAAGAAAATCACATCTTAACGAGTTTAAAAGAAGCTTCTAAACGAGTACAAATCGTTATAGTTACCGGAGGTTTAGGTCCTACAAAAGACGATATCACCAAAAAAACATTCTGTACCTATTTTAAGGATGAATTAATACTAAATCAAGACGTCTTACACAACGTTGAAGAGTTATTTAAAAAATATGTAAAAGATCCTATTTCCGAATTAAATAAAGGGCAGGCATATATTCCTTCAAAAGCTACAGCACTTCATAATTTGCACGGTACCGCACCAGGAATGTGGATAGAAGAGAATGGAGTAGTTTACATTTCATTACCAGGCGTACCTTTTGAAATGAAGTCGCTTATGCAAAACGAAGTGTTAGGTAAGCTAAAAGAACGTTTTAAAAGACCTTACATTATTCATAAGACGGTGTTGACTTACGGAATGGGTGAAAGTGCTATCGCCGAAAAAATTGAAATATGGGAAAATGAACTTCCTAGTTTTATAAAACTTGCTTATTTACCAGGTTTAGGTCGTGTACGATTAAGACTTTCAGCTCGAGGGAAAGATGCAAAAATATTAAAAGATGAGCTAGAACACCAATTAACAAAATTAAATTTTTTAATAGGTGATATCATAAAAGGTTATGAAGGTGAAGGCTCTCTTGAAGAACAAATTGTACAAAAATTTTTAAAATCAGGTAAAACTCTTACCACTGCAGAAAGCTGTACTGGCGGGAGAATAGCAGCAAAATTAACTTCAATACCAGGAGCTTCTGGTTTTTTTAAAGGCGGTATTGTAACCTACCAGACCAATACAAAAAGAGAGGTTTTAGGGATTTCTCAAGATATTATAGATGCCTACTCTGTAGTAAGTGAAGAGATTACCAAAGAAATGGCTATTAAAGCGAGAGCTTTATTTAATGCAGATTATGCTATTGCTACCACAGGAAATGCTGGTCCCAATAAAGGCGATAGCGATGCAGAAATAGGTACGGTATTTATCGCAATAGCCACTGAAGGTGGAGTAGAGGTTGTAGAAGCTCACTTGGGAACGCAAAGAGAAAAAGTAACAGAAAAAGCAGTTTATAAAGCGTTAAGCTTAATTTTAGAACAAGTAAATAAATAAATATTTTTTCTTCATTCGTTTGTATATAAGATAAAAATATTGTTAATTTGCAGCCTGTTTTGAAATAACGAGAAAAGATTAGAAAACATGTCAAGAGTTTGTGAACTTACGGGGAAAAAAGCAATGGTAGGGAACAATGTTTCTCACGCAATGAATAAGACTAAGCGTAAATTTAACGCTAACTTAGTTAAAAAGCGTTTCTACATTCCTGAAGAAGATAAATGGATTACTTTAAAAGTGTCTACTTCTGCTTTAAAAAATATTAACAAACGAGGAATCTCTGCTGTAATCAAGGAAGCTAGAGAAAAAGGTTTCTTAAACAAGTAATCTTTTAACCTTTAATACGAAGAAAAATGGCAAAGAAAGGAAATAGAGTTCAGGTAATTTTAGAATGTACAGAACACAAAACATCTGGTAAACCAGGTACATCTAGATATATTACAACGAAAAATAAAAAGAATACACCGGATAGAGTGGAGTTAAAGAAATTTAACCCAATTCTAAATAAAATGACGGTTCACAAAGAAATAAAGTAATTAGTTATGGCAAAGAAATCGGTAGCATCGTTACAAACAGGATCTAAAAGGCTTACAAAAGCAATAAAAATGGTTAAATCTCCAAAATCTGGAGCTTATACATTTATAGAACAGATTATGGCGCCAGAAGAAGTAAACGATTTTTTGAAAGAAAAATAAATCGAACTATAAAATAAACGGAGCCGCTTTGATATTTTTTCAAAGCGGCTTTTTGTTTTGTATATTTGCAACAAATTAACCTGGGCGTTTCCACACCAAAAGTGTGGTCGGGCTTTCGGCAGTCGCTTTTTAAAATGTAAAAATTTTAAAAGAGCTTCAACAATGCCTCAATCCCTAACGCAAACCAAAGTGAAATTATGAGTTTGTTTAAAAAGATTTTTTCAAAAGAAAAAAAAGAAACTTTAGATAAAGGATTAGAAAAGTCTAAAGAAAATTTCTTTGGTAAATTAAGTAAAGCCGTTGCCGGTAAATCTAAAGTAGATGATGAAGTTTTAGATAACCTTGAAGAGGTTTTGGTAGCGAGTGATGTTGGTGTTAAAACAACAATTAAAATTATAGATAGAATTGAAGAGCGTGTCGCTAAAGATAAATACCTTGGTACTGCTGAACTCGATGAAATTCTCCGTCAAGAAATTGCAAGCCTATTAAGTGAAACCGGTTCTGGTGAAGCTACAGAATTTACAGTTCCAGATAAGAAGCCTTACGTGATCATGGTAGTAGGAGTGAACGGAGTAGGCAAAACAACAACTATAGGGAAACTTGCTTATCAGTTTAAGAAAAAAGGAAAAAAAGTAGTTCTAGGTGCAGCAGATACGTTTAGAGCTGCAGCGATAGATCAATTACAAATATGGGCAGACCGTGTAGATGTACCTATTGTAAAGCAAAGTATGGGTAGTGATCCTGCTTCTGTTGCTTTTGATACCATTCAAAGTGCTATAAAACAAGATGCAGACGTCGTAATTATTGATACTGCGGGTAGACTTCATAATAAAGTAAACCTTATGAATGAGCTTACTAAAGTAAAGCGCGTGATGAAAAAGGTAGTAGATAACGTTCCAGATGAAGTTTTATTAGTTTTAGATGGTTCTACAGGGCAAAATGCATTTGAACAAGCCAAACAGTTTACAGCGGCTACAGAAGTAACTTCGTTAGCGGTTACTAAATTAGATGGAACTGCAAAGGGTGGAGTTGTAATTGGTATTAGTGATCAATTTCAAATTCCTGTAAAATATATAGGCGTAGGAGAAGGTATGGAAGACTTGCAGATTTTTAATAAAGTAGAGTTTGTCGATTCTTTCTTTAAAAAAACAATTTAATGTCAGAAATTGAAAATAGACCTAGCCCATTTTCTAAAGACAGGTTTAAAATTACACTATGTAAAGTCATTTTCTTTTATAGTGTTTTTTTTGTAGTGATGAAAATTATGGCATTGTTTAACGGTTATCCTATGAAAGTTTCTCTAATTATGAGTACGCCTTTTGTATTGTTATCTCTTTGGGGCTTATACATAGTAAGAAATAAAACCTTTAATTGGTTGTATGTAATCTTAGGGATTTTAGTAGTGTCTTTAGTTCGCTACTATGAGTTGAGCATTTTTGATTATTTGGTGAATTAAATTATTTTTTACTTTCATTAGGGATGTAATATCTTAATTTTGCTTTCCCTTCTACTAATTCATCTACGTTTGTATTTCGTTGCTCATAGTAAATTTCTTCATAATCTTTTATGTATAGAGGGTCAGGTACTACATTGGTAGCGAATTTTACTTCGTTGCTGTAGGTGCTATCTACATTGGCTAAAACTAAGACATGATGTTCTACGTAGCCAATGTTTTTATGACTGTCAAATTCAAGCGTGATGTAGCCATAATTTCCTACTGCAATAGGACGATCAAAACTGTTAGTGGTAATACAAGAACAAGAAGCTTGTACGTCTTTTATATATAAAGGATGAGCTCCTGTATTTTTAAATTTATAAGACACATTTAATTTTTCTCCTCTAATTAAAGGATAATAATGCCTTATCGGATCTTCAAATGCCATAGTGGTATTGCTTGCAGCTTCTTCAGCTTGATTAAAAAGTTTATCACAAGAAGAAAATGTTGTAATTAGGAGTAAGGCAATTATAATGCGTTTGATTTGCATAAGATGTTTTTTATCAGATTAGTTAATGATAATTTGATCGCAAGCCATCTGTCTTTTTTGATGGTTATCTTCAGATCTTAAAATTTTAATATTCAATAAATCGTATTTTTTTTGATCTAGTGAAATGCTTATGGCTTTCTTTTCCTTAATGATAGATTTTTTAATTTGAATAGCTTTAAGAACTTTTTCAGCATTGCTTAGAATAACCTCTGAAGGAAAATATATATGATGCTGAGGATCGTTTAAAAAACTAAGTTTAATTTCGTAAAGGTTATCTTCTAAATCATTAGCGTTTACGCATATCTCTAAATCATCTATAGAATTAATAAGCCAGTTATTGTTATAGTCTAGAAAGCCAAAACTACCATTATTTAATGTTTTTTTATTTTTATAATCGTGATCAAGTTGAGATAAAACTTCAAAATCTTTATTTAAAAATAAGTTTTTTGTTTTATTGTAATTTTTAATTTCCTTTTTCCAAAATTCAATATATTCAGAAATTTTAAATCCTTGTTCATTATAAATAGTAACTCCAGTTTGATGAGAAAGTGTTTCTAATTGATAAAGTAACTTAGCTACTTCGGGCTTAATTAATAGAGTTTTATTTATAGTTTCTGCATAGCCATATTTTTCAACACCAAAATAACGCATAAGCTCTAATTTTAAAAAGCAAACACTCATTAGCAAAGATTTTGTTTGTTGGTCTTGGTGTTTTTTTGTTAAAGTATTTAAGTCTTTATAAAATGTATTAAGTAAAGCAGGATTTAAATATTTATGATACGCATCATTCATACCTGTATAAATACCCATAGTATATTTAGAATCAGAAAATTCATGATTTATTTTGCTGTAAAATTGGTAAGAAAGTTCGGCTACTTCAGTAGGGAATCTTTTTAAAAACTCCTCTTTCAAAATTTCATCTACATCTAGATTAACATTATATAGTAATCGAGCTGTTGTAGCGCATTTTATTTCTTGTAGAACAGAATACGTTTCACTTCCGTTAATAAAAACTCCAGTAACTCCGTTGTTTTTTAAAAATTTTAGATTTTCTTGTAGTACTAAAAGATTAGGATAAAAATCTAAAAAGTTATCGTAATTTAAAGTATACTCCCAAACCAAAAGGTGGTTAATGTTAATTTGCCATTTTTTTAAATTCTCTAGAAGAGTATGTTTGTCATTTAACTCATTGTAAGCTTTTCCTCTTTGAAAGTTTATTGTACTAAAAAACAAACCAATATTATTTGGCTGCTTCTGCTTTGGAGGTTCGTTTACAGATAGATATGCAGTGGTGTAAAAATTTATATTCGGGTTTTGCAGCGCTAATTCATTTAGTAATTTAAAAACGGCTGGGGCTGCATTATTTTTCGTGTTACCTGCTTTTAGACATTTAGTACATTGGCAAGCCAAGGTGTTGTCTAAAGGCGCAATCATAAAATACTGGTATGATTCTTTTAGACTATCTATACGAGTTTTAATTATTTTTTTTAAATTTTCGCTAGAAAAACATAATTGATCGTGATTTCTTTTATGATTAATGAAAGCGTAAATTTCTTCATGATCTTCATCTTTAAGCCATTTTATAAGATTATGGCCCCAAAGTCCCCAATAATTATCTAAGGGCATGGTGTGATATTTCAATTGAAAATGTTTATTGGTGCTTAGCATTGGAAAATAACTTTCCCTGTAAGAAAAGCTACTTTCGGTTTGACTAAAGTTAGGCGTGCTTAGCAAAATGATTAATTGTAATAACAACCATTTTTGATATTGAAGTTTTACTTTCATACCTAAAATCGTATTTCACAAACTAGCGTAAGTTCATATTGATTTTCAAAATAATCATCTTTCAGTTTGTAGTTATACCAATTTCCGTAAAATCCAAAAGCTAAATTTTTATTTAGCGGATATTGGTATCCTGCTCCAACCATAGTATGTACAAAATCAAAATACCTATCATTTTGAAATGATAATCTAGGGTCGTAAGGCGCTGTACCAGCCGAAACCATTAATTGCACAAAATTTCTATGCTCAATCATATATTTAGATCTCAAAGCAAAGTTTAAGTAATTGTCATCGCTATCTGTTAAATAATTCAACTTAGCATTTAACCAAAATTGATTAAAAGGTTTAGATATTCCGACCACTCCAGCAATAAAATCTCTATCAGATTGAAGAATATCATAACGTGCCCCTAATTCTAATTCCCAATCATATTTAAATGATTTAAATACATTTACAGCAAAACGATGCCTTGGGAAATAACGGTTACTTAGGTAGTAATTTGCCTTAGCATATAAGGTAGAGCTGAATGTATGTTGCCATTCTACATCTAATTGAACACCTGCGCCACTTTCTCTTCCTACATAATTGAAACCTGCAGCATAGGCATTTTTTTTAGTAAATCTGGTATATTTAAAGCGTGCCAATCTGTTTACGAATAAGGTAGAATCTGAATCGAAGCGACTATAACTTGCATCAATTTGATTTTCGTAAGCTCTATTGGTTAGATACTCTATATGTTTTTTCCAAGCTGAAGCTTCCTCAACAGAAGGTCGGTAAATTTTTTGATATTCTAAAGCAGATTTGAAATCTTTCATGTTTTCGTAAATCTTACCTTTTGCAACCTTTAAATTATCTAGCCATGGGTATTCTTTAATTTTTTTATTGATGTAATTAAGTGCTCTCAAATCTTCATTGGCTTTGTGATAAGCCTCTACGAGTTCATTTACAGCCTTATTGTTTTTTGGAGTTACATCTATAGAATTAGTAAAATCTCGATAAGCATCACTGTTTCTATTCATGCTTTTACGATACATTCCTTTTTTATAATAAGCAATTGCAAGTCTACTTTTTAATTCTTGATTATAAGGATGATCTTCTAACATAGGTTCTAAAACGGCTATTGTCCAATCTGTTTTGTAATCTTCTAAATAAACATCGGCTAATTTTAATGCGATATCTAAATCTTCAGGATAAGTTTGGTGTGCTTCTTCAGCAAGAGCAGTTGCTTTTTCAATGTCTTCTGTAATTAACGCAGTGTTAATACTATAAAGATATAATTGTTTTGTTTTGTGATTTTTTAATAGATTATCTAGCTTACTAGAAGCTTCTCTGTATGCTTCATTTTTAATGAGTTCACTAATATAAAGCGTTAACTGACTTTCGTAAATATCGTGATATTTTTCAGATTCAGGATAGGTTTGGGTTAACTCTCCTGTAATATTTAGCGCATTTTCATATTGGCCTGTCTTAAAATATAAATCACTTTTCTGTATTTTATACTCAGGATTGTCAGGTTGTTTTTCAATTAATAGATTAGTGTAGACAAGAGCTTCTTCATATTTTTGCTGTTGCATAGAAATATTATAAAGCTGTTCATTTGCTAAAACCTCCCATTCTGGAATTGTTTTCAGCAATAAAAAAATAGATTTAGCCTCATATAACTGCTCTTGTTGTATTAGATCTTTACCTTCTTCAAATTTATTAAGTTGATAATTGTACTGAATATCTACATCTTCTGGATAGAAATTATATAATCGCTCCAAAGTTTTTTGATATCCGTTGTCGTCTTTTATACTTTTATAAACAGAAAGTTTTTTTAGTAATAACTCTTTATTATTAGGATCTTTTTCTAAAGCTTTATTAAGAAAATAAATAGCATCTGTATAATAACCTTTAGCTATAGCATTTCTTAAAATATAGTTTAAGGCTTGTTTATTGTAAGGGTTTTCTGCATATATTTTTTTATTGATTACGTAGGGGTCTACATTGTCATAATATCCCGCCGCTTGACTTTTTAAGTAAAGCTTTAATTGATAATATTCTTTTTTATTAAAATTTTCTTTCTTCTCTTCTAATAAATTGATAGCTTCTTGATAGCGATGAGTTTCTTCTAAAAGGCCAATCTTTTTTTGAATTAAATCTATATCGTTCGGAAATTGTTTTAGTGCTTTTGAAGAATATATAATAGCAGTTTCTGTGTCTCCACTATTCTCTATTTCATTTTTAATAAGTGCTAAATAAGCATCTTTATTACTAGGGTCTTCTTTAATGATATTGTTATAGGCATCATTAATTTCAGCGTAAGTTTTTAGATTTTTTCCTCGCTCACTCATCATAAAAATATAATTTTCTTGAACGCTTTTATCTTCAGGAAATATTTGATGAATTCGTTTTAACTCACGCATTGCCTCTTCGTGATTGCCCATTTCACGATAAAGGTTCATTTTCTTTATCCATAAACCTTTCTCGTAAGGAGTTTGCTCTAACATTTCATTTACATAGCAAATGGCAGAAGAGTAGCGCTGAGTGGTAGATTCAACATTAACTAAATAGGTAAGTGCTGTGTAGTTTTGTAGTCGAGCATCTGCCGCTTTTCTCAAAATATAGCGTGCTTTGTCATACTGACCAACTTCTAGATGACATTTACCTAAATATTCTTGTATGTCTATATCTTGAGGAGAGATTTGGTTAGCTTTTTTTATAATCTCTAAAGCTTTTTGGTAATTACCTTTTTGTTGTCCCCATTTTTTAGCAACAACATATAGGCTATCAGAAGATTTAGTTTGTGCTTGTAAACTTGCATAGGTGCCAAATCCAAACACCAGTAAAATTAATAAAAACCGTAGGTTAAGTTTTATGCTTTTCATACATCCTATTTCAAATACTCAAAAATAATTAATTACTATGTGCACCTTTTCGGGTCATGGTTCCCCACTTTAATTCTTTAGAAAATAAAAACTTTAAATAGCCTCTAATTCCAAAGAAAGTAATGAGTGGGTGATATAAAATAGGCTCTAAAAATGCCACTAAAATTAATTTTAAAACTTCAGTGAAATTTCTATAATATTTAAATGTAATATTATCCCAAATTACAACTAATGTAGAAATCATTACTGTAAAACAATAGGAGAAAAGAAAAATAATTAATGCGAAATCCCAATTAATTTTACCAAAAAATAATAAGTAAATGATAGAGATTATACCGCCTAATTCTACTAAAGGAGCTAAAAATTCAAATATAAAAGCATATGGGAAAACGACTAATCCAATTCTTTTATATTTTGGGTTAAATAAAATCTTACGGTGAACGGTAAAAAGTTGAAGTAAACCTGCCGACCATCTTACACGTTGTCTAGCAAGGATATTTAAATTAGGAGGGCCTTCAGTCCAGCAGCAAGATAATGGTATATAATCTACTACATATTTTTGTTTATTATTAATCATATAACTTATCATTCTTGTGATAAGGTCCATATCTTCTGCATGTGATTTTCCATCATAACCACCGGCTCTAATAGCTACCTCTTTATCAAATAGGCCAAGACCTCCAGATACATTAGGTACACAATTAATAAGTGACCAGCCCATTTTACTTAATAAGTAAGCTCTTATATATTCTAATTCTTGAAAACGTGGGATAAGTGCTTTAGGTGGTTTAACTCTTATGAGTATACCTTTTTTAACTTCGCAACTATTTACCATTCTCATTGTAGCACCTACTGCAATTACCTTTTTCTTATTAATAAGAACAGGTTTTATCATTTTAAGTAAAGTGTTTCTTGCTAAAATACAATCAACATCAGTGCATAAGTAATAGGGGAAAACTGAGGCGTTAATTCCTGCATTACTTGCATCAGCTTTTGTACCTCCGTTTTCTTTGTCTACTACAGTTAATTGTTCGTAAAGAGGGTTTGTAGATTTGAAAATTCTCTTTACAGGTTTAGTTTTTATTTTTTCAACATATGCATAAGGAACTTCAACTAGACTAAACTCGTTAATTAGTATGTCTAGCGTTTTATCTTTACTACCATCGTTAATAATAACCACTTCGAAAAGTGGGTAATCTAACGCTAGTAAAGAATGAACGTTGGTAGAAATAATTTTCTCCTCATTGTATGCTGGAGCTACAATAGATATTCCTGGGGTTATATCTGATGTGTATAAGGTTTCGTCGTCGAGGTTTGAATTATAATTTTTATATTTAATGATAGTGATCATCGAAAAAATTGCCAACATTAAATAGCTGGCAATTAATAATGAACCGTAAAAGAATATAAAATATTCAAATATTATTTCTGCTGTCATTTAAATTTGATAAGTTGAGTTTCTATATGCTGAAAAATAGTCTTGTCAAAACCGTTTTGAGCAGATTTTAATTCTTCGAAGAGATTGTAATTAGATTTATAAGTGTAAGAAACTAGGGCTATCTCTTTTTTTAAAGTTACAGATTTAGCACTCTCATAAGCCTTTTTTAAGAAATTTGTAGCGTTACCTGTATTTAATATACCAATACTCTTTATAATAGCCAATTGGCATTCTTCACGTTCTGTGAAAAATTTCTCTATAAAGGTAGATTCATATTCGCTAGCTTTTAGTTTTCCTAAACTATCATAAGCTTGTGTTCTTACCTTATGATTAATGCTGTTTATCTTCGTAAATAAAACTTCTTTAGTGTCTTGTTGTTCAAATAAACCTGCAGCTTTAATTAAAAAAATAGTTAATGAGGTGTTTTCAGAATAATTAATCCACTTTCCTAAATTACTTAATTGATTTTTTTCATTATGAATTTTTAAAAATTTCAATAGATTAATTTCATCCCAATAGGTTAAATCACCTGAGATTTCATCTAAAAAACGATAAGGATCATTATCACTTAAGTGAAGGTGAGAAAATCTAGCCTCTCGCTTTAATTCTTCATTTTTACTGTAAGTATAAGGCAATACTTTGGTGTCTAAACTTCTTAAATCTAATTGTTGTAGCATTTGCAAAGTTTTCATTTTAGTAGCACCTCTTGAGAAATTTAGTTTTTTCTCTAAGTAATTTTCTATGTCTAATGCATTTACGATATTTATGTAGCGATCAGATTTTTTAGAAGAGTTAAATTTTACTTGGAGTAAAATATCAATAGCTAACTTTATTTTTTTGGGATTTAATTTTCCAACAATAGCTATATATTTTTCATAAATTTCGTCAGTTTCATAAATTTTATTCTGAAAAAGAATTTCCTCAAACAATCGAGTAATTTTAGGTCTAATTTGTTTTTTCTGTTTTACTTCCTTTTGATGTGAGATTCTCATAATAAAAAGGTAAGTGAACATAGTAATAATTAAACTTACACTAAAAATAATACAAGCAATAACTGCTTGAATGATGGGGGCGAAAGTTTTAATCTCGTAATATAATTCGATTAATTGATCTAAAATATTCATAATGAAATGTTTGTTGAAGTCTTAACATTTATTTGATACAGTGTGAATTAGATAATTATCATCACTTCCCAAAAAACTCTTATTTGACTTTGTAAAGGTGTGTAAAATTTAAGATGCTTTCAAAAATACTCGATAACTAAATGCTATATTCGATAAAGTGCTATTTTTGAATTTCACTAAGTAATTTTACTAGTTGTAAAGACATAGAAGTTTTACTTATTTTCTCTTCTCATATCGGTGATCTACAAATTTAAATTAAAGAATCTATAAAACCTATAATTTTTTATACATCATTATTTACTTTAATAATATTAGTTTATAGGCGCTTGTAGTGTGAAAATTTATGGTGTGATTAGTGATATAGATTTCATAGATTTAAACTTAATGGTATTCTTTCTTTAGAATTGAAAGATCATCATTATCTTTGCACACATTTTTAAAATTGCTATGAGAACAAAATCACTGAAGAAAAATAAAATTAATGTCGTAACGCTGGGGTGTAGTAAGAATATTTATGATTCTGAAGTGCTTATGGGGCAACTTAAAGCCAATAATAAAGAGGTGGTTCATGAAGAAGAAGGTAATATTGTTGTTATTAATACTTGCGGATTTATAGATAATGCTAAAGAGCAATCTGTAAATACTATTTTAGAATATGCAAAAAAGAAAGAAGAAGGTATTGTAGATAAAGTATTTGTTACTGGTTGTCTTTCTGAGCGATACAAGCCAGATTTGCAGAAAGAAATTCCTAATATAGATCAATATTTTGGTACTACCGAAATGCCCTCTTTATTAAAAGCTTTAGGAGCCGACTATAAACATGAACTTTTAGGAGAGCGTGTAACCACTACTCCAAAAAATTATGCCTTTTTAAAAATTGCTGAAGGTTGCGATCGTCCTTGTTCGTTTTGTGCAATTCCTTTAATGCGTGGCGGTCATAAATCTACACCCATTGAAAATTTAGTAAAAGAAGCTCAAAATTTAGCGAAAGACGGTGTGAAAGAACTTATTCTTATCGCACAAGATTTAACTTATTACGGGTTAGATTTATATAAAAAACGTGCGCTAGCCGATTTATTGAAAGAATTGGTAAAGGTAGAAGGAATCGAATGGATCCGTTTGCACTATGCTTTCCCTACTGGTTTCCCGTTAGATGTATTAGACGTGATAAATAACGAGCCAAAAGTTTGTAACTATTTAGATATTCCGCTTCAGCATATATCAGACGATTTATTAAAATCGATGCGTCGTGGGACTACTCATAAAAAAACCACCGATCTTATTTATAAGTTTAGAGAAATTGTTCCGCAAATGGCAATTCGTACAACTTTAATTGTAGGATATCCTGGTGAAACAGAAGCACATTTTCAAGAATTAAAAGAGTGGGTAAAAGAAATGCGTTTTGAGCGTTTAGGTTGTTTTACTTATTCTCACGAAGAAAATACACACGCTTATAACTTAGAAGATGATGTTCCTGAAGATGTAAAGCAAGAGCGCGCTAATGAAATTATGGAGATTCAATCTCAAATTTCTTGGGAGCTTAATCAACAGAAAATAGGGAAGACCTTTAAGTGTGTGATCGATCGTAAAGAAGGAAATTATTTTGTTGGAAGAACCGAGTTTGATTCACCAGATGTAGATAATGAAGTGTTGATTGATGCTGAAAAATTCTACTTAAAAACAGGAGAATTTGCTAACATTACTATTAATGAAGCAGCAGATTTCGATTTGTATGGTGAACCTGCAAACTCTTAATCATTTCTATTTTTATTGAAATAGAATTAATTAAATTGGGTAAACCTCTTTAACTAAAAATTAGTAGAAAAACCAAGCACTTGATTTATCTTTGCGGTTTTAGAAAAGTAAATTTATGGCCGACTGTATAGCTTACCGAAACACAAATTATTTTTCAGACTTAATGATCGATTATCTTGATCAACACGAGAATCTTAAACAGTTTTATAGTCAGTTTCCTAATTTAGAAAGTTTTAAAAAACAAATTGAACAGAAACAACACTCCTTTTCTTTAAAGCATAGAAAAGTTTTAGTTGAATCACTTCAATCTCAATACGAAAACATTCAAATTTCTGAAACGACCCAAGCTCATATCGAGTCTTTAGCAGAAGAAAACACTTTTACCGTAACCACTGGGCATCAATTAAATTTGTTTACTGGCCCGCTATATTTTCTTTATAAAATTATTTCAGCCATTAATTTAGCCGAAGAATTAAAAGAAGAATATCCCGATTTTAACTTTGTACCCGTCTATTGGATGGCTTCAGAAGATCACGATTTTGAAGAAATTAACTACTTTAATTATAAAGGACAAAAAGTACAATGGTCTAGTCAACAAACTGGAGCTGTAGGAGAATTTAACACGCATGGTTTAGCCGAAGTTTTAAAAGAATTTCAGAAACATTTAGGTAAATCTGATGCAGCAAAAGAACTTATTCAGCTTTTTGAAGATGGTTATGTAAAACATCAAAATTTAACCGATGCTACTCGGTATATAGCCAATGAGCTTTTTGAAGAATATGGTTTAGTAATTATCGATGGAAACGATTCGCAATTAAAAACGCTTTTTAAACCCTTTGTTAAAGAAGAATTATTAAAACAAACTTCTTTTGAAAAGGTAACCTCTTCCGCAGAAAAATTAGAACAGAAAAATTATAAAGTTCAGGTAAATCCTAGAGAAATCAACTTGTTTTATTTAGTTGAAGGAATAAGAGAACGTATCATTAAAGAAGAGGAGGTTTACCTTGTACATAACACAGATTTGCGTTTTTCTGAAGCTGAAATTTTAGAATTATTAGAAAAACACCCCGAACGTTTTTCCCCTAATGTGATTATGCGTCCGCTTTATCAAGAAGTAATTCTTCCTAATTTATGTTACATTGGCGGTGGCGGAGAGTTGGCTTACTGGTTTGAGCTAAAAGCATATTTTGAAAGTCAGCAAATTCCTTTTCCTGTTTTATTATTGCGTAATTCAGCTTTATTAATTTCAGAAAAGCAAAAAACCAAGCTTGATAACTTGAAGATTTCCGTAGAAAATTTGTTTTTAAATCAATCAGATTTAAGAACTAATCGAACGCAAGAAATTTCTAATATAGAGATAGATTTTACTTCACAAAAGCAACATTTAGAACAACAATTTAAAGATTTATATGCGTTAGCAGAAAAAACAGATAAATCTTTTGTTGGAGCCGTTGCAGCTCAAGAACAAAAGCAAATTAACGGGTTAGAGCATTTAGAAAAACGACTCTTAAAAGCTCAGAAAAGAAAGCTGAAAGATGAGTTAGAGCGATTAACTAATTTACAAGATCAATTATTCCCAAAACAGAGTTTACAAGAACGTAACCAAAACTTTAGTGAGTTTTATGAGGTTTATGGTAAAGATCTTATTCAGCAATTAAAACAAGAGTTAAAACCTCTAAAGCAGGAATTTTCAATTATCTATTTATAAATTAAAATATTACCTCGAGTAGAATTTAGAGGTTTCATTATTAAAAGAATAAAATGAAAAGTATGCACTCCATAGATATCGATACAGTCGAAATGACCTTAGATATCATGAAATATGCAATTAATAGAATTTCAAATACTTCTCCAGAGATGGGTTCTCCTAAGCAAGAACAGGAGTTGCTAGACATGGTAGGAGAAACGGTTACAAAAGAAGGGATTGGGGGTGAGAAAGCTTTTAATCTTTTTAAAGATGTTTTAGTAAAAGCAACCGTTCCAGTAGATCATCCCAGACATTTAGCATTTGTACCAGCAGCACCAACACGAGCAGCTGTTTTATTTGATTTAGTAACTTCTGCGGCAAGTATTCATGGTGCTTATTGGATGACTGGCGGCGGCGGAATTTTTTGTGAAAACCAAGCGATGAAGTGGTTGGTAGAACTTACAGGATTACCAAAAGGTGCTTTTGGAGTTTTTACTAGTGGTGGGACTTCAGCTAACCTATCTGCAATGATTGCAGCACGTGAAGCTTGGCGAGCTAAAAACGAAGATAACAAAGCTTATAGAGCTTTATTAATCACCTCTAAAGGAGCACATTCTTCTATAAAGTCAATGGCGAAAGTCATTGATGCCGATTTAATTTTAGTAGATGATGACGATGATGATCGATTAACAGGAAAATGGCTTCAGCAAAAAATAGATACTTTAAGTGAAATAGACCGTAAACGTCTTTTTGCAGTCGTAGCTACTGGCGGAACCACAAATGCTGGTATTATTGACGATCTAGATAGTGTGGCGACTATTTGTGAAAATGAAGATTTATGGTTTCATGTAGATGCAGCCTATGGGGGTGGAGCGCTTGCAGCTCCTTCTGTGCGAGATTTATTTAAAGGAATAGAAAAAGCAGATAGTATTACCATCGATCCTCATAAATGGATGTTCTCGCCTTACGATTGTGGCGCAGTGATTTATAAAAATATGGAGTTGGCTAAAAATGCACACTCCCAAAAAGGTTCTTATTTAGATATTTTTAAAGATAAAGGAGCGCAAGGTTTTAATCCTTCAGATTATCAAATTCAGTTAACCCGAAGATTAAGAGGTTTACCGCTTTGGTTTTCTTTAGCCATGCACGGAACCGAAAAATACACAGAAGCTATCGAACGCGGACTTTATTTAGCGAAATATGCTGGAGAGCAAATAGAGAAAGCAGAACATTTAGAGCTGGTGAGAGAGCCAAGTTTATCTTGTGTATTATTCAAAAGAAAAGGTTGGGATGCAGAAGCGTATAGAGATTGGACGTATACTAATCATCAATCAGGTTTTGCATTGGTGACACCAACTAAATGGACAAAAAAAGGAAAAACAGAAACTATTTCTCGTTTTTGTTTTATAAATCCAGATACTACAGAAGAAGATATTCAAGAAATATTGGCTTCGATGGTTTAACTGAAAAGCTTAAAATATATTAAAAAATTAATTTAAGATTCAATTTGAATTTTACACCAAATTCTTACTTTTGCCTATGCAAAATAACGTACTTATATTAGATTTCGGTTCACAGTACACGCAACTTATTGCGCGTAGAGTTAGAGAGTTAAATATCTACTGTGAAATCCATCCGTTCAATAAATTACCGGAGAATATAGAAGAGTTTAAAGCCGTGATACTATCGGGAAGTCCATTTTCTGTAAGAGCAGAAGATGCACCGCATCCAGATTTATCCAATATAAGAGGTAAAGTGCCTATGTTGGCAGTTTGCTACGGCGCTCAATATTTAGCACATTTTCATGGTGGTAAAGTAGAGCCTTCTAAAACGCGTGAATATGGTCGTGCTAATCTTTCAGTTATAAAGGATAAAGAATTACTTTTTGATGAAATTACAGAGAATTCTCAGGTTTGGATGTCTCATAGTGATACCATTAAAGAATTACCTAAAAATGGTGTAAGACTAGCGAGTACTCACGATGTATTAAATGCAGCATATCGTATTGATGGAGAAGAAACTTATGCCATTCAATTTCATCCGGAAGTTTACCACTCTACCGATGGGAAGCAATTGCTAGATAATTTTTTAGTGAAAATTGCTGGGGTAGCACAAGAATGGACGCCAGAAGCATTTGTAGATATGACAGTTGATGATCTTAAAAAGCAAATTGGAGACGATAAAGTAGTTTTAGGTTTAAGCGGTGGTGTAGATAGTACGGTTGCAGCTGTTTTATTAAATAAAGCGATAGGTGATAACCTGTATTGTATTTTTGTGAATAATGGTCTTTTACGTAAAAATGAATTTGAAAGCGTTTTAGATCAATATAAAGATATGGGGCTTAATGTAAAAGGTGTAGATTCTTCGGCACGTTTCTTGGACGCCCTAAAAGGAATTAGCGATCCAGAAGCTAAAAGAAAGGCTATTGGTCGTGCGTTTATTGAAGTGTTTGATGATGAGGCACATTTACTAACTGATGTGAAGTTTTTGGCACAAGGCACTATTTATCCAGATGTGATTGAATCTATTTCAGTTAACGGGCCTTCAGCAACGATAAAATCGCATCATAATGTAGGTGGTTTACCAGATTTTATGAAGTTAAAAGTGGTGGAGCCTTTACGTATGTTGTTTAAAGATGAAGTACGTCGCGTAGGAGCAGAGATGGGAATAGATCCAGAACTTTTAGGAAGACATCCTTTCCCTGGGCCTGGTTTAGCGATTCGTATTTTAGGAGATATAACCGCTGAAAAAGTAAGAATTTTGCAAGAAGTAGATCATATTTTTATTCAAGGTTTAAGAGATTGGAAATTATATGATAAAGTATGGCAAGCTGGCGCTATTTTACTTCCGGTAAGCTCTGTAGGAGTAATGGGAGATGAACGTACTTATGAGAAAGTAGTTGCGCTTAGAGCCGTAGAATCTACCGATGGGATGACAGCAGATTGGGTGAATTTACCTTACGATTTCTTACAAAAAACATCTAACACAATAATAAATAGAGTGAAAGGCGTTAATAGAGTAGTATACGATATTAGCTCTAAACCACCCGCTACTATTGAGTGGGAATAATAAAATTTAAATGAAAAAGAATTGCTTGTTTTTTTTGCTACTTGTTTTAGCTAGTCTTCAATCTTTCGCACAAAATTTTGATACGCATAAAGTAGAACAAGGTGAAACTGTTTCTTCTATAGCGAAGAAATTTAACGTTTCAATACAAAAAATTTACAAATATAACCCCGATGCTAAAAAAGGAAATATAATAGGAACAGTTTTAGTGATTCCTGTTGTAGAAGCTTCTGATAGTAGAAATTTAGAGAAAGCTTCAGTTTTAAACTTTAAGGAATATAAAGTTAAACGAAGAGAGACTTTATATAGCATCGCTAAAGAAAACGGAATTTCTGTAGGCGACTTAAAAAAATACAATGCTTATCTTTATGAAGAAGAATTAGGAAAAGGAGATGTAATAAAAATCCCTATTTTCACTAAAAATGATACCATTAATATTAATAATTCGGTACAAAATTCTTCTTTTGAACATTTAAAACATATTGTATTACCTAAAGAGGGTAAAATGGCAATTGCTAGAAAATATGGGATGACCATGAAGCAGTTAGAAGTATTAAACCCTGAAGTCACAGATTTACAACCAGGACAGGTTTTACGCGTCATTAATCCAAAAAATAAAGATTCTAAAGCAGCTCAAGAAGCAAGTAATTTAGATAGCGGTTTTATTTCTTATAAAGTGAAACCTAAAGAGAATTATTTTCGCCTTACCCAAAGATTCAACACTACTAAAGATAGTTTGGTAAAGTATAATCCTATTTTGGCAGAAGGAGGTTTAAAGGCTGGCATGACTATAAAAATTCCTCAGCCGCAAGCTATGTTCTCAGATACCTTGTCATCGGGAAGAAGTTCAAAAAGATTAAAATTAGAATCATTAATCACCAATAAAAGAAGAAAAAATATTGCGGTGATGTTACCATTTTCTTTAGAGCAGTTTAAAAATGATTCTGCCGATAAAGAAGAATTGATGAAAAATGATAAAATTTTGAGACTTTCTTTAGACTTTTATAGCGGAGTAGTTTCTGCAATAGATTCTGTAGAAAAAATGGGAATTCCAGTAAGTGCTAAAGTTTTTGATACAGAAAAAAGCAATTCAAAATTAGATGAAATTTTAAGAGGTTTAGAAAGTTCGAAATTTGATGCAGTTATAGGCCCTGTTTTAAGTAAAAACGTAGAGAGAACTTCTAGATTTTTTAGTAAAAATGAAACTCCAGTGTTCTCTCCTTTAATAGATGCAGAGCTAAAGGGAGAAGATAACTTATTTCAATCTAGACCTTCTAAATTAATGTTAGAAAAAGCATTAATAACATATATTGATAGTCTTAAAGAAGCAAAAAAAATACTTGTTTTAACCGATAATAAGCACGAATATTTAAAAAATAAATTGGCTTATACTTTCCCAAACGCTACCATCATACATCAAGCAAAAAAAGAGTATATGCAATCTTCAGATTTAAGGAGAGTTCTTTCAAAAGAAAAAGAAAACTGGGTTATCTTAGAATCAGATGAATTAGAATTAGTAAGTAATGCTACTTCATACTTGTATGCGATGGCAGCCAATTATAAAATTAGATTATTTACGTCAGATAAAAGTAGTCCTTACGAAAATGAAATCTCTAATGATTATTTAAGTAAATTGAATTTTACTTACGCCTCTATAGCTAAAGAGTGTGAAGATTTTGAAGGAAATTCTTTTGTAAAGTCTTATGTGAAAGACTATGGTGTTTTGCCTAATAAATTCGCTACCAGGGGTTTTGATTTAACTTACGATTTATTATTAAGATTATCTGTTGCAGATAATTTATATGAATCTTTAGAGTTAGAAGGCGTCACAGAACACGTTGAAAATAAATTTAATTATCATAACAAAATGATTGGTGGTTATTATAACGATGCTGTATATTTAATTGAATACCTGGAAGATTTAAAACTGAAAGTAATAAATTAAATTATATATGACTTCTAAAGTAACATACCAAGGTAATTTAAGAACAACTTGCGAACATATAAAAAGTAAAGCTAATTTTCTTACTGATGCTCCCGTTGATAATAAAGGTAAAGGTGAAGCATTTTCTCCTACAGATATAGTGGCTACTGCATTAGCAAGTTGTATGTTAACTATTATCGGGATAAAAGCAGAACAATCAGATTTTTCTATTGTAGATGCATATGCAGAAGTGACTAAAACCATGGCAACCGAACCTAGAAGAATCTCTAAATTAGAAGTGCATCTGTATTTTATGCAAAGTTATACTCAAAAGCAAAAAAAGATGATAGAACACGCGGCGAAAACTTGCCCCGTTCATTTTAGTTTGCATCCAGATATTGAAAAAATAATTACTTTTAATTATAAAGATGCATAAACTCCTAATTCTATTTCTGTTTTTTTCAATATATTTTTTATTGCAAAAGCACAGGAAAAGATTAGGTGGTCATCCAACAAACTTACGTGGCAAGATTTTAAAGGGAAACCAGTTTCTTCTAGTCCTTATAGAGCCAATGCAAACTCTGGTTTCTCTTATAGCTGGTCATTTAAAACTTTAAATGGAAAGTCAGAATTTAGTTATGAGGTTAAAAGTTACTTTTATACTCAAGAATCTTAGGTAAAGTCTAGCGGAAAAATAAATCGTCTTCTAACACACGAGCAACTTCATTTTGATATTTCAGAGCTTTATGCTCGTAAAATGCGCAAAATTTTAAGTGAATTTCATCCAAAAACATTAAATGAAGCTAAACTTCAACTTAAAAGAATTCATCACAAGGTTGAGCGAGAACGTATTTATTTTCAAAATACTTACGATAAAGAAACTCAACACGGAACTTTAACAAAGCAGCAACAACGTTGGCAAAAACGAGTTGGTAAAGCTTTGAGTGAATAAAAAAAATTGACTATGCATTTATCTTATAATTTTAATTATTTTCGTTCGACTAACTTAATATTTAATCAAAAATTATGGAAGATTTTTCAATTCAAAATTCATCAAATCATATAAAGCCAGGAAAATGGGCGCTATATATTTTTGTATCTGGTTTACCGCTTATAGGTTTAATTATGTTATTGGTTTGGGGTTTTAGTAGCGATACTAATAAAACTCGTCAAAACTGGGCAAAAGGAATGTTGCTCTTGTATGTAATCATGATTATACTAACTATAGCTTTCTTTTCTTTATTTGGTTTAGCAGCTTTAGGTTTAGGCTCAATGGAAGGGAATTACTAATCAACAAAGCTCTGGTAAATTACCGGAGCTTTGTTATTTAATTTTATACTCTACTTTTTTAGAAATTTGGTAACTTCTTTTTTGCTTTTTTAAATTCAGCTATAATCTCTTCTACAATTGCGGCTGCGGGTATTATTTCATTTATAAGTCCGCTAATTTGTCCGATTTCGAGTTCACCTTCATCCAAGTCACCTTCAAACATACCTTTTTTAGCACGCGCTCTTCCCAATAATTCAGTAAGCTGATCTTTGCTAGGATTAGTGGTATAAAGTTCGGTCACATCATTAAAAAACTTATTTTTCAATAAACGAACGGGTGCTAATTCTTTTAAGGTAAGTTGTGTATGCCCTTCTTCGGCATCAACGACCATTTGTTTGAAATTTTGGTGAGATGAAGCTTCGTTACTCGCTACAAATCGACTTCCAATTTGTACGGCATCGGCACCTAAAATCATCGCTGCAAGCATTCCTCTACCAGTAGCGATTCCTCCGGCAGCAATTAAAGGAATTTCAAGTTTTTCTTTTACCATTGGAATAAGGGTGAAGGTTGTGGTTTCTTCACGACCATTATGTCCGCCAGCTTCAAAACCTTCGGCTACAACAGCATCGACACCTGCAGCTTCAGATTTTAAAGCAAATTTCACACTGCTCACCACGTGTACTACTATAATTCCTTTTTCTTTTAAAATGGGAGTCCAGGTTTTAGGATTTCCTGCAGAGGTAAAAACAATTTCAACTTCCTCTTCCGTAATTATATCCATAATTTTTTCTAAATTAGGATAGAGCATAGGTACATTTACAGCAAAAGGTTTATGGGTGGCTTTTTTACATTTCTGAATATGTTCTCGCAATACTTCAGGATACATTGAACCTGCGCCAATAATGCCGAGACCGCCAGCATTACTAACCGCGCTGGCAAGTTTCCATCCGCTAGCCCAAATCATTCCGGCTTGTATTAATGGGTATTCAATATTAAAAAGTGAAGTGATTCTATTTTGAGACATTATTCTTTAATAATTTTGATTGATTTTTGAAAATGAACACTTGTAAATTTAGCAATATAAATACCACTAGAAAGTTTAGAAAGGTTAATCCTTGAAGAAGTATTTTTAGCTTCAAGCACAAGCTTACCTAGCATATTGTATATTTTGATCTCTAATTCTTTTAGATTTTCATGTTCAATTTTTAATATGTTTTTTACAGGATTAGGATGAACCTTAAGCGACTGTTCTTGATAATTAATACTGTCTAATACATCATCTAAGGCAATCTGAAAATTTGGTATTCCATATCCCAATTGCTCATTAGGGTTGTTGAACCTAGAAGAAGATTCCCTAACTTTTTGCATGATTTCTAAATTGGTAAGTTGCGGATTTGCTTGCCAAAAACTGGTTATAGCTCCAGCCATAATAGGAGCCGAGAAAGACGTTCCGTTGTTATAAACAATCTGATCAAATTGATTAATTACTGCAGCAGAAGATCCTTGTGCTACTCCATCAGGTTTAATTCTGCCGTCTGCAGTAGGACCTATAGAGCTGAAAGAAGCATATTCTTCATTTGGATTTACTGCGCCTACTGTATATACATTTCCATCTGCGGGAGCAGCAATAACTGGAAAGCTTTGGTTGTTACCAGAATTTCCGGCAGAGGTGACTACTAAAATTCCTTTTTCTACTGCAATATTAGCTCCTCGAGTGATGAAAGCGGTGTTGCCATCCATATCTGCAGGCGTATAGTTATAGTTAGGGTTGTCATAATTAAAATAACCCAATGATGTATTGATAACATCTACTCCTAAACTATCGGCACGCTCTGCGGCTTCTACCCAATAACTTTCTTCAACTGGAGTTTCAGAGCTAGCATCTTCTGTTCTAAATAAATAATAACTGGCATCTGGTGCTGTCCCTACAAATTCATTTTGAATAAATCCCGCCATATCTGAAAGTACTTTTGTACCGTGATTACTCTCTGTAGCATCGTCATAATTTTCTTCACGGTCTACAAAATCGTAACCTCCCATCAGGTTATTGTTATCTCGAAGTCTACTAAAACTAGTCATGATGTTTACATTAGGAAATCCTGCATCCATAATGGCTACCAACATATTCTCACCTGTAAAATCATTTTGATAAAGATAATTAGCATGAATCATTTCTATTTGATTAGCACTATTTCCATATTCAAAGTCGACTAGGTTTTCGTGGTTTTTAAGGTTAACTTTAGAGGAGTGAAATGAGCTATTTCGAGCGTTTAGTGATGTATTTGTAAACAGAACTTCTTCTACAAAATTAAGCTGAGTTAAATTATCAATACTATTAAAATCACCAATCACGTGAACGCAATTAAGCCATTTAGATTTTGCTTTTACGAGAATTCCATTTTGATTTTTTAGGGCTGAAAGATAAGCTTCATTTACAGGCACATCTCTTTCATCTATTACAATATTATGTGCGTTTTTTCTATTGATAGCACGTTGTGTTAAGATGGAATTAGGATTAGATAAAGCTACAGATGCATTGGGTTTATCTGTAAAATAAACCCAAGCATGTTCTTGAGAAAAGCCAATGTTGCAGCAAATGATAAAGAGAAGTAAAAATACTTTCATAGCCGAAATTTTCAGCTAAAGTTACGAAATTACTCCAGATCCTAATAATTCTTTTTCATGATACCACGCTACAAATTGCCCTTCTGTGATAGCCGATTGTTCATTTTCAAAGATTACATACAAACCGTTTTCTGTTTGGTAGAGTGTAGCTTTTTCTAAAGCTTGTCTGTACCTAATTCTAGCTTCAACTTTCATCTCTTCTCCCGCAGCTAGTGCAAGATCTTTACGAATCCAATGAATTTCTTCTGGATTTACAAACAGGCCTTTGCGAAATAATCCAGGATGGTTTTTTCCTTGTCCGGTATAAATGATGTTCTCTTTAACATCGGTATCAATCACAAATAGAGGTTCTGGAGTGCCGCCAACCCCTAAGCCTTTACGTTGTCCTTTAGTGAAATAATGAGCTCCGTTATGTTTACCTACTTCTTTTCCTAGTTCTTTCTGATAGCTGATTTTTTTACTCAAATAAGCTAATTGCTCTTCTTGGTTTGCAAATTCTGGAATAGAAGTTTGGTAAATATTTTCTTCCGCAGGAATTTCTAAAATAACTCCATCTTTAGGTTTTAGTTTTTGCTGAAGAAATTCTGGTAGTCTTACTTTACCTATAAAACATAATCCCTGAGAGTCTTTTTTGCCTGCTGTTACTAATTCTTGTTGTGTAGCAATTTCTCTTACTTCACTTTTTTGTAACTCACCAATAGGGAAGAGTGTTTTAGATAATTGTTCTTGCGAAAGCTGACACAAAAAGTACGATTGATCTTTATTTTTGTCTTCTCCTGCAAGAAGTTGATAAACCGTTTTACCATTAATTTTAGTTTCTCCTTTTCTGCAATAGTGACCTGTAGCGACATAATCTGCACCTAGCGAAAGTGCAATTTTCATAAAAACATCAAACTTAATTTCACGGTTACAAAGCACATCTGGATTGGGTGTTCTTCCTCGTTCATATTCGTTAAACATGTAGTCTACAATACGTTCTTTGTATTGCTCGCTTAAGTCGACGGTTTGAAAAGGAATGCCTAATTTTTCTGCAACTAACATGGCATCATTACTATCATCTAACCAAGGGCATTCATCACTAATTGTAACTGAGTCGTCGTGCCAATTTTTCATAAATAGGCCAATTACTTCATAACCTTGCTCTTTTAGCAAGTATGCGGTAACACTAGAATCTACACCACCGCTAAGGCCAACAACTACTTTTTCTTTTTTCACGATTTAAAGCTATATTTTATACAAAATTAGTGATTTTGTCGTGTTATTTCTTTTTTCTTACAGAAGGTTTTTCTTTCGGAAATTTTTCGGTGTGAGTGAGTTTTTCATTTTCATGAAACTTCCAGATTCCATCCCGTAGGCCTTTTTTGTAATTACCTTCTGCAGTGAGCTTTCCTTGTGGATTGTAGATTTTACAAGCTCCGTCTAAGCTTCCTTGTTGGTAATTATAATATTGAATTAAATTTCCGTTAGCGCCGTAAATAAAATTTTCTCCTTGTTTTATTCCCTTTAAATATTCTTGAGTTTCTGCGAGTTTACCATTTTCAAAATAGATAGACTTCAATCCGTTTAATAGATCATTTTTATAATTTTCTTTCATCATTATGATAGCTGTACCTTTGTGAAAGTAAATCCATTCGCCAATTCTTTTTTTATCTTTAAACTGTCCTTTGGTGAGTAATTTTCCTTTCGGGGTAAAAAACTCAACACTTACGATATCACTTTCTTCTGTATATGTTTTGGTAGCTTCAGGATATTCTTCATTTCCTTTTTTATAAAATTTAAAAGTGCCAACTTCTTGACCATGATTAAATTCTCCCGAATACCTTATTTGATTGGTTCCTTCAAATTTTTTAATCCATTTTCCATGTCTTTCTTCATTGGCATCAAATTGATTAATATCCGATTTTTGAGCGAAGATGAGCGATGAATTTAAAATAAATAGGAGTAGAAAACCGTTTTTAATAAAGTTAAACATAAGTTGAGGTTTTTGTATATTGTGAGTTTTACTTCAAAATTTTTAAAATGCAATGATGAATAAAATTAGTTTAAAAGTAATCAAATTACTGTTTTTATTGGCGGTAGTAAGTATGGTTTTTTCTTGTGATGAAGACGATAATGCTAATATTATTGAAGGAACAAATTCGATTGTAAATTATATCGAAAAGAATCCTCGTTTTAGCATGTTTTATCAGCTTATGGTAAAAGCAGAATTAGAGGTAGCTTTAGATGGAAACTCTGGAACATATACACTTTTAGCACCCAATAATGAGGCGGTAGAGCTTTATTTAAATGAAAGTGATTACACAAGTATAAATGATATTCCGCAAGATTTAGCTTTAGACTTGGTGTTTTATCATTTATTAGAAACCATAAAAACTCAAGAAAGTTTTACAACGGGTTATCTAAAAACATTGTCAGAAATACCGGTGACAGATAGTACGACGACTACATTGAGTATGTTGGTAAATACAGGTGAAGAAGTGAGATTTAATGGCGCTACAAAATTTGTAAATGCTAATATAGAAGTAGATAATGGAATGATGCATGAAATAGATAAAATGCTTAGCTTACCTACGCTAGAAACTTTTTTACAAATAGATGAAAACCTTACACCATTTTATGAAGAAGCCTTAAATGAAAGTTCTGATTTTCAAAATGCACTAAGCTCAAATAATTATCACACGTTGCTTGTTCCTTCTTCGACATCATTTTTAAACTTTTTAGAAACGACTAATTATAATTTAACAGAGCGAGAACAGTTTTTTAGTTATCATCTGCAAGAGGGATTAAATTTAGCTTCTCGGCTAACTTCAGGTTATCAAAAAACATTAGCTAAGGTAACTCTAGAAGGAGAAGAACGAGAACTTAGTTTATATTTAAATAAAGCGGTAGGTCTTCTTTTTAATGGTACAAGTACAATTACCGTGCAAGACATTGTAACCACTAATGGCGTAATTCATAGCTTAAATGAAGTATTATTGTTACCCACTTTACATGATTTTGTAGTGGCAGATTTAGAGCTAGAAACTTTTGCAGAAGCTATTTCTAGAGATGATGTTATAAATGAAGGTTATGAAGTACGATTAAATAGTAATGATTTAAATGCTCCTTATACCGTTTTTGCACCTTCAAATGAAGCTTTTGAAAATGTTCTTTTAGAATTATATCCTACTCAAAATTTCACTTTGGAAGATGTAGATGCAGAAAGTTTAAGTGATATTCTGAACCTTCATTTTACCGAAAATTTAAATTTAGATTTGAATAGTTATGATGATTCAAGTATTTCTACATTAGGGGGTAATATTCAAATTAATACTCAATTACAAAGTGTAATAGATGTTAATGATAGAAATGCATTAATCATTTCTGAGGGTGGTCAGGCTTTAAATGGTGTTTTATATAAGTTAGATACAGTTTTATTATTACAATTGTAGGTTTTTAATTCGTTTTTTTTTGATATTTATTAACTCCTGTTCAATTTTTGACTTAAGTTTTTTGATTTAGATTTGTGTTAAAAAAAAACAATAATAATGAAAAAGCAAAATTTATTTTCAATTTTATTAATAGTGTGCTCACTTACTTTTATGAGTTGTAATGATGACGATGATGCTGTTTTAACAGAAAATTCATCAGAACAAACTACTATTGCAGATATTGTAATAGATAATGAGAATTACGCTAGTTTAGAAGCTGCTTTAATTAAAACAGATTTAGTTGGAACACTTTCAAGTGATCAAAAATTTACAGTATTTGCTCCGGATAATGAAGCATTTTCAACCTTTTTAAATGATAAAGGTTTTGATGACTTAGATGCTGTACCAAATTCTGTATTAAGGCAAATTCTTTTAAATCATGTGATTTCTGGTGAAGTGATGTCTGGTGATATTTCTACAGGTTATGTTACTAGTATGGCAGAAGAAGAGACTAGTGAAAGTAATCTAAGCATGTATATAAATGCAGACAATGGCGTTATAATTAATGGCGAAGTAACTGTGGTAGATGCAGATATTGAAGCAGATAACGGAGTTATACATGCTGTAGATCGTGTTATAGATTTACCTACGGTGGTAACTTTTGCAACGGCAGATCCTAATTTTTCTACTTTGGTAAGTGCATTAACTCGTGAAGATAATTTTACTTATGTTTCGACATTAAGTACAGTTGCAGGAACTTCACCAAGTCCCTTTACTGTTTTTGCTCCTACAAATGCTGCTTTTGAAGATTTATTAGAGGAGCTAAATGTACAAAGCCTAGAAGATATTGAAACTGCTACTTTAGCATCAACTCTGAATATGCACGTTATTGCTAATGCAAATGTTAGAGAAGAAGATTTAACTTCTGGAACAGTAACTAGTTTAGGGGGAGAAATAATAATTGATGCAGAAAATGCTACAATTACAGATGCCAATAATAGACAAACTAATATTATTGTGACCAATGTACAGGCGAGTAACGGTGTTATTCATGCTATTGATCAAGTAATTTTACCAGAATTATAATTGATATAATAATTCAACAAAAAACCTCGAAGAAATTAATCTTCGAGGTTTTTTTGTTGAATATCTATTCAGCATAATTATTTTTTGTTATTTCTCTGCTGCTGTTCAGCTTGCTCCATAATATCTTGAAACTTCTTAGCAAACTTTCCTTTTTTCTTAGGTTTCCTTTTGTTTTCTTGAATTTTAGCATGAATTTTTTCATCATCTATAATAAAATTCTTGATTACTAACATAATTCCAATGGTAATTAAGTTAGAAGTAAAGTAGTATAAAGATAAACCACTGGCATAGTTATTAAAGAAAATCAACATAAATAACGGAGACAAATACATGATAAATTTCATATTTGGCATTCCTGGTTGTTGTGCTTGTTGCATACTTTGCCCAGTTGTCATTGTCATGTAAATAAAGATAGCAATAGAAGCTAAGATAGGGAATAAGCTAATGTGGTCTCCATATAATGGTATTCTAAAAGGTAGCTCTGCAATTACATCATAACTCGATAAATCTTCTGCCCATAAAAAGCTTTTTTGTCTTAATTCTATAGCACTTGGGAAAAAGTTGAATAAAGCATAAAATACAGGAATTTGCATTAAAGCTGGCAAACAACCACTCATAGGGCTGGCGCCTGCTTTGCTGTAAAGTTTCATGGTTTCCTGCTGCTTTTTCATTGCATTATCTTTATACTTCTCGTTAATCTCGTTAATTTCAGGTCTTAAAACCTTCATTTTAGCTTGAGAAACATACTGTTTGTATTGAACAGGAGAGAGTAAAAGCTTAACCGAAATAGTTAAGAAAATAATAGCAATACCCGCTGGTAAAAATCCGCTTAAGAAATTGAAAAATGGAATAACAAGGTACTTATTGATAAACCCAAAAATACCCCAACCTAATGGAACTACTTCATCTAAATTACGATCATAATCGTTTAAGATTTGGTAATCTGTAGGTCCGTAGTACCAATTCATAGATTCGTTAAGTTCACCACCATTAAGTTTTAGTGGGATAGTAGCCGCAAAACTTTTGGTATATAATGTATCTACTTCATCATCTTTCACTAAGTTTTTAGACACAAATTTAGCGCTCTCAAAAGAGGAATTTGACAATAGAATAGAAGAGAAGAAGTGCTGACGGAAAGCTATATAAGAAACATCTTCATCTTCATCTTCATCTAGATCTCCTTGTCCAGTATAATCATCACTATCGCCCTCGTATTCCCAAAGAATTTCGGTATACTTATTTTCGTAAGAAATACTTTTAGAGTTTCTAAAGGCTTTTAATTGCCAGTCTAAGAGAATACCATTATTACCATCAATTACATCTTTTAACCCTTGAGATTTGATAGAAAAATCCATCATATGTTCATTAGGCTTTAACGTGTACACGTATTCTAAATATTCATTTGAAGAAACTTTTAATTTCATAGAAAGAATAGTGTTCTCTCCACTTTTAGAAATTTGCGGTTCAAAAAATAAATCTTTTGTATTTAAGGTTCTATTGTCTGCCGTAGCAAATTGCAAGTTAAATGAAGCGTTATTATCTTTAACTATATAGACGGGTTCACCATTGTATTTGGTTTCGTTTTTAAGTTTAGCTTCAATAATTTGTCCACCTTTATTGCTAACTTTAACCTGAAGGACTTCATTTTCTATGGTCGTTAACTTATTTGAAGCAGAAGGTAGGGTTGTTGAATAAGCAAAAGCACCTAAACTACTCTTGGCTTTTTCTAAAGCTAATGAATCTGGCTCTTGAAAATTATTTTCTGCAGCGGTTGAAATAGTTTTATTTTCTGTGGTAACTACTTCTTGATTTTCAGGAGTACCAACTTCTGTGGTTTGGGTTTCATTTTCTTGATTGGTATATAACATCCAAACTAAAATGGCACCAATAAGTACAAAACCTATTATAGAGTTAATATCGAATTTTTTATTTTCCATAAATTGAGGAACAAGGAATTTTTAATTATTTTAAAAGATGGCAAAAGTCTACAATTCAACTTAAAATCCATACTTATGCGTTATATTTTTTAGTCAAAAAAGTAGCCATCGTTAAAATAATGTCAAAGTGACATTATTTTTTTTTCTTTTTAGCGTAATCTTTGGCAGCTTTTACAAATCCTATAAATAAAGGATGAGGTGTTTTTACGGTACTTTTATATTCTGGGTGATATTGTACTCCAATAAACCAAGGATGATTTGGGAGTTCAACTACTTCAACTAAGCCAGTTTGTTTGTTAATACCAGAACTTAGCATACCTGCTGCTTCTAATTGTTCTTTATATTTGTTGTTGTATTCATAGCGGTGACGATGTCTTTCGCTAATGGTAGTTTTACCATAAGTTTTTTGTACTAAGCTACCTTCTTTTAATTCGCAATCCCAAGCACCTAATCGCATTGTGCCGCCCATTTGAGTGATATTTTTTTGGCTTTCCATAATATCAATCACTGGGTTTTTTGTTTGCTCTTCCATCTCGGTAGAGTTGGCATCTTCTATTTTAAGCACATTCCTAGCATATTCTATTACTGCCATTTGCATACCTAAACAAATTCCGAAAAATGGTAAGTTGTTTTCTCTAGCGTATTTTACAGCTTCAATTTTACCTTCAATACCACGTTCTCCAAAACCTGGAGCTACTAAAATACCATCTAATGCAGAAATTTCATCTTTACCTTCAGTATTAATAAATTCAGAATGAATACTTTTAATATTCACCTTTACTTCATTTTCTGCTCCGGCATGAATAAAAGATTCTAAAATAGATTTATAAGAATCTTGCAATTCTACATACTTCCCAATTAACCCGATAGTGACCTCAGATTTTGGATTTTTATGTCGGTTAACAAATTTATTCCAATTTGTTAAGTCGGGTTGCGAGTCGTTAGGTAAATTTAATTTTTTTAACGTGATGGTATCTAAACCTTCTTCGAGCATAAGGTTGGGTACATCGTAAATCGTAGAAGCATCTATAGATTGAATGACAGCTTCTTGTTTTACATTGCAAAATTGAGCTAATTTTTGACGCAAATCTTCACTCAATTCGTGCTCGGTTCTACAAACCAAAATATCAGCGCTAATACCGCTTTCCATCAATGTCTTTACACTATGTTGGGTAGGTTTTGTTTTTAACTCTTTGGCAGCAGATAAATAAGGGACTAGTGTTAAATGAATAACTAAAGAGTTGTGATCTCCCAGTTCCCACTTTAATTGTCTTACAGATTCTATGTAGGGTAAAGATTCTATGTCTCCTACGGTTCCTCCAATTTCAGTAATTACGATGTCATAATCGCCATTTTGACCTAGTAATTGAATTCTGCGCTTAATTTCATTGGTAATGTGCGGAACTACTTGTACCGTTTTTCCTAAAAATTCTCCGCGACGTTCTTTTTCAATCACACTTTGGTAAATTCTACCAGTAGTAACATTGTTAGCCTGAGAGGTATTAACATTAAGAAAACGCTCGTAATGGCCTAAATCTAAATCTGTCTCTGCACCATCTTCAGTTACAAAACATTCTCCGTGTTCGTAAGGATTTAGGGTTCCTGGATCTATGTTAATGTAGGGGTCTAATTTTTGAATGGTGGTTTTATAACCACGTGATTGAAGAAGTTTTGCTAATGAAGCTGCGATAATTCCTTTCCCGAGAGACGAAGAAACACCACCGGTAACAAAAATATACTTGGTATCGGCCATTTTGGGTTTTTTAAAATATTGTCTATACGGAGCGCAAAATTACAAATAACAATTTATTTTAAGGCTATAAACAAGAACTTTGTAAACTAATTTTTATGAGGTCTTGGGTATTTCTTTCTAATTTCCTTCAGTAAAAATTCTAATCCGTTAACTTTTAGTTCAAAAACAGCGCGCATTTGTTCGCCAGTTTTACCTGGCGGAAAGCCTTTTTGGTTAAACCACACAAAATAGGGTTCAGGAATATCAGATAAATACCAGTCTTTATATTTGCCAAAGTACATTTTAGTATAAGCAAGTCGAAGTAAATCTTCATTATTTTGCGTCATTAAATCTCAATTCTAATTTAAAAATTCAAAAAAAGACAAATAAATTAAATAATGCCGCTTTTAAATCTAAAAAGTATTGCTACAAAATAATACATTTGTTACTTTTGTGAACCAAAATAGAACTAGAAAAACCTGATTATGAATTTACACGAATATCAAGGAAAGGAAATATTAAATAGCTTTGGTGTGAGAATACAACGTGGTATTGTTGCAGACACTCCAGAAGCTGCAGTAGCTGCTGCGAAAAAACTTACTGAAGAAACTGGAACCGGTTGGCACGTAATTAAGGCACAAGTTCACGCGGGAGGCCGTGGTAAAGGTGGCGGTGTAAAATTGGCTAAAAATCTTCAGGAAGTAGAAAAGATTGCAGGAGAGATTATTGGAATGCAATTGGTAACTCCACAAACCTCTGCTGAGGGTAAAAAAGTAAATCAGGTTTTAGTTGCTGAAGATGTTTATTATCCAGGTGATAATGAGCCAGAAGAATATTATATGTCTGTTTTATTAAACCGTGCTAACGGAAGAAACATGATTATGTATTCTACTGAAGGAGGTATGGATATTGAAACAGTTGCAGAAGAAACTCCGCATTTAATCTTTACAGAAGAAATAGATCCTGCTACAGGAATATTGCCTTTTCAAGCTAGAAAAGTTGCTTTTAACTTAGGTTTATCTGGAGCTGCTTTTAAAGAAATGACGAAATTTGTGACGGCTCTTTATACCGCTTACGATAAGTCTGATTCTTCATTATTTGAAATTAACCCTGTGTTAAAAACAAGTGATGATAAAATTATGGCGGTAGATGCTAAAGTGTCTTTAGATGATAATGCACTTTTTCGTCATAAAGATTATGCAGAAATGCGTGATGAACGTGAAGAAAATCCAACTGAAGTTGAAGCTAAAAAATCTGGATTAAATTATGTTGATCTAGATGGTAACGTAGGCTGTATGGTAAACGGAGCTGGACTTGCAATGGCAACTATGGATTTAATTAAGCAAGCCGGTGGTGAGCCAGCTAACTTTTTAGATGTGGGTGGTACAGCAGATGCTAAACGTGTTGAAGAAGCTTTTCGTTTAATCTTAAAAGATGATAATGTAGAGGCGATTTTAATTAATATTTTTGGAGGTATTGTTCGTTGTGACCGTGTAGCTCAAGGTATTGTAGAAGCATATAAAAATATGGGTGATGAAATTAAAGTACCTATTATTGTACGTCTTCAAGGAACTAATGCAGATAAAGCTAAAGTATTAATTGATGAAAGTGGTTTTAATGTAGAAAGCGCTGTTCAGTTTCAAGAAGCTGCAGATAAAGTACACCAAGTTTTATCTTAAAAAGCATAAAATAAATTATAAAAAAAAATCCCATTCAAATTTGAATGGGATTTTTTTATGCTAACTGCTAACTGCTAACTGCTAACTGCTAACTGCTAACTGCTAACTGCTAACTGCTAACTGCTAACTGCTAACTGCTAACTGCTAACTGCTAACTGCTAACTGCTAACTGCTAACTGCTAACT
>NZ_JAHWDF010000018.1 GCF_019311235.1 Mesonia aestuariivivens | reverse complement strand
ATACTCTAATATTCCTTCTGGTAATATTAAACTTAACAAGGAAAACTCAGTGCTTTTATTCATCAATGGAATTTAAAACGCAAAGAAAGTTATTTTTCAATTTAGACCCAACTTTTGAGATTGATCCATTTTAAGCTTACTGGCCATCAAACAGAGGGAGATATACTTCACTTGCATTTTGAAGAGAAACCAGAGGTTCCTAAAGAGTTTTTTTGGATCAATACTGAATTACTTTATCAACAGAAGTACTAACGCTTCAGCTGAGTCCTTTAATGCGAAAATAAAAGCATTTAGAAGCCAATTTAGAGGAGTAAAAAACATAGAATTCTTTCTTATACAGATTAACTACAATTTTTGCTTAAACACAATAATTAGGATTGATCCGTCTTTACTTGAAGAAACTAAAAGTATTGAGTTAATTATTTTTCCTGATCAAGTAGGAGAAGAAACTTTTAAAGTAAGTGTTTTTCTTTCTGGACCTAATTTGTATGTTTTGAATCAAGCAATTTAGAATTCTGCAGAATTAATAAATATAGTTCATTCACAAGATGGATTAATACCTGAAGTTACACTTTTAGATCCAATTAATTCGAGCTTTGAAGTAAATCATGTTCTTTCAGACGTGGTTGGTGAATGGTTAGAATATATTTGGAATCAGGCAGAACACAAAAATATTAAACTTGAAGCAATTATTTCAGATGAAGATTACGGAATGAATTTGCCAATTGAGCTAAATTAAAATGATAGTATGTAAAGTATAAATGTTCCAATTTTAATCTGCGGTGATTCCTTTCAATTAATGCCGAAATTTTTATTAAGATTACTTTTCAACTTCATCTTTTTTGAAAAATTAAGTAATAAGGTATAAGCGTTATAAAATAATTTACCGAAAGTTAGATTGTATATTGGGTACACTCTTATTGATGTAATAATCCTTTCAATATCTTCTTGGTACGAACTGCATAGAATTAAAATTTTTATTTTTCATGTATTTATGTTAAAAAAATATATAATTTAAAAATTTATATTGTATTTTTTTATAATTCTATGCATCTTGCCAATGTCTTAAAAAGAGACATTCAGAATATCACTATATAACAAGCATTAGAATAAATTTAGAAAGCATCTTCAATATTCTTGAAAAATTATAATTTTGTATTCAATTAAACTATTACAAAACGCAAACGAGTTAATGATTAATGATAAAAACCGTTTAGAAGATTTAAATTCTTACCGCATATTAGATACTTCACCTGAGGAAGAACTAGATTTAATTACAGAGTTGGCTACTTTAATTTGTGGAACGCCAATTTCTTTACTTACCTTGTTGGATGATAAAAGGCAGTGGTTTAAATCTAAAAAAGGGCTTGCAAAAAAACAAACCGATATAAAACAGGCGTTTTGTAGATTTGCACTTGAAAATCCTAACGAAGTTTTTGTTGTAAATGATTCATTAGAAGATGAACGTTTTAAAAATAATGAACTGGTTTTAAATGATCCTAATATTAGATTTTATGCTGGTGCACCATTAGAATCTAGCAGAGGTAATGTTCTAGGTACACTTTGTATTATAGATACTAAACCAAGAACCATTACAGAAAATCAAAAAAGAGCTTTACAAATTCTGGCTAAAAAAGCAATGGGGCATTTAGAGCTGAGAAAAATCTTAATTCATAAAAATGAAACCATAGCAATGGGGGCGAATCGTTTAAATAAACTTACACAAAATGTGCCTAGTGGTATTTTTCAAATTCGTGTTCAACCAGATTTAGCTTTTAAATTTGAGTTTATTAGTGAAGGGATTAAAAATTTTCATGCAGATTTATCTATAGAAAAGTGGTTAAATGATCCTCATATAGTTTTTTCTTTAATACACCCTGATGATGTTATGGAACTGAAATTACAAGTTTCTAAAGCTGTAACTGCTAATATAAATTTATATCATGAATATAGAGTCTTAAAAGATAATAAAATTTATTGGCATTCAATTAAAGCGCATCCAGAAAAAACAAATGATGGCGATACAATTTTATATGGTGTTTTTAATGATATTACAGATCATTATGAATATGAGCTAGCCATGGAACAAATATCTTTTGATATTTCTCATAAATTAAGAAAGCCAGTAACTAATTTATTGGGACTCACTAATCTAGCAGAGAGTAATAATAAAGCTACTAAAAAAGAATTAAAGGAATATATGAGTTATATACAAATCGCATCTGATGAATTAGATAAATACACAAAGCAATTAAATGAAACTTATCAATCTAAAAAAAGAAAGTTTAATAGTTGATACTTATATCTGTTGATAATTTTAGTTTTTTAATTTTGATAAAATTCGTTTTATTTTAGCCATATTAAAGGGTTTGGTAATGTAATCATTAACAATCGCATAATTTTTAGCTTTTAAAATATCATCAGAACCTGAGGAAGAAGAAACCACTGTAATCTTTAAATTTTTGCTATTTTCTAATAGAGTTATTTTTTCTAAAAATTCCCATCCGTCCATAACAGGCATATTAATATCTAATAATATTAGATTTGGTAATTTAGAATTTGTTTTTAAAGCCTCTACAAAATAAGAGTAAGCTTCTAAGCCATTTTCAAAAATTAAAAAGCAAGTATTTGAACAACTTCCTATTTCGATCATTTTTTTAGAACTAAATCTAAATAGTGGGTCATCATCGATAATACAGATATGGTTTGTTTTATTTTCCATTCAGCAATTTCACTTTAAAAGTTGAACCTACACCAACTTTACTTTCTAAATCTATGGTTCCGCCTATAGCTTCAACTTGGTTTTTTGTAATAAACAATCCAATTCCTCTAGCATTTTCATTACTATGAAAAGTATTGTACATACCAAATAATTTAGATTTATTTTTTTCAATATCTATACCTAAACCATTATCTACAAAATTAATTTCTATATAATTAGTTATTTTATTTGCAACTATTTTTAATAAAGCTTTTTTATTTTCATCTTTATATTTTATCGCGTTTGTTATTAAATTAAGTAATATACTTTCTAAATAAGCAGGTATAGCTTTAACCGTAAGCTCATTATTTACTTGAATGTCTACTTGAATATTTTCAGCTTTTATCGATGCAGAAACATTTTCTATCGTTTTATCTATGAAATGACTCAAATTTAAAGTTTCGATATTCTTATCATTTGCTTTATGCATTAAAACCACCTCATTAAGATGCTGAATTGTTTCACTTAAATTTTCTACAGATTTTCCTAATAGATACATTAATTCGTTATCTAATAATTGTGGTTGTTCTTCGTGCAATAGTTCTAATAGCATTTCTAAATTTCCAGAATGTGATTTAAGATTATGTGAAACAATATTTGCAAAGTTTAATAATCTTTGATTTTGGTCGGTGGTAATATCTAAATAAGAGTTTAATTTTTCTTCATTTTTGTATTGCGGTGTAAGGTCTATAATTTGTGCTAAATAGTTAATAGGTTCTTTATTTATATTTCTAATAACCGTTAATACCAGATGAACATATAAAATATTACCATTTTTATGTCTATATCTTTTTTTGCTAGTATAACTTTGTATTTTATTATTTTTAAGTTTATTTAAACCAATAAGAAATTTATTTATGTCTTCTTTAAAGATTACATCTTTATATGTGAGCTTTTTCATTTCGTATTTACGATAACCCAATATTTCGCAAAGCCCACTGTTTACCTTTTCAATATGACCAAACTCATCAAAAGAGGCAATACCAATACTGGTGTTTTCTAAAACATGACTAATAAATTGTATTTGCTTATGTAATTTTTCTTTCTTTTTTTCTTCTATATCAATATCTTGAAACAGTCCATAAACGCTAGTACATACACCATCTTCGATCACAGGTATACCTACAGACCTAACCCAAATTTCTTCGTTTAAAGCCGTGGTTAATTTTATTTTAATATCAAACTCTTCATTTTTTTCTATAGCATTTTTTAAAGAATTTATCATTAAATTTTTAGAGTAAGCATCTTTATAAAATTTTAATGCCTCATTAATATTACATTCAAAATTTTCACTTACACCGTGAATTAATTTGGTAACACGGTTCCAATACAATTCATGACTTTTTAAATCTAATTCCCAACTTCCCATTTTAGCATAAAGGGTTGTTTTTTCTAAGAGTGATTTATAATTTTTATTTTGGGGCATGGCAATCATAATAATTAGATAATATTTACGAACTTTTCAAGCATCTAGATTTCATCAAATAAAATTTTAATCTTGTAACAGTACTAATATTTAAATACAAATTTAAGTTGATTCCACATTAATTTATCAATTTTTTCGGTAAGTAGTTTTTTTGTGAAGTCGAAAAGTAAAATTGAAACGCTAACTTGTTATCATATTTTTATAAAAATTTTAAATATTGTTTTTAGTATAAGCTTTTGTTTAGTGTTATCTTCAAAATAAAAATAATAATCATGGAAAATTTAAAACTAGCTATCATTTATTATAGCTCAACAGGGACTAATTATAATTTGTCTAGAGAAGCAGAAACAGCAGCTAAAAATTTAGGAGTAGAAAATATACGTTTTAGAAGATTTGAAGAAACAGTACCAGAAAATGTGATTAAGCAAAATGAAGATTGGTATGAGCATTACAAAGCTACCAAAGATATTGAAACAGCAACAGTAAATGATTTAAATTGGGCAGATGCTATAATTTTTAGCTTTCCTACTCGTTATGGAGATGCTCCTTCTCAAGTAAAAAGTTTAATAGACTCTACTGGTGGGCTTTGGCAAAACGGTAAATTAGTTAATAAAGTAGTTAGCGGAATGACAAGTGCCGGAAATCCTCATGGTGGGCAAGAAGGTACTTTACTTTCACTTTACAAGACTATGATGCACTGGGGGGCTATAGTAGCTGCTCCAGGATATGCAGATCCAATTATTTTTGAAGTAGGAGGGAATCCTTACGGCTTTAGTGTAGTTGGTGGTACAGATCTTACTGGAAAACACAAACAAGCCATTAGTTTTCAAGTGAAAAGAACATTAGAAATCGCAGAAAAAATAAATAAATAAATATTCTAAAAGGGAAGTATTTAAACTTCCCTTTTTCTTTTATACAAGCCAAGTATTTAATTGATAAGCGCTTTCCCAAAACATATATTCTAATTTAGTAGCTGCGATAAATGCTTGAGTCATTTTTTCTTGTTGTGCTTCCGTGGACTTTTCAGCAACAGCATCGCAAATTTCTATTGCTTTAACAACAGATTCTTCAAACTCTTCACCCGCATAAGTGTCAATCCATTTTTGATATGGATTATTTTCATTTATTTTATTAGCATAAATATAATCACCCACCTCTTTATAAATCCAAAAACAAGGTAAAACTGCTGCCATTGCAACTTCAACTTGATCTAAAGCAGCACTACTTTTTAAAAAATTAAGATAATGGTGTGTAGTAGGCTCTATATTTCCGCGATCTGTTAATCCAAATTCTTGAAAGTATGAATCGTGCAATGCTTTTTCGACAACAATGCCGCCTTCTGCAAAACGAATAAAATCTAGAGCGTGATCAATACTTTCTGCACGTGCACCAATTAACGCTAGGCTTCGAGAAAAGTTTTCTAAATAAAATGAATCTTGTCCCATATAAAATTGAAATTTTTCCATAGGAAGTGTTCCATTCTGAAGCTCTTTAATAAATGGCATTTCAATAATTTTTTGATAAATAGGTTCGATGTTTTTCCAGGTTTTAGCTGTCCATTTCATTTTTGATAAGTTTTTGAGGATTAAAAAAGTGATTTACAGGTCCGTTTCCATTTCCTATAGCAACATCTTTACCATAAAAAATAGCTTGATGAATATAGTTTTGCCCTAAGCTTACCGCTTTTAATAACGATTTTCTTTGCGCTAAATAGGAAGCTATGGCAGAAGAAAGTGTACAACCAGACCCGTGTGTGTTGTTAGTTTCATATTTAGAAAATTCAAAACTTTCTATTCTTCCATCGGGTAAAAAATAAAGTGAAGTAAGTTTTTCAGTTTTTAAGTGCCCACCTTTTAAGAGTACCGATTGGCAACCAAGTTCCATAATCTTTTTGCCGGCAATTTTCATTTCTTCTACATTTTCAATTTTCATATCAGCTAAAATTGCAGCCTCATCTAGATTTGGAGTAATCACATTCGCGATAGGAAATAATTCTTGAATAATAATTTCTATGGTTTCTTTATCAATGAGATGATCACCGCTTGTAGCCACCATAACGGGGTCAAAAACAATAGGTAGGTTAGGGGAGTGGCTCAATTTTTTAGTAATTGTTTTTACTAATTTTGAAGTATGAACCATTCCAATTTTTATGGCATCGGGTTTTATATCTTCTAAAATGGTTTCAATTTGTTCACCCACTACTTTTTCAGGAATACTAAAAATAGATTTTACACCAGTTGTATTTTGTACTGGCAATGCAGTCAACGCAGAAGTCGCGTAACAACCTAATGCAGAAATAGTTTTTATATCTGCTTGAATTCCTGCTCCGCCGCTACCATCAAAACCAGCAATTGTAAGAACTGATGGATAAGTATATTTTTTATTATTCATATTTTTCAATTTTATTTCTCAATTCTTCTGCAGCTTTTCTAGGATTTTGAGCTGCGCAAATTGCAGATACAACAGCAATACAATTGGCTCCAGCTTTTATAACATCATCAGCGTTTTTAGCATTCATATTGCCAATGGCTACTAAAGGTTTTTGGGTGATTGAACGAATTTCTTCAATTCCAGCTAATCCCCATTCTATAATTGTATCTGTTTTTGTACTTGTTTTAAAAACCGGACTTACGGCAAGGTAATCTGAAGTTAAACTTTCTGAAGAATTTAACTGATTTTTATCTTCAATAGAATATCCCAAACACTTAACTTTTTTCCAATTTTGACGGATTTGTTTTGGTGGTGTATCTGAAGTACCTACGTGTATACCAAAAGCTTCTATTTGTTGAGCTACTTTTAAATTATCGTTAATGATTAACGGAACGTTATACCGATCTAATATTTCTTTTAATTGAAATGCTTTATGCTGAAATTCTGCCGAAGATGCATTTTTTTCTCGAAGTTGAACCAAATCTACACCGCCTTTTACCGCTTGTTCCGCCACTTTGAGAAAATGATCATTTATACAGGATTCTTCAGAAATGACGAGGTATAATTTATAAGGAAATGAATTATCCACGTTTTATTTCAATTTTTAAGGTAGAAATAAATTCTTCTTCAGATAGGTTGTAGAGTTTATCAATTATATTTAATTGTAAACTACCTGGGCCTTTACTTTCTTTTGCGGCTAATTCACCTGCAACTCCTAACAAAGCCATTGCAGATACAGTTGCTTCAGCAGTATCTTTTATGATGGCAGAAAATGCAGCAACTAATGCGGTAGCAGAACAACCCATACCTGTGATTTTAGCCATCATTTTATTTCCGTTAGAAAGATGAACTTCTTTTTCTTCATTTAAAATAATATCAGTTATTCCAGATATACAAACTGTAGTTTGAAAGTTTTTAGCTAAAAAATTAGCGGCAGTAATAGCTTCATTACTATCAGCAGAACTATCGACACCTTTTGTTATAGTTGTGTTATGTTTGGCTAATGCCATAATTTCTGAAGCATTACCACGAATAATTGTAGGATTTAAACGAAGTAAGTCTGCTAAAATTTCATCTCTATAAGGTGTAGCTCCTGCACCCACGGGATCGAGTACCCAAGGTTTTTGAAGTTTGTTGGCTTGTTTGGCTGCCTTTTTCATAGCTGTAACCCAATATTCATCTAAAGTTCCAATATTTATCACCAGAGCTTGACAGATATTCATCATATCTTCCATTTCTGAGTGTGCATGAGCCATAATAGGAGAGGCACCTGCTGCTAATAACGCATTTGCGGTATTATTCATTACCACATAATTGGTAATATTTTGAATTAGAGGAGTTTCTTTTTTAAGTTGAGTAATATTTTTCCAAAGGAGTTCTTTCATCATTTAATTTTTTAGAGTTTTATAAATGGCTGAAGGATACTTCCTCAAGAATATGAAGAACTGTAATGATAACTTTTCCCTACGCCGGTGCTAACCGAATCAGGTTCAAAGGGACTCTCTCAATTCTTTTTAGAATACCCCTAAAGCCGTCTCAAAAGTAAAGATTATATAGTGAAACGAATAATTTTTTAAGTTATAATTTGAATTGGTAAAACAAAAAAGGCGTGATTAATATCACGCCTTTTTGAAATATATGTAGAGTTAATTAATATTTAAAGCCTAGTGTAAAAACAATTCGGTTACCGTCTTTACTGTGGTAAAAACCTAAGTTTCCTGTAAACGCTTGGAAGCCGTTTAAGAATACAGACCCACCGTAACTATTATGCCACCTGTCTGAATCATCATTCTCTTCCCAAACACGACCATAATCAAAACCTGCAGTTACACCCAATCTTAACGGTATAAAATTGGTTCTAAACTTGGCTACTCCTACACGAAGATCTGAACTTTGAAAGAAGGAATATTTACCATTAAAACGTTGGTATCTAAAACCTCTAAGGCTTGTATTTCCTCCAATAGTTGCTCCATGATAAAATTCGTAGTCATCACCAATAATGGCTTTACCTTGAATTTTTGTAGCCAAAACAGCTAATCCGCTTTCGTGTAAAGGGTAGTCAAATGAAATAGTTGGTTCAATGTAGCCAAATTTGTTGTCATTATCATCGATGTTGGTTTTGTAACCACCAACAATTCCAAATTCCATACCACGACGTATAAATGCTAATTGACCAGGTTTATTTTTAAATTGAAAACCAACTTCTGCACCAGCATATAATTGATTGTTGAATACTGGATCATTAGCATTAAATTCTAGACCAGTTACTTGATTATCATTGTACTTTACATCGTAAGATTCTATAGAAGGTTTTACGTAAAATTTATAACCGATTTTATCTCTCCAAATTAAAGAAGGAGCCACACTCCATTGGCCAATTTTAACTCGGTTATAATCCATAGTAACATCATCTTCATTATAAGTAGTTCTATTACCAGCGCCAAAATAGTTAATGGCATAATTAGCACTTGTAAATCTAGCGTCTAAACCAAAATTCCAATTATAGAAAAAATGTGCAAACTCACCAGAATAGTCAAAAGAGAAACCAGTAGTTGCTGAATAATAACGAGCGTCAAAAGTGTGCTGAGAAGAGTATGGGTTGTTGGTTAAACCATATTTAGTATACGTATCTCTTACCCCAATTTGAAAACCTGCATCTGGATTAAAAGCAATACTTGGTAAAACTACATTCTCATTAATTTTCTTCTTTTCTGGATCGTAGGTATTTACATCATAAGAATCTACTAGCCATGTTTTTCTTGCATTTTTAATGGTGTTTTTCTTGCTTTTATAATCGTAGATTTTAGTTTTTCTAGTATTAGCGAAATCATAGATATCATTATTTTCTCCTCCTAAAATATTTAAGCGAATGTAATGATCCCCTTCTCCTTCAATTTTAAAAGTGTCTTCACCATCTAAACCGTAAATCCAAATTTCATTAGTTTCATCTTTAAGATATTCATTATCAAAAACTAATTTTCCATCTTCGTTGGTAATTTGAATTTGAGTAACACCATCTGGTTTACGTGTAATTAAAAATTCATCATCATCTTCACTTCCTATTAAAGTTTCATATTTTTTTAGATAAGTGTAATAACGTTTTGTAATATCTATTAAATTATCTCTCCTAAGCTTTAAATCTTTCTTGATTTGTGCAATAGTTTCATCTTGAGTATCTTTTGGGAGACTTGCAAATGCTTTATCTATCGTTTGATCTGTTAAATTATTTTGAATAAATTCTGCTTGGTTTTTCCAGTCTTTCCAGTTTGCTTTGTTAATTAGTGCTTTATCTAAATGTGAACCATCTCTGTTAAGCCATTTTACATTTTTAACGTCAGGTCCATAAGATTGCATAGGTCTAAGATCTGTTATTCCTAATTTTAGAAGTTTAATAGCTATACCATCATATTTAGGAAAATCTTGATCACGATCTCTTGGTATAGATTTATAAAGTTTAGAACCATCTTCTTGCTCAAACTCTGCCCATCTCCATTGGTCGCTATGTCTATCCCAGTCTCCAAAAAGCATATCCATTAAACGGGCTCTTATAAAAACGTCTTCATCTATTTTAACCTTGGTTCTGCCTTCTCTAATTTCCAGTAACATGTCTGATGTACTTAAAATATCATCTGCATTCCCAAATCTTTCAAAATCTTTGTTTTCATCTCCAGCATGAGCTTCTAGCATATATAATTTATCACCATAATCTTCATTATAGATACCTAAGTTTTTTTGTTTTGGTAGGTAATAAATATCTGGTTGAGAGTAGTTAATATCTACGGCTGTAAACATATCTCCAACAGCAAACGGAGCAAATGGGTGAGCCGTAGTATAAAAATCTTGTACCAAATCTTCAGCCAATGTTTCATTCATATAATTATAGATATAGTGATCTTTAATAAATGATTGAATAAAGCGTAAAGCACTTTTTTTAACTTCTCTTAAGGTGTATTCGTGCTCATCATCCCCCTTAATTCTTACAGATCTTGATTGGTGGCCACCGCCTTCTCTCATTCCTTTTGGATTACCAGCAATGGTATCTATCCATAAAACGGGAACTTCAATTTTTTTCTGATAAACATCTCTATAGTGATCTCCCCAAAACCATTTATATAACTTGCTTTTATCTGTTTCTTTATCGGTATAAACAGATGCTTTGTAAGTATCTCCAAATTCATCTTTAGTATGATACGTTACCTCGTCAATAGAAATACGTTGCCTCTTGATGATATTTTCACCAATTTTTTCTGAATCTTGGTTAGCCACTTTAAAAAATTCTACTTTAGAGCTACCATCTTTATAAACTATAAGTTTTGCGTAACCTACTTCTGAAGATGCAAAATGACCTTCATCTGGTTTTCTTGTATTTTTTGTTTTTTTCAGTCCTGTACCACTAATAATTTGTGGAATAGCATCATCTTTTAAATATTGTAAATTTTCATCGTTTCCAGATACAAAAATAACATCTTCAAACTGGCTGGCTAGTGTTTCTAATCTTCCAGCAAGCTCTTGGCGTTTTGCCCCATAAAATGCTTGCGAACCAAATCCTCCCATTTTACCAAAAAAACCTTGTTTGGTGTTAGACATAATTGGATGATGAACAACCACAATTACTGTTTTACCTTGCGCATCTTTAATGTCGTCTTTAAATTCAGCAAAGAATTGACTTCTGGTTTTGATTTCACATTTATTATTAATGTAAGGATGATTGTCCCAATCTTCTAAAAACCATTGAGAATCGACCATCACTAACTCGACATCGTCGTTAAGCGTTTTACTTTTGCTGGCGCAGCCATCGTTTGGCCAAAAGTCTGAATTGCTATTGTCTTGCAAAAATGACTCCATGTCATCAATATTCTCATGACCAGTTTTATTCCACTCATTAACTCCAGGACCTAAAATTAATTTCCCATTAAAATCTTTAAGAGGATTTAATAATTCTTCAGTAAGGTATTTTTTTACTTCATCTCGTTTCTTTTCTTCTCCTCTTTGTGGAAATCCTCCTTTAGGAGTAAGATTACCTACTAATAAAAAAGAAGCGTTAGTGGCATCTTGAGAAGCTTTAGTAATTGCATTTAATACTTCTTTAGAAGCAGAATTTTTATTAAACCCAGTATTAGCTGTAATAAATAGTGTTTTAGAAATTTCTTTATCATTTTCTGTTTGTGCTGAAACAGAAATATAAGAACCTAACACAACTAATGTAAATAGCCATTTGAACAAATGTAGTTTTTTCATATAAAATAAAAAGCGTTTGTTTTAAACGGTTCAATTTTCAAAAAAAAACTTTAATAGATAAGAACTTTAACGCACTATAACATTTGATATAACTTTTTTAGAAATAATTTAGAAAAAATATATTTCAGAATGGATTGAAAAATGATTTGTTTTTGTGTAATTGTGAAAATATTACTAAAACGTTATAATTTATATAAATGAGTGAGGTTATTATGTTTGCATAGTATATATTTGTGATAAGTTTGGGGTTATATCCTCAAATTTAAAAGGAAGACTGCTAACCGTTTTTGTGCTTTTAGTACAAGATCTCAGCAAACCGCTGCAGGATTTGTTGTTTTGGTAAAAACAATTATGTGGGGTAAATATGTTTTTATGGCAGTCTTCTTTTTAAATTTTAACTAAATTCCAACAATAAAGTTTTCATTGCCAATTTTCTTCACTTTATCTTGCCCCTCTTATTTAGCTTTATAATTTGTGAATAAAAAAAACACTTCTGGTACTTTTAAAAAACGCTTTAGAAAGGCAATTAATATTATAACAAAAGTTATTTTAACTTTGCTTATAGTCTTTATTTTACTAGTTCTTTTTATTAAAAGTCCTTGGGGTCAAAACATTATTGTTAATAAACTTACTAGTTATATTTCTAATAAAACAAAGACAGAAATTGCTATAGATAAACTTTTTATCACTTTTTCTGGAGATGTTTCTTTAGAGGGTTTATACTTAGAAGACCAAAAAGGAGATACCTTAGTTTACTCTAAAAATTTACAAGCAGATATACCTATTTGGCCTTTAATCAAAGGGAATTCTTTTAGTTTAGATTACTTAGAATGGGAAGGAGTAAAAGCTAACGTAATTAGAAAAGATTCTATTTCTGGTTTTAATTTTCAGTTTATATTAGATGCTTTAGCCACTAGCGATACTTCACAAACTCAAGAAACTAAACCTATGCAAATTTCTATAGGTGATCTAAATCTTTTAGATTTTGACATTTTTTATAAAGATGCAGTGACCGGAATAGATACAGAGGTTAAACTAGGGAAGTTGTATTATAGCGGTGACAATTTTGATTTACAAAAAATGAATTTTGAAGCTCACGAGGTTCGATTAGAAAATACTGAGGCAAATATTATTCAAACCAAACTTACCAGTTCAGAAGATACAACATCTACGGTATTGCCTAATTTTAAAGTAGATGAATTTACGTTGAAAAATGTAAAAGCCAATTTTGAATCGCTTCCACAGCAAATAAAATTTAAGGGTGATTTTAAAGACTTTTATACTGAAATGCCGGTTTTAGATTTACAACGTCAAGAAATTAATTTTGATATTATCAATTTAAAAAATTCTTGGGTTCAATTACAATTACCAGAAGTAGAAAACAAATCTACTGAAGCGTCTTCTGAAAAATTAAACATAGAAGAAATATGGCCAGCATGGAATATAGAGGTTGGAGCAATAAACTTGGTTAATAATCAGTTGCTTTATCAGCAAGGTGATCATCCACCAAAAGCCAATCAGTTTGATCCTCAGCATATACAGTTATCAAACTTTAATTTTAAAGTAAAAAACATTCAACTTTCGAAAGAGCAAACAGCTAAAATTGAGGTTTCAGAACTTAATTTTACAGAAAATAATAGTAACTTCAATTTAGAAAAATTAAATTTTGAGGCCAATTTATCTTCAGAAAAATTTCAACTTAAAAGTTTAGAACTTAGTACTGGTAGTAGTAAACTTGCTGGTCAGGTTACTGCTAATTATACTAGTTTGACGGCAGCGATTCAAAATTATCAGGATGTCCAAATTTCTGCAAATATCAATTCTATCTATCTTCAATTAGCAGATGTTACTAAAGTTAATCCCACATTAAATAACAATGAATATGTTAAACAGTTAAAAAGAAAACCAATTACTGGTCATATTTCAATACAAGGTAATATTAATGATTTTCGTCTTCAGCATCTTCAATTAAATTGGGGAAACCAAACAAGCATAAGTACAAAAGGTGAATTGTTAGCGATTACTCGTCTAGAAAAGTTAAATCTTGATTTAAGAGCTATAAAAATTAATTCAACAAAAAAAGATTTAAGTTATTTTGTAAATGAAAAAGAATTAGGCATTTCTTTACCTAAAAAACTACAACTTACAGGTGAACTTAATGGGAGTTTAGAAGAACTTTCTGCAGATGTTACATTAAAAATGCCAGAAGGTAGCATAGAGGTAGCTGGTACGTTTAAAGATAAAGAAGAACTCGAGTTTGATACTAAAGTTAAAACAGTAGAATTAAACTTAGGTAAATTATTACAAAATGAAAAGTTAGGGAAAATATCAGCCGAAATTAAATTGCAAGGAAGGGGTCAAAACATTAATTCGCTAAGTGCTAAATTAAATTCAGAATTTACACAGTTAACGTATAACGATTACGATTTATCAGATATTAAACTTTCAGGTGAGTTAAATAATGGAGAGGGAAATGTAACTGCAGCATTTAAAGATAAAAATGTAAACTTAAATTTAGATGCATTTGTACAATTAGATAGTGTTGCTCCACAAGTAGATTTTAAATTAGATTTAAAAGGTATAGATCTTTATGCACTTGGTTTTACCCAAAAAGAAATTAGAGGGCAATTACTGCTTGATGGTAGTTATAAAGGCGGAAAAGATGCATTTACTGTAGATGCTAAAATAGATGAAATCACCGCTGTTTATGACAGCAATCCTTATTATGTTGGCGATTTAAAAATTCATTCAAGAATCGCTAAAGATAGTACCGCTTTTACACTTAAGAGTAACTTTCTAAAAGCCAAATTACTTTCTAATGCCAGTCCTACTCAGTTTTTGGAAGCATTGCAACGTCATGGCGCTCATTATTTTAAAACGGTATCGGCTAGAGATAGCACACATCAACCTGTGAAGTTAGTGGCTGAAGCTAGTATTGCCGAACGCCCCATTATTTCTAAAGTTTTTATAGACGGAATTGAAGAAATGGATAGCCTCTATATTAAAGTAGCTTTTAATGAAGAGAAGCAAGAACTAACGGCAGATATAGATTTACCTTACATTAATTATAACGGAAATCAATTAGATAGCCTTGCCTTAAAGTTAAACTCTACCGCAAAAGATGCCGATTTTACTTTTGGATTTGGAGGACTCGATGCGGGACCATTATCTATAGAAAAAACTTATTTTGAAGGTCGCTTAACCAGAGATACACTTCAATTAGACTTTAATTCAGATAAAGGTGAAGAAAAGCTTTATCACCTTTCAAGCATACTTACAGGAAATAAAGAGCGAATACAATTTTCTATAGATCCTGAAAATTTAGTTTTAAATAAAAATCCTTGGCAAATCCCAAGCGATAACTCTATTGTATTTGAAGATAAAACTTTTGTCTATACCAATTTTGAATTCAGTAGAAATAATCAACGTGTTAATTTTAATAACGATTTTGATATTCCTGAAACCCATTTTGGTGTAGATATAGAAAATTTTAAACTTTCTACGTTCTTAGGCTATTTTAATCCAGATGAATATTTAGCATCTGGAGTGGTACAGGGAAATTTTGTGTTGGTAAATCCTTTTGAAGATTTAGGAATGATAGCAGATTTAACCATACAAGACTTAAAAGCAACTGAAGTTGAGTTGGGTAATTTAAAAATAGACGCTAAATCTAAAGGAGGCGGCAATTATGATTTTAATTTAGGATTAAACGGAGATGAAGTTAAGTTTGCTCTAAAAGGCGATTATAAAGCCAATAAAAATGCGGCAAGTTTAGATCTCAATTTTGAGTTAGAGAAACTAGGTTTAGCTTTAATAGAAAAATTTATACCTGAAGAACTAGAAAAATCAAAAGGAAATTTAAGCGGAAGTGTAAATATAAAAGGGACCACTGCAAAACCTGATTTTTCTGGAGAGTTTAAATTTAATGACACACAGTTTGTGGTAAGCAGATTAAATTCTGAATTTTCAATTTCTGATGAAATCATTAAAGTAAATAACGACGGTATCAACTTTTCTAGATTTTCAATTTTAGATGCTAAAAACGATGAATTTTTAATTGAAGGAGCTATTTCAACACAAGAAAATTTTTTAGATCCAACTTTTAATTTAGCAATTAATGCTGAAGATTTTCAAGCCTTAAATTCAACAGAAGAAGATAATGATTTGTACTACGGAAAAGCAATTTTCGATGTAGATGCAAAACTCACCGGTACACTGAGTTTCCCTATTCTTGATGTAGACCTAAACATTAATAAAAATACAAATGTTACTTATATCGTACCACCTTCACAAGTGGGGATGAACGAAAAAGAAGGAGTCGTAATTTTTGTAAATAAACAAAACCCTGACGCCATTATCACCAGAACAGATAAAGATGACCTTACCGCAAAACTAACAGGAATAGAGTTAAACTCAAACCTAACCATAGAACCAGGAGCCACTATAAATATTATTATTAATGAACGTACAGGTGATAATTTACAATTGATAGGTGAAGGTGATTTACGTTTTAATATAGAACGAAACGGAAGAATAACTCTTACAGGAAGGTACCAAGTAGATGATGGCCATTATGAAATGAATCTTTATAATTTAGTAAAGCGTAAATTTAATATTGCACAAGGCAGTAGCATTTCTTGGAGCGGAGACCCTATGAATGCAGAACTTGATGTACGAGCAATCTATAAAATAGAAACCTCAGCTTCATCTTTAATGGCTAGTCAGACTGCAGGAATAGATGGTAATGTTCAAGATAAATACAGACAAAAATTACCGTTTTTAGTCTATTTAAATGTAGATGGTGAATTGATGCAACCTCAATTAAATTTTGGCTTAGATATGCCTGAAGATGAACAGGGAGCAATTGGAGGTACAGTGTATGGGAGAATACGTCAGTTAAATCAGCAAGAAGGGCAGCTTAACCAACAAGTATTTTCATTATTAGTCTTAAATCGTTTTTACCCAGAACAAGGTGCAGATGGTAGTCAAGGAGGTCCTGCAACCATGGCAAGAGATAATCTAAATCAAGCACTCTCAGATCAACTAAATGTATTTTCAGATAAGCTTACAGGCAATACAGGCATACAATTAAGTTTCGGCTTAAATAGTTATACAGATTATCAAGGTAACTCTCCACAAGATCGTACAGATTTAAATGTAAGTGCTAGTAAAAAATTGTTGGACGATCGATTGGTTGTGCAAGCAGGTAGTGAGATTGGTGTACAAGGCGATAACCGTCCTGGAGAAACTAACGCTTTAATTGGTAATGTTAGTATAGAATACCTTATTACCGAAGATGGAAGATGGCGAATTAGAGGGTTTAGAAAAAGCCAGTATGAAAATATTATTGATGGTCAAGTTTTTGTAAATGGTGTAGCTTTAATTTTTACGCGAGAATTTAACAAATTTAAAGAGTTGTTTAAAAAGACCGCAGAAGAACTTGCCCAAGAACAAAAGCAAGAAGAAAAAGAACAAAAAAAGAAGAAAACAGAAGATTCTGCCAATAAAAAAGCTGTGGAAGAAGAAGAAAATTAAATGAAATCAATTTTAAAAAAATATCCTGTATGCGTGATGTTTGTCCTATTATTCTTAGGATATTCTTGTAGCGTGAAAAAGTATATCCCTGAAGGAGAATACTTATACCGTGGCGGCCATATTAATTATATAGATACTGTTCTCAAAAAAAAATATAGTGAAGTAAAAGCTGAAACTAAAGGAGTTCTTTACCCTAAGCCTAATTCTAAGTTTTTAGGGATTTATCCTGGTTTATATGTTCATTACAAAGCGCAGCGAGAAAATCCTGGAATTATTAATAAATTTTTAAATAAAAAAATAGGAGAAGAACCCGTTTATTTTTCTGATGCAAACCTTTCAGAAACTGAAGAATTGATAAATAATCGTTTAGAAAATAGAGGTTTTTTCTATACCGTTATCAATTCTAATTCTATTATAGATTCTACTTCAAAAACTGCTAAAGCTGAATATTTGGTTACGCTAAGAGAGCCTTACGTAATGGAAACTTATCAACTAGAAAAAGATAGTCTTAAAAACATCGATAGTATTATGTTGGTTAAGAATCTTGAAAAAGTAATGTTTGATGAAAATTCAATCTTAAAAAAAGGTATGCGTTTTGATTTAGAGAATTTTAAATCTGAACGTGAGCGTATAGATGATTACTTAAAGCATGAAGGATTTTATAACTTTAATGCAAATTTTTTAATTTTTGAAGCCGATACAAATACCTACGATCAAAGAAAGTACGACCTATTTCTTAAAATGAAGGAAGAGATTCCTAATCGTTCTAAAGTACCATATCTTATCGATAAAATAGAAGTTTATCCAAATGAAACCATAGCTAATAAAGAAGTAAAAAAGGACACCATAACCTTAGACAGCTTAAACTTTGTACAATCAGAAACCTTTTTTAAACCTAAAAGATTATCACCTTATATTCTTTTAAAACCTGGTCAACGTTATAATCCATTACTTTCTAAATATACCAGTAGGCGTTTATCTTCTATAGGAACTTATAAATTTGTAAATATTCGTTATGAAGAAAAAGACTCTATCATAGATGAAAATGGTTTTATGCATTTAGATGCGATTATAGAGCTTTCACCCTTAAGAAAAAGATCACTTAGAGCCGAATTGCAGGGGGTAACAAAATCTAATAACTTTACAGGTCCTGGTTTAGGATTAACCTATACCAATAGAAATTGGTTTAAGGGAGGAGAACAATTAAACATTAGAGGGAGCGTAGGTTATGAAAAACAATTTTCTTCTGGAGAGCAATCGGGTTTAAGTAGTTTGCAATTAGGTTTAGAAACCTCGGTAAGATTTCCCCGACTTTTATTTCCAATTTTAAATATCAATAAAAGTAAACGATTTAAATATAGCATTCCGCAGACCGAAGTAAAACTAGGTATAGATTATCTAAATAGAAGTGAACTTTATAGCTTAAACTCTTATCAAGCTTCTTTTGGTTATATCTGGAAAGCCAATAGGTTTATTACACATCAATTAAATCCGTTAAACATAAATTATGTGAAATTAGGAAATGTCACCGATAGGTTTGATGAAATTTTAGAGGATAATCCTTTTCTTAAACAAAGTTTTGAGCAACAATTTATAGCCGGATTAACTTATAGTTTTACTTATAGTGAATTAGGAGTTACTCAAAATAATGGCGCTTTATATGTTAATTTTAATTTCGATATTGCTGGTAATGCATTAAGTCTTTTTGATAAAAAAGGAACTAACGATGATGGTGATGAGGTAAATAAGTTTTTAGGTTTACAGTATGCACAATACGCAAAAGGAGGTTTAGATATTCGTTACCATTATAAATTAGATGATGATGGCCAGGTGCTTGTTGCTAGACTATATGGCGGTTTAGGTTATGCTTACGGAAATTCTGAATCTTTGCCATTTATTAAACAATATTTTTCAGGCGGTCCTTATAGTGTTCGTGCTTTTAGAATTAGAGGTTTAGGTCCGGGTTCTTACCAACCCACAGATGAAAATAGTTACAATGCTTATTTTGATAGAGCAGGAGATATTAGGTTAGAAGCAAATTTAGAATACAGATTTCCCTTATTTAATTACGTAAATGGCGCTATTTTTACAGACGCTGGTAATGTTTGGTTATTAAATCAGAATGATGCTTTACCAGGAGGGAAATTTACCTCTAGTTTTATTAATGAATTAGGAATAGGATCTGGAGTAGGAGTGAGAGTAGATATTCAGGGATTTGTTATTCGATTAGATTTAGCATCACCAATAAAGAGACCAGCAAAAACTTGGAAGTTTGAATACGATTCTCCAGTTCTAAATTTCGCCATAGGTTACCCTTTTTAGAAAATAACACTAACTGTTATTTAGAATTCACAAGTAAATAGAAACTTTAGCTTAAAAAGTTTACAAGTCTTGGCAAAAAGAGTTTTTTTTGCAGAAAAAAAGTATGAAGAAGTTTTTATCATTTTTATTTTTAGTTCTTTTTTTAAATTCAGTAACAGCTCAAATAGATTCGCTTCAAATTCCTTTAGAAGAAAAAATTACAACTTGGGACTTGGCAAAAAATGATGCTGGTTTAATGTGGGGTGGTTTTAAACAAGTTTATACAAGTCCGCTTCAATGGAAACAAGATGACTGGGCAATTGCTGCTGGTATTGTAATAGGTACTGCAGGATTAAATATTATAGATGAAGATGCTCATCAATATTTTGCAAATCAGGAAGATAAAGTACCTGGTGTCATTAAAGAGTTTGGTTGGTATTTTGGTTCACCTCAAAATAATTACGGTGTTAATGGTGCAATTTATTTAACCGGTTTATTTACAAAAAGCAAGAAACTTAGAAAGACTGGTATTTTAATGATATCTTCAGCAAGTGCAGCAGGTTTAATACAAACCTTCAGTAAAAATATAGCCGGAAGAGCAAGACCACAAGCAGGTAGCAAAGCCACATTTAAACCTTTTAGTAAAGAAGGAGCTTATCATTCTTTCCCCTCTGGACATACGATTTTATCTTTTACCACATTTTATGCACTTTCTAAACAGTTTGATAATATTTGGGTAAAAGGAGCACTTATTGCAGGCGGAATGGTTTCTCCTGTGTCAAGACTATGGCAACAAGCTCATTGGTTAACAGATGTGGCATTAAGCACAGCATTAACCGTTGTGGTGGTAGATTCTATAGATAAATACTTAGACAGAGCTATGAGTGATGACCCTGCTTATAGAGAACATAATAAAAAAATCTCATGGCGATTACAATTTGGAGGAAATAGGATAGGGGTGATAGGTACATTTTAGTCGAATGCTACACATTGTAGACAAAAGCTCTATATTTTAATAAAGCTACAAAAAAAGCACCTCCAATTGCATTACCCATTAATGCAAAAGACTGAAATCTTAAGTAATCTAGAGCTTCAATATTGGGAGAGATAATCATACCTGAAAAAACTTCAATATTACCAATTATACTATGATGTAAACCCGTAAAAGCCATGGTAGCCGTAATCATGAATATGATTACAATTCTACTCACAGTTTCTTTAGCTGAAGATAAAAGCCAAGACAATAACCCCATAAGCCAGCCTGCTAAAATAGCACTTATGAAAATGGTTAAAGAATTTGGTGCTAGCACGTGATTGGCCATTTCTTCTATAGTTTTTAAATCAAAAATTTCAAGTTTTGGACCTACCCAAATTAAGGTTACCCCCATTAGAATACCACCAATTAAATTACCCAAAATTACAAGTCCCCAAATTTTAAAAAGACTGCCAAAACCTCTTTTATTATTCAAAACAGGTAAGGTTAGTAGAGAGGTTTGTTCTGTAAATAATATAGATTGTCCTAGAATAACTAAAATAAAACCTATGGGATATACAAATGTAATTAACTTGAAAAGTGTATCTTTTTCTACTTTATCCTTGAAAAAGTAAAGTAGTGTACAAATTAATAGGTAACTAAAACCTATTTCTAAACCTGCAGCTATCGAGCTTAAAATTATACTGCTAGTTTTTTTATTGTATACTTCTTGACCTTCACAGATTTGATCTTTTAGAACTTCTCCATAAGATTTTTTAGCGCTTTCATTTTCTTTAGAATCTGATGCTGAATTATGTATTTCAGCATCAATGTCATTTTGTGTTTTATCTTTCTCTTCGTTCATTTTATAGTATAAAATCTAATTTAAAAATAAGGACCTATTTTAGCTAATAATAAAGGATTATTTAACAAGAAAAGCCGGCTCAATTAAATTGAAACCGACTTTAACGTGGGGTAAATTAATACATCATAAAAGAGTATTATAATGAAACTTCTGGGGTACTTTTTATAAGGTAAGCTGATTTATCTTTTTTTTTAAAATTATACTTCCAAGCTATTTCTCCTAATTGAAAAATAATTTTTATAGAATCTTTCATAGAAAGTTTAGAGCCATCTGCATGTATCCATCGTTTTAGAGGTTGTTCACAGATATATTTTTGGGCTTTTTTAGCTCCGAAGTGCTGTTTCATTCTCATAAACACTTCTACATCAAACAACCATTTGGTCACAAATTTTTGTTGAAATGCAATTTCTATGATCTCTTTGTTCATAATCTTTGCACCGCATTGAGTGTCTTTAAAGTTCATTTTCAAGATGGTTCTAATAATAAAGTTAATGGTTAAGCTTATAATCTTTCTTGCAGATTCTTTAGTAATATCTGCACCCATTCTGCTAATTCTTGAACCGCTAACAATCTTAAAATCTGACGATTCTATTGTGTTTACTAAAGCATCAAAATCTTGTAAATCTGTAGATAAATCGGCATCTAAAAAGCCTATGTAATCTAAATCTTCAAATTTAGCCATATGTAGCATTCCTAATCTAACCGCTTCTGCTTTCCCTCCATTTTTAGGGCAATCATACACATTAATATAATGTTCTCTTCCTCTTCTTAGTTTTTCTAAAATTTGTAAGGTATTGTCTTTGCTGCCATCATTAACAAAACATAAGTGATAACCAGAATGACTTTCTACAAAGTCTAAAAACTCCTTACTCATTAATCGTTCTTCTTCGTTATAACATGGGATGACCACCCCAACACATCTTTTTTCAATAATAGTTTTAGAAAATGTTTTGGTAGTACTCTCACTACCATATGAAGCCCCTATAAGTCTTTTTACTCTCGCACAAACTTCTTCTAGGCTTAAAGGTTTTTTCATATAATCTTCAATACCCATTTCAAAAGCTTTAACGATTAAATGATCATCAGTATTACCTGATAACACCATAATTGGGGTATTGTGTTTCTTTTCATACTTAATATACTTTATAATTTCTAATCCAGAAACCTGAGGCATATTGATGTCTACAATTACTAAATCTGGTAAAAAACTGCTGTACACTTCTTTAGCTCTATTTGCATCTACTAACGTTGTTACTTCATAGCCTAACTCTGTTAACTTTTTTTCTAAAGGTAATAAGACTAATTGCTGATCGTCTATAGTTAAGATTTTCATAGTTTTAGATTTTTAAGTTTATTGTTTTTGAGTTTTGTTAAAGCAAATGTAGCTGAAAGGTTTATTGAATTTCAGGTAATTAGATTATCTTATGTTTTTCTGTAGATGAATGGAAGTTTTCTATAGACCAATAAATTGTTGTAACTTTTCGCAGTAGTTATCTTTATCGTGAATAATTAAATTATTATTTCTGTTGAAAGAAAAAACAAACAAATACCTAATTGCAGCACTTATTTTAGGATTGGTTTTTCATGGGTCAACCATATTCTTTACTATCGAGAATACCTACGATGCATTAATTCATTTATTTTTTGCAGAACATTATGCTAATAATTGGTTTGAACCTTGGAATTATAAATGGTATACAGGTTTTACAGTGATGGGTTACCCACCATTAGTGCATCAAGCTATTGGTTTGTTTTCACTGCTAGGAGGATTAAAGTTTGGCTTATTTACGGTAGGACTAATTGCCGTTGTTCTCTTTATAACGGGTGTTTATAGGTTTTCATTATTAATGACCGCTAGTAAAAAAGCTGCTGGGTATGCAGCATTACTTGCTGTATTTTCTTCTACATTTATAGAAACCTTACATATATTTGGACAGCTTCCCAGTATTATAGGAATTTCACTTTTAATGCATTCTTTACCCGAAATTTATTTATGGATTAAAACTGGAAAATATAAGTATTTAATAAGAGCTATTTCTTTAATCTCTGTGACCGTAACTTCTCATCATGTCACTCCTATTTTTGGAATGGTATTTTTTATTTTTCCTTTGATAGGCATGGCTATTATGGATGATGCTACCGATAAAGTTCAGGACGTTAAAAAGGTAAAACTCAAAATTTTTATAGCTTCATTTTTTAAGCTTTTTAAAAGAATTATAGTATTTGGTGGGTTGTCATTAGTTAGTATCGTATTTTGTATTTTACCATATTGGATTAATACAAAGAAAAATCCAATCACTCAAGTACCCATACCGCATGGCAGTAGAGATAATTTTCTAGAAGTAACTTCCTCTGGATTAGTGTTTTTTTTAATACCCTGGGGAATATTACTATTTCTTTTGCCTTATATTTTTTATAGGTTTTATGCTAAACGATATTTATTTTTTGGATTATCTATTACTCTGCTCACTATTTTAGGAACAGGAGGTACCACACCCATTCCTAAATTAATGTTGGGCGATACTGCTTTTAATATATTAACCTTAGATAGGTTTACACTTTGGGCATCTATTATGTCTTTACCTATTTTTGGAGAATTTGCCTATCGCTTTGCAGAAGGTGATTTGAGAAGCTTAATTCAGCTTAAATATGGAGCTATCTATCATCGTGTATTAGGTGGCTTTTTGGTAGGTTTATTTTTATTGATGTCTGTTTTTACAATTACATTAAGCTATTTTAGACCTATGCAGCCTCAAAAAATAGCAACCTTACCTATTACTAATTTTTTAAATCAAGATCAACATGATCATTGGCGTTTTTTAACATTAGGTTTTGGAGACCAAATGGCCTGGCTCTCTGCCCAGACTAATGCCTTAACGGTAGACGGAAATTATCATTCTGCAAGAAGATTGCCAGAACTTACTACTAGAGCAGTAGAGCGTTTAGAAAATTCAAAATTTAGAGGAATTGAAGGTATTGGTTCATTACAGCAATTTTTAAGTGTTCCTGAAAAATATAACCTTAAATATATATTCTCTAACGATAAATTTTACGATCCCTTGTTATATTTCTGTGGTTGGCAGCGATTACAACAATTAGAGAATGGAATTATGGTTTGGGAAAAACTTAATGTACCTCCCTTATCTAAAATTTTACCTAAAGAAGATGTGCCTACTTTTTTAAAATTAATGTGGGGAATCATACCTATGTTAATGGTGGTTATAGCTTTTATCATTAACCTACAAGTAATTTGGTATCAAACCTTAAAGACAAAAGTGGTTAGTAAACCTGCATTTTTAAAATTCACTAATTCGTATCATAAATTTAATAAAAATATATTTCGTATTAGTCATTTATGGGCCTTAATAATTTTAGGTTTTATGGCTTACGGGGCTTATCTTTTCTATGTAAAGAATACCACTCAATTAACCGGAGAAAATGTAGTGAGATCTTATTATGATGCTTTAGACTTTAAAGAATTTGAGAGAGCACATTCTTATCTAAATCCAAAAAGCGATGTAAGCATAGCTCAATATATGTTAGAGGTTTCTGTTACCGATGGTATTTTAAGTTCTTATGCTAAGATGGATGAAATAAAAGTAGAGATTATCACTACAGCTAAACATCATGCCAAAGCTATAGCAAAGACAAAATGGATTACACCTTTAGAAAAGATAGAAAAAACATTTACTCATGAATTAATAAAAATTAGAGGGAAATGGTATATAGAACCTTCAAGTTATGATCGAGACATTCCGCCAGATCAGTTATTTTCAAATAATTCTACTCAATTTTATAATCATGGAAGAAGAAGAATTACGACCCAAGAAACTTATCATGAAGATGTTTTAAAACAACCCGTATTAGAAATATTAAGTGCTAAGTTAGTTCAAAACGAGGATCATTATTCTATTATAGGTGAATTGCAAAATATAGATAATGTACCAGCAGATGTAGTGATTAAGGCAACTTTGTATAATGATAATAATGAGGAGTTAGCTAACTACAATGCAAAATATATGATAAAACATAAACTCTTGCCTAAAGAAACCACTTCATTTAGAATAGATTTTGAAGGGGTGGCTTGGTTAGATACCAATACGAGCATACCAGAAACTTTTAATCCAGATGAATTTACACCTATCGAGTTAAAAGATATCCCTACACAGTTTAATTTGCAAACTGCAGGCAATGTAGCTACTACAGATTTGTATAAGCAAGTTTCTTTAGCCTCGTTGAAAGTAGAAAAAGAAAATGTAGAAGGCACATTATTTAATTATGGAATACAAGAAGTAACTATACCACAGCTTTTAATTTCTTACTATGATGAAAATAAAGAATTAATTTGGGTAGATAGTCAATTTATGCAAGAAGGAGTAAGAGTTCAGCGTAAACAAGATTTTAATTTTAAACTGAAACGTCTAAATTGTTTATACCTCATCAATTCATCTTTAGAAAATACATTTGTAAATGGTTTACCAAATAAAGATATTGCAGATAAAGTTATACCTAATCGTATAGAAACTCATCAAAGAGAAAACTTACAGCAAGTAGAAAGGTTGAATTTTAGTTTTTTTAAAATTGAAATCAATAACTATATAGGAAACCCTCATTAATGAACAGAAAGTTTATTTACATATTAATTGTTGGACTAGCGATAGGTTTTTCTTCATTTTCTAATTTTTATATTGAAGAGTTACCTGAAGCAAAACTACTCGAAAAAAAAACAGAATATGAAGCAGGAAGTATTGTTTTAAAATTTAAAGCTTCAGCTTTAGAAAACCCACAGCTATTTTTACATTATTCTTATGGGAGTACATTAATTAAAGCAGAGCGATTAAATAATAATGATATAAAGTTTACCATTCCTGAAAATATTTCAACTAAAACAGGGCAAGTAGATTGGAAATTAATAACAACAAAAAAAACGATTTTAAAAGGAACTTTTAAGATTACTCCAAAGAACACTGCCTATCCCTATTTAGAAAGTTATTTTGGACCAACAAGTATTCAAGCGGGAGATAGAGATTACTCAATGCTGGTGGTAGTACCTACAGATCATTACGATAATCCGTTACCAGATAATACACCTATTCATATTAAAAAACAATTTTTACAGAGTATTTCAGAAAGAGAAGTTTTTACAGAAAATCTTATGGGTTGGAAAAATATCTATACAGAAAAAAAAGCAGGTCTAATGGCGGTCATGTCTACTTGTTTTAAATCTTCATCTAAAGAGTTGGTGAGTCAAATATTTCCTTCTACAGCAACAGATTTCACTATTAATTTTAATAGAAATCATGCTTATGCAGATGGAAACCAATTAACAGAATTTGTAACTTCAGAAATTAAAGATGAATTTGACAATACCATTGCAGACGGCACTACGGTAGAATTTGTAATTAAAGATCAAAATAATTATTATTTAAAAACCGCAGCAGCAACCATCAATGGGGTAGCCAAGGCAAAAATGTTACATCCAGATCATCCTGAAACTTGGAAGGTGAAAGCTTATATTATAGGTATGGCAGAGAGTGACGTAATTACCGTAAACTATCAATCTATATTGGCAGATTTTGAACTAAAATTTATAGAAAATAAAGAAATCTTAAAAGTAGGTCTTTTAAAAAGCTATATGGGGCAGGTTATACCTGATGGTGCTAGAGTAAATCTATCTATTTATCACGAAGGTAATTATATTGAAAGTAAAAAATCAACTTCAAATCATGGTGAAGTGATTTTTAATTTACCCAGTAACTTTTATCCCGAAAAAGAGTACTTATTAGAAGTTAGTACGTTGGGGTTAACTAAATCTATAGAAATTAAAAAACAATGAGTAAAAGGCTAAATAGAAATTTATATCGTGCATTATTAATCATCACATTTGTGGCGGTTAATGCATTTGTAATTTGGGGAATTAGCTTTATTCTAGGATATTTAAATACGGGAGCAGACCGCTCTACAATGCTACATGCAGAAGTGTTTAAAGAAGAAGTTTATCAACCTAAAGTAACTTGGGATATTTCTAATCAAGAAGGAAGACCCATGGATAAACAAACCCTTCAAGAAGTAGAGAATAATTATTTAAAAGCTTGGTATGTTAGGAATGTTGCTTACCAAACAAACAATATACACGGCATTGCAGATTTTTATACAGATAGTGCTCGGGTAAATTTATATAGAAATATACAACAACATAAAGATAACTTTATTAATATAGAAACCACCACAACAAGCCACCAGCCCAAAGTAGAATTTTTTAGTGCAGACGGACAATTAGTGGTGCTTACAGACGAGCAAGTAATTGAATACCAAAAAGTTTTTCAGAATCATAATTTAATGACGGTTCATCAAGATACTTCAGCCTATCAAGTAATGCTTCTTTTAGAAGATGGCTTTTGGAGAATAAGACATTTGGTAAGAACTAACCCCAAGTTAAAACAACTTAAAAAAGTAGATACTTCTGAGATTATAGTAAAAGGAAAACAATTATTTAAAGAAGGGAAACCTTTTTTAGTAAAAGGAATAAATTATTATCCCCAAAAAACTCCATGGGATATGTTTGGAGAAAATTTTGATGAAAAGATAATTAGTAAAGATTTTAAATTTATAAATAATGAAGGCTTAAATAGTATTCGAATTTTTATTCAATATGAAGATTTTGGAAAAGCAGAAGTGCTACCTGAAAAACTCAATAAATTAAAAAAAGTACTTGATTTAGCAGAAGAAAATGAACTTAAAGTAGTAGTTACTTTATTTGATTTTTACGGAGATTATTCAGTTTTAGATTGGACATTAACGCATCGTCATGCCGAAAAAATAGTAAGTGCTTTTAAAAATCATAGCGCTATTTTGGCGTGGGATATAAAAAATGAACCAGATTTAGATTTTGAATCTAGAAACAAACAAACCGTAATAGCTTGGCTGTCTCATATCATAGATGAGGTGAAATTTTATGATCCTAATCATTTAGTTACTATTGGTTGGTCTAATCCAGAATCAGCCACTCATTTAAGCGATAAAGTAGATTTTGTTTCTTTTCATTTTTACAAAGATTTATCTGAGTTACCAAAAGATTATCAACTACTTAATAAAAAAGTAAGTAAACCTTTAGTTTTACAAGAATATGGCATGTCTTCTTATCACGGTCTATGGAATTTTTGGGGCACAGATGAACAAGATCAAGCCAATTATCATCAAAAAATGCAAGCTTTCTTAAAAAAAGAAGAACTTGCATTTATGTCTTGGACATTGTATGATTTTACACAAGTACCAAGCGATGTTGTGGGGAAATTGCCTTGGAGAAAAAGTAGGCAAAAACATTTTGGTTTCTTAGATATTGAAAGTAACCCTAAGCCAGCATTAAAATTTATATCAAACTAATACTTCAGTTAATTTTGCTTCTATCAATTTATTAAATTTTTGCAAATACATATCTGTAATTGTAGTCATAGGTAAAGAACAAGCAGCTTCATAATTAGCTTTAGCTAGCTTTCTTCTATAACCATCGTTACAAATAATATCTTCAATAGCTTCTGCTAAAGATTCTGTTTTATTAGGGTCAAAAAACTGACCTCTATATCCTTCTTCTCTAACTAAAATACCCAAGTCTCCCAAGTCTGGTAAAACTACAGCTTTGCCATAACTTCCTGCTTGATGTAAAACTCCAGAGCTTCCCGTCGTTGATGTATAAGGAAAAACAACTACAGCACTTTCTCCAAAAATTACAGGTACGTCAGATTCTTCTACGTAACCCGTAAATGTAATATTAGATACATTTTTATACTGCTCTTTAACTTCAGCTAAATAACCTGGTGTATTTGGGCTGTCTGTACCAGCAATTACTATTTCAATATCTTCTTGTGTTCTAGCTCTAATTTGTTCTACAGCCTCAATTAAAATTTCTACTTTTTTATACGTTCCAAATTTTCCAAAAGTCATTACCTTCTTGGGTCCTTCGGGTAAATTAAAATTAGGTAATGGTGGAGTTTCAAAAGAACCGTGAGGTATAAGCACCACATTATCTGCTTTATATTTTTCTTCTAAAATAGTTACATATTTACTAATAGTGACAGCTACAATATCTGCTTTTAAAACTAATTTAGTTAGACTTGTACCTATAAAATTATAAGCTTTTTGCATTAATTTATTTGAAGTGAACCCGGCGCTACCTAAATCTACTTGCTCTAAAATATTATGTAATAACACAATAGTAGCTAAACCTTTAAGTTTAAAGATCATTGGTAATAATAATCCAAGTGCTGCAGCAACTTTTTTATCACCAAATTTCATAAACTGTAAGTTAAATAAGATAGCGTCTGGCTTCTCCTGCTGAATGGTTTTGTAAATGGTATAGATGTTTTTATAGCTGTTAAACTTCCAACAATCCTTTACGGTGATTCTACATCCTTGTGTGTCAAAATCTAATTGTTTAGGATCTTCGGTTACATCTGTGATTAAAACCAATTCATCTATTTCTTTTTTTTGTGCGAAATTTTTTACTAAGTGGTAACCATATTCATTTAAGGTTACTTTACTAGGAGGAAAGGCGGTTACGATAGCAAGTTTCATAGTAGTAGTTTTTAATGGTTATTGATGTTTGTTGAGGTAAATTTCTTTATTTAAATGCTTAAAATTATTTTTCTTCGATGAGTGGACGTTTACTTTAGTTCAACATTTTTATTTTGCTGATAAAAGAATAGTATTAATTGAATAACCAATAGTAATACCATAGCAATAATTTGAATTTCAACTACTTGTTCTAGGCTTTTGTGAAAAAATATAATTAAAGATACTTGAGCAATTCCAAACACTCCTGAAGCAATTACAGGAATATACTTTTCTAAAGATAAAAAGTAGTACACAAATACATTAGAAATAGCAAATAGAGAAGTTGCTAATGCATATTTCCATAACAGAGGTGCCATCGCTAAGTAAGCTTTCCCAAACATAAGCTGAATAATAAATTCGGGAATAAAATAAGTAGCTACAACAATGCTTCCGGCTAATAAGCTTATTAAGCTCAGGTATTTAAAAAATACTGGTAAGGTGTTTTCTCCATTTTTTTTCATTTTCACAACCGTTGGCAGTAAAATCATCACAAACATCCAAGCTACAAAATACACCATCCTGCCAATTAAGGCTAAAGAAGCATAAAGTCCCGCTTCATAAGCTTCAAAATAATGTTTCACTAAAATAATATCACTGTTGTTTATAATGATTTGAGTAAATTCATAAAACGCCGTAATGCTTATAAAAAGTAAAACACTTTTGGTGTTTTTATTATCTAATACCGACTTTTTTATTGAGGTTGAAGTTGTTTTTTTATAAGGAAGTAGACCAAAGATAAAAGATGCTAAAATCCCTATGGCTATTAATAGAGAACTGTCAGTATTTAAAGTCCACAATAGAATTATGGTAATACCTAACCTACTTAACATTTCTCCTTGATAAGTGACAGAGAGTTTAAAAAAGTTTTTGTTTCCTTGATAGTAACCTCTATTTACACTCATTAAAAAATATAAAGGTATACCAGCTGCAAAAAAATAAAACATCGCTTTAGAACTAGTTTGTAATAGTATTTGAAGGTTCTCTGCAAAAAGAGCAATGACTATTCCTAAAATAACGCCTATAAATAAACTTATTTTTTTTAGAAAATTCACAAATACAGTTTGGTCTTCATCTACAGAACCTGCTGTAAACTTAGCAACAGTTAACTGAAATGTCATTGCCATAAATGAAAGTACCATCAGTAAAGTTATTAAGATTGCAGCATCAGCAAATTGGGTGGGACCTAACATTCTACCCAAGATTAAATTGTATAAATAATTACCGCCATTAACCAATAGGGCGCTAAGCATAAAAACTTGTTCAGATTTAAAATTAATGTTACGTATAGAGAATTGAGAAGTTAGCATAGCTATTGGTTTTGAGTTAGTATTATGCGCTTTTTTGGTAGTTTTGTAAAATATTGATTCTTGCTCTTAAAAATGCACCTTTAATTTTAGAGTTTTTTTCGCCCACAAAGACAATAACTTTGTGATTTTGATAGGCAAAATTTCTCAAATTTTCAAGTTCAAATACACTACCGCTATCTATACTGTCTAATGCAGACAAATTAATAGTTAGCATTTCTTTAGTTTTAAATATGAGTTCAAAATGTTTTCTTAGAATATAGGCATTACCTACAGTAAGATTTCCTCTTAACCCAAAAGTTCCGTTGTTTTCTGTGATTGCAAAAGCCATAATTTAAAAGTTTTTATGTTAATGTTATTTCAAATATCTACCTTAATTCAATGAAAATTTGCTTAGTTTCGATGAACGGATATTTTCTATAGATGAAATATCTCCATAGTATATGTAAATTGCTCTTGTCTAATTGAAACACTTAAATTATGAATTTAAAAAGAATATCTTATATAAGTATACTTTTATTATTAATGAGTTTTAACTTGTTAGGGCAAAAAATGAATAAAGGTTTTGAGTATTTAGAGAATGGTGATTTTAATAAGGCAGAAGTTTTTTTTAAAAAAATACTTGAAGACTATCCTGAAAACAAAACGGCAAGAGTCTGTTATGGTAGAGCTGTAGGGCTTAATAGTGATGCAAATGAAGCGGTTAAAATTTTTACAGATTTACTTAAAATTTATCCTGAAGATTTAGAAGTTCAATTAAATTATGCAGAATCTCTTTTATGGACTAAAAATTATAAAGAAGCCAAGGCATATTATGGAAATTTGGTAAATGAAAATCCTGAAAATTTTGCAGCGCTCTTAGGTTATGCTAATACGTTATCTAACCTAAAAGAATATGAATATGCTTTAGACTATGTAAATAAAGCTTTAGAGGTTTCACCTAATAATCCTAATGCAATGACTTCTAAGAAGTTTATGCGATTGGGCTTTGCTTATTCTAAGACACAATTACAAGATTATGAAAATGCTATTCAATTACTAAATGAAAACTTAAACGATTTTCCTTTAGATCGAGAAACCCTTCTTAATAAGGCAAATTTGTATTTAATCATGCAAAATAGTGAAGAAGCAACAGATGTATATTTAAAATTAGCAACCACATCTAAAGACAGTATTGTAGCGCTTAATGGCATGGCATTAGCTGCGCATATAGGTAAAAACGATAAAAAAGCGCTAGTCTTAAGTAAACAAGCATTACTTAAAATGAAAGCTCATCGGGATGATGATGATTTAGTAGAAAAAACAGAACAACGCTATGTACAATCTTTAATATGGAATAGGGCTTATGAAGATGCCCAAGAAAAGATCGATGCTCTTATAATTGAATATAGTGATAAAAATTGGATTCTTTCTTTACGAGCTACACTAGGTATGTACACCAGTAATTTTAAACAGAGCATAACTGATTATAAAAATATTTTAGCAAAAGACTCCCTTTCTTTTGATGGTAATTTAGGAAGTGCCAATGCCTATTTTGCAGATGGCGAAACAAAAAAAGCTTATAAAGCTATAGATCAAACACTTATTGTTTTTGAAAATCAAAAAGATGCTTTAACATTTAAAACTAAAATTGATCAAAAATTTACTCCATTTGTAGAAGAAAAAGTTAATTATACGTTTGATAATGGTGATAATAAAGCTTACTCTACGCAAACTTCAATAGAGGTTCCTATTAATTTAAAACTTACTTTAATGGGAGATTATAGTTATAGAAACACTAAAAATTCTGTTACTAAAAATGAAGCTACTTCAAATAGTGCTAATGTAGGGATAAGTTATCAATTTCATCCCAAAGTGAAATTTAGTGTAATAGGAGGTGTCACTTCTGCTAAATCTTTTTCAAATGACTATACAGCAGTTCTGGGTAAAGCTTTTTTCAATATAAAACCTTACAGGTTGCAAGATTTAGAAATTGGTTTTATGCGTGATGTACAAAACTTTAATGCCGATTTATTAAATCGTAACATTACCGCAAACAATTTATATTTAAATTATAATTTAAGCACTAACAAAAGAATAGGTTGGTTTACTCAATATTTTTATACCTTCCAATCTGATGAAAATAAACGTAACTTATTATTTACTTCTTTGTATTATAATTTTTTATCTCAACCAGTTTTAAAAGGAGGGATAAATTACCAATACATTAGTTTTAAAAATCAAGTTCCAAGTATTTACTTTAGTCCATCGCATTTTAATGCTGTAGAAATTTTCGCAGATTTTTTAAAAGATGAAAATAGTGCTCAAATAAAATCTTTTTATTATGGAGCAACTGCGGCTACAGGGTTTCAGTTTATTGAAAATGATAAAAAGCAATCTACCTATCGTTTACAAGGTAAAATAGGTTATAAGTTTTCTAATAGGGTGTTATTAAATGCATATGGCATACATAGTAATATTGCTTCAGCTACAGCTGCGGGTTTTACGTTTACAGAACTTGGTTTACGATTAAAGTGGTGGTTTACGAAACAACCTGTATTCAAAAGAAACTAATATTCATATAAAAATTCTTCATCTAAAGAATCAAATTTTAAAAATATAGAATTTGATTCTGCAATTTGTAGTTCTGTTAAATCAAAAACTTTTTGTTTAGTTATAACCGCAAGACAAGCTTCATTATTATTGAGTATGATTCGCAATTTTCGCTGCGGTGGATTAGATTCTAAAATTGCTTCAGAATCAATTAACTGTGTGATCCAAGTATTACCATCACAACCGCTAGAAGAGAAGCTTACAATAAGGCAATCATTATCTATGGTAATATCGGTAATCGTAACAGCATCAGATTCTGCATTATTATAATTCTCTGCATCTATAATAATACTTTCTCCACAAGTATTTGTTTTGATAATAACGTTGTTATCATCATCTTCTTGACATGCATATAATAACCCAATTAAACTAAAGAATATATATATTTTCATAATTATAAGGTGTTGATTATCAATTATTAGATGTATGAATTAATAAAAGGTTGCTTTTAAAAAATAAAAAAATGCCAGAATTTTTCTGGCATTTTATCACGACAATAACAACGCTTAACATTACATCTTCATCATCCTTAGCTTTAACTCATCTTTTGTATTGGTTACGGCTATACATTCGTAAACTCCAGACGGTAAACTAGCTAAATTCAAATTAATTTTTCTATCGATGACAGCGTGTTCTTTTTCATAGATAATTCTTCCCAGTATGTCATAGATTCTAATTTGAGCTGAAGTTGTTTCTTCTGCAAATTGCAATGTTGTTGTAGTTTGAAATGGATTGGGGTAATTTATAGGTTTTAGATTGTTTTTTGATTCATCATTGTCAACACTTAAAGTTTCTTCTGTAAAGGCAACTTGATTTACAGCTAAATTAAAAGTTTCAAGGTTTTGATAATTTCCTTGTGTAGAAAACACAATTGTTTTTAAATTTTCAGTAGTTAAACTTTCATTTAATGAATTTGTAAAATCTGTAAAAGAAATATTATAGGTTGTAAACTCGTTGTTAGCAGGAATTTGATAAGTAAACCTTTGACTCCAATCAGATAAATCATTAGTAACTAAAATTAATTCTACAGGTAAATTGTTTTTAATATTAAATTCTATAGCACCAAAGCTACTTGCATTAAAACTAAGTTCTCCTGGCATTATCGTTCTAAATAAATTTACCGTTCCTAAAACATCTCCACTCACACTAGGGTTTCTTTCTACTGCATAACCATTTCCTGTGTAATTACTATTGTTCTCTATTTCAAAATTTGTAATTAAAGATTCATTTTCACTGTAATCTAATCCCCAAGGGCCATCTGCTAGATATAAAGCATCAGCTTGTGGAGAATTATTTCCTACTAGAGTTAAATTAATATCAAAAAGGCTTCCTGTAGTAAATGTAATTTGTTCTTCATATTCTCCAGATAAAGAAACACTATTTGCCATTTCTGTTTCTCCAGCTAATTCATTTATTCTAGCGTTTGCTGTAATTTGTAATTGGTTGTCTAATGTTTTATTTACGATATCTAAAGTTATTTGTCCGTGATGATAAGTTCCTTTTTTTATAAAAACAGAAGGAATTCTATCTAACATTTCGTTACTAGTTAAATTACTTGCGTCTTGGTATTCATTTAAAATATGATTAGTAATATGGCTTACCTGACCCATGGTTGATCCCCAAATTTGAAAATTAGTATAGTCTTCCATAGGGTATTGAAAAATATTCCAATAGCTGTGCAAGTTATATTGCTGATTATTTTCTGTGACTGAAAATAAAATGGCATATTCAATTTCTTCATTAGCTCTTCTTACTTTAATCATCACCAAGTCATGTTCTTGTAGGGTGATTTGTCTTATATCTTCTAAGGTTGAACCATTTAAACGGTCACAAATCATCTTAGAATGGTTATAAACACTTCCTATTGTTTTAGTAGCTAAAGCAGCAGCAACACGATTTTCATTTTCATAATAATCTACAGAAAAGACATCTGTAGCGTTTGTAATTTGTAAAAGATCTATAGGTGTAGATTGTAAAGCTTCTTCTGTACCAAACATACCAGAGCTAGGGAACAAGTTTGATAAATTAGAAGTAGTATTCGCATTTCTACTTGTAATTAGAGGTTTAACAAAAGTTTGTTGTAAGCTTTTTTTATGAGCAAAAGTATTTTTTTTCAAGCGTGTAAAATTTCTTTTGGCAATTAATTCAGCCAAATTTCCATTACTTTCTAATCCACCAGAATTACCAGAACTTACATCATTAGCACTTTCTGTATCTGCATAATTTGATGTTCTTAATGCTGAATATGGATTTGCGCTAACATAGAATAATGCATCATTAAAATCATTATCACAAGAATTATAATCTCTTCTAATATCTTCAAAACCTAAAATAATTCTTTCATTTTCAGGGTCTGAAATAAGTACATTATGATACCTAAGTTTTTCATTAGCTTCTGGATTAAAATCTGGATTAGAAAATAACTGCCAGTTTCCTGCAGTAACACTGGATGTAGCATCATCCCAACCATCTGCTAAAAGTACCCAACCAATTCCTGTATTTGCAGGAAAAGAGCCTATTTTTACTTTATTACCAGCTACCAGTTCGCCGCCAGAACCGCTAGCAGAAACATTAGGAAAAATTATAGTAATTTCTGATGGAGTAGGAGTAGTGGTTTGTGGGTTGTTTATATCATAAGAATAGAAACCAAGCACATTTTTATAGCCAGCACCTTCTTGTACAAAAGTAACCCAAACATCTGCTGGTTCATCTAAAATAATATCGGTATCATAACCTGAAGAAATATAATGAGGATTATATTCTGGCACAGGATAACTTTCAGGAACGATGTCTTGAATCATTTGCATAGTTTGTGGAGAGATTGTATCATCAACTGGTTCTAAATACAATGGTGTACCGTTATAATTATATGAACCTAAAAAACTATAATTTTGGCTCAAGCAAAATTGAACCATAAATAAAAGCGAAAGTTGTATTAGTTTTTTCATAATTATAGTATTTGTTACAAATTTATGTTTGAAGTTTCTTAGGTACATAAATTTTCGATAAGAGTTTGATATAGAGCGTTGAATGGTTTATTTTATAAGATAAAAATTAAATTGAAATCTTATATAATAAAAAAGCCGGAAGACTCCTCTCCCGGCCAAAAACCAATAAAAACTTATGAAATAAAAATTACTAAATCTCATTTCAAAGATCGTTAAGTTATGTGTTGCTTAGAGATCATTTTCGATGGAAATGCACTTGGTTTAGTTCAGCTGTTAGATCAACCCGATTAATCTATAAATTTTATATATGAATGTTATAAGATAGATTTTTTGAGAACATAAAAAAAGCCGGAAGACTCCTCTCCCGGCCAAAAACCAATAAAAACTTATGAAATAAAAATTACTAAATCTCATTTCAAAGATCGTTAAGTTATGTATTGCTTAGAGATCATTTTCGATGGATATGCACTTGGTTTAGTTCAGCTGTCAGATCAACCCGATTAACCTATAAATTTTATATATGAATGTTATAAGATAGATTTGTTGAGAACACAAAAAAGCCGGAAGACTCCTCTCCCGGCTAAAAACCAATAAAAACTTATGAAATAAAAATTACTTAACCTTAGTTCAAATTTAAGTAAGTTTTACATGCTATTTATTTATATTTCGTTGATTAAATGTAAACTATCGACCATTGGTTAATTTAAAACGTTGAATTATAGTAGATTCAATCTTTTCATTAACTCTGGACGATTTGATCTGCTTACTGGGATAACATCTTTTTCTATTAAAACACTATTATCTTCAATATCAATAATTTTTTTAACATTGATAATAAAAGATCTATGGATTTTCAAAAAAGTATCTTTGGGTAGTTTATCTTCGATCTTTTTTAGAGTAGAATGCACCGTGTAATTTTTACCAAAGGTTTTAATGAGTATATAATCACCTTTAGCTTCAATTAAATAAATACTAGGAATATCTATTTTAATAAGTCTACGATCAATATTAACATACAAATCATTTTCAGACTCTTGTTTACCTTCTTGTTTATGATCAGAGTTATTTGTTACAGAGGGTGTAGCTGTTGCAGCATTTAATGCTTTATTTACAGCTTTGTCAAACCTATCTTTAGTGACTGGTTTAACGAGATAATCTTTTATACAATCATACTCAAATGCCTCTATAGCAAAATTTCTATCTGAAGTTGTTAAAATTATATTTGGCGGGTTTTTTAAAGTTTGAATTAAATCAAAACCACTAAAGGTTGGCATATGTATATCTAAAAAAATAAGATCTACATGGTTTTGATTTAAGTATTTGATGGCTTGAATTGCATCTGAAAATTGAGCATCTAAAGAGAGATTTTCGTTCTGCAAAGTAAATTGCTCAATTATGGCTCTTGCCATTTCTTCATCATCAATAATAATACAGTTCATAAAATCTAGTTTATCTCTTTTATAAAACTAGTTATAGCATTTAAGACTTCATCAAATTCATTTTTCTTAGATAAATCTTCATTTCTAAGATCGTTTTCATAGTCTATAGCAAGCTGATAACTTAATTCTAATCCTAAAATACTAATTTTATGTTTAATTTTATGCACACTATCTGCTGCTATTTCATATTTTTTTTCATAAAGGTATTGTTGATACTCTTTAACTTCTTCAGGAAATTCTCTTTTAACAATAGCTATAAGTTTGGATTCGAAGGCTTTATCGCCACCAGATAATTGATTTATATATGAAAAATTAGGTTGTTCTTTCATGATTTTTATTTTGGAAGTGTGAAAAAAAATGTAGTTCCTTGATCTAATTTACTTTCTAACCATATTTTCCCTCCGTAAAAATCTATAATTTTCTTTACAATTGAAAGTCCAATACCAGTAGAATTATTATTGTCATCAATCTTCTCAAAAATTTTGAATATTTTTTCAAATTGATGTTTAGGAATTCCTCTTCCATTATCTTGAATAGAAAATTCCCAAAAACTTAATTTATCTAAAAAATCTATTTTTATGATGCCTTCGCCTTTATCAATACTTTTAATGGCATTTTGTATGATGTTTTGAAATAGCTGCTGAATTCTTATTTTATCTCCTGTAATCACAGGAAAATTATCGTAAATTTTAATTTTTACGTTTGGTGGCTTATATATAGATTGTTTAATAGCTTTAAGCAGTTTGTTTAAATCTATTTTTTCTGCATTAAGTTGGTTCTCTTCTAATGTTGAATAGTTTAAAATTCCGCTAATTAAAGCATCCATTTTTTCAAGATTTTTAAGAATAAGATCAAGGTATTCTTTAGAATTTTCTGCAAGTTTTGGATTGTCTTCTAAAATGAAATTTATTAAGGTATTAATGCTTCTTAATGGAGATTTTAGATCGTGAGAAACCATATGAGCATAGTCTGAAAGAATTTCATTTTTTTGCTCTAAATTTTTTAATAAAAGTTCTTGATCTTTGCTTATTCTATTAAGCTCTTCACTTTGATCTTTTAAGTAATTAGCTAAATCTATAACCTCTAAATTTTTATTTTTTTCTGGTTTTTTAAGTTGAAGTGATTGAATTACTAAATTTAAACTATTTAATATTTCTTGCTGTGCTTTACTTTCTTCTTGTAGTTTTTGATTGGCTTCAAATAATTCTTCAGAGCTTATTTGCATAGCTCTTTGCAACATATTAAATTGCTCTTCTTGAATAAGATAGGATTTTTTTACAGCCTCTAAAAAATTCTGAATTCTTTCGTCTTCAGCAAATTCTTGGGGTAAAAATTTTCTTATTTGTCTATTCAGTAAAGAACTCATTATTCACTTATTAAAGTTAACGTCATTGTTTGGTTATGTAACTCGCAATTTTCTTCATTTAAATGTGGAGCTATTTCACCATAAGAGTAAAATCCAGTACAAGGGGTTTGATTGCCTATAGTGGTTAAAACTTCTTCAATTTCTTCTTCAGTTTGCTGATCCATGACTAATTTTCTACCAATGCAACTAATAAGTAGCGCAACCTCTGGAGCTTTTTTTCTGTCTTCTAAAGCTTTTTTTGCTGCTGTTCCTGCGCCTTCAACAATAGCATCAATAGATGCCATCATTAGTTGTACTTGAGATTGAACTGGCACATCTCCAGCAAAAATCATAGATTTATCTTCTTCGTTTATATTTAAAATGGTTCTTACGACAGGGTATGATTTCCCTTTTGCTTTAACGTTTAATGGGAAGAGTAGGGCAGAGTGAGGCAAATCTAGAGCTTTATCTCCTAAATATTTCTTGTAAATATCTAACGCAGGAACGCCGTCTATTTCATAAAGAATATTTCCTTCAGATTTTGTGATAATTCGCTCTGGTCCAAAAGGTATCCATCCTCCAGAGCTAGCGCATGTTATTTCTAATTCTTCGCCATATAACCCAATAATTACTGCTTCCCCTTCTTTTGGATTCTCTTGAAACGAAACTAATGTTTTATCAAAACGTTCATTATCACCACATAAACCACCAGAAATTTTCACCAGTTTAGAATTATGTTTTTCAATCCCTTCGATGAGTGCACTTCCATTAACATAACTACCTTCAGATATTATGAAAATGTGTTTTAAGTTTTTTGCGGGGAGTTGCTTTATAAGGTTTTCTCCTAAAGTTTTAGAATCTTTATTAAAGTCTAAAATATTAGCAGTTTTAATAAGATAATCACTTTTTTGAAATTCTAACGCAGTAACTGTTACAGAATTTTCTAAAACTCTCGCTCCTAAAATTTCTCCAGCGGTGGACCCGAAAATTATATTTTTATATGGAAACTCATCATTTATAGCATCTATTACTTTTTGATCTTGTAGTGTTTTTCTTTCTCCAAACACTAATACTAAAGGGTTGTTAATTTCTTTTTTTTCGATTGAATAATTCCAATTATTTTTATGCAAATAGGCTTGTACAATTTTCATAACTTTATTTTTTAATGCTGAAGTAAAATGTAGTTCCTTTAGTTAATTCGCTTTCTAACCAGACTTTACCTTTATATAATTGAACTACTTTTTTAACAATGCTTAAACCAATACCTGTAGATTTTTCGTAAGAGCCTAAAGAGTTAAAGATCTTAAAGATTTTTTCATGATGTTCTTCAGCAATTCCAATACCGTTATCTTTTATAGAAAAAATATAATGAGTTTTGTTTTCAGAGTAATCTATTTCTATAAGGCCTTTTTCTTTATCTATATAGTTAACCGCATTGCCAATTAAATTTTGAAAAACTTGTTGTATTCTGGTCTTGTCTGCTTTAATATGAGGTAGTTCGTTTTTTACACTTATAGAAATATAATCAGGTATATAGATTAAATCTTTAATAGCGTTTATTAATTCGTTTAAATCTATAGTTTCTTCTATTAATATATCATTGTCAATGCTAGAGTATTTTAAGATATTACCTATTAATAAGTCCATCTTTTCTACTTTATTTTGCATCAAGTCGAGATTAGCAAGACTATCTTTACCTAATTTATCTTGAAAATCTTCTTTTGTCCAGCTTAATAAAGCAGAAATATTTCTAAGTGGTGATTTAAGATCATGAGATACAATATGTGCATATTCGTTTAGCTGTTCATTTTGTTTTTCTAAACTAACGAGTAATTGTTCTTTTTGTTTTTCTAATACTTTATTTTCAGATATATCAAGATGAATTCCTATAGACCCAATTTTTTTCCCTTTAACATCATAATTAGGTGCAGTACTTATTAACCAATGTTTTATTTTTCCTGCTTTGTTTTTAACTGATAACTCATAAGAATCGCCTTTATCTTTTTTTCTGTTTTCTATTCTATCGTAATAAAACTTTTCAGATTTTGAAGTTAAAAATAGATCGGTTGCTTTTTTTCCTATTAGTTCTTCTTTTTTATAACCACTCATTTCACAAAAACTTTGGTTACAAAAAACAATAATATCATCTAAGTCATTTTCTAATAGACCAAGGTTCATATTAGCAATGATGCTACTGTATTTTTCTTTTTGGGCTTTTAAACTTTCTTTATATTTCTTTTGAATGGTTACATCTGTATAACTCCAGAGGTGCCCTTTATATTCATTTTCAAGATATATAGGTATATAATTTCTTTCAAATATGCGTCCATCCTCTAAATAAAGCTGATCATTTAAAGCAGTGTTTTTTTCTTCTAAAAGTTTTTCTATGCGTTTAACAAATCCATCTGGATTTTTAAAGAATTTTTTACTTTCTTCTGCAGAATTGCTACAATTTTGCCCAATCATACTTTTAGGGAGTGCATTTATCCCAAACATTTTGCAAAATCGCTCATTGGTAAGAAGTATATTTCTATTTTCATCTTCAAGTAAAATTCCGGTTTGTAGATTTACAATGAGTGCTGCTAATCTATTTTGAGATTCTTTTAATTTCTCCAGCGCTTCTTTTTCTTTAGAAATATCTTCTATAGTGGCTACTTGATAATAATATTTTTTATTTTTTTCTCTAACTGCTCTAGCTGAAGTTTTTACCCAAATAATAGCACCGTCTTTTTTTATGTATCTTTTTTCTACGGAGTAGTGGTCTAATTTTCCATTTCTTAACGCTTCTAAATATTTTAATGACCATTCACGATCATCGGGATGAGTAATTAAGTTTGGATCTAAATTATTTAATTCATCTCGGGAATAACCTAAGAGTTTTACCAGTGTTTTATTGGCAATCGTCAAACCTTCAGCATTGGATTTTGAAAGACTTATACCAATTGGAGAGTTATCCATAATGATTTCTAATTGTCTTTTTTGCTCTTGTAGTTCTTGTTTTAGAAGTGTTTCATTAGTAATATCTCGAGCAATACCTTGCGCCGCAATTGGTTTTCCGTCTTCATTATAAATTAGACTCGCATTTATTTGTACTACTTTCTCATCACCGCTTTTAGTAATAAGTTCTGCTTTGTAGTTAGAAAATGTTCCATTTTTATATAATTGTTTAAAGGCCTCTTTTGTATATTCTCTGTATTCTTTCTTGAGTAGGTTAAAAACATTAATATTCTCTTCTTTATTATCAAACCCGAGCAATTTTATAGCGGCTTTATTCATATTCATAATATAGCCTTCAATGCCTATGACAATATAAGCATCAATAATATTTGTAAATACCCCTTCTAATTGATTGGTGGTTTGCTTTAGGTGCTTAGAGAGCTTTTGGTTAGAGTTTTTAAGTGCTTCTGACAACTTATAAAGCTCCGAAGATTTATCTTCAAGTATAGATTCGGCTTTCTTTCTAGCATTTTTTTCGCGCTTTAGAGCGCGTTCAAGAAGTTCTACTTTTTTAATTAGGTCCATACGATTTGATTAAGAACTTGACTTGGGTTCCTTGTTCATTCATTAATTCGTATTTAATTTCGACATTTTCTTTGTAATATTCAAATGTTTTTTCCATTAATGCTTTCGCAAACATGAACATGGCTCTTTCAGAGCTATATAAAAGTGATAATTCATGGTCATTTTCTTTTTTTACAGTAAAGCTAGGCAGTTCTGCATCTGGATATATTTTTCTAACCTGTACGTGAATATGGTTTTCTATTGATGCAACTAAATCTAAAGGAGATGTATAATAATTAAATATATCTGAGTGGTGGGTAGTTAGGGTTTTAAAGAAAAACAAACCATAAGTATAGATAAGATCATTTACTGGTATTTTAGAAACTTCACTTAAATGTGTTAAGAGTTGTTGCATTTCAAAAAAATCGTAAGTTCCCACAGCGGTATAACTTCCTTCAGATTCTAGTTCTGAATTTGTGATGATATAATCTAGCGTTTCTAATCCAAACTTATCTTCGACCATTTCTAAAAACTCTGTAAAAACAATTCCTTTCATCTTATTAACCTTTAATTAATTCATTTAAACACCAGTAATCTAAAAGTGATTTAAGTTTTACCACATAGTCTTCATATTTAAGAGGCTTAATAATGTAACCTGCAATTCCTGCTTCATAACACGCTAAAATATCTCGTTGGTTGGCAGACGTTGTTAAAATTATAGTGGGTAAATATCTTAAAATTTCATCTTTCTTTAATATATTTAAAAACTCTATGCCATTCATTTTAGGCATGTTAAGGTCTAAAAGAATAATGTCTGGTAGGGACTGATTACTTTTTAAAAACTCTAAAGCTTCTTCTCCATTTTTAACCTCAATAACATCGTGTGGAAGTTGAGATGAAGATATGGTACGATTGAGTTTCATTACTTCAATCATATCATCTTCTATAAGTAATATTCTAAGTTTATTTGTCATTTTAGTGAGATTAATTTCTATAACAAATATGAATAATTATTAGTATAAAATTTCTATTAATCGTTTAAGCCAGCTTTATATTCGATCAATCGATTTTAATTGTCGTTGAATGGTTTTTAACATAAAAACCAAAAAAAATGTTACCTAACATAATATTAGGAATACTTGGATTTATGTTGACTAATTTTACAAAAAAAAGTTATGTCAGATCAAATTAAAACGATTAATCCTGCTACAGAAGAAATAATTAATTCTTATGAATTAATGTCTACAGAGAAGGCTATTAAATCTGTTGAAGAATGCCATAATGCATTTAAATCTTGGAGACACGTTTCTTTAGAAGATAGAGCAAAAGTAATACAATCTATTGGTAAATCTTTAAAAAAACATAAAGATGAACTTGTTAAATTAATGACTCAAGAAATGGGTAAATTAATAAAACAAAGTGAACAAGAAATAGATTTATGTATTGCTATTTGTGAACATACCGCTAAAATTGGTCCAGAAGAATTAAAAGATGAAGAACGAGTATTACCTAATGGAGGAAAAGGGTTAATAGCCTATTCACCTTTAGGAGTTATTTACGGTATACAACCTTGGAATTTTCCTACCTATCAAGTTATACGTTACGCAATTGCTAATTTAATGACAGGTAATGGTGTGTTATTGAAACATGCAGAAAATGTTACAGGGAGTGGCTTGCTTATAGAGAAAATATTAAAAGAATCAGATTTACCAGAAAACTTATTTAAAGTTTTACTTATAGACCACAATCAATCAGATGCTATTATAGATCATGATTTGGTAAGAGGTGTAACCTTAACAGGAAGCCCTAAAGCGGGGAGAATTATTGCAGAAAAAGCGGCAAAAAAATTAAAGAAAACAGTATTAGAATTAGGATCTAATGATGCTTACATTGTTTTAAAAGATGCAGATTTAAATGAGGCTGTTAAATATTGTGTACAGGGAAGAACTTATAATAACGGTGAAACCTGTGTGGCTGCAAAACGATTTATTGTTGAAAGTGAAATCTACGACGATTTTAAAGAAGCATATGTAAAAGAAATGAAAAAAATCACTTTTGGAGATCCTACAGGGAGTGAAGCTAAAATCGGACCAATGGCTCGTGAAGATTTAAGAAATGAGCTTCATAACCAAGTAACTAAAAGTGTAGAAAAAGGAGCTAAAGTTTTATGCGGTGGAGAAATACCTAAACAAAAAGGATTTTATTATCCAGCAACTGTTTTAGATAATTTAAAACCTGGAATGCCTGCTTATGATGATGAATTATTTGGTCCTGTAGCTTCTTTAATCAAAGCTAAAGACCAAGAAGATGCTTTTAAAATTGCCAATAACAGTAAGTTTGGATTAGGTGGAGGAATTTTCACTAAAGATGAAAAGAAAGCTTTTAATTTAGCTAAAAATCATTTTGATACAGGAATGGTATTTATCAATTCATTCGGAGTAGCACAACCAAATATGCCATTTGGAGGAATCAAAGACTCAGGTTATGGTAGAGAACACGGAGGCTTCGGAATGAAAGAATTTGTGAATGCTAAAGCAATTATGGCTTTGAATAGCTAATTTAATATCACATTTGAAGATAAAAGCATCTCTTAATTACAAAGAGATGCTTTTTTATGAAAAATTTAAAATAGCCAGTTTATGTAGTGCTGAGCATTTTTTATCCAAAACATTTTATCCATTCCAATTTATCGATCCGAGTAAGTTTAAATCTGCCGAGTTCTAATTTTTTTATTTAATTTTTAATTTCTCTGCGCAAAGATTTTCAGTCAATTTAATCTGTTTCTGTTTTGCGTTTTGAGTAAGTTTTTCCGTCAAAATTTTAAAGAAGCCTTAATTTGCAGATTTGAAATAAATTATGAGTAAAAACAAAAGTTGCAATTTAACTCGCTGATTTTTGTTTCGTATTTTAGTTAAAGTGTTTGTATGTGGCTCTTATCGTGTAAATTAGCGATTATTTTCGGATTAAGCACAAGCCAGATTTTTAAATTTTACTATTTATCTTTTTTTTGGAAATAGTAAAATTTAAAAATTTGGCGACTTTCCAAATATACCTTAACTTTTTTTAAGCAACCCATTGGCTATGAGATACATAAGTTGTGTGTGCCCAGCATGGGCATCTTTATCATATCTAAGATATGATATTAATCTATAGGGTGCAAGTCCCTTATGGGCAGGGGTAACCCTTCGACTAGGCTCAGGACAGGCTCTTTGAACCATTAGTAAGCCGCAAGCTTGTCTGTCGTGAGGCGGGAAGTGAAGGAATCGGGACTACAAACCCTGGTACTGACGAACAGGAACCGGATAAGAGGCTATAAGGTTGGATGAGCAAGCACATCATTGTGATGTCCTAAACGTTTCTTTGGAAATGAATACCGAAGTAGTAGATCCGGCAGGAATCAGGGGAAAGAAGATGTCCTTACCTTGGGAGGTCTCCACAGCCACGAGATGGCTAGGTTGAGAAGTCAGCAGAGGTCATAGTACCCATAGGGAACGAGGTGCAGCAAACTGCATAGGTCTCACAAATGGGAAAGGACTGAACATAATCCTTTCGGAAATTAGAATAGGAACATTGTTTTTCATTCATTGGGTGAGCGAATCCCAAGAAAATCTGTAGCCTATTCATAAAGTACGAAATAGTTTCAATTGGTGTAAAGAGCGAGTGAAAAGATGGATTATGAACCGCCGTATACGAGACCCGTATGTACGGTGGTGTGAGAGGCGCACTCCGTCAGTTACTGGCGGAGCCGTCTACTCGATTACCTTGCGTTTTTATTCGTCCGAAAATTTTAAAATTCCGACTGTCATTCCGTTTTCATTAATTCGGTCGGTATAATTTATAAAAATTTCTTTTCCAACGTTTGCACTTATTATTTTATCTATTTCTTGTTTTCGAATACGAAAAGGTGAATGACTTCTATTCTCGTCCGTAAAAGTTGCGAAGATTTTGTCTTTATAAACCAAGTCGATTTTCCGTTTCATTATTTCGTTATTGAAGTCGTAAAACATATTTAAAATCAGATATTCGTAATTTTCAGAAGTTTTGATTTCCGCTGTAAATCGGTTTGAGTCGAACATATTGCTTTTAAACAACAGCTCTGAATCTTTATAAAATTGCCAATTCGTGATTGTATCAGCAACTGTAATTCGGTTTTCAGAATTTACTTTTTTTTCGCCTGTTCTTAGTTCAATTTTGGGTTCTGAATCAGATTCGTTTTCTATTTTTTCAGTTTGACTATTTTTAGTTATTTCTTCTTTTGAGGAGTCAGTTTTTGAAATTGTAAAAACATTATAAATAAAAATACTGACTACTATTGTGCCTGTTGCACAACCTCTTTCTTAATCAAATTTAAAATTAATAGTAGACTTCAATAACACCATACCCTTATAAATCAAAAATTTAACTATTCATAAAAATCAGAATAACCCTCTTTTCTTAGAAATTTAGACTTGTGCAACGGTTACTATTGTAGTAGTCAGTATTGCTAACAAAGTATCCATCCCACGAACCCCATATTGTTAAATACATATACTGCATTTAGCTTTGCTCAAAAATAGTTATCATGAGTAAAGAAGAAGAAATGTTTGCTATGATCGATGAATTTGACAACAGTTCCTTAACCGCAAGGGACTTTTGCAAAGCCAAAGGCGTGGTGCCCTCAACTTTTTATTACTGGAAGAAGAAAAGATATGGTCAGAACGGTAGTGCAGGGTTTGTAACAATAACTCCAAGACCTTCTGTTTCAAAGGAAGTGGAACTTATTTTTCCTAACGGCGTACAACTTAGAATGAACGGATTAGATCCTGATTTTATAGCTAAACTGGTGCAGTTACGGCATGTTTAGCCTTAGCTCTTCTAACACCTATCATTTCTATCGAAAGGCTTGTGATATGCGAAAATCATTTAATGGCCTGAGCGGACTGGTAAGAAATGAACTGGGCAGGGAGCCCACCAGCGGTGATGTGTTCGTTTTTCTTAACCGGAACCGCACCCATCTCAAGCTGCTGCACTGGGAGCGGGGCGGCTTTGTTTTGTACTACAAACGCCTGGAGCGGGGAAGCTTCACTCCGCCTGCAATTAAAGAAAGTCAGACCAGTTTTACCTGGCCGCAATTGGTGCTGATGATCGAGGGTATTACCGTTGAAAAAAGTGTTCAGAAACTGCGCTATTCTCGCTAGAAAATAATTACATTTTATCAGTAAAGACAAGAGTTGGCAGTAGGTTTAATAGGGTTGTTTTTGTATCTTTAACCCATGCAAGAACCCTTAGAAAACCTTACGAAAGATCAGCTTTTGACCCTGTTGAAGAAGGAGACAAAAAAGAGAGAAAAAGCTGAAAAAAGTGTTTCTAAAAGGGAACAAGAAGTTGAAAAAGCAGAGCATAAGATTGCTGACCTGAAATTCCAGGTGGAGTATTACAAACGCCTGGCCTTTGGCCAAAAAAGAGAACGCTTCGAAGGGGATAAAAACCAGATGAGCCTTCCCTTTGCGATGGAACCCCAAAAGGCAGCAGCACAAAAAGCCGGGTTCAAAGAAAAGCGCAGTGAACAGCGTAAAAGAACTTCCAACCACAAAGGAAGAATAGCCCTTCCGAAGCATCTTGAGGTCAAAGAGATCGAGATCTTTCCTGAAGAGGATATTACCGATATGGTTTGTATCGGTAAAGAAGTGACCGATGAACTGGAATACGAGCCTGCTAAATACTATATCAAGCGTTATATCCGCTATAAGTATGCTCCTAAAAGTAAAGAAGGAGTGATCATCGGGGAACTTTCCTAGCGGGTGATTGAAAAAGGAATCCCGGGAGCCGGACTTCTGGCTTCGATTTTAGTCGATAAGTACCAGGACCACCTTCCGCTCTACCGGCAGCTTCAACGCTTTAAACGGGCAGCGATCCCTATAGCATCTTCCACCCTGGAAGGCTGGACCAGGCAAAGTCTTAAAATCATCGATATCCTTTATCAGCACCTGCTGGAGGATATTCGCTCCAAAGGCTATTTGCAAAGTGATGAAACATCCATAAAGGTGATGGATCCCTCTAAAAAAGGAAAAACACACCAAGGCTATTATTGGGTCCATCATTGTCCCATAGATGACAGCATACTCTTTGATTATCAGCCCGGGCGTAGCCGTGAGGCTGCCGATCATATATTGTCTGGGTTTAAAGGCTACCTTCAAAGTGATGGCTATGCCGCTTATGATACAATCGCAAGCGTGAAGGGGTTACCCACCTGAACTGCTGGGCCCACGCCAGAAGGGAATTTGATAAAGCAAAGGATAATGACAGGGAGCGCGCTGAAAAAGCCCTAAGCTTTATCCAGAAACTTTATGCGGTAGAAGCCCAGGCACGAGAGCAAGACTTAAGCCCGCAGCAGCGCAAATCGCTGCGCCTGGAAAAAGCACTGCCTGTTATCAATGAATTTGGAAAATGGATGTTCGATCAGATGAAACATCAGTTGATCCTTCCCAAGAGTCCTATCGGAAAAGCCTTTAAGTATTCTATGGATCGTTGGGACCGGCTCAGCGCCTATCCTTTTTGATGGTATTCTGGAGATCGATAATAATTTAGTGGAGAATGCCATCAGGCCATTGGCCCTGGGTAGAAAGAATTACCTCTTTGCAGGTTCTCATTCAGCAGCAGAAAGAGCCGCAGGAATCTATTCCTTCTTTGCCATCTGCAAAAAACACGAGGTAAACCCATATCAGTGGCTCAAATATACCCTGGAGCATATCATCTCCATCAACCACAAAGACATCCGGAATCTCTACCCACAGCAATACAAGAAATTACAGCAAGTTTAGAATTAGATCAAGCTTACCAGAAAGTAAACCCGTAAATAAAATTATGCAAACTTAAAAGATGGGGTTGGTGGGCCGGATACACATCAAACAGATGCAGACATACTTCACTTGCATTTTGAAGAGCAACCAGAGGTTCCCAAAGAATTTTCCTCAAACTTGGTCATAGCCCACGGATTCCACCAAGAAATAACAATTCAGGATTTTCCTGTTCGTGATAAAAAGGTGTTTTTGCATATAAAGCGACGACGCTGGCTCAACAAACAAAGTAAGCAAATTATTCAGCGTGATTGGAATGTAGTAGCACAGGGAACCCGTATGACCACAGAGTTCGCTGCTTTTTTA
>NZ_JAHWDF010000017.1 GCF_019311235.1 Mesonia aestuariivivens | reverse complement strand
ATGCTCGACTTGTTTTTAATACCCAAAATTGGATTAAAGCAAGCCTACAGATACATTTTAAAGGCACTTCATTTTGCTAATTTACAAACGATATAAAACTAGAAAACCGCTCTAAAGCGGTTTAAATAAGTGAGATTTTCTAAGAATTAGAGGCTTGTGCAACGGTTACCGGTGTTGGCAACTGGCTTTATTCTTTACAATGTTTTTCTAATGCTTCTAAAACCATCCAGTTATCATCTCCGAGTGACACAGCTTTTTTCAAATCAGCACAAATTTTAATCAATTCCGATTCTGGTATTTCAGTTGCCTTTGAAGCGATTATTTGGATGTCTTTTGATTTTGATAAAGTCCGATCATTTCCAAGTTCGTGTTTTCTTAAAATAGCAAAAGCTCGATTTGAATATGCATTTGTAAAATAAGGCTCAATTTCGAGAGTTTTATCAAAATCCTTAATTGCCTCGTCAAATTGAAAATTATTTAATTTCATAGTTCCTCTCGCAAAATATCCTTCTGCCCAATTTGAGTCTAATTCTAAAGCTTTATCCAGTTTTTTTATCGCTACTTTATGGTTTACTTGTTTATATAATTTCTGTGATTCATTATAAAGTTTGAAAAGCTTATCGTTTATTTTATCTTTTTGATAAACTCCATTTTTGTAAACGTTTTTACCTTTAATTTCTCCTGTTGAATAAAAAGAAACAGATTCTCCGTCCATTTTTCCGTTAACAAAGTTTGTTCGTTGTTTTAATTGTCCGTTTGGATGATACATTTCCCAAATTCCAATTTCTTTTCCGTTCTTAAAATTCCCTTTTTGCATTAAAGTTCCATCTTCATAAAATCTTTGCTCAAGTCCGTTTGAAATTCCGTTCTCATATTCAATCTCGTCAGATATGTTTCCACTTAAATGGTAGAGTAGGCGTTTACCTTTTAGTTTCCCGTTGAACAAAATTCCTTCGCCTTGTTTTTTTCCAGTTAGATAATAGTCTATAAATTTTCCTGAATATGGTGTTGAACTATTTTTTAGATACCAAGTTCCATTTTTTTTGGTCATTAATTTAGTTGTCGGAATTGCTTTTATGCTATCTGGTCTTTTGATATATTCTTTAGTGAAAACATAAATAATTCTATCCAAATCTTTGTATCCAGAAGATTTCATTACTTTTTTATCTTTTACCACAACAACATTATCAATTTCATTTTCGGTTAGAGTTCGAAATCCTTCTTTCGGTTCTTCTATTACTGGAATTGAATCGACAACATATAAGACATTTTCTTTTGAGTTCTGACCAAAGCCAATTATCGATGATAAAGTGAGTAATAAAATCAGTATTTTGTTTTTCATTCGTGATTTTTTCAGCTTGTTGCCAACTGGTTATATCCAAACAAATATAACTGTTTATATAGGTATATTGACCGGATAACACAAGTTTTTAGTTTTACTTATTAGTATAAATTTTTTAAATTTAATTAAATAATTTATTGAATGAAGCATTATAAAAATCTCAAAACTAAAAATTTCTGTTTATTTCTATAAAATGAAACTCCATTCAAATTTTATAATCTCCCTATTTTTAAACAAAATTTATGAAGATAAACATACAAAAAAGAGTTTTAAAATAAATGTATTGGCAGGAAAGAATTGATAAATATATTCCTTCTGGTCTGTACAATCTTGTTGATCGTTATGGGATATTATATTTTCGTATATTAAAAAGAAAGACTGAAAATGGTGGCGATCGATAGCAAGTTGATTTTGAAAGTACAAATGTAAATTTCAAGTTTAACAATATCAAGGGGGTGCATTTATCATTGGGAGAAGTCCAAAAATATCGTCTGTAGATTAATAAAAAATTCTAGAAATCAATATTTTTTTAAATCATTTATAACGAAAAGAATTTTGAGCTATAAAAATTTGAAACGATGGGAATAAATAAATTTTTAAATGTTGCTGCATAAGGTTTAAGAAGAGAATTTATTTTAAGATTAAAAACAACTTATCCCTATTTTTTACCATGCTATCTATCAATACTTAAACACCAATAGCCTCCTACAAGATTTAATTAATAAAATATAACTTAAAATTTATAGGTTTACCATCTTTCCTGCTCTTCTGCACTAGCGCTATCCAAAGACTTCTTGTCTTTAACTGTATTTTTCCCAAATTTATAAGTAAAGCCAATTTTAAATAATCGGGTATCATTACGCCTATAAAAGCCTAAAGATTGATTAGGATAATTTATTTCAGCTTTTGCTCTGTTGGTATAAAAAATATCAGAAACCCCTAATGATAAATTTGCCTTTTCTTTCCAAAAGGAATAGTTCATGCCTATACTAACATCGGCATGATCATCTGCTTCATAAAAAGCTTGTATAGATTTACTTTCATAATATCCGGAGATTTCCATATTTAAATTTTTATTCAATTCAACGCTAAAAGAGCTTTGATAACGCCAAAAAACACCTGCGGGTTTTTCTTGAATGGAATCGTAAGCAATAACGTATTGTTGATATAGACCCAATAAGCTATGTTGCCAATTAATTTGTTTGTTAATTTTAAAAGGTAAAATAGCTTGCACTCCAGCGTTTTGATGACTTCCAAGATTTCCAAACGTATAGCGAGTTTCTTGAGTTGCTTCTACTTGATAGGGATACTCAGAATAATACGCTTGAGTATAATTGTAAAAAGGAGTGATAACATACCTGTTTTTTAGCGTATGATTCCATTCTAAACTATGGGTAAACTCGGGTCTTAATAACGGATTCCCTTGATTAGAAAACAACGGGCTTTGATAGGTAATAAAAGGATTAAGGCTACTATAATCTGGACGGTTAATGCGTCTTGCATAAGAAAGGTTCATTTGATACTGATTATTTACCTCATATTGAAGATAAAACGTAGAGAAAAGATTAAAGTAACGATAAGTGGTTAATTGGTCAAGGTTAGGGGAGTCTCCTTTTGTAGAAGTATATTCTCCTCGCAAGCCTAATTTAAGCTTCCATCTTTTAGCCATATTTTTTTGCATCGAAATATAGAGTGCCGCATTTTGTTCTCTGTACAAAAAGTCATTGTTTAAATTAGGATTTATTTGCCATTGCAGGTAATCAAAATTTTCAAATAAGAAGCTATTGTTTGTTTTGGTTTGAGCGTATTTTAAACCGGTTTCCCAAGTGGTTTTTTTAAAAGGTAAATAAAAGTCCACTTTAAAAGCCATGATTTCTGATTTATTTTTGAAATCACTCCGCAATTGTTCTTGAGTTAAAGGCTCATGTTCATTAAAATAATGGTTAGAAAACCTTTGCTGGTTATTGGTGCTAAAGCCTGCATAACTTCCGCTAAGCATCATTTTTTTCTTTAAGGAATCTAATGTATATTCATAAAAAATATCGGTACCGTAATTTATATAAGCACGCTCTTCAAAAGTTGAACTTTGTATGTTATGAAAAATATTATCCTCTTCTCCCAACTGAAAATTTTCATTTTCAGCAGGTCGTTCTTCTTCTTTTATCATAGTTCGTAAGGCAAAACTTAAAACAGATTTTTTGTTGATTTGCCAATCTATTTGATTTCTTATAGTATGGTAATAGGTGCGCCGATTTTCTTGATTAAAAGAACGATAATGCTGTATTATTCCGTTATTGGAAAACACGTTATATTGTTTAATAGCTTCAAAAGAATTTATTTTTCCGTAGCTGTAAGAAATATCCGTTCGTAATTGTTCATCTTGGTACTGAAACCCTGTTCTGCTCATTATTCGGGAGTATTTTCCCTGATAACCGTTGAGTGCTGTTTTTAACTCCCTTCCTTTTTTTCTTATTTTTTTGGTAACTATATTAATATAACCAGCATTTCCTTCTGCCTCAAAATTAGCTGGCGGTGTGGTAATAAGTTCGATTTTAATGATTTCATCAGCAGCAATATTTTTTAAGAAATCACTTATTTCATTGGTGGCTAAGTATTGTAACCTGCCATTTAGCATAACCCGAATACCAGATTTCCCCAGCATCTGTAACTGGTCGTCCGTAGCGGTGTAGATACCAGGTGTATTTTTTAACAATTCAAATAAATTATTGCCCGCAAAGGCAGATCTATTTTCTACATTAATCACCAAACGATCTAATTTTTTTTCCAATAATGGCTTTTGAGCAGAAATCATAACTTCAGATAGACTTTCTTCTGCAGAAAGTAAAATTAAGCCTAGAGGTTGAGGAGAGGAATCGACTAATTGAATATTCTTTGTAAGTTTTTGATAAGCGAGGTGATATACTTCAAGTATATAGATTCCATCAGGTGCTTTCAAGGTAAATTTTCCTAAAGAATCGGTCGCTGTATAGGTGATCATTTTTTGTTGAACGTCTCTTAAAATCACATCTGCATTTTCCACAGGATGTTTTAGCATGTCTTTTACTTCTCCGTGAAGTGCTATAGATTGTGCTATTAAAACTTGCTGAATGAATAGAGATAGGAAAAATAAGCTTAGTTGTTTCATGATTTTTGCTTTTAGAGTACAGCAAATTTGAGACAACTTCACTTTAAATACGGTTAACCCGTGGTTAATGGGAGGTTAATGTAACTCACAAAAATCCTTAAGGATGGATCTGAATACATTTCAAAACCTAAAGACCCATTTATAACAAGGCTTTTGCTCAATTTTAAGGTTAACGATGGGTTAACGCATAGAAATGTTTCTCTATAAAAGCTAAAGTATAGTAATTTTGATGCAGAAGATGTAATTATGAAACTGAAGATCACTTGGCTTATCCTAATTTCTATCGCTGCTTTTTTAGCATTATCGACTATTCAGGGCTATCTTATCTATAACACCTACACTTTAAAAAGAAAGGCGTTTATTGAAGACACCCGAAGCCGAATCTTGAACATTGACTATAACCAAGAATTGGATTCGATTATAAATAACTGGGATGAAGAATTGAAAAACCAGATTGCCGATTATAAAAACCATCGTAGTACAAATCAAGAAATATTATACAGGTTGCAGCAAAAAGCCGATACCTTAAATAAAGATTACTATCGTATTTATCAGAAGGAATTAAAAGATAAAAAACTCGGGTATTCGGTTAATTATAAAAAGAATATAGAAAGCATTGTCATTTTTGGAGAAGAAAATGATACCCTTTTTCCGCAAAAACAAGTGCAAACCTTTAAAATGTTTGGAAATGACTTTCCTAACGAAAAAGCAAATTCGGTGAGTGTTTCCCGAACCTTTTCTCAATACGACTACCTCGATCAAACCGAGGATAAAATTACCACAAAGCATTACAATATAGAGTTAAAGTTTAAAGATATGATGCAGATTGTAGATGAAAAAAGTATCGTGCTCAATCAAATGCTTGGTTTATTGGTGGGATCGGTGTTTCTTTTTTTAGTAATGCTGGGGCTTTTTTATTACTCGCTAAAAAGCTTAATAACCCAAAAAAAAATAAGCACAATAAAAACCGATTTTATAAATAATATAACCCACGAGCTGAAAACACCTTTGGCTACTTTAGGAATTGCCATAAAAAGTTTAAAAAATGAACACATATTAAAGCACCCTGAAGCATTAACCAATTCATTACAGATTATAGATCGCCAAAATGAACGTATTCAAAAACTTATCGATCAAGTGATGAATAGTAGTTTGGAGGCAGGGCATCTACAATTAAATCGTCAACCAATAAATACATTTGCTTATTTAAATAGGGTAGTGGAAGATTTTAAATTGAGTCAAACAAAGGAAGAGCTAACAATAATTACTTCTTTTCAAAAAGAGACACCATCCCTTTTTATAGATGAATTTTATTTTACCACAGCACTATTTAATTTCTTAGACAATGCTGTAAAATATAATGAGGCAGATATTCGTATTCATATGACTACAAAGCAAATAGAAGATTATTTTTTTATAGAAATTAGCGATAACGGATTAGGAATTCCCAAACCAGCTCAAAAACAGATCTTCGAAAAATTTTATCGTGTTTCTCAAGGAAACTTACATACGCATCAAGGTCTTGGCTTGGGATTATATTATTCAAAACAAATAATAATAGCGCATGAAGGAAGTTTAGAAGTGCAAAGTGACATTAGAAAAGGAAGTAAATTTATCATTCAAATTCCGTTTGCCTTATGATAAAAGCTCATCTATTATTAGTAGAAGATGATTATGACTTTGGAAGTATTTTAAAGCAATATTTAGAAGTACACGGGTATCAAGTAAGTTGGGCGGTTAATGGACAAGTAGCTTTAGAACTACTACATAAACAAGAGCAAATACCGTTTTCTATCGCGGTTCTTGATGTGATGATGCCAGAAATTGATGGTTTTCAGCTCGCTAAAAAAATTATTCAACAGTTTCCCGAAGTTCCGTTTATATTTTTAACCGCTAGAAAACTAAAAGAAGACAAAATAAGGGGACTAAAGCTAGGTGCCGATGATTATATTGTAAAACCTTTTGATGCCGACATCTTGGTGTTACGCATTCAAAATATTTTAAGGAGAACTCAACAGCATCTCAAGCAACCTGAAACTGAAGCTAATCTTAAAATTTCGAGTTATTATTTAGATACTCAAAATTATTGTTTGCTTAGGGAAGGAAAAGTTCAAAAAATAACAGAAAAAGAAGCTGCCTTAATTGATTATTTGTTTCAAAACAAAAATAAATTACTCAAACGCGAAACCATTTTACAGCAGCTATGGGGAGAGGTCGATTTCTTTTCGGGACGAAGTATGGATGTTTTTATAAGTCGTTTGCGTAAATATTTTAAAGAAGATCCCCGAATAAAAATTAAAAGTACCCGAGGTATAGGTCTCACTTTTCTAGTAGAAAAATAAATTTATTAATTCATAAAAACCATATCATCATGAAACTTATTCTATTATCAATTGTATTATTTGTGTGCGGACTGTTTTGTCGAGCACAACAAGCATCTTCTAGTACTACTTCAACAGCTACTAACTCTAGTACAAGTAACAGCTATAAACATTCAGTAGCTAATAGTGAACAGAAAGACGAGAATTTATCTATCGCCGTAAGCAATTCTAACGATAGTTATAAGTTTAGGGCAAGTTATGCTTCTCCATATGACCAACAGGTAAAAGAAACTTTAATCGATGCATTTGGAAAAGAGCGTATTAATAAAAAAGGTTCTTGGCTTTCTTGGGTATTCTCACCAAGTAATGATGAGATATATACTATAGAATTCTCTTCAGGTTATCTTAGAATGAAATTAGATAAAACTCAAGCAGGGAACGAGCTACAGCAAAAATTCACGGATACAGGTGAACTAATTAAAAAAATAATTTCGGGAGAACTAAGCAATCGCGAAGACTTAATCTTACAACGTAAATCTATGCGTTTAGAACGTGAAGCTAAACGTATGCAGCTGGAAGCAAAGCGCTTAAGCTTACAAGAACGACGAAATACCAAAAGGGAAGAGGTAAAAGAGTTACGAGAAGAGTCTGATCGGCTACGTAAACAGGTAGATAGTTTAGATCAGGAAGTAAAAAAGCTGAAAGAAAAGCCTTAAACAAGTACGGGTTCTTCGTGAAATTTATGGGAATAAGGGCGTGTTTAAATAGAATAATTTTATTTTAGTTTTGTAAATAAAATTTAAAAACAAGAATTATGAAAGAATTGATCGAAAACATTAAAAGCACTTACAAATCTTTTGAGAGCGATGCCAATGCTCAATTAGAAAGTGGTAATAAAGCAGCAGGTACTAGAGCAAGAAAATCTTCTTTAGCTTTAGAAAAATTGCTAAAAGAATTCCGTAAAGTTTCTGTAGCAGAAGCAAAAAAATAAAAAGCTCATCTCTATCGTAGAGAGTTTATACTTTCACCCTAGCATAATGATAATTGGTTATTTTTAAAAAGATGAATACTTTATTGCTATTCATCTTTTTTCATGAATATTACCAATAACCGTACTTATTGAAATTCGTTTATATCGCAAGTAATCTATTTACGGCGGTCTACCCAGTAGTTAAACGTTTCCTTACCATAGTTTCACAATCTTATTGGGGTGTGTTTTACAGCCATAATTATATGAACCTCATAATTTTAAAAACAAGCAAATTGGGGGAGAGCCTCATAAAAAATCCACAATCATTTAGTAATGATTCTTTTTATATGAGATAATTTACCCTTTTCAGAGTTCGTAATGCCAAAGATGTCTAAATAGTATCCGTTCTATATGTTTTTGCATATAATAAAAGGATTGGCAACATTTGTAAAAAAAACGAAGTAAATAGAAGAAGAATTTGAAGAGAGGGAAGAACTGTAGTCTGTAAAATAGAGTAGAGGAAGACAAATCTTAATATGAAAAAAGTAAACTTGTTTTAGCCATCTTTGTAGATGAATGAGCACCTATAAATACAAAAGAAATACTTAATGAGGCAAGCGAAGGTATTTTGTAAAGATGTGATAGCGGCAACAATTACCGAGACCAATGAAGGAGATTATATATTTCAGTATAAAGAATATTATACTAAAGAAATTACGTTGGCCATTAAGAAAGGAACCCTATACCGATAGCAGATTATTTCCCTTTTTATGAAGGATTGATTTCCAGGGTTTGGTTATTGGATATTACTGCCAAAAAATGGAAAATTAATCCTAACGATTGCATGGGCTTATTATTGGTTTGTTGTTAAAACTGTATAGCAGCCGTAAGTATAATATCCATAAATAAAGCCCATGATAAATAAATATTTATATTTGTTGCTAACCGTTAAAAGCTGAGGAATCTCCTAGATAAGCCCTATCTAACCCACACTAAGTCCATAATAACTGCAGAGCAAGACTACACTATTTATACTATATAGTGGTTTTATAATAGGTACACACTTGTTTGCGTATAGGTTAGATTTTAGAAACTTAGGGTTGATAATGAAAGTAAGATTTAGTGAAATTCGCAAAGAAACACCTTGAATTACTGAAATGGCTTTGAGTTTACAATTAAAACAATTAGAAAAAGATGTTTTGGTTTCAAGAAAAGGCTATGGTAAAAGCCACCAATAAAAAAGGTTTATAATCTGACCGATTTTGGTAAATCTTTCATTCCAGTTTTAGAGTCTATTATACTTGGATAAATCAGATTGTAAGAGAAAAGAGTGTGTTTGCTAGTAGTTTTTCTGAAGTGGCATACAATGTTAGCAGGGGACCATCCTGTAAAGTGTGTAAGTTTAAAATACCTTGGGTTTGTCTTTAATTAATATTTAGAGTTGAACCCTTTTTTATTCGCTTATTCTATTTTTTAAATCCATTCTTTCGTGTAGGATTCTGATTATTTCAATTCTATCATTTGACATTTGCTGATAAAAAATAATATGTTTTCCAAATTTTAGTCCGAGTAAATTTTTGTTTATCCCGTAATATTCTTTTCCAATATCGGGATTATCTCCAATTCCATTGCAAGCCATTTTAACTGTTGCATAATATTTATCAGCTTGCTTTTCAGACCATTTTTCGAAAGTATAATACCAAATACTATTTAAGTCATTAATAGCTTCTTGTCTTAGTATAACTTTAGCCATTCTTTCTTTTCTCTGCTTTTAATCTTTTCAGATTTTCATCAAAGTCAAAATCTTCAACCAATGGACTGTTCAACCCTTCTTGTATTGCATTTCGCAACGCAATTACTTTACTTTCTTCATTTTCCAACATTCTGAGTCCAGCTCTGATAACTTCACTAACGTTCTTGTATCTACCAGCAGAAACTTGAGTTTGTACAAACTGGTCAAAATAATCTCCGAGTGATATGGATGTATTCTTCATTATTTTTAATTTTAATCAAATTTACCAAAAATTGGTAAAAAAACTAAATTCAGCTCGATTTTTAAATTACACCCAATGTGTTTTTTTTAATTTAGTGATTTCCGTCCTTCTAATAAAACAAAAATATACCGTAAGCATTAAACATAAATAGTGTTTGTTTGTAAGAGCTTGATATTTAAAAATTTCATTTCGCACATTACCCGGTATTAATTCCCTTTTTTTCTTAGTAACCATTTTTTTAGAAATTCCGTTAACTGGATTAGATGGAATAAATTTTCTGTCGGTCATAAAAATTGCCAACTGGTTAAGAAATGAAAGGTAATTATTGTGAGTTCTTGCAGATCGTTTTCTTTCATAATAGATGTAATCTAAAAATTCAAGAACAAATTTTTTGTCAAATTCTGCTACGAACATTTCGCCAATATTTTTTTCAGTTAAGTATTGCTTAATATTATTAGAAAAGGAATTGTACGCACGGTAACTATCTAATCTTATTAAACCGTCATTTGCTTTGCGTTCCGCTTGATCTATATAGAAATCTAAAACTTTAACAAGTTTTTTAAATTCGTGATCGGCAATACCTTCATAAAATGGCGACCAACCTTTTTCAAGCTTTTTATTTATTTCGTTACACATTCTCGTGGCAATTTTTTTTCGCAACGTTTTGTTTGAATGTTTCGGAACCCTACGTTTAAATCTTTTTAAATCTTCTTTATCTGGAATTTTTACAGAAAATACAACGCGCCAGTTCTCTCCAGACGTTTCTTTTAGATCTGCAGGAATGTAATCAACAAATAGAATTTTTTTTGAAGTGGTTTTTTGAGAAGTATCCATTTTTTTTTAGCAGTCTTTTAAAAAGCAGCTAAAAATATAGATTGAACCAAATATGAACCGGCAATTACGCTTAAAAACGTCAAAACCCTTGAAATTACAAGGGTTTTGAAAAATACTGTAGCGAGACCGAGATTTGAACTCGGGACCTCCGGGTTATGAATCCGACGCTCTAACCAACTGAGCTACCTCGCCGTTTGCGGGTGCAAATATAAAATTATTTTATTATGTTGCAAATAAGTTTTAAAAAAAATAAAATAATTAATTTTCCTTTCAATGTTTCTAAAGAATATATATATTGCCTTTCAACAAATAAAATACGTATGAGTACTAAAATAAAATACGAAATGGAGTTTCCTATTCAGGCATCTCCGTCATTATTATATCAATATATTTCAACTCCTTCAGGTTTAAGCGAATGGTATGCCGATAATGTAAATTCTAGAGGTGAGATTTTTACGTTTATTTGGGAAGGTAGCGAAGAAAAAGCAAAGCTTCTAAGTAAAAAAAGTGGAGAGCGCATTAAATTACGTTGGTTAGAGGATGAAGAAGAGGGAAATCCTTATTTTTTTGAGATGAGAATTCAGGTAGATGAGATTACTAAAGATGTTTCTTTAATGATTACCGATCATGCAGAAGATGATGATGAAGTTAATGAAGGGAAAATGCTTTGGGAAAATATGGTTTCAGATTTAAAACATGTGCTTGGTTCTGTATAAAAGATTTTTTTAATTTAGTATATTTGCCCCGTTTTTACTTAAATACGGGGCTTTTTTATGATTAATTTTGAAGGTGAAATAGTACAAGATCAACATGTAAATTTAAACATAGAGAATAGATCTTTTAATTACGCTGATGGTTTGTTTGAAACCATAAGAGTGATTAATGGTAAAATTATGTTTTGGGAAGATCATTACTTTAGATTAATGGCTTCTATGCGTATTTTACGTATGGAAATCCCAATGCAGTTTTCCCCAGAATTTTTAGAAGCAGAAATCTTAGAACTTCTTGAAGCAAATAAATTAACGCAACAACCTGCTAGGGTTAAAATTAATGTTTACCGAAAACCAGGAGGGCTTTATCAACCCAGTACTAGAGAAGTAAATTATACCATAAGAACCTATGAGTTAGCTAATTCTTTTTACATTTTAGATGAAAAAGATTATGAGATAGAGCTATTTAAAGACCATTACTTAACCAGTGGTTTGCTTTCTACGTTAAAGTCTACCAATAAAATAATTAATGTACTGGCAAGTATCTATGCAGAAGAAAATGCTTATCAAAACTGTTTGTTAGTCAACGAGAAAAAAAATATTGTAGAAGCTTTAAACGGAAACTTATTTGTAGTGAAGGGAAACAACATTAAAACCGCGCCTTTAACAGATGGTTGTTTAAATGGAATTACAAGAAAAAAACTTATCGAGATCATTAAAAAAACAGATGATTTTACTTTAGAAGAAGCATCTGTTTCTGCATTTGAATTGCAAAAAGCAGATGAATTATTTATCACAAATGTGGTGATGGGTATTCAACCAATTACAAAATACAGAAAGAAAAATTTTAGTGCGAAAGTGGCAAAGCAACTCTTAGCAAAATTAAATACTACTGCTAGGTTGGGTTAATTGTAACTAGGGTTTTCTGGGGCATTTGACCAAATTAAGTATTCACCACCAAGCTCTTTCATCTTTTCTTTCCAGAAATTTGCAGAATCTTGTTGTAAGATACCTTTATTGTCTTTATTATCTATCACAACCCAAGCGTTAGCGCTTAATTCTATATCTAACTGATTAGAATCCCAACCGCTATAGCCTAAGAAAAACTTAATGTCTTCTTCGAAAATTAAATTATTCTGAATGAGACTTTTTACTACTTCAAAATTGCCTCCCCAAAAAATACCTCCTGCTATTTCTATACTTCCAGGGATAAGTTCTGGTACTTTATGTATAAAATAGAGATTGTCTTGTTCTACAGGACCACCATTAAAAACTTTAAAGTTTTTATTAATGCCTGGAATAAGTTCAGATAAATCAAAATCTAAGAGTTTATTCAGAATAAAACCCACCGATCCTTCAGTATTATGGTCGGCTAACAGAACGACAGATCTATTGAATGAAACATCACCTATAATAGAAGGTTCTGCAACTAGTAATTTTCCTTTATGTGGTACTAATGATGTCAAATATTTTAGTCTTTGGAAATAAATCTAAATTAAAAAATCTATAAATGCAATTAATATTTATAAAAAAGCATAAAAAAAACCTCTCGAAAAGAAAGGTTTTTATAAACTTATGGAATACAGTTAATTAATTAACCGATTTCTGTAAATCAGATCCTGCTTTAAACTTAACAACGTTTTTAGCAGCGATTTTGATTGTTTTTCCAGTTTGTGGATTTCTACCTTCGCGAGCAGCTCTTTTAGAAACAGCCCAAGATCCAAATCCTACTAGAGAAACTCTATCTCCTTTTTTAAGAGATCCTTCAATATTCTCTAAGAAAGATTCTAATGCTTTTTTAGCAGCAGCTTTAGAAATCCCGGCATCTTCTGCCATTGCATCAATTAAATTCGTTTTGTTCATAATTTTTGATTTAAACTAATTGTTGGTTAAACATGTATTGATTTCGTCTACAAATTTATACGGAATTCTCACCTATGCAAGCAATAGCAGGTCAAATGGGCGATATTGTTAATAACTTAGTGGTATTGTTAATAAATCACACTTGATTTATTAAAAATTTCTTCAGTTCAGTATTTGTAAGGGTTTACACCATTTTTGAATTCTCTTCTAAAGAAAAACCATTTAATAGATCTTTTGTAGGTAGTTTACGTTTTCCAGGTAATTGAATTTCTTCTATGAAAATATAACCATCTTGAGTGGCTACTTTCAATTTTTTATCTTCTTTAGTTACCGTTCCTATGTTAGTTTGATGATTTTCTATAACATAACTAGCAGAATAAACTTTACAGCGTAATTCTTTATTACCGTTATCTAAATATGTCCATGCAACTGGGTAAGGACTTAAGCCTCTAATGTGATTATAAATTTTAATTGCTGGTTGTTGCCAATCTATCTTGGTATTTTCATTATTAAGTTTGTAAGCGGTTTTTAAAGGAGAAAAATTATTTTGCTTTTGTGTTTTAACGTTTTCTTCTTGAATGAGCTTCAAGGTTTCTGTTACTAGATCTGCACCTAAATGCATTAATTTATCATGCAATACGCCTGCATTTTCGGCAGAATCTATGGCTATTTCTTTTTTTGCAATAATTTCTCCAGTATCAATTTTTTCATCGATAAAAAAAGTTGTTACTCCTGTTTTTTCTTCTCCGTTAATAATTGCCCAATTAATAGGAGCTGCTCCTCTATATTGCGGTAGAAGAGAGGCGTGCAAATTAAAAGTACCTAAAGCAGGGAAATTCCAAACTTTTTTAGGTAACATTCTAAAAGCAACTACAATAATTAAATTAGGATTAAGTCTATTGAGGTCTTCTTGGAAAGATTCTGATTTTAAATTAGTGGGCTGTAACACTTCTAAATCATGTTGAAGTGCAGCTTCTTTTACAGCAGAAAATCTTAATTTTTGACCTCTTCCAGCAGGTTTATCTACCGCGGTAACCGCACCTACCACATTATATTTTTCGGCTATAATCTTGTCTAATATGGTAACTGCAAAATCTGGAGTACCCATAAATAGAATTCTTAAATTTTTCATTTGAGCTTATATTTTTTATCGGGGGTTAAGGTAATTTTATTAAATTCTAAGAGCTGCTGAAGTATACTTATTACTATTTCTTCATCATATTTAACTACTTGAACAATTTCTCTGGAAGACATGGCATGGTTGGTTAAATATTTAAGTATTTCTAAAGCAATTTGGCGTTTATTAATGTTGTTATTTTTATTCTTTTGCAAGCATACACTACATTGACCGCAGGGCTTAACGTCTATTTCACCAAAATAAGTAAGTAATTGTACCATTTTACAATCTTTATTATTCTCTAAATAAGCTAAAACAGCATTTATTTTAGTCTCTTTGTTGGTGTATTGCTGCTTAATGTATGGAATTAGCGGACTAATGGTTATTTGATCTTCTCTTGGTTGAAGAAAGAATATAGAGGTGTCTTGATCTATAATTCTAAGATTTATAACCTCTAGGTGGTCTAGTTCATTTAAAACAGTTTTAATCTCCTGAGGATTGAATCCAGTTTTGTATTGAAGTTCTTTAAAATCTAACGAGATAAACTGCTCAAATATTCCAGAATAATTTCGGGTTAAAATTTGTACAAAATGATGAAATTTTGGTTGTAATTGCGTGAGCTGATCTACTTGCTTTGCTGAAACCTTAAAAACAATTTCTATTTTTTGTTTGTATTCTTTTTTTAAGCTAAAAATACTTGTCCTGTCTAAAAGTTGAAGTACTTGGTAGGTTTTTCCTGAAGAAAGTTGATAGGTTTTACAAAAATTTAAAAAGTTGAAATTATATAATTCTTCTTTTCCTTCACCATAAGCTATAGAAAAAAAAGCATTTAATTTTTTGTAAATTAGTTTAACATCTTCAACTTTTGGTATAATGCTTAAAAATTGAGTTTTTAGCCTTAGTATATCTGCATCATTATAGATAAGGTAAGCCTTGGCAGGTTTTCCGTCTCTGCCGCCACGCCCAATTTCTTGAAAAAAACTTTCTAAACTTTCGGGTAAATGGTAGTGAATTACATTTCTTACATTTGCTTTATCGATTCCCATTCCAAAAGCACTTGTGGCTACCATTACGCTAACCTTTTCATCTAGCCAATTTTTTAAAAGTTTATTTTTAGTAGCGGTTTGCAAACCGCCATGAAATGGAGAAGCAGCAATGTTTCTAGTTGATAAAAATTCAGAAATTTCTTCTGTAGCATTTCTATTTCTTACATAAATAATTGACGAACCTGGATTGTTAGAAAGAAATTGAAAAAGCTTATGGTTTTTATCTTCAAATTTTTCAGAAATTAAGCTTAAGTTGTGGCGTTTAAAACTTTGTTTTACAATCTTAGCTTCGGGTATTTCTAAATAATTTACCATATCACTAACTACTTTTTGGGTTGCAGTAGCGGTAAGTGCTATGGTCTTTATTTGCGGATGAAGATTTTTAAAATCTACAATATTTTGGTAGGCAGGTCTAAAATCATGCCCCCACTCAGAAATACAATGTGCTTCATCTACGACTAAATAGCTTACATTCATGAGTTTAATTCTTTCTTGCACAAGCTCTTGGCTTAAACGTTCTGGTGAGAGGTAAAGAAATTTGTATTTTCCGTAAATGCAGTTATCTAGTGTTTTGTCTAATTCGTCATAAGAAATGCCGCCTTGCAACATTAAAGCAGGTATGCCTCGTTGCATAAGGTTATTTACTTGATCTTGCATTAAGGCAAGTAAAGGAGAAATAACAATACAAATTCCTTTTTTTAATAAAGCAGGAACTTGAAAGCATAATGACTTTCCGCCACCAGTTGGCATTAAAGCAATCACATCTTTATTATTTAAAATATGATTGATTACTTCTTCTTGACTTGGTCTAAATTTAGAATAGCCCCAGTATTGGTATAATATGTCTTCTTTTTTGTTTATGACTTTAAGTTTTCTAAAATAAAGTTAGTTCTTTCTTTTACATTAGTTTTAGGAACTTCAATTAAATGATAACCTAAATTTTTATAGGTTTTAATAAGCTCTTTTTCAATTAAAAAAGCTTCCTCTAAATTTTCATAGCGTTCTGTATCAGACTTATAAATTTCTGGCCAAACTGGTAATAAAAAAGCTTGGTCGTAAGTGTAATCTATGTTTGCTTTACTGAATTTTAGGGGGTATTTTTCTTTTTTAAAATCCATATAAGCGGTTACGTCTGGTATACCTCTATCTATAAAAACAGCTTTTTCTATTTTTTGTGCTTGCTTAAATTGATTAATTCTACCTTCTAATAGTTTTTCACTAAACAAAAGCGGTTCTGTCAAAAATAGCTGATCTATACCTTCTTTTTGAGCTTTTTGAATGATTTCTCTTGATACTTCATCAAAACAAGGATAACCTCTATTTTTTAATTCGGTGATAACAGAAGATTTTCCCGTTCCTGGGCCGCCAAGAATTACAATTTTTGAATGATTATGCATGAATTTCTATTTAATTAAAGGCAATTTAAAAAAATAGCTTAATTACAGTATCTTTGTAGAAAAAAAAGAAATAGATTTTTTATGAATGCAAATGAAAATCCAGAAGAGTTTTACAAAAAATTACATAAACAATTAGAAGAAACCACTTCTTGGCCTAGTGAATATCTTTATAAATTTATTGTTCCTTCTGCCAATGAAAAGATTGAATTAGTAGAAACTATATTTGATAATATGGGAGCAGTAATCACCACCAAACAATCTTCAAAAGGTACTTATACCAGTGTTTCTATAAATGTAAAGATGAAAAATCCTGATCAAGTGATTGAAAAATATAAAGAAGTGGGAGCCAAGGTAGAAGGTGTTATTTCACTCTAATAATTTTTATTGTATTTTTTGAACAATCTTCGGTATTATTTATTATTTTGCACGAAAAGGTTATAAGTACTACAATAACCAATACTTTAATATTAGAAAACTTCAGTTTTGATATACGACTTAGAATATAATTCAGAAAGAACAAAATTAATTATACCTGAATATGGCAGACATATTCAAAAAATGGTAGAACATGCCGTTAGCATAGAAGATGATAAAAAGAGAAATGAAGTAGCAAATTCTATTATCGCTGTCATGGGGAATTTAAATCCGCATTTAAGAGATGTATCCGATTTTCAGCATAAATTATGGGATCAGTTATTTATTATTAGTGATTTTAAACTAGATGTAGATTGTCCGTTTCCTAAGCTTTCTCGAGAAAAATTACAAGAATCTCCAGATCCATTAGGTTATCCTCAAAATTTCCCTAAATATAGATTTTACGGAAATAATATTAAGCGCATGATTGACGAGGCAATGAAGATGGAAAGTGGTCCTTTAAAAGAAGGTTTAGTGCTTACGATTGCTAATCATATGAAAAAGTGCTATTTAAATTGGAACAGGGATACGGTAGAAGATAAGGTGATTTTTAATCATTTATTTGAATTAAGTGATGGGCAAATTAATTTAAATCAGAAAGATGAAGATCTTGCTAACGCATCAGATTTATTAAAAGGTAAGAAAAGAACCACAACCAGTTCTAATAACAATTATAAAAATTCAAAAAAAGGTAAAACTAGAGGACGTAAGCGTTACTAAAAAAACCTAACTAACCAATATGGCTACATTTCAAATCGAGGGAGGGCAAGCTTTAAAAGGTGAAATTCAACCTCAGGGTGCTAAAAATGAAGCACTACAAATTTTATGTGCAGTACTTCTTACTAACGAAACCGTAAAGATTAACAACATACCAGATATTAGAGATGTCAATAAATTAATTGATATCTTAAGTAATTTGGGAGTTAAAATTCAGAAGCTAGGTAATGGTACTTATAGTTTTAAGAGTGATGAATTAAACTTAGATTATTTAGAAAGCGAACAATTTAAGCAAGAGGGTAGTGGTTTAAGAGGCTCTATTATGATTGTCGGACCTTTATTAGGAAGGTTTGGCAGAGGATATATTCCTCGCCCAGGTGGTGACAAAATAGGTCGTAGAAGATTAGATACTCATTTCGAAGGATTTATTAAACTCGGCGCAGAATTTAGATATAATAAAGAAGAGCGTTTTTATGGTGTAGAAGCACCAAAAGGTTTAAAAGGAACTTTCATGCTTTTGGAAGAAGCATCAGTTACAGGGACTGCCAATATAGTAATGGCAGCAGCTTTAGCTGAAGGAGAAACTACTATTTATAATGCCGCCTGTGAACCTTATTTACAACAGCTTTGTAAGATGTTGGTATCTATGGGGGCAAAAATAGATGGTATAGGTTCTAATATGCTCAAAATAACTGGTGTTAAAGAATTAGGAGGGTGCACCCACACTATTTTGCCAGATATGGTTGAGATTGGATCTTGGATTGGTTTGGCAGCAATGACCAAAAGTGAAATTACCATTAAAAATGTAAGTTGGGATAATTTAGGATTAATACCTACCACTTTTAGAAAATTAGGGATTACCATCGAAAGAAAAGGAGATGATATTTATATTCCGGCTCATAAAAATGGTTACGAAGTACAAAGCTTTATTGATGGCTCTATAATGAACATTAGTGATGCTCCTTGGCCTGGATTTACACCAGATTTATTAAGCATTATTTTAGTAGTCGCAACTCAAGCAAAAGGAAGTGTACTTATTCATCAAAAAATGTTTGAGAGTAGATTATTCTTCGTAGATAAATTGATAGATATGGGCGCTAAGATTATATTATGTGACCCTCACAGAGCAACAGTAATAGGACATAATTTTGAATCTCAATTGAAAGCCACTACGATGACAAGTCCTGATATTAGAGCTGGTATTTCTTTATTAATTGCAGCGTTATCTGCTAAAGGAACCTCTACCATTCATAACATTGAACAAATAGATCGTGGTTATGAAGATATTGATGGAAGGTTAAAAAAGATAGGTGCTAAAATCACTAGACTTTAAGTTTACATAAGATTCTAATAAAAAAGGAGTTTCAATTTGAAACTCCTTTTTTATTAGAATAATTTAAAAGAAAGATTATTTCTGTTCTATCATTTTACTATTGTAACCAAAAAGATGCTGAGATTTAATCATCTCTGCAGTTTCAAGAGGCAACATTTCTTCCCAGCCATCTTGTCCTTCAGTAATCATTTGTAGCACTTCTCTAGAGAAGATATCCATTAGGCTACGGTCGTAATCTTGTATATCTACTACTTTTCCATTGTATTTGAAGAATTTATATAATTCTTTCATACGTGGATGAACTTTTAGGTTATCACTATCGGTAATTTCTCCAGTCTTTTTATCTTTTAAAGGGTATAAGTATACTTTTAAATCTTTAAAGAAGAGTTTACCAAATGCTTCTAGAATACCACCGCTTAAATGACGATAATATTTTTCATCAAAAATATCTACCAGGTTGTTTACACCCATGGCTAACCCCATTCTTTGCTTGGTGTAACGAGAAAAATATTCAACTACTTTATAATATTCTTGAAAGTTAGAGATCATAACAGTTTGTCCCAACGCACAAAGTAATTTTGCACGCGCCATAAAATCTTTTTCATCGATTTCACCTTCAGATCTTAAGTTAGAAAGAGTGATCTCAAAAACACAAATAGTATTTTCTTCTTCAACTCTGCTTTCTTGTTTAAAAAGTTCCATGGAGTTTTTATAAATATCCATATTCACTTTCGTTACCGGTCTAAAGCTACCTCTAAGAGCAAGTACATTTTTTTTATAGAGTATTCTTGCTGGTAAAACATTATTTCCGTCTGGAGCAAACATCACCGCTTCTGTCATTCCATTTTTAACAAGTTGTAAACTCATTAATCGGTTATCTACATTTTCAAAACGCGGACCAGAAAAATTAATCGTATCTATCTCTAATTGATCTTTATCAATATGATCATATAAATAACGTAATAATTTTTTAGGGTTATCATATTTGTAATAGGCACCGTAAATAAGATTTACCCCTAAAATACCGAGTGTATTTTGTTGTAGTCGGGCATCATTTTCTTTAAATCTTAAATGAAGACTAATTTCATTATAATCTTCATCTGGTCTTACTTGATATCTAATTCCAACCCAGCCGTGACCTTTATATTTTTTTGCAAAATCTATGGTAGCTACTGTATTAGCGTAGGTGAAAAACAGCTTTTTAGGATGCTTCTCTCTATCCATACGCTCTTCCATTAAGCGCATTTCATGCGATAGCATTTTTTTAAGTCGAGCTTCGGTTACATATCTCTTATCATCTTCAATACCGTAAATAGCATCACTAAAGTCTTTATCATAAGCACTCATTGTCTTTGCAATAGTACCTGAAGCAGCTCCTGCCCTAAAAAAATTTCTAACGGTTTCTTGTCCGGCACCTATTTCTGCAAACGTGCCGTAAATATTTTCGTTAAGATTAATGCGCAGCGCTTTACTTTTTATCGAAGGAACATTTTCAAATTCCTTATCGCCCATAATGGTTATTGGCATATCGATCTAGAGATTTAGTTTGTGTGTTTATTCTTTACATCAAAGGTAGTGAATTGGCATTTAAACAAAAAAATATAATTACTTTTGTGATAAAATTAAACTGTGGAAATTACATTTTTAGGTACTGGAACTTCTCAAGGCGTCCCTATTATTGGTAGCGATCATCCCGTATGTTTAAGTGAAGATCAGAAAGATAAGCGTTTACGTGTTTCTATTTTAGTTGAATGGGATAATTATACCTACGTTGTAGATTGCGGACCAGATTTTAGACAACAAATGCTTGCCAATAATGTAAAAAAAATTGATGGAATTCTTTTTACTCACGAGCATAACGATCATATTATAGGTTTAGACGATGTTAGGCCATTTTATTTTAAACAGGGTGACATTTCTGTTTATGCACATCAACGCGTGATTAAAGCGCTAAAGAAACGTTTTGACTATGTGTTTGAAACTGTAAATAAATACCCAGGCACACCAAGTTTAAAAATTAATGAAATTAACGATACCCCTTTTACTATAGGTAATCTAGAGGTAATACCTGTAAATGTTTGGCATCATAAATTACAAGTATATGCATTTAGATTTCATGATTTTGCTTACGTAACCGATGCTAAAACAATTACTGAAGAAGAAGTCGAAAAATTAAAAGGAGTGAAAGTGTTAACGGTAAATGCCTTACGTAAAGAAACGCATTTAGCTCATTTTAATTTAGATGAAGCGTTAGCATTTATTAAAAAAGTTAATCCAGAGAAAGCTTACTTAACACATATAAGTCATTTATTAGGTTTTCATGCTGAAGTAGAAAAAGAGTTGCCAGAGAATGTATTTTTGGCTTACGATAATTTAAAAATTAAAATTTAATGAAAGGTAAAATCTTTATGTATCTGTTTTTATTTGCATTACTTTATATTGTTTTTCAATATGCTAATGTGAAAAAAACATTTGAAGTACAACAACAAATGATCGCAGATTTAAACCTTGAAGTTGATGAGCTTGAAGCTGAAAAAGACTCAATAATTCAGCTTAATAAAAATAATCAAGTAGAAGACTTCACATTAGCTGGAGACGAAAAAGCCCGAATGTATATTGAAGATTTGGGATATGAGGTAGAAGAATTTAAAACTTTATTACAGACTAAAATAGTCGCCGAAAATAAAGCAGATTCAGACAATAAACTTGTTCCTTATAGTGGTATGAATGGTTTTATGCGTATAAATGGCTTAAAGATTATCAATCACAAATGGGTATTAGTTGAATTTACTGATGGTAAATTTTGGGGCGAAGCTATTCTGAATTATTTTATCGAAAAAGACGGTTCTATTTCTTTTGAAGTGAACGACGGATTTTTATACGGTAATTAATTTTTTTCTAGCCAGTTCTTAAACTCCATAAAGTTTTGAGGATTAACGCCGTGACCTATAGGAAATTCAGAGAAGGTATAATCAATATTTAAATTACCGATAAAAGGTTTGTTTTTTTTAGCCCATTCAATTGGGATAACTTGATCTACCGAACCGTGAGAACCATAAATTTTTAACGACGAAAAGTCATTATTTTCATATCCTTCTTTAAATATAGTTTCGTGAATATAACCACTTAATGCTACCACTTTATTAACTTTTTCAGGATAAGAAAGTGCAACAGCATAGCTTAAAATGGCTCCTTGACTAAAACCTAATAAAGTAATTTGATTCGCATCTGCAGGATAGCTTTCAACTACTTCATCAATAAATTTGGCAATAAGTTCTCGAGAAGCAATAGCTTGCTCATCGTTAGTAAATTTATTTTGGTTAGCATCAAAATTTATCTCATACCAAGCATTTCCGTAAGGTTGCAAAGGTAACGGAGCTCGAGCTGAAACTATTAAATATTCGTTTGGTAATTCTGTTGCAAAAGAAAATAGATCATCCTCATTACTTCCGTAGCCATGAAGCATAATAATTACGGGGGCTTTTTCTGTTAATGAAGATGGTTTTATTACGTGAGTTAAACTTAAATTTTGTGTTGTCATTATGCTAATTTATCAAACCATTTTTGAAAATATTCTCCTACCAAAGGGACTATTGTTTCTCTTCCTTGTAGAGCCCCAATAAATCCGTAAATCCAAAGTATAAAAACAAAAATCCAAAAAGAAAAGGTAATTAACCAACTATCAAAACCACTAACCACTGCTAATATTAGAAAATAGAGAATATGTACGCCAAGGGCTTGTTTAATATGAAAACTAGCAAATTTATTTTTGCTTTCCATATTCATAAAAATTGCAATTACGCAACCAATAATGGTAAAATAAGCTAAAATAGCATTAGATTTACCTTCTTTACTATCGTTAATTGTTGTCATTAAGCTAATGTTAGTTTATGGTTAGCATAAATTCCGTATACTTTTCCGTTGATTTTTGAGTCTATAAACATAGAATTTTTTGAAGTAGAAATAATATTTTCTTCGTTAAAAGTATATTTATAATCAGGATTAAATAAGGTTAAATTCGCTATTTCTCCCTTTTCAAATTTAGGATTTTCTATCCCAAAACGAGCTCTACCTTTGGTAAGAAGATCAATTGTTTTTTCTGTAGAAAAAATAGTTTTTAGGGCTGCAAAAGCAGTTTCTAAGCCTATAGTTCCGTAAGCGGCATTTACAAATTCTACTTTTTTATCTTCAATATCTATAGGGCAGTGGTCTGTGGTGACCATATCGATAATACCATCTTTTAAGCCTTTAATTAATGCTTTGGCATCTTTAGAGCTTCTTAGTGGCGGTAAAACTTTATAGTTGGCATTAAAACCTTGTAGTTTTTCATCTGTAAATATAAGTTGATGTATAGCAACACTACAACTTACATCTAAACCTTTCTTTTTAGCTTCTTTGATAAGTTGTACCGATTTTTCTGTAGAAATTGTCGGTATATGTAATTTACCGCCAGTATATTCTAAAATGAATAAATCTCTGGCAATTTGAAGCTCTTCGGCTAAAGCAGGAATCCCTTTTAAACCTAATTGAGTACTATGGAAATCTTCGTGTGCGCAACCATTTCTTGCTATGGCATTTTCTTGAGGGAAAGATTGTATTAAAGCATCAAAATTTTGTGCATACTGTAAAGCAATTTTTAATAGGTTAGGGTTTTCTATAGGTTTTTTGTAATCTGAAAATGAAACGGCTCCGGCATTTTTCATATCAAATAATTCGGCTAAATCTACGCTTTCGCTTTTTACCGTTAATGCACCCACAGGATAAACTCCTACTCCAAATTGAGTATGGTGACTTTTTAAAAATTTAATAGAGGTGCTGTGATCTGCTATTGGATTGCTGTTCGGGTTTACGGCAATAGAGGTAAACCCACTTTTTGCGGCTGTCTTTAAACCGTTGGTTAACGTTTCTCTTTCTTCATAACCTGGTTCTCCAAAACAAATACTGCTGTCAAACCAACCCAATGAAACATGCAGGTTTTTCATTTCTATGGTTTGATCTACTTCAGCAGAAATATTTTTTTCTATTTTTTCTATTTTTCCGTTTTGAAGCAGAATATCTACTGTTTGTTGGTGATACTTGCTATCTGGTAGAACAATGGTGGCAGATTTTATGAGGATTTTCATTAAATTTATTTTAGAAACTTTAAGAATAAAAATTCAATCACTAAAAATAGTAAGGCAAAAATAACAAACCATTTCCAGAAAAAATTCATTTGATTGTCATTAATCTCTTGACTAAAGAAATTTGTAATAGAATCTTGTGTTTTTATATGTTTATAGCTAGAAAGATTTGCGTAGTTGAGTTTACTTTCTCTTCTATTATAATTAAAACTAAGCAAGTTTATTGTTTTATCATTTGCAATTACACTGTAATTACCCGCGCTCTTAGGTTCGTTTTGCAGGGTTAAGTTTACTTTATTCGCAAAATGCTGTTGTAGAGGAATAAAAGTTTTTGAAGAGTCTTTAATTTTAATAACATTATCTTTATCTAACTTTACCTTAACCTCAATGGTATTGTTATTTTCGTTTACATAATAAAGCTGTGGCAATTGTAAACTTTGCTTTGCTATATTATAAAATGTAGGGACAATTAAAGGAGATTGTTTAAAGTTGCTATTTTCTTTATTGATGGCAGCAGTAAATAAAAAAACTTGTTTTATTTGTTTTAAAAATGGCTGACCGTTATTATAGCTTAAAATTTGGTTAGCACCAGTGTTTAAATAATAATGAGAATTAACCTTGGGATAGTCAAAATTTCTCACTTTTTTATTAAATACATTTTCAAAAACTATATTAGAAAAATTAATATTGGTAATTTTTAGCTCTTCGGTTTGCTTTTTCTGATATCTACTTAAATTTAAAGCATTAAATAGGCGATTGTAACTAGCTTCATTAATAGTTTCAGCAGGAATAATGCTTAAACTACCTCCATTTTCAAGATGTTTACTTAAGATGTTGGCTAAGCCTTGAGGAATCGATTTTAATTCATTTAAAATAATAAGGTTTTGATGAGAAAGTTTATTGTAATTTATTTGATTACTTTGAGTAGTTATTAAATTAAATTCATCTTGATTGAATATTTTTTTTAGAAAATTATCTTTAGCATCACTTATGCTAGCTACGTTTATTTTTTCATTTTGTTGAAGTGAAAAATAAAGTGAATTGTCATATTGAAGACTATTGTCATTAATCGCTAACACTCCTTTAATATCTTGAGAAGTAGGGATGCTAAATGTAGTATTTGCTTTAGTATTATCATCAAAATTTACACTGCTTTTTGCTAATAATTTATGGTGGTCAAAAAGGCTTACCGTAAAAAGTTGATCAGTAGCAGTAGAAGAAGAAAGGTTTACTTGTACAGTTGTGTTTTCAATATTTTTATCTTTCACAAAAACAGAGTCAATGCTAATGTTGAAATTTTTTTCTGGTTGAAGTTGAATGAGTGTATTTTCTAGTTGTGCGTCAAACTCGAGATCTTTGAGATTTTGTTCTTGAAAATCTGAAATTGCTACAAATTTTTTGAGCGTATTTTTATGTTTAGAAAAAACCTTCTTTGCTTTAATATAAGTTGTTTTGAAATTAGGAGAATTACTACTATAATTAATTTGTTGTAACTCTTTAGCTAATTCTTGCTTGGTGGTATTTTTATAAATTTCATCATTTGTAAGCAATGAAAAATGATAATCTTCTGGAAGCGCAGTAAGTAAAGATTGAATTGCATTTTTTAGCAGTTCTCCATTTTTTCCTTTTTGCTGCATACTAAAAGAATTATCGAGGTAAATTACCGTTTCTTTCTTTTTTAGACTTTGCGAAGTTTCTGGTAGATAGGGTTGAGCAAAAGCAAAAATTATGCACGCTAAGCCTAAAAGTCTAGCTAGTAAAGTAAGCCACTTTTTAATTTTAGAACTCTTACGTGTTTGTAATTGAACTTTTTTTAGAAACTTTACATTGGTAAATTGTTCTTTTTTAAATTTTCTTAATTGAAAAAGATGAACAATGACAGGAATTATTAATAAAAATAATGCGTATAGAATTTGCGGATTTTTTAATAGCATTTTTTATTTCTGTATAAATTCAAATATAGAAAATGAAAGTTAAAATCTATTTGTAAATATTAGATATTATAAGACTTTCTATTCATTTGATTTTTTAATAGAAAATGAAAACGATGTTTTTTCACCTACATTAGAGTTAACCTCAATATCGCCACCTAAATTCATAATTAATTTTTTCACCGTAGAAAGTCCAATCCCGTTTCCTTTATTTCCGTTTCTATCTAGTTGAGTAACGGTAGAAAACAACTTAAATATTTCTTTTTGTTTGTTTTCAGGTATTCCCATTCCGTTATCTGTTACGGTAAAGTAATAAAAACTATCATCTTGATGACAATTAATAGAAATTTCAATTTTCTTTTTATCGTTATATTTTAGACTATTACCAATTAGATTAAGAAGAATTTGCTCTAAGGCAACTCGGTTACAATTCAATTCAATATTCTCATCAGGAAAGTTAATATCACAATCTTCTTGTATGTTAAATAAATCTACAATTTCTTCTAATAAATGATGAATATCGAAGCTTTCATTATGTTTTTGATCACTTAATTTATCACTCTCATAATAAGTTAATATTTTAGAAATATAATCACTTAAAGAGAAAGAAGATTGCTTCATGTATTGAAGGTATTCTTTGCCTTTATCGTCTAATTGATTACTATATTTTTCTTTCAAAATATCGGCCGTAATAATCATATTAGTTAAAGGCATTTTCATATCGTGAGATACTACTCCGGCAAAATCTTTAAGAAGTTCGTTTCTTAACCTTAGTTCTTTTTCAATAGCTTTTAAATTATTATTTTTTGATCGTATTTCTAAAAGATTAATTACTTGATTAGTAATTGTTTTTAAAGCTATTTTTTGACGATCATTTAATATTCTTGGTTGATGATCTATTACGCAAAGTGTACCTAAAGAATTTCCGTTTTTATCGGTTAATGGCATTCCTGCATAAAAAATAACTGGCTGTTCTGTAGATAATGTCAAAGGATTTTTAGCGAATCTAGGATCTTTTCTTGCGTCTTCTACAATCATTAATTCTTGAGGTTGATTAATTGCGTGTGCGCAAAAAGAGACCTCTCGTGTAGTATCACAAAAATTTATACCAATAGTAGATTTAAACCATTGACGCTCTTCCTCTAAAAAAGAAATTAATGCGATGGGAACATCACAGATATAAGCAGCTAAGCTAGCCAAATCGTCAAATTCTTTCTCAGCCTTGCTATCAACAATACCTAAGTTTTTTAAGGCTTTTAATCTAACCGATTCGTTTTTAGGTATTTCAGGTTTAATCATAGCGATATAAATATTAACGTAAAATTAAGAAAATAATTTTAGAAATCTTTCTCAAATGCACCAATTCCAAAAAGAGCAAAATCGTACTTTACAGGATCGTTTTTATCTAAACCTCTTAAGCTGTTATCTAATTCAACTAAAGCTTTAGCATCGTTTTGTTTTCTTTTTAATAAGCCCAATTTTCTAGCAATATTGCCACTATGAACATCTAAAGGACAAGAAAGTGCTGCTGAAGAAATATTGTTCCATAATCCAAAATCTACTCCATTTCGATCGTTTCTAACCATCCACCTTAAATACATATTAATTCTTTTAGCTGCTGAATTTTTTAAAGGATCGCTTACGTGTTTTTGAGTTCTTTTTAAATGCGGAAGTTCAAAAAAAACTTTTTTAAATTCATGAATTGAATTTTGAGTGGAAATAGCAGAAGAGTTTTTAGTAAACACACTCTCTAAGCCGCCGTGGTTCAAATAAATCTGTTGAAGTGATTTAAGAAAATATTTTAAATCTGTTTCATTAAACGTGCGATGTACAAAACCCTCAAACCTTTCTAAATCTTTTTCTTTAAGGTTAATAATAAATTCATGCGGACTCATATCTAGCAATTCCATCAACCTTTGAGCATTGTTTAAAATGCTTTTACGATTTCCCCAGGCGATAGTAGCTGTTAAAAACCCTGAAATTTCAATATCCTCTTTTTTAGAAAATAAATGTGGAATTTGAATAGGGTCGGTTTCAATAAATTTAGGTTGGTTGTATTGTTCAGCTTTAAAATTTAAAAACTCTTGAAGTTCTTTTTTATTCATTAATTTTATTTTCAATTTGACCATCAACCATGGTTAATTTTCTGTCGGCCATATTGGCAAGTTCTGTATTGTGAGTTACAATAACAAAAGTTTGTCCAAATTCTTCTCTAAGTTTAAAGAAAAGATGGTGCAAATTTTCAGCAGACTCAGAATCTAAATTCCCTGAAGGTTCATCTGCTAAAATTACTTCTGGGTTGTTAATTAAAGCTCTCGCTACAGCAACACGCTGTTGCTCACCACCACTTAATTCTGAAGGTTTATGGTTCTTACGATGCGATAATCCTAAAAACTCGAGTAATTCTAAGGCTCTTTTTTCTGCAACAGATTTTTCTGTTCGTTGGATATAAGCGGGAATGCAAATATTTTCAAGCGCTGTGAATTCTGGTAATAATTGATGAAATTGAAATATAAAACCAATATGTTTATTTCTAAATGCAGCTAATTCATTTTTAGAAAGATTGTAAACTTCAGTATCGTTTATTTTTAAAGAAGATTTTTTATTTTTTGTAGCAAAATCTAAGGTCCCTAAAATTTGTAATAAGGTGGTTTTTCCTGCTCCTGAAGCACCTACAATAGAAACTATTTCTCCTTTTTTAATAAATAAATTTACATTGTTTAATACATGTAAATCATCATAATATTTATGAATATTTTGGGCGGTAATCATTTAGCTTATAAATTTTGTATGGCTAAAATAAACTATTTTATAGGAACAATAGTGTTATAACAAAGCTTTATACTTTTTACAATTATAGATTAAAATTTTAGTATTAATTTTAAAATAAAAAATGAATATAGAAAATTTGAAAACCGCAACTTTTGCCAATGGATGTTTTTGGTGTACAGAGGCGGTTTTTCAGCGTTTAAAAGGAGTGAGTGGTATTGAATCTGGTTTTACAGGTGGTGCCATCAAAAATCCTCCTTATCGTGAAGTGGTACAAGGGAGAACTGGTCATGCAGAAGCAATTCAATTAAAATACGATTCAAAATTTATAAGTTATGAAGAATTATTATTGGTGTTTTTTACCACTCATGACCCTACAACTCTTAATAGACAAGGTAATGATATTGGGACTCAATATCGAAGTGCCATTTTCTACCATTCAGAAGAACAGAAAAATATTGCAGAGCAGGTAGTAAGACAACTAAACGAAACGGTTTTTAAAGGTAAAATAGTTACAGAGATTACTGAAGCTTCAGCATTCTATTCGGCAGAATTTGATCATCAAAATTTCTATAATAATAATCCTAATCAGCCTTATTGCCAGTATATTATAGATCCCAAAATAAATAAATTAAAAACTTATTTTTCAGATAAAATGATTGATTCGAAAGTATAAATATTTATTTTGGCAAGTTTTTTGTTATATAATTACTGAATCAATTAAATATCTTATGAAAACATTGAAAAATAAACTATTACTTAAAGGCTTGTTTTATGATGGAGTAGGGATGTTAAGTAGTGCGATACCTGTTGTAGGTTCTTTTATAGATATTCTTTGGGCGCCTTATGCTGCAAAAAAAATGCAGAAAATGTATCCGGGTAAAAAAGGAAAGTTTGCTTCTGCATTGGTTTTTGTAGAAGAAATTTTACCCTTTACAGACATAATACCTTCATTTACGTTAATGTGGTTATATACATTTGTATGGAATAAGAGCGAAGTTGAAGACATTCGATTTAATGAAGTAATTTCTTAAAATAAGAAAAAGGCTATCAATTGTTGATAGCCTTTTTTTATATGAATTTACTCTTCTTCTTTTTCATCTTCATCATCGTCGTCCATCTCTTCTAGATCTTCTTTAGGTATTTTGACCGCTTCAGGAATATCTACAATTGGTTCATTTAAATCTTCATCATTATAATCATCTTCATCATAATTTGCCATTGTATTTTCTAGTCGCGTACTTACTTTCACTAAATAAATACAATCTTCCGTTTTTACTTCAACAGCTTCTACGGTTTCATATTTGGCGTTTTTGAAAGTTATGATATGATCATCATCATATCCGTCAGGATATTTTTCAACTAAAAGTCCTAAAATTTCGGGTGTTAATTTTTTATAATCAACAATAACTCGTTTCATATTCAGTAGCTTAAATTAATCGCTTAATAAAAACAATAATAAAAAAGTTTCGATTAAAACTTGGGTATAATTTAAAAAAAATTATATTAATTTTTTAGGTTGTTAACGCTAAGAATAGTTACAAGGCTATCGCAGTTTTTAAAACTGGTTTCATAGGTTTTGTTTTCTTTTTCTGATTGAACAATGTAGACGTTACAAGAATCTAAAGAAGTTTCACTTTCGCTAAAGATAACATCTCCAGATTGCAAGGTATTCGCTATAAAAATAGAATCGAGTTGATATACCTGCATTTGTTTTTTAGCATCTGTAGAATAAGCTTTTTCTTTTATTCTAAGGTTTTTTAAGACTCTTGCACTAGGCCCGTAATCACACGAAGTTTTTTTTCCACTAAGAAAAAAAATAAGAATAACAATGCCAAGTGAGAAACCTCCGAAGTAATACCCAAAACGATGAATTAATTTCATAAAATTTAAAAAATGAGCAAATTAATATCTCTATAATTAAGATTAAACCAATCTGCAATAGATTTGTTGGTTAAAATACCGTGGTAAAAATACAAACCGTTTCTTAAACCACGATCAAATCTTAAGGTATTTTCTAAGCCACCTTCTTCGCCAATATGTAAAAGATAGGGCGTGAAGATATTACTGATAGAAATAGAGGATGTTCTTGGATATCTAGAAGGAATGTTGGGTACACCGTAATGTATTACGTTATGTTTTTTTTGAGTTGGCTGGTCGTGGCTAGTGATTTCAGAAGTTTCTACACAACCTCCCATATCAATGCTTACATCAATAATAACAGAACCAGGCTTCATGTTTTCAACCATCGTTTCTGAAATAATTACTGGAGAACGATCTTTACCGCGAACAGCACCAATAACTACATCTGCGCGCATTAAAGATTTTAATAAATTTTTGGGTTGAAGAGTAGAAGTATATAAAGGTCTACCTAAATTGGTCTGAATACAGCGTAATTTAGTTAGGGAATTATCAAATATTTTAATATTTGCTCCAAGACCTAAAGCAGATCTACCGGCAAACTCTCCAACAGTTCCTGCTCCAATAATAACTACTTCTAAAGGAGGAACACCGCTAATATTACCAAACATGAGTCCGCTACCTTTTGGGCTTGCTAATATTTCTGAAGCAATAAGAACAGATGCTGTCCCAGCAATTTCGCTTAAGGCTCTTACAGCAGGATAAGTACCATCATTATCTTTAATAAATTCAAAAGCTAATGCGGTTATTCTTTTTTCTGCAAGTTTTTGAAAGTAGCTTTTATCTTGAGTTTTTAATTGTAATGCAGAGATTAAAGTACATTGCGAGTTCATTAATTCTAGCTCTTCCAATGAAGGTGGTTCTACTTTTAAAATTATAGGACACCCAAACACTTTAGCCGTATCTTTGGTAACTTCTGCACCCGCTTCACTATAATCGTTATCTGAAAAATTAGCATCCTGACCGGCATTACTTTCAATTAATATACGGTGACCATTTGCTGTAATTGCGGCAACAGCATCTGGTGTTAAGCAGACCCTTTTTTCTTGGTAAGAAGTCTCTTTAGGTAAACCTATAAAGAGTTCTCCTTTTTGCCTTTGAATTTCTAACATTTCTTCCTGCGGAAGAAGATCTCGCTGTGTAAAAGGTGTGGTTGGTTTACTCATTTTTAGTTAAGATATAAAACTAAAGTAACGAAAAAAAACGATAAGCAAACTTAAAACAACCTATGATTTGAAGAGATCTCTAAAGTGAGAAAAAATATTTTTTTTATTTTGAAGTTCGTATTCTATTTCTTCTAAAGTAGGATTATGCATGCTTGTAAAAATTTTTGTTCTAATTAAATAAACCAAAGGGACAATCACCGCCATAATGGGAATTAAATACCAAATTTCAATTTCATCAGAAAACTTAACATCATCATTAATAGCCATAATTAATTGAAATAAATACATTCCCATAGGAATTAAAATAACATGATACCACCAATGCTTACAAGTCAAAAACCAAATACTAAGTAAGTAAAGAGGTACAAATTTCCCTAAAATAGTCCAAAAGCTAACGCTGACTTTTTCATAAAATCCACTTTCAAACGTAAATATAAAAGTTTCCCAGATTTTGGTGTCTGGGAAACTTTTATAGGAATAGAATATATAGGGTGAAATTATAATTAAAAAAGCTATAACACTACCCGTGAGTAGGGATTTTGATATCGCCTTTGTCGATATTTTGTATTGTTGTTGTGGCTTTGATGTTGTCTTGTGTGGTGTGTTCATCTATTGATTGTGGGGAACAAGAGGTTACTAAAAATCCTAAAGCTGCAATAGCGAAGATAGCGTTTTTTACATTCATAATAATTAATTTCTAAGTTTATAAAAGTTGTTTTTTGTTTTGTTGTAGTACAAACCTAGAAATAATTTTGTTAATTGTGTTAATTTTGTTCGCCGTACCTTTGTGTATTTTTTTAGGTTAAGTATCTGTTTTTTAGTTGTTTGTGTTATTTTTTTAAATTCAATTTTGTGTTTTAACACTTTGATTTTCATTATCGATTGAAATTTTTCTTGCTTGATAAGAGTTTTTTAGTATAGAAATTTTAGTATGCATTTCTGGAATTAGATTTTTAATTTTATCTGGCCATTCTATTAAAACCCAATCATCATTCATTAAGTAGTCTTCAAATCCAATATCATAAGCTTCATCTTCATCTTCTATTCTATGAAAATCGAAATGGTATATTTTTTTTGTTGGAGTTACATATTCATTCACTAACGAATAAGTAGGGCTGGTGACTCTATCTGTTGAGTTTAATTGTTTTACAATCTCTTTAATTAAAGTGGTTTTTCCTGCCCCCATTTCGCCATAAAATAAAAGTGTCTTGCAAGAAGACACTTTTAAAATTTGTTTTGCTACTTCTGGAAGTTGATCAATATTATATTCTATTTCCATAAAAAATTATCTAGGGGTGAGTACTGAAAAAGGAATTACCATTTCTTCTAAAGATACACCGCCGTGTTGATAGGTATTTCTATAATAACTTACATAATGATTGTAGTTATTTGGGTAGGCGAAAAATAAATCTCCTTTTGCAAATATAAAAGAGCTACTCATATTAATACTTGGTAAATGAAAATCTTTAGGATTTTTAGCTGCGATTACATCTTTATTTTCATAAGTTAAACTTTTACCGGTTTTGTAACGCAAATTTAAGCTTGTGTTTTTGTCACCAATAACCTTAGATGGGTTTTGAGCATTTATAGTTCCGTGGTCGGTGGTTATGATTAATTTGAAACCTAACTGTTGCGCATTTTGTATCATCTCTAAAAGTGGAGAGTTTTTAAACCAACTTTCTGTTAAAGATCTATACGATTTATCATTAGACGCTAGTTCTTTAATAACTTCCATTTCTGTTTTAGAGTGAGAAAGCATGTCTACAAAATTATAAACTACGGCAGTGAGATCGTTATTTTTAAGTTGTTTAAAGTTTTGAATTAAATTTTTACCTGCTTTTAAACTTGCAATTTTATAGTATTCAGTTTTGTAATCTAAACCTAGACGTTTCATTTGAGCTACTAAAAATTCTTCTTCATGCATGTTTTTACCGCCTTCTTCAGTATCATTTAACCATAAATTAGGATATAATTTTTCCATATCTGAAGGCATGAGTCCAGAAAATATTGCATTTCTAGCATACTGAGTAGCGGTTGGTAAAATGCTAGAGAAAGCGCTCTCTTTCTCTTTTTTGTAATATTTATTGACAATGGGTTCAAAAGCTCGCCATTGGTCATAACGTAAATTATCTATGACTAAAAGTAGTGTAGGTTGCTTGTCGCTGAGTTCTGGTACCACTTTCTTTTTGAATAATTGATGAGAGAGTGTTGGTGCTTCTTCATCACCACTAAACCATGAAGTATAATTCTTTTCGACAAACTTACAGAATTGAGTATTAGCTTCAGATTTTTGAGATTCTAAAATCTCGAACATTCCGCTATCTTCAATATTTTCTAATTCAATTTCCCAATAAATTAGTTTTTGGTAAAGATCAGACCAGCCCTCCCAAGAATTGATCATCGACATTTCCATGGCAATTTTTCTAAATTCTTGTTGGTAGTTAGCGGTTGTTTTTTCTGAAATTAACCTAGAATGATCTAAATTCTTTTTTAAGCTTAATAGAATTTGATTAGGATTAACAGGTTTAATTAGGTAATCTGCTATTTTAGAGCCAATGGCTTCTTCCATAATATATTCTTCTTCACTTTTAGTAATCATTACTACTGGAAGATTATTATTAGTTTCTTTAATTTCGGCTAAAGTTTCTAAACCTGTTAAGCCTGGCATATTTTCATCTAAAAAAACAATGTCAAAGCTTTGTTTTTCCACTTCTTCTATTGCCTCTGTTCCGCTTTTGCAGGTAGTTACTTCGTAATTTTTCTTTTCTAGAAATAAGATATGAGGTTTTAATAAATCTATTTCATCATCTACCCAAAGTACTTTGATGTTATTCATATATGTATATTTGTTTTTTTAATTAAACTATCATTTTGAATCAACGTAACAAACTCAAAATATTAAACGATCCAATTTACGGATTTATTACCATTCCAAATGAACGTATTTTTGACATCATGGAGCATAAATACTTTCAAAGATTACGCCGAATTTCACAAATGGGCATGTCTTACTTGGTTTATCCTGGTGCACATCATACACGTTTTCATCATGCTTTAGGTTGTATGCATCTTATGCGAAAGGCTTTGGATGTTCTTCGTTTTAAAGGAATTAAAATTTCAGATAAAGAAGAAGAAGCCCTATTAATCGCTATTTTGCTGCACGATATAGGTCACGGTCCTTTTTCTCATGCTATGGAACATAGTATTGTAAATGGAGTAAGTCACGAGTGGATTTCTCTTCAATTTATGGAAAAAATGAATGCTGATTTTAACCAAAGTTTAACGTTAGCTATTCGAATATTTAAAGGAGAATATCACCGTAAATTTTTCAAAGAACTTATAGCGAGTCAGCTAGACGTTGATCGTTTAGATTATCTTAAAAGAGATAGTTTTTACACGGGCGTAGCCGAAGGAAACATTAATAGTGAGCGCCTAATTAGTATGCTTAATGTGAGTAATGATAAATTAGTTGTAGAACAAAAGGGGATTTATTCTGTAGAAAAATTTCTCGTTGCTCGTAGATTAATGTATTGGCAGGTATATTTACACAAAACAAGTGTTGGTGCAGAACAACTTTTAATACGAGTTTTAAAACGCGCAAAAGAGCTGGTAAGTAAAGGTGTAAAGCTTCCAGCTACAAAAGCACTTTCTTTTTTCTTAGAAAATGAAATTAATCCATCTAATTTTGATGAAGAAGTATTACACACTTTTAGTAAATTAGATGATTATGATATTGTTTCAGCAATGAAAGAATGGATTTCTTGTGATGATTTTATATTGAAAAATTTATGTGAATCTATTATCAATAGAGATTTACTCAAGGTAAAGCTGAAGAGCAAACCTATAGATCAACATAAGATTGAAAAATTTTTAAAAGAATTACAGCAGAAATATGGCATTACTCGAGAAGAGGCTAATTATTTTGTATTTGAAGGTAAAGTATCAAATTTAGCCTATAATGAGAAGCAAGACGACCATATTAGTATTCTTTATAAAAACGGAAAAACTAGTGATGTTATTAAAGCTTCAGACCAATTAAATCTTAGTGCACTTACTAAACCCGTGATAAAATATTATATCTGTTACCCTAAACCCTAAAAATTAACTAATTTTTCTATTTTTGTCAGCATGAAATTTACAGCAGAACAAATAGCAGAGGTTTTAGAAGGTAAGTTAGTAGGAAATCCTGAGGCAGAAGTTTCAGAACTTTCTAAAATTGAAGAAGGGCATTCTTCTTCACTTACTTTTTTAGCAAACCCAAAATATACACAACACATTTATACTACAAATGCAGCCATTTGTATTGTAAACGAAGATTTTGAACCAGAAAAAGAATTATCACTTACTTTAATAAAAGTAAAAGATGCGTATAAAGCTTTTTCTACACTTTTAAATTATTATAATCAGGTAAAATTAAGTAAAACAGGGGTAGAGTCTCCATCTTATATTTCTTCATCTGCTAGCTATGGTGAAGATATTTATATAGGTGCTTTTGCTTACATTGGCGATAATGTCAGTATTGGTGATAATGTTAAAATTTATCCGAATGCTTATATTGGTGATAATACCAAAATAGGTAATGATGTTATTGTATTTGCCGGAGCCAAAATATATTCAGAAACTATTATAGGTAATCATTGTGTTATTCATGGTGGGGCTATCGTAGGAGCTGACGGATTTGGTTTTGCACCTAATGAAAAAGGGGAGTACGATAAAGTACCGCAAATAGGTAATGTGGTTATTGAAGATCACGTAGATATAGGAGCAGGAACAAGTATAGATAGAGCTACCTTAGGATCTACCATTATTAGAAAAGGTGTAAAATTAGATAATCAAATACAAATCGCTCACAATGTAGAAATTGGTGAACATACTGTAATAGCCGCTCAAACTGGTGTAGCAGGTTCTACTAAAATTGGCAAAAACTGTATCATTGGTGGTCAGGTTGGTATTGTAGGCCATATTACAATTGGAGATCGAGTTAGAATTCAAGCACAATCTGGTATAGGAAGAAATGTAAAAGATGATGAAGCCCTTCAGGGTTCACCTGCATTAGGTTATAACGATTATAACAAAGCCTACGTGCATTTCAAAAATTTACCAGCATCAATAAAAAAACTTCACAATATCGAAAAAAAGCTAAACACTAATGGCTCAGAAAATTAAACAAACAACTATTGAAAAAGAGGTTACTTTAGAAGGAGTAGGTCTTCATACAGGTAAAGAAGTAACCCTAACTTTTAAACCTGCAAAAGCAAGCACAGGCTATGTATTTAAGCGTGTAGACCTAGAAGGTCAACCAGAAATACCTGCAGATGTAAGCTATGTGGTAGATACGCAACGAGGTACATCTTTAGAGAAAAATGGTGTTTCTATTCAGACTTCAGAACATGTGTTAGCGGCCTGTGTCGGTTTAGAAATAGATAACCTTTTAATTGAAATGAACCAAAGTGAACCTCCTATTATGGATGGTTCTTCTAAATTTTTTGTTGAAGCGTTAGAAAAAGCAGGAATAAGTGAACTTGATGCAGAAAGAGAAGAATATGTTATAAAAGACGTAATCTCTTTTACCGATGAAAACTCAGGAAGTGAATTAGTAATCATGCCTTCTAATGAATATGAGATTACAACCATGGTAGATTTTGGTACTAAGATTTTAGGTACTCAAAATGCATCTATTAAAAATATAACTCAGTTTAAAGAAGAAATTTCAGATGCTAGAACTTTCAGCTTTCTTCATGAATTAGAAACATTATTAGAGCACGGACTTATACAAGGAGGAGATCTAAATAATGCTATTGTGTATGTAGATAAAGAACTATCTGAAAGCACAATGGAAAAGTTAAGAAAAGCCTTTAATAAAGAAGAAATAGCAGTTAAATCTAACGGAATTTTAGATAACCTTACACTACATCACCCTAACGAAGCGGCTCGTCACAAACTATTAGATGTAATAGGCGATCTAGCTTTAATTGGTACAAGAATTCGCGGTAAGGTAATTGCTACTAAACCTGGTCACTATGTAAATACAGAATTTGCAAAGAAATTAGCGAAACATATTAAGGCAGAAAAAAGAAATAATGTTCCTCAAGTAGATTTGAACCAACCTCCATTAATGGATGTGAATCAAATCATGAATATGTTACCGCATAGACAACCTATGTTGTTAATAGATAAAATATTTGAATTATCAGAGACACATGTAATTGGTAGTAAAAATGTTACCATGAATGAAGATTTCTTCCGAGGTCACTTTCCTGGAGCTCCAGTCATGCCTGGTGTTTTAATTGTTGAAGCCATGGCACAAACCGGAGGAGTTTTAATTCTAAGTACTGTGCCAGATCCTGAGAATTATCTAACTTACTTTATGAAAATTGATAAAGTAAAATTTAAACAGAAAGTGGTTCCTGGAGATACATTAGTTTTTAAATGTGATTTAATATCACCAATAAGAAGAGGAATATGTCATATGCAAGGCTATGCTTTTGCAAATGGTAAATTATGTGCCGAAGCAGAATTGATGGCGCAAATTGTAAAAACAAAATAATAAAGTTTATGAATCAACCATTGGCATACGTACATCCAGGTGCAAAAATTGCAAAAAATGTGGTGATAGAGCCTTTTACAACTATTCATAACAACGTTGTAATTGGGGAGGGAAGTTGGATAGGATCTAATGTAACCATAATGGAGGGAGCTCGTATTGGTAAAAATGTAAGTATTTTTCCGGGAGCAGTAATTTCAGCAGTTCCACAAGATAAAAAATTTAACGATGAAGAAACACTAACTATTATTGGCGATAATACAACCATTAGAGAGTGCGTTACCATTAATAGAGGTACTTCAGACCGAATGAAAACCGTTATTGGTAATAATTGTTGGATTATGGCTTACTGTCATATTGCCCACGATTGTATTGTTGGTGATCATTGTATATTTTCAAATAACAGTACCTTAGCAGGTCATATAACCGTTGGTGATTATGTTGTTTTAGCAGGTATGACGGCAATTCAACAATTTTGTATGATTGGTAGCCATGCATTTATTACAGGAGGTTCTTTAGTTAGAAAAGATGTACCGCCGTTTGTAAAAGCTGCTCGAGAACCCTTATCTTACGTAGGTATTAACTCTATAGGATTACGTAGAAGAGGTTTTTCTACCGATAAAATTAGAGAAGTTCAAGATATTTATAGAATTTTATACCAAAGAAATTATAATAATACCCAAGCAGTAACTATCATTGAAGCAGAGATGGAAGCCACTCCAGAGCGTGATGATATCTTAGAATTTATTAAAAATTCACAGCGTGGTATTATGAAAGGATATTTTTCAAATTAAAAAATTTAAGAATGGCAAGTACAAGTGATATTAGAAATGGTTTATGTATTCGTTACAACCATGATATTTTTAAAATAGTTGAATTTTTACACGTAAAGCCGGGTAAAGGTCCAGCATTTGTAAGAACAAAACTAAAAAGTGTAACCACAGGTAAGACAATTGAAAATACATTTTCTGCAGGGCACAAAATTGATGAGGTTCGTGTAGAAACACATAAATTTCAGTTTTTATATAATGATGGAGAGTTCTATCACTTTATGAACACAGAAGATTATACTCAAATTAGATTAATTGAATCTGCTTTAGATTCTCCACAATTAATGAAAGAAGGAGAAGTGGTAACTGTAATTATTAATACAGAAGATAATGCTCCACTTTCAGTTGAAATGCCTCCAAGTGTAATTTTAGAAGTTACACATACAGAACCTGGAGTAAAAGGAAATACTGCCACCAATGCAACTAAACCAGCAACGGTAGAAACAGGAGCAGAGGTGAATGTTCCATTATTTATTAATGAAGGTGATAAAATAAAAATTGAAACCGAAAAGGGTGCTTACAAAGAACGTATAAAAGAATAATCATCTTAAAATAACTATATGAAATTTTCTCAAACCTATAGTCTTTATCAAATTGCCAGTATTATTAATGCAAAATTTGTTGGAGAAGCCGATTTTCCGGTAAATGGAATGAATGAAATTCATGTAGTGACTGCTGGAGATATTGTTTTTGTAGATCATCCAAAGTATTACGATAAAGCTTTACAATCTGCTGCAACCATAGTTCTTATCAATAAAGAAGTAAATTGTCCAGAAGGTAAAGCTTTATTAATTTCCGATGATCCTTTTAGAGACTTTAATAAACTTACAGATTATTTTAAGCCCTTTCAGGCTTCGTTTCAAAATGTTTCATTATCTGCAGAAGTAGGAGAAAATACTATAATTCAACCTAATTCTTTCATTGGTAATCACGTAAAGATAGGTAAAAACTGTGTGATACATTCTAATGTAAGTATTTATGATCATACAGTAATAGGTGATCATGTAACCATTCATGCTGGTACAGTCTTAGGAGCTTCAGCTTTTTATTATAAAAAGAGAACAGACGGCTTTGATCAACTTCAATCTGGAGGAAGAGTTGTTATAAAAAATCATGTAGATATTGGTGCGGCTTGTACCATAGATAGAGGTGTAAGTGGTGATACTACCATAAAATCTGGAACTAAAATAGATAATCAAGTTCATATAGGTCACGATACGGTAATAGGAGAGAAATGCTTAATTGCTTCTCAGGTAGGTATTGCGGGCTGCGTAATTTTAGAAGATGAAGTCACCCTTTGGGGACAAGTAGGTATAAGAAGCGATGTGAAATTAGCGAAAGGATCGGAAGTTTTTGCGCAATCTGGAGTTGGTAAAAATTTAAAAGCAAATACTCAATATTTTGGTTCTCCTGCGACTGAAGCAAAAAAGTGGTTTAAAGAGGCCGCCGCCATCAGGCAATTACCTTCGATGTTAAATAAAAAACCAGAGTAAAATGCAATTAAAAGAAAAACAATTGGTTGAAGATTTTTATAAATCTAAATTTCATAAAGACACTTCAATTATCGAAAAGTATCTAGATAAAGATGCCGTTATATATTGGAATTCAAGTTCAGGTTTTTTTAAATTGAATTATCATGATTTTGCTGTTATGGCAGAAGAAATGGGTAAAGCATTTGAAGGTTTGTCTTGTGAAATCACGCATTTATTGCAAGAAGATAATATGGTAACTGTCAGGTTTACCTATCACGTTAATACTATTGAAGATCCAGATGAAGAAGGAGCATTAGCTCATTTTATTTGTATTTGGGAGGTGAAAAACAATAAATTACACGAAGGCCACTTAATTAGTCAACCAGGAGACGATTCAGAAGAAAATATAGCATCTTTTCTACCAAAAAGATAGCAAAAACTTTTAGAGTTACTTTTAAAAAATTAAATTTGCAAGGCAACAAATCAAGATAAAAATTATGAGCGTTTTAGTAAATAAAGATTCAAAAATAATTGTTCAAGGTTTTACAGGTAGTGAAGGTACTTTTCACGCTGAACAAATGATAGATTATGGTACCAATGTTGTTGGAGGAGTAACTCCAGGAAAAGGTGGTCAAACTCATTTAGGTAAACCAGTATTTAATACTGTTGCAGAAGCTGTAAAAGAAGCAGACGCAGACACAACCATTATTTTTGTGCCACCAGCATTCGCAGCCGATGCAATTATGGAAGCTGCAGATGCAGGAATTAAAGTAATTATTACTATTACTGAAGGTATTCCGGTAGCAGATATGATTAAAGCCTCAAACTATATTAAAAATAAAGATTGTCGTTTAGTAGGTCCTAACTGTCCAGGTATTATTACTCCAGGTGAAGCTAAAGTTGGTATTATGCCAGGTTTCGTTTTCAAAAAAGGTAAAGTTGGTATCGTATCAAAATCAGGAACTTTAACTTATGAAGCAGCAGATCAAGTTGTCAAACAAGGATTAGGGATTACCACCGCTATTGGTATTGGAGGAGATCCAATAATTGGTACGACTACAAAAGAAGCAGTAGAGTTATTGATCAACGACCCAGAAACGGAATGTGTAGTGATGATTGGTGAAATAGGCGGTCAATTAGAAGCAGATGCAGCACAATGGTACAAAGAAAGTGGCTCTAAAAAGCCAATCGTAGGTTTTATCGCTGGTGAAACTGCTCCTGCGGGAAGAACGATGGGACATGCTGGTGCAATTGTTGGCGGAAGTGAAGATACAGCACAAGCCAAAAAGAAAATTATGAGTGAAAGCGGAATTCATGTAGTAGATTCTCCTGCTGAAATCGGTAAAAAAGTAGCAGAAGTTTTAGCGAAATAAATTTTTTTTAAAGTTTTAACAGATTTTATAATATTTAAAGTTCGTTAGTGTCTAATCACTATCGAACTTTTTTTTATTTTTAAGAATTACTAATTTAATGTCAACTTATGAAGAAAATTTATTTACCAATTTTCCTTTTTTTAGGTTCTGTAACTTTAATTAGTTGCGGAGACAATAAAGAGAAAGAGAGCCAGAATCAAGAAGACCACTACCATCATACCGATGATGCAGGGTTTTCATATGAAACTTTTAAAGAAGATCCTTCTGGACTGCGACTTTACACGTTAGACAATGGTCTAAAAGTCTATTTAGGTAAAAACGAAGAAGAACCAAAAATTCAGACCTTAATAGCTGTAAGAGCAGGTTCTACTTACGATCCTGCAGATAATACGGGATTGGCTCATTATTTAGAGCATATGGTTTTTAAAGGAACTCATAAAATAGGGACTCAAGACTGGGAACAAGAAAAAATGCTTTTAGATAGTATTTCAAACTTATATGAAATGCATAAAGCCGAGCAAGATCCAGAAAAGAAAAAAGAGTATTACACCCAAATCGATTCTGTTTCTCAAAAGGCTTCAGAATATTCCATTGCGAATGAATACGATAAAATGGTAGCTTCTTTAGGAGCAGAAGGTACAAATGCTTTTACTTCTAATGAGCAAACGGTTTATGTAAATAAAATTCCTTCTAACGAATTAGACAAATGGTTAACTTTAGAAAGTGAACGCTTTAGTACATTGGTTTTACGCTTATTTCATACCGAATTAGAAGCGGTTTATGAAGAATTTAACAGGGGTCAAGATAGCGATGGTCGTAAGCAATATCAAGCTACTTTAGAAGGTTTATTCCCGACGCATCCATACGGTACACAAAGTACGATTGGTAAGTCTGAACACCTTAAAAATCCCTCAATGGAAGCCATTCATGCTTATTTCGATAAATACTACGTGCCTAACAATATGGCTGTAGTTTTAGTGGGAGATATTGATTTTGATAAAACCATCGCTAAAGTAAACGATGCTTTTGGTGATTACGAGAAAAAAGAAGTTTCTCATCCAAGTTTCTCGGATGAACAACCAATTACAGCTCCGGTAGAAAAAGAAGTTTTCGGACCAACTTCAGAATCTGTTTATGTGGCTTTTAGAACCGATGGAGTAGGGAGTGAAGATCAAAAGATCGTAACACTTATCGATTATATTTTAGCCAATTCACAAGCAGGATTAATCGATTTAGATTTAAATCAACAGCAAAAAGTTCAGCGTGCATCCTCTTATACAAATTTTGATAACGATTATGGTTTTCATTTACTTTATGGGATGCCAAAAGCGAATCAAAGTTTAGATGAAGTGAAAAACTTACTCTTAGCTGAAGTTGAAAAAATTAAAAAGGGAGAATTTGATGATTGGTTGGTAGAAGCCGTTATTAACGATTTAAAGCTTTCAGAAATTCGTGAATACGAAGATGCTTCATCTACAGCTTATGCTTATATGGATGCTTTTATTCATTTTCAAGATTGGCAAGATCAAGTCGATTTTATCAATGACTTAAAAACGGTAACTAAAGAAGATATCGTTAACTATGCTAACAAGCATTATAATAATAATTATGTTGCCGTTTATAAGCGTAAAGGTAAAGATACGAGTATTTCAAAAGTTCAGAATCCAGGGATTACTCCTGTAAAATTGAACCGTGATAAGCAATCAGATTTCTTAACAGAATTCAACAAAACAGAATCACCAGCTTTACAACCTCAATATGTAGATTACGAGAAAGCGATCAAAAATTCTGAAACAAAAAGTGGATTACCAGTGGCTTATGTTAAAAATGAAAACAACGATTTGTTCAACCTCTATTTTATTTTCGATATGGGGGAAGATAATGATAAAGAGCTTTCTTTGGCTGCGGGTTATTTAGACTATTTAGGGACTAACGAGCTTACTCCTGAAGAAGTAAAACAAGAGTTCTATAAATTAGGGATTAATTATTTTGTTAGTTCGGCAACAGATAAAACTTACGTAGGTATTTCTGGTTTAAAAGAAAATTTACCAAAAGGTTTAGCATTATTAGAAAGTGTTTGGACCAATGCAAAAGCAAATCAAGAAACTTACGATAAATACGTAGAACAAATTTTAAAAGGAAGAGAAGATAACAAAACCCAAAAAAGGAATATTCTTTTCAATGGATTAATGAATTACGGTAAGTATGGAGAAAACTCTAGACTTCGTGATATTTATACTGCTGAAGAGTTGAAAAACAAGAATCCTGAAGAATTGGTGCAGAAAATAAAAGATATGCGCAATTTTAAACAGCGTATTTTTTATTACGGAAAAGACTTAGATAACGCAGTCAGCGCTATTGAAGAAAATCACCAGCTTCCTAAAGAACTTAAAGAATATCCAGAAGCTAAAGAATATGCTGAAACTAATACAGGTAAAAAAGTATATTTTGTAGATTACGATATGGTACAGGCAGAAATGGTTTTCCTTTCTAAAGGAGAAGATTTTAGCCCAGAGAAAATGGCAGCGACAGAGTTGTTTAACACCTATTTTGGTAGCGGACTTTCATCTATCGTTTTTCAAGAAATTAGAGAGTCTAAATCTTTAGCTTATTCAGCATATTCTGCCTACCAAACAGCAAAAGAAAAAGAAAAACCAAATTATGTCATGGCTTATATTGGTACTCAGGCTAATAAAATGCCACAAGCGGTAGATGCGATGATGGAGCTTATGACAGATATGCCAGAAGCAGAAGAACAATTTCAAGCGGCTAAGGAAGCAACATTAAAACAAATTGCGGCAGAGAGAATTACCAAAACTTCAATTTTTTGGAATTACGAGAGTTTAAAGAAACGTGGTATGGATCACGATTACCGTAAAGAAATGTATGATGCTATCCAAGGTATGACGATGGAAGATCTTAAAGAATTTTTCAATAACAATATCAAAGGGCAAGATTACAACGTAATGGTCATTGGTAACAAAGAAGATATAGATATGCAATCACTTTCTAAATTAGGTGAAGTAGAAGAATTAGATATCGATTATTTATTTAATTACGAAAAATCTTCAGAAGATTTAAAATTATAAATCATTTCAAAATTCAGATTAGAAAACCTCCTGAGATTTCAGGAGGTTTTTTTATGCAAAAACTCTATGCTTATTATTATATTTGGCTTTGCTATAAATAAATCAATTACAAATTATGAAAATATTAGAAGGAAAAAATGCCATCATAACCGGAGCCAGTCGTGGTATTGGTAGAGGGATCGCACAAGTTTTTGCTCAACACGGAGCAAATGTGGCATTTACCTATAGCTCGTCGGTAGAAGCAGCCGAAGAATTAGAAGATGAATTAACAAAAATGGGCGTTAAAGCTAAAGCCTATAAAAGTAATGCTGCTAGTTTTGAAGAATCTCAAGAGTTAATCGCGCAAGTCTCTAAAGATTTTAGCAGCATCGATATTTTAATTAATAACGCTGGGATTACAAAAGATAATTTATTAATGCGTATGAGCGAGGAAGATTTCGATAAAGTAATTGAAGTCAACCTGAAGTCTATTTTTAATATGACAAAAGCTGTTCAACGCACCATGCTCAAACAACGTAAAGGAAGCATTATTAACATGAGCTCTGTAGTTGGTGTTAAAGGGAATGCAGGTCAATCTAATTATGCAGCTTCTAAAGCTGGTATTATTGGCTTTTCTAAATCTATGGCGTTAGAATTAGGTTCTAGAAATATTAGAACTAATGTAATTGCACCTGGTTTTATTGAAACTGAAATGACGGCGAAATTAGATGAAAAAATCGTACAAGGTTGGAGAGATAATATTCCATTAAAACGTGGTGGAAGTCCAGAAGATATCGCTAATGCTTGTGTATTTTTAGGTAGCGATTTAAGCAATTATATTACTGGTCAAGTAATCAATGTAGATGGGGGAATGCTAACTTAATGATTGTTACCTCGAGCGGAGTCGAGAGGGGTTTTCAAACTTTTTATAAAAATTAAATCCATTTAATGGTAGTAAACAACATCTTTTTTATCATTTTAGCAGCGGTCACCGCTTTAGTATTGGTGTTGTTACAATATTATTTTACGAATAAAAACAAACGTTCAAAGCACTGGATATTTTTCAGTGCTTTACGTTTTATAACTTATTTTTCAGTATTTCTATTACTGGTTAATCCTAAATTCACCAATACGACTTATACCTTAGAGAAACCTTCTCTAGCATTGGTAGTCGATAATTCTTCTTCAATTAAAAATTTAGGTGAAGAAAATAAGGTTTTTAATTATCTTAATGAAATTCATCAAGATAAAGAGTTAAATGAAGCTTTTTCTATTGAAAATTATAGTTTCGGTTCAAATTTTAGAGCTAACGATTCGATCAATTTTTCAGAAAAGCAAAGTAATCTGCATCAAGCGTTTTCTAATCTTCAACAGCTTTATAAAAACAAAACCGCTCCCATAGTTTTTATTTCTGATGGTAATCAAACTTATGGTCAAGATTTCACCTATTCAGCAAAACAATTAAAGCAACCTATTTTTCCTGTTGTGGTAGGCGATACTACAACATATGCCGATTTAAAAATTGGACAGCTAAACGCGAATCGTTATGCATTTCTGAATAATAAATTTCCTGTTGAAGTATTTGTAAATTATTCTGGTAATTCAGCAATTTCAAAACGCTTTGAAATTAAGCAAGGTAATCAAACTTTGTATGCTGAAAATATTTCGCTCAGTCAACAAAAAACTTCCGCAGTTATCAATGCAACACTTCCCGCGAATAGTGTGGGAGTGAAGACCTATTCGGTGAGTATTGAGACGATTGAAAACGAAAAAAACACAGAAAATAATATTAAGAATTTTGCAGTAGAAGTGATCGATGAGAAAACAAATGTACTTATACTTTCATCTATCTTGCATCCAGATTTAGGTGCATTTAAAAAAAGTATAGCACATAATCAACAACGATCTGCAACCATTAAAATGGTAGATGAAGAAATTGATTTTGGAAACTATCAACTTGTAATTCTTTACCAACCCAATGAGAATTTTGCAGCAGCTTACCAACAAATTAAACAATTAGGTTTAAATACGCTTACGGTAACAGGTACTCAAACCAATTATGAGTTTCTTGGTGAATATGAAGAAATTTTCACAAAACCAAGATCAAATCAGAATGAAGATTATTTAGCAATTTATAATACCAATTATTCGTCATTTCAATTTGAAAATATAGGATTTGAAAATTTTCCACCCTTAAAAGATAAGTTTGGAGATCTAAATTTTTCTAGAGAATTGAATTCTTTATTGTTTCAATCTATTGCCGGTTATGAAACCCAAACTCCTCTCATAGCTACATTAGAAGATGGTAATCAGCGTTACGGATTTATATTTGGAGAGAATACCTGGCAATGGAGAGCCAACAGTTTTTTAGATCACGAAAATTTTGATACCTACGATGACTTTTTTGGTAAATTAATTCAGTACTTAGCTTCCAATAAACGAAGAGAACGCTTGCAACTCGATTACAATTCGTTTTATAATTCTGGTGAAAATATTGTATTTAAAGCTCAATACTTTGATAAAAATTTTGAGTTTGACTCACGTGGGAAATTAAGTTTAACCGTAAGAAATAAAGAGACAGACACGGCTCAAGTTTTCCCTTTTTTACTTCTTAATAATTTATATGAAGTAGATTTAAGTAATTTAGATTCGGGAAATTACACTTTTATATTTAATGCAAATGATGAGCAGCTTAGTAAAACAGGTCAATTTACGATTATAGATTTTGAGGTAGAAAAACAATTTTCAAATGCTAATTTTGTGGCACTTCAACAGCTAAATGATGAAGTTTATTTTCTTAATCAATTTAAACAACTAAAACAAAATTTATTAACCGCACCAGAATTTAAGCCTATTCAAAAAAGCCAGCAAGAAGTTTTACCTTTAATTGATTGGGTTTATCTATTGGTAATCATGGTTTTTTGCCTATCTTCCGAGTGGTTTCTAAGAAAATATTACGGACTTATTTAAACAAACATAATGAACAACAGACTACCTAAAGCAATTATCCCTATCGTTATTATTGGGATTGTATTTATAATTATTATTTTTAAAGCTACAGTAACCATTGGTTCTGGTGAAGCGGGTGTTTTATATAAAACACTAGACGGCGGTGTAGTAACAGATGAGCCACCAATGGGTGAAGGTTTTCACTTTGTAGCTCCTTGGAATAGTGTTTTTGTTTATGAAGTTAGACAACAATCACTCGATGAAAAAATGCAAGTTTTAAGTTCTAATGGTTTAGAGATTAGAATAGATGCTTCTACTTGGTTTCAACCCAAATATGCAGATTTAGGAAAATTACATAAAGAGAAAGGGGATAAGTATATAGAAAGATTACTTAAACCTGCAGTAAGATCTGCTGCTAGAGCTGTGGTTGGACGCTATAGTCCAGAGCAATTGTATGCAAGTAAAAGAGAAGCTATTCAAAAAGAAATATTAGAAGAAACGCAAATTCTTCTAAAAGATCAATATGTGCAGGTAAATGAAATCTTGGTAAGAGATGTCTCTTTACCTACGACCATTAAAGAAGCTATTGAGCGTAAATTACGCCAAGAGCAGGAATCTTTAGAATATGAATTTAGATTGACCAAAGCGACCAAAGAAGCAGAAAGACAAAGAATTGATGCAGAAGGTAAAGCCGTTGCTAATAAAATTTTAAGTGAGTCTTTAACAGACAAAGTTTTAAAAGAAAAAGGAATACAAGCCACAATTGAACTTTCTAAATCTAATAACTCTAAAGTTATTGTTATTGGAGGAGGAGATGGAGGTTTACCAATTATTCTAGGAAATAATTAGACAACTATTAAATTTTTCTAAAATTAGAAATTATTTTAAAATTATTTATATGTTTGTAATCACAATGAGAAAAATTAATTTACATCATCATCATATTCATTTCCACGCTCAAGCGAGGTGATTATGTGTTTGATGAAATTCAAAAAATAATTTACAAACCCGTTTGAGTAGTTCAAACGGGTTTTTTGTTGCCCTATTTTAACTGCTCAAACTTTTATTTTAAAAAAATGCTAACAATTGCGATTCAAAAATCAGGACGTTTACACGACGATTCTATTAAAATTCTAAAAGAAGCAGGAATTTACATTGATAACGGTAAAGATCAACTCAAAACCAAATCTAGTAATTTCCCTTTAGAAGTTCTTTATTTAAGAAATGGAGATATACCTCAATATTTAAGAGACGGCGTAGTCGATATGGCGATTATCGGTGAAAATCTTTTAATTGAAAAAGGTGAAGATATAGAAATTCTTCAAAAATTAGGTTTTTCTAAATGCCGCGTTTCTATCGCTGTTCCAAAAGACAAAGAATTTAGCGATTTAAAACAATTACAAGGAAAAAAAATCGCAACTTCTTATCCCAATACGGTTAAAAATTATTTAGCTGAAAAAGGAATCACAGCAGATTTACACCAAATATCAGGTTCTGTTGAAATTGCTCCAAATATTGGTTTGGCAGATGCCATCGTAGATATCGTTTCTAGCGGAAGTACCTTGTTCAAAAACAATTTAAAAGAGGTAGAACAAATCTTAAAAAGTGAAGCAGTTATCGCTGTTTCTCCAAAAATTTCTCCAGAAAACAATCAAGTTTTAAATAAACTACTATTTCGCATTCAATCTGTTTTAAAAGCGAGGACTTCAAAATATGTATTGCTGAATGCCCCCAATAAAAACTTAGCTAAAATTATAGAAATTTTACCAGGAATGAAGAGTCCTACTGTGCTTCCTCTAGCTAAAGAAGGATGGAGTTCGTTACACTCTGTGATCAATGAAGAAACCTTTTGGGAAGTTATTGATGAGTTAAAAGCAAATGGTGCCGAAGGAATTTTAATCTGTCCTATCGAAAAAATGGTTTTATAAAATAAAATCAGTAAATAACCTAGATGAAATCTCGGAATAGTAAAATTTTAAAAGCACTATTTATATTTATACTGACTTGTTTTAGAATTACATAAAATAAAAATATGAAAATCATAAAAAATCCATTAGCAGAAAATTGGGAAGAACTTCTAAAACGCCCTACGCAAACTATTGATGATATTGAAGCTACGGTAAATCAAATTTTTACAGAAGTTCAATCAAATGGAGATCAGGCTATTTCAAAATATACCAGTTTATTTGATGGTATTTCCTTAGAAAATATACAAGTTTCAATTAAGGAAATTCAACAAGCAGAAAAAGAGATCTCTACAGAATTAAAAGCAGCAATACAATTAGCAAAAGATAATATCACCAAATTTCACGCAGCTCAAAAAACTGAACTTGTTGAAGTAGAAACTCAAAAAGGGGTAAAATGCTGGCAAGAAAAGCGTCCTATCCAAAAAGTGGGACTTTATATTCCGGGAGGTTCAGCTCCGTTATTCTCCACTATTTTAATGTTAGCAATTCCAGCAAAATTAGCAGGTTGTCAAGAAATTGTATTATGTACACCGCCAGATAAAAACGGGAATGTTCATCCGGCAATTTTATATACAGCCAATTTATGTGGAGTTACAAAACTGTTTAAAGTGGGAGGTATTCAGGCGATTGCAGGATTAACTTTTGGAACAAAAACTATTCCGCAAGTATATAAAATATTTGGCCCAGGGAATCAATTTGTGACTGTCGCTAAACAATTAGCTACACGGTTTAATGTGGCTATCGATATGCCGGCTGGACCTTCAGAGTTATTAGTATTTGCAGATAAAACTGCCAATGCAAGTTTTATTGCCTCAGATTTGCTTTCGCAAGCTGAACACGGAGCAGATAGTCAGGTAATTTTAGTTACAACTTCTCAACAAGTTTTAAAAGAAGTAGAACAGGAGGTTCAGCGCCAGTTAGCAGTTTTACCAAGAAAGGCAATTGCCGAAAAGGCCATAGAAAATTCTAAATTAATTTTAGTGAAAGATGATGTTATTGCATTGGCACTTATTAATCAATACGCTCCAGAGCATTTTATTGTAGTAGCTGAAAATGAAGAATTTTTTATTCAAGAAATTCAAAATGCAGGTTCTGTTTTTATAGGAAATTATACGCCAGAAAGTGCAGGTGATTATGCTTCTGGCACCAATCATACGTTACCAACAAACGCTTATGCCAAGCAATATAGCGGTGTAAATTTAGACAGTTTTCAAAAAAGTATGACTTTTCAAAAAATTAACGAACAAGGTATTCAAACTATTGGTAAAGCAATAGAATTAATGGCAGAGGCCGAAGGATTACAAGCTCATAAAAACGCGGTAAGTCTACGATTACAGAGTTTAGAAAATAATATTTAGCAATTTTATACCTTCATCAAATAAAGAGGTTTAAACTGAAAACAAATGAATAAATTCAATTTAAAAAATTTAGTCAGAGCTAATGTTCAAAGGCTAAAGCCGTATTCTTCGGCTCGTGATGAGTACAAAGCAACGGGTGATGCTATGACATTTCTAGATGCTAATGAAAATCCGTTTGAGAATGGCGTAAATCGTTATCCAGATCCGCAACAACGAGAGTTGAAACTTACTTTAGCGAAACTTAAAAACCTAAGTAGTAAACAAATTTTATTAGGCAATGGAAGTGATGAAGTTTTAGATTTATTGTTTCGATCTTTTTGTGAACCAGGTATCGATAATGTAATCACATTACCACCAACATACGGAATGTATAAGGTGTTAGCTGAAATTAATGCTATAGAAAATCGAGAGGTTTTATTAACAGAAGAATTTCAGCTTGATGTAAAATCTATTTTAAATAGCGTTGATCAAAATTCAAAATTACTTTTTATTTGTTCGCCAAATAATCCTACAGGGAATGCTATTGATGCTAGAAATATCAAAACTCTTTTAGAAAATTTCTCCGGAATCGTGGTGATCGATGAAGCTTACATCGATTTTTCATCTTACGAAAGTTGGATTACTTTTCTAGATTTATATCCTAATTTAGTGATCACACAAACGCTATCTAAAGCTTATGGAATGGCAGGAATTAGATTAGGAATTTGTTACGCTTCAGAAGCAATTATTTCAGTATTAAATAAAATTAAACCACCTTATAATGTTAATGAGTTAACACAGCAAAAAGCATTAGAGCGTGTATTAGCAGTTGATGAAGTGTTTGATGAAGTAGAACATATTTTAAAAGAAAGAAATAGCTTACTCAAAAATTTAGAAACGATAAATTTCATTGAAAAAATATATCCTACTGATGCTAATTTTATATTGGTTAAAGTAGATAATGCGAGCCTTCGTTATAACGAATTATTAGCAAAAGGAATCGTGATAAGAAATAGAAATACGCAACCACTTTGTGAAAATACCTTACGTTTTACGATTGGGACTGCTCAAGAAAATGAGAAGTTAATAGAAGCATTGCATAATTTAGATAATTAAATAAATGCGCCATCCTGGACTTGATTCGGGATTTCATCCAAAGAAAATAGAAATGAAGAAAATATTATTTATAGATCGAGACGGAACTTTAATTCACGAGCCAGAAGATTATCAAGTTGATAGTTTAGATAAGCTAGAATTTTATCCTGAAGTGATTTATTACCTCGCAAAAATTGCTAAAGAACTAGATTATGAGTTGGTGATGGTAACCAATCAAGATGGTTTGGGAACCGAAGAGTTTCCTGAAAATGATTTTTGGCCTATTCAGCATTTTATAGAAAAAGTTTTTGCTAACGAAGGAGCAAAATTTCAAGAAAGTCTCATCGATAAAACTTACGCTAAAGAAAATGCCGATACTCGCAAACCTAATATTGGTTTATTAAAACAAAATGGATATTTAGAGGAAGAAAAATACGATCTGAAAAATTCGTTTATGGTTGGCGATCGGTTAACCGATATAGAATTTGCCTATAATTTTGGAGGAAAAGGACTTTTCATCAACACCCATACAGAATTGGGCGCAGATGAAATTAAAAATGATCAAACTGAAGTTGAAAATGCAATTGCATTACAGACAGATTCTTGGAAAGAGATTTACGAATTTTTAAAGCTGAAAGATAGAACTGCCGAAATTACTAGAAAAACCAACGAAACAAATATTGCTATTCAACTAAATCTAGATGGAACAGGGAAAAGTGAAATCGATACAGGAATTGCATTTTTTGACCATATGCTAGATCAGCTTTCACGTCATGGTCAGATGGATTTAAAAATTAAGGTGAAAGGCGATTTAGAAGTAGATGAACATCATACTATTGAAGATACCGCTATTGCCTTAGGCGAAGTATTTCAACAAGCATTGGGTAATAAATTAGGTGTGGAGCGATACGGTTTTTGTTTACCAATGGACGATTGCCTTGCGCAAGTAGCTATAGATTTTGGTGGTAGAAACTGGCTAGTTTGGGAAGCTAACTTTAAACGAGAAATGGTAGGCAAAATGCCAACAGAAATGTTTTACCATTTTTTCAAGTCCTTTTCAGATGGCGCTAAAGCTAATTTAAATATCAAAGCAGAAGGAACTAACGAGCATCATAAAATTGAAGCGATATTTAAAGCTTTTGCTAAAGCTATTAAATTTGCCGTAAAGCGAGATACAGAAAAAATGATATTACCGTCAACCAAAGGAATGCTTTAGCAGAATTGAGATGTTAGAGATGAGAATTTGTCATACTGAACTCGATTCAGTATCACATCAGGTTGATAAAAGTTAAGTTGAATAAAAAAAGCAGGATGAGATTCCAGATCAAGTCTGGAATGACGCGATTCAAAAGGTAAATAAAGTTAAGTCATACTGAATTTAATTCAGCATATCACCTGATTAAGCTTTTATTGAATAAAAGCTCAATACTCAATTCTAACTACTAATTACTAGAATAAATGAAAATAGTCATTATTAACTATGGAGCGGGAAATATTCAAAGCATCAAATTTGCTATACAGCGATTGGGCTTTGAAGCTCAGCTTTCAGATAGTGTAGAAGAAATTCAACAAGCAGATAAAATAATCTTCCCTGGTGTAGGCGAAGCAAGTAGTGCGATGCAAAAATTAAAAGTTACCGGTTTAGATCAACTCATTCCGCAATTAAAACAACCCGTATTAGGTATTTGTTTAGGAATGCAATTAATGTGTCAGCATTCTGAAGAAGGAAACACTAAAGGTTTAGGGATTTTTGATGTTGAAGTTAAACGTTTCTCTAATCAAGTAAAAGTACCGCAGATTGGATGGAATCAAATTTCAAATTTAAAATCAGATTTATTTCGAGGTATTAAAGAAAACGAGTTTATGTATCTAGTACATAGTTTTTATGCCGAAAAATGTTCAGAAATGATAGCAGAGACCAGTTATGATACATATTATGCTTCGGCTTTGCAAAAAGATAATTTTTATGGAGTTCAATTTCATCCCGAAAAAAGCAGTGATGCTGGAGAAAAAATATTAGAGAATTTTTTAAAAAGCTAACAACAAATCGTTTTTAGCTAAAAGCTTAAATACTATGAGAATTATTCCCGCTATAGATGTTATTGAAGGTAAATGTGTACGCCTTTCTAAAGGTGATTATAGTACAAAGAAAATATATAATGAAAGTCCGCTAGAGGTGGCTAAACAGTTTGAATCACACGGAATCAAATACCTGCATTTAGTAGATTTAGATGGCGCTAAAAGCAGTCAGATTGTAAATTATAAGGTTTTAGAAAAAATTGCTTCTCAAACAAATTTAAAGATTGATTTTGGAGGCGGACTTAAATCTGATGGAGATTTACGTATTGCTTTTGAAAGTGGTGCACAACAAATTACTGGAGGAAGCATTGCAGTTAAAAATAAAAAACTTTTTAAGAATTGGATTCAGCAATACGGATCAGATAAAATTATTTTAGGTGCAGATGCTAAAGATGAAAAAATAGCTATTTCAGGCTGGCAAGAAGATTCAAATCAAGAATTAGTCCCGTTTATTCAAGATTATCAGCAAAGTGATATTCAATATGTAATATGTACAGATATAAGTAAAGACGGAATGTTAGAAGGACCCTCATTTCAGTTATATCAAAAAATAATAAAAGAATGTCAAGGTGTTAAGCTAATTGCTTCCGGTGGAATTTCGACTTTTGACGAACTTCCAAAATTAGCCGCTTTAGGTTGTGAGGGAACTATAATTGGTAAAGCAATTTATGAAAATAGAATAAGTTTAAACCAATTAGAAAAGTACATTCTTGAAAAATAGCGTCCTGCTGAATTTATTTCAGCATCGCATTTTTATGATAATTTAGTTAGAACTAAACCGGATGAGACCCCAGATCAATTCCAAGATTATGAAAAAAATAAATGTCACCTTGAGCGGAGTCGAGAGGATTAAAAATAAAAAGTTGAATTTAAAACGCTAAAAGGCGTAAACAGTAAACTACAAAATGCTTACAAAAAGAATTATTCCTTGTTTAGATATTAAAAACGGAAGAACCGTAAAGGGAGTTAATTTTCTAGACTTAAGAGACGCAGGTGATCCTGTAGACTTAGCGCAGTTTTACGCTGAAAATGGAGCTGATGAATTGGTCTTTTTAGATATTTCAGCCACTGAAGAAAAAAGAAAAACATTGGCAGATTTAGTACTTCGAATAGCCGAAAAAGTAAATATTCCTTTTACGGTTGGTGGCGGTATTTCTTCTGTAGAAGATGTAGATGTACTGCTTCAATGTGGTGCAGATAAAGTTTCGATAAATTCTTCAGCAGTAAAAAGACCAGCATTAATTAATGAGCTTTCGGCTAAATTCGGGAGTCAGTGTGTAGTGGTGGCGATAGATGCAAGACAAATAGATAACGAATGGAAAGTTCATTTAGTAGGTGGCAAAATACCAACTAAACTCAATTTGTTTGATTGGGCAAAAGAAGTAGAAACGCGTGGTGCAGGAGAAATTTTATTTACTTCAATGAATAATGACGGCACTAAAAGCGGTTTTGCAAATGAAGCTTTAGCGCAACTTTCTGAGGAGTTAAATATTCCTATAATTGCTTCTGGTGGCGCAGGAAATATGCAACATTTTGCAGATACCTTTAAACTAGGAAAGGCAGATGCAGCCTTGGCAGCCAGTGTGTTTCATTTTAAAGAAATAGCTATTTCTAATTTGAAAGATTTTTTAAATAATAAGGGAATTTTGGTAAGAAGATAAGTTGAGTTGCTTCACGCTGAATTTATTTTATTGTCTCATCATTAAAATAATTATGTTTTAAAACTATAATGAGATTCCAGATCAACTTCAGAATGATAAGAAAAATAATGATAATCTCACCTCGCGCAAAGTCGAGAGATAATTAAAAGATTAAAAAATGAAGATAGATTTTAATAAAAATAAGGACGGACTTGTACCGGCAATTATTCAAGATGCAAAGACTCTAAACGTTTTAATGTTAGGGTACATGAATGAAGAAGCCTTTTTAAAAACAAACCAGTCGAAGAAAGTTACTTTTTACAGCAGAACAAAACAACGTCTCTGGACCAAAGGTGAAGAAAGTGGTAATTTTTTACATTTGGTCAATATCAAATTAGATTGTGATAATGATACTCTTTTAATTCACGTTAACCCAGAAGGTCCGGTTTGTCACAAAGGAACAGATACGTGTTGGCAAGAAGAAAATAGCCAGAAATATGGTTTCATCTCCGCATTAGAACAAATTATTGAGAATAGAAAAAATCAAGCTCATCCAGATGAAAGTTATATTGCTTCTCTTTTTGAAAAAGGGATGAATAAAATAGCTCAGAAAGTAGGGGAAGAGGCTGTAGAGGTAGTCATTGAAGCAAAAGATGACAATGAAGATTTATTTCTAAATGAATCTGCAGATTTATTATTTCATTATTTAATTTTGCTGAGAGCCAAAGGCTATGAATTAAACGATATTGTTAAGGTTTTAGAAAAGCGAAATTAATGCAAATACATCGAGATACCTATAAATTAGAGAGTGAGGTAGTTTTGTTTATAAATGGTCAATTTCCTAGTGAAACTCCAGATTTAGCTCATTTTAAGAAAATATTTTGTACCGATGGCGCTTATAAAAAACTCAAACATTTAAATATTCAACCCGATGTTGTTTCTGGCGATTTTGATTCGATAGCGATGTCAGAAATCTCTTCGGAAGTAAAAATTATAGAAACGCCAGATCAAAATGCAACAGATTTTGAAAAGGCATTGAGAATTATTATTAAAGAAGGGTTCTCTAGCGTTTCTGTTTTTGGGTGTAGCGGATTAGAACAAGATCACTTTTTAGGAAATTTAACTTCAATGTTAGCACACAAGAATGAACTAAAAATTAGGTGTTTTGATGATTTCGGCTTTTATTTTTTTGCCGAAAATGGAACCGAAGTAGTTAATTTTAAAAGCGAAATTATTTCTCTTTATCCTTTTCCTGAAGCCAAAGGAATCGTTTCTGAAGGCGTAAAATATCCCTTGCACAATGGTGATTTAAGTGTAGTTACTCGTATCGGAACCCGAAATACGATCATAGAAAATAAGGCAACGGTAAGATTTCAAGAGGGGAACTTGTTATTATTTATTCAAGATCGATTGAAATAGTTTTCAGGATGAGATCAGTTCAGTTTTATAAAAAGAAAACCTGATACTGAACTTGATTTAGCATCACGTCAAAAAATTAAAAGTGAATACGTGAAAATCTGTATGAGATCCCATATCAAGTTTGAGATGAAGATATATTAAATGTAAGGAAGTAGTGTCATACTGAATTTATTTTACATCTCATTCAGAGAGGATGCTGAGAAATCGTGATGATAAGATCTTAGAACAAGTCTAGAATTAAGTAAAAGTAAAAAGAAGTTTTATAACTTTGAAGAAAAGAATTTGTATGAAATCTGTTCCTCAAGAAGCTTTAGCGTTTTTACTTCAACTCCAAAAAAACAACGAACGTGACTGGTTCAATGAGCATAAAGCTGAATTTAAAGCTTTAGAAAGTGAAATGAAAGATTTCTATAAAGAAATTGAAATTAAGCTGAATCTTCACGATCAAATAGAGAAAACCAAAGCGTTTAGAATATACAGAGATATTCGGTTTTCAAAAGATAAAACGCCGTATAAAACTAATTTTGGAGCAAGTTTTACTCGTAGAAAACCAGCATTACGTGGTGGTTATTATGTGCATATTCAGCCTGAAAATAAATCGTTTATCGCTGTAGGTTTTTGGAATCCGCATAAAGATGATTTATACCGAATAAGAAAAGAAGTTGAGTTAGATGCTGAAGAAATAAAACAGGTGATTCAACAAAAAGAATTAAAAAAATATTGGGGTGAAGTGGAAGGCGAACGTTTAAAAACTTCACCTAAAGGTTTTGATAAAGAACATCCTGCTATTGATTTATTAAATTTAAAACAATGGAATTTTACTAAAAAATTCACAGATAAAGAAGTGCTAGCTAATGATTTTGCTGCAACTGTCGATAATCATTTTAAAGCTATTCGTCCGTTTTTTGATTATATGAGTAGTGTTTTAACCACAGATTTAAACGGAGTTTCATTAATTGATGAATAGGTTTTTAATCAATAATTCTATGTTTGTCTCTAATTTCATATAGACTTAAACAAACAGATTTTCTTCACTTTGAAAAATATTCAAGGTGAAGAAAATTAAACATGCGATTTCTCAAATAAGTTTAACTAAATAAGAAAACCTAATCTTCAAATAAATCAGAAGAAAGATATCGATCACCACGGTCACAAATAATAGAAACTACTATGCCTTCTTCTAGCGTTTCTATAAGTTTTAAAGCTGCTGCTGTAGCACCGCCACTACTCATACCTGCAAAGATACCTTCTTCTTTGGCTAAACGTTTAGTCATGGCACGAGCTTCATCTTCGCTTACCTCAATTACCTGATCTACTTTTTTGGGATTAAATATTTTAGGGAGATACTCTTTTGGCCATTTTCTAATCCCAGGAATACGAGAATTATCGGTGGGTTGTACGCCAACAATTTGTATGTCTTTATTTTGTTCTTTTAAATAGGTAGAAGTTCCCATAATAGTTCCAGTTGTACCCATAGAAGAAACAAAATGAGTAACTTCTTGATTGGTATCTCGCCAAACTTCTGGTCCGGTAGTTTTATAGTGAGCTTTCCAGTTATCGTCGTTGGCAAACTGGTTTAAGCCAACAAAACCTTCATGTTTAACTTTATCATCTGCGTAATCACGAGAACCTTCGATACCACGATCACTTGAAGTTAAGGTCACTTTTGCACCATAAGCCCGCATTGTTTGTACCCGTTCTTTGGTAGAATTTTCTGGCATAACCAATTCGATAGTTAAGTTGTAAAGATTGGCAATTAGCGCTAAAGCAATGCCGGTATTTCCGCTGGTAGCTTCAATAAGTTTGGTGTTTTTATCAATATCACCACGTTCTACAGCACTTTTAATCATATTATAAGCAGGACGGTCTTTTACGCTTCCTCCGGGATTATTTCCTTCTAATTTAAAAAACAACTTTACGTTTTTGTTAGTATTAAGATGCTGTGCTTCTACTAAAGGAGTGTTTCCTATTAAATCTAATATGCTACTCATGATTTTTTCTAATTTTAATTTCTGGGCTATGGGTTACGATAGAATTTTCTGGGATAGAAGAAGTGAGCCAAACATTACCGCCAACAATGCTGTTTTTTCCGATAATAGTATCTCCGCCTAAAATTGTTGCATTAGCGTAAATGGTCACATTTTCTTCAACAGTGGGATGACGTTTGGTATTTTTTAGATTCTTCTCTACATACAAAGCTCCCAGCGTAACTCCTTGATAAATTTTTACTTCATTTTTAATTTCTGCTGTTTCTCCAATTACAATTCCGGTAGCATGATCTATAAAAAAAGAAGTGCCAATTTTTGCTCCTGGATGAATATCTACTCCAGTGAGACGATGCGCATATTCGGTCATCATTCTTGGTACTAATGGGAATCCCGCTTTATAAAACTCGTGTGCAAAACGATAAATAGCTACTGCAAAAAAACCTGGATAACATAAATAAATTTCTTCAATAGAATTAGCTGCGGGGTCATTTTTAAAAATGGTTTCTGCATCTTTATTAAGTTTGCATAACAATTCTGGAAGTTGATGCATATAATTCTGCCAAAGTTTTCGGCAAGGTTTTTTGTGTTCCCAACAAGCTAAATCTACTAACCTTTCAAAATCTTGTTCTAACTCATCAATATTTTTTTCTACCGGAATTTCTGCATCAAAAAGTGTATGAAACAACTTAATGGTGAAATTTTCTGTTTTTGTTTTTAGCTGAAATTTAAGATGCGGATTTTGTTTTTGATCTTTAATATTCGCAATGATTTCTTTTTTATTCATGTATTGAAATTCTACTCCTCAAAGTTAAAAATTATTCTTTGGCTTCCTTTACAAATAGGAAAGCAAAAAATAATAAAATGAATTATTTTAGACGAAATTGAATTCGTTTCTTGACAATCTCTTAATAGTGTTTATTTTTGATAAAAAAGTAAATGCAACGCATTCGGTATTATTACCTTATAAAACTTCAATATTTAGGATTTAGATTTCACGGTTGGCAAAAGCAACCCGACGTAATTACGGTTGAAAAAATGGTAGATCGTACGGTTTCTTTTGTTTTAGGAAGAAAAAATTTTAAGCTTTTAGCCTCAGGAAGAACAGATGCTAAAGTTTCAGTAAATCAAACTTTTGTAGAGCTTTTTGTAGATGAAGAGCCCATCAATATAGATGAATTTTTATCAGAATTTAATAAGAATCTTCCGCCAGATATTCGAGCTTTAGCCATTACAGAAACCAATCAAGACTTTAATATCATTAATCATCCTAAGCAAAAGGAATATTTGTATTTTTTTGCTTACGGTGAAAAATTTCATCCTTTTTGTGCGCCCTTTATGACGTATATGAAAGACGATTTAGCTATTGAATTGATGCAAGAGGGCGCTAAACTTTTTGAGGGTGAACATGATTTTTGGTCCTACGCCTTTAGACCTAAGCCTGAAACCAAAACTCAAGGAAAAATAGATGTGTGTAAACTGGTAGAGAATGATATTTATTCCGCTAATTTTTTTCCGGAGAAAAGTTATGTTTTGCGGGTAAAAGGAAAAGGTTTTAAACGTCACCAAATCCGATTAATGATGGGCGTTTTATTTGATTTAGGTAGGGGAGAGATAAATTTAGATTTTATAAAACAAACCTTAAATGCAGCAAACCGAATTAAACTAGAACATATCGCTCAACCTTCTGGATTAATTTTGAATGAAGTTAGCTTAAATGATTAAGTTTTTACAACCATTTTTTTCTTCTGAAATACCAAATCATGAGTAAAAAAACGGTAATCATTAATCCCCAAAGGTAAAAATAACCGTATTTAAATTTAAGCTCTGGCATGTATTCAAAATTCATCCCGTAGATGCCTGCCATAAAAGTTAATGGTATAAAAATACTTGCCATGATGGTTAGAACCTTCATGACTTCATTCATTTTATTGCTAATAGAAGTCATATACATATCCATTAAACTCCATATCATTTCACGGTAAATCTCTATATTTTCAGAGATTTGGGTAATGTGATCTTGTAAATCTCTAAGGTAACTATGTGTCTTTTCATCAATCAGTTCATGCTCGCTATTTTCTAATCTGTTAATCACCTCTCGAAGCGGATGAATAGCTTTTCTAATTTTTAATACTTCACGTTTTAAATCTTGTATTTCTTGCGTCATATCATCTTCAACTTCTTGCGTAAAAAGAGAATCTTCTAAGGTTTCAATTTTATCACTTAAACCTTCAATAATAATAAAATAATTATCGACAACGGCATCAATAAGCGCATACATTAAATAGTCTGAGCCAGAACTACGCATTCTTCCTTTTGTATTATTAATTCGCTCTCGAACGCCGTCAAAAACATCACCATCAGCCTCTTGAAAAGTAAGCACAAAACCTTCTCCAGCGACAATACTTAAATGCTCATTTACAAATTCATTTTCGTTATCTGTGTAGAGCATTTTTACTACGACAAATATATAATCTTCGTAATCATCAAATTTTGGACGTTGTTGCGTGTTTACAATGTCTTCGATAATTAATGGATGCAAATGGTAATGTTTACCAAGTTCTTCAATCTCAGTAGTGTGGTTTAGACCGTTAATATTAATCCAAGTAATGTTGTCTTTTCCTTTAAAATGAAAAGCATCATTAACCTTATTACTGTCTTCACGGGTAACTTTTTCTTTGTCAAAATTTATAATTTCAACCGTAGGTTTTTCAGTAACTTTATTTCCTACATAAGTTACTTGACCTGGAATTTGATTAACTGAAGTATTTTTTACTTTTAGTTTTTTCTTGTGTTTTCTTCTCACTCTCATAAAAGTAAAAATAGTATAATTTTAGAAAACAATATCTTGTTCTAAAAGCTGAATGCTATTCTGTATTCTATCTCTTACCAAATTCATCATTCGTTTATTGAGCGCAGAAGAATTTTTAATATAGTTATGGTATTCATTTATGGTAAATTGCCCAATAATCATTCCTTTTAAACTATTTCTAAATTTCATATCTTTATGTATAGCATTATCAACATAGAGGAATCTTCTTTCTATAGTGAGCTCAAAAAATACATTTTTATGCTTTTTTATGTAGTTTTTAAATGCTTCAATTAATAAATGATGTTGAAGTTTTATTACTGGTCGCAAGGTTTCATTTTGAAATCGCTCTTCTGCAGACATGTTTTCAGAAACTTTAGCTGAAGGTATTTCTGGTCTAATTTGTAGTAAGTACTCATCTCTAACATCCATAATAATGTGATTTTTAATAAAATTAAACAAATGAATTGGAGAAAAGTAAAAAGGATAGAAGAGTTTTAAACTAATTTTTCAACAATAGAAACCTAAGTTAAATTCATCTTAATTGAAAATTAAACCAATTTTAAGATATTTAAATTTAGGGTCAAATTTTATTTTATTATGATTAAGTCAATAAATCCATATACAGGAGAAACTTTAGAAAAATTTAAAGTTCACACCAAGTCAGATATTTCAAAAAAAATAAAGAAAGCAGATAAAACATTTCAAGATTGGCGACACGTTTCTTTTAGCAGAAAAAAAGAACTCATGCTCAACTTGGCAGAAGAACTTAAAAGCAATAAAAAAGAGTATGCTACTGCCATTACCAAAGAGATGGGGAAGCCTATATCACAAGCCATAGCAGAAATAGAAAAATGCGCTTGGGTCTGTGAATATTATGCTGAAAATGCAGAGAATCAGCTTCAAAAGGAAATGATAGCTACTGATGCTGAAGAATCTTATGTACGTTTCGATCCTATAGGCGTTGTATTTGCTGTTATGCCTTGGAATTACCCTTTTTGGCAAGTATTTAGATTTATAGCTCCAGCTTTAATGGCAGGTAATGTAGGGCTTTTAAAACATGCCAGTAACGTAATGCGTTGTGCAGAAAATATAGAAAAAGCTATTTTAAACGCAGGTTTTCCTGAAGGCTGTTTCCAAAATTTAATTATTAGTAGTAAGAAAGTTGAGCAAGTAGTGAGAGATAAACGAGTAAAAGCAGTTACTCTCACGGGAAGTAAACCTGCCGGAAGTTCTGTAGCTTCTATTGCGGGAGAAGAAATTAAAAAGTCTGTTTTAGAGCTTGGCGGTAGCAATGCACTTGTAGTTTTTGAAGATGCTAATATTGCTGAAACGGTGAAAATCTGCGTTCAGGCAAGATTTCAAAATACGGGTCAAAGTTGTATTGCTGGTAAGCGTTTAATAATTCAGGAATCTATTTATGAAGAATTTTTAGAAGAATTTATCACTCAAGTGCGAGAGCTTAAAAGTGGAGACCCAATGGATGAAGACACTTATATTGGTGTTTTAGCACGAGAAGATTTAGCGATAGATTTAGAAGAACAATTAAAAAAAGCTAAAGATAAAGGAGCTAAAGTAGTACTAGGAGGAAAGCGTAATAAATCTTATTTTGAACCTACTATTGTAATTAATGTAAATAAAAAATCTACAATTTTTAAAGAGGAAACTTTTGGGCCTTTAATTGCAGTGACACGTTTTAACTCAGATATGGAAGCGATCGATTTAGTTAATAGATCTGCGTTTGGATTGGGTGTTTCTATTTTTACTGAAGACTACGAAAGAGCAAAAGCATTAATACCCCAATTTGATGATGGAGCTGTATTTGTGAATGATCTTGTGAAAAGTGATCCAAGATTACCTTTTGGAGGAACTAAAGATTCTGGTTACGGAAGAGAGCTTTCTTCGCACGGGATCAAAGAATTTTTGAATAGAAAAACAGTTTATATAAATAAATTTTAATTTTTTTATTTCTGAGTATGAGTGTGTTAATAATTAAGCTGTATTTTTTTGTAAAATAAGGCTTGTATTATTCAGAAGTATTAATATATTTGCAACCGCTTACAAAGCAAAAAGGTCGCATAGCTCAGCTGGATAGAGCACCTGCCTTCTAAGCAGGCGGTCCCAGGTTCGAATCCTGGTGCGATCACTTTATAATTTTAAAACCCTCTGATTTTCAGAGGGTTTTTTTATGCTTAAAATATATTTCCCGATATTTTCGGATCAAGTCTAAAATCTGGGTTTTTACGATTTTAAGAATATAATGGATCAAGTCTAAAATCTGGGTTTTTACGATTTTAAGAATATAATTTAATCAATCGATATAAGAAGTATTCGGTATTCCT